>NZ_JBIIKX010000157.1:0-3016 GCF_044232965.1 Prosthecobacter sp.
AAGCGCAGGGCCTCACTCTCGACTCGGCTTACATCGACGTGAGAGCCGCCCGTGAACCCGGCCAGGCCTACGTGGCGCTCTCTCGTGTGCGCACACTCGCAGGCCTCAATCTCAAGGCGTGGTTCAACGGCGTGTTCGTCAGCCGTGCTGCTTTGGAATTTTACGAGGGCATCGCGCCTTCGCATTCGACACCCGAACCCACAATGCACTCCACATGAACGCACCCGCAACACCCACCACCAAGCCAAATCGCCATCGCTGGGACATCCATTTCAAGCCAGGCGAGGACGACAGGATGCGTCCTCAGCTTGTCCAGCCCATCGCCCACGGACTCATCGCCTCCGGCGTCACCCCTAAACACGCGCGCGGCGGCAAACTGCGCCCGGTCCACAATCTCTATCACCTCCACCTGGACGGCGGCTCCTGGGCGTTCCGGCTGTTCCCATATTGCCACCTGCGCTGGTTGTGGCGCATCACGCTGGGCACGCCCTCCCGTGACGGCTTCGGTCTTCTCAATGCCAAGGAGTTCAGTTTGCTCGATGAGGAGATCAGCGAACAAACCGGACGCGATCTGGCCGCCTTGATCCGTGCCCTGCAAAGCAACCAGACCCCCGTGTGGCCGATGTTCGACCTTGATCCGTCGTTCCCGCGCTACGCCTGGTCCAACGCGGCGACCACGCGCTACGAAGAGTGGCGGAAGGAGAATGGCGGCACCAAACCAAGCACGGGGATCGCTGCCTGAATCCCCCCTGCGGCACAACCCGGCACTCACATTCCATGATCACCCTGCCAATCAACAAACCCAACCACCATCCATGGGAGGTGCGTTTCCGCAGCGACCATGAGTCGGTGCGAATGCGCCGGTTTCTGATCGAGCCCATCGCCGCCGGTCTGCTGGAGGCCGGAGGAGTTCTGCAAGAAACGCGTCGCGGGAAGTTCGTGACCTGGGACGGGTTGTACGGCGTCACCGTGGACGGGCGCCTCTGGCGGTTTCGTTTCCGGCCCTACGGCTCGCTGAAATGGGTCTGGCGCCTCAACATCCGCGACAAGGAGTGGTTCAACGAGCGCAAGTTCACGTTCCTGGATTCCGAGGTGACGAATGAACTGGGTCGCAGTCTGGCCGCCATGTTCCGATCGCTCGAGCGCGGTGAGAAACCCGTGTGGCCAATGTTCGACCACTGGGAAACCTTTCCTCAATACGCCTGGTCCGCGCCCTGCAAAGAGCGCTACACCGACTGGGAGCAGTGGAGCCAGCAGCGGAGAGAGGCCGCAAAGAAAAACGGACTGGCCTGGAATCACGAAGCATGAAACCAGACTGGCCAGCGATTCGCGCTCATTACGAGCAGACGAGTGAGCCGCTTCGCACCGTGGCGGAGCGGTTCGACGTGCCGCAGCGCACCCTCTTCCGTCGTACAGCAGCCGAAAAATGGCAGCGCACTGAAGCCAAAACCGGAGGCAGCACCGATTCTGCTGCCAAAAGTGGCAGCAAGAATGGCAGCAACACCGAGCTTGCTGCCAAAAGTGGCAGCGCCGGAAGTGATTCTGCTGCCAAAAGTGGCAGCAAGAATGGCAGCAACACTGAGCTTGCTGCCAAAAATGGCAGCGCCGGGAACGATCCTGCTGCCAAAAATGGCAGCGATGGAAGTGATTCTGCTGCCAAAAGTGGCAGCAAGAATGGCAGCAGCTTCCACATCCCCGCCGACATCAACGAATGGGACCGCCTCACCGCCGCGCGTTTCTATTTACAGCAGTTCCACTGGGCGGTGCATCATCTCTTTCCGCCCACCAAAGGCGAGGACAAGGAGCAGGGCAAACGACCCTGGTGCAAGGGCTGGCGCGATCACAAGTCCGCCGATGTGTCGCTCGACGATTTGAACAAAGTGCTGGGGCCGCACACCGACAACAACCTCGGCGTCGTGGTGCGTCCGCCCTTCGTGGCCGTGGATCTCGACAGCAAGGCGGATTCAGGCGAATCGGTCCGTGCCTGGCTTGCGGAGCATCCCCGCCTTGCCGACGTGCCCCGTGAGCGCACCGGCGGTGGCGCTCATCTCCACTTCATCTGCCGCGACCTTCCTCCACACCTGCTCAAAGCGCGCAAGCCACCCACGGTGGCGCTCACGCCGCAGGTGAACGCGGAGCTTTATCTCAACGGGTTCAACCTCGTCGTCGCGCCCTCCATTCATCGCACCGGCCATCGCTACACATGGGAAGTCACGGGCGAAATCCCCGAGGTGAAATGGGCGCAGCTCTGCGAGTGGTTCGGCTTCGAGAAGCCCGATGACAAGCGGGCCGCAGGCCGTCCCGCTAAGGAGCTGCCGTGGTGGTCTGCGTTCAAGGGCGACCTCGCCTCGCTGGACATCGCTGCCCTGTTCCGCTCCGCCGAACTGCTGGGCGAATGCATCGACCCGGACGAATCGAAGTGGGCCGTGCGCTGCCCGTGGGAGCACGAGCACTCCGGCGATCTCAAGGCCGAGGCCGGCAGCGACACGGTGGTGTTTGCCTCGCGCCCGCCCGCCTTCAAATGCCTGCACGCCCACTGCGCCGAACGCACCATGGAGCACGTGTGCGCGTGGTTTGAGAACCGCCAACCCGGCATCGTGGACAAGCATTGCCGCGAGCAGCGCGTCTGGCAGAAGGGCCAGGCGGACTGCGAGGGCCGTCCGCGCATCGTGCTGCCGGGCCTGGACCGCGAGGATTCCCAGTTCGCGAGGGAGATCGCCGATGTGATCGCTCCAAAACACATCTGGTTCATCAAGGGCAGCCGCACCGTGTCCATCGCCATGGTGCGCTACTCCGAAAAGGCTGAGAGCCTTGGATTCGTGCCGGTCGAGGCCATCGAAGCGCGCACCGCCGTGGAGGATCATCTGCAAACCGGCGTCGTGCAGACCAACCAGCAATCGGGTGATCCGGTGTTCCTTTCCAAGACGATGACGCGCGAGTGTGCGGCCGGGATGCTCGCCGCCCCGCAGTTCCGCAAGAAGCTCCCCGAAATCATCCGCATCCTCGATCTGCCGCT
>NZ_JBIIKX010000063.1:0-34953 GCF_044232965.1 Prosthecobacter sp.
GATCTCCTGCCAGAAGCAGCCAGAGCGCATCCGCTCCTTCTTCACCTCAAGTTCAACTCAGTATGCAGCTTGATGTTCTTTCTTTGTGCCGGATTAATAATGGCTCATCTGACTTGGCTTTGGTGATCCAGGATTCCACAATGAGCACGACCGCAGAAGCACCATACGAGGCAGTGATCAGACGGACTTTGTTGGCGAAATCGTCCTTGGCTCCCGTATCGCTCATCTTGTCCGGGCTGAAGAGGATGATTCCCTGCTCCGTGGCCGCCATCATGATCGGAGCCAGGCAGCCGCTCGTCTTCATTGTGAAACGAGCGTAGGAAGTGGCCTCGGCGATGAGGGAGTTGAGCTCGGAGGGCATTGGCTCAGATTACCTCTGGGGTGGACCCGTATCAAAAGGCAGATTGAAATACTCGAACACTGCCTTGGTTCGGTCGAAGATCTTACGCTCACTCATCCCGGCACGCTCACACATCTCATTCATCGGCACAAAACCGCCACTGATGAACCCAACCACCTCCAAGGGATTGATCTGCACCTAGACTTGTGGCCTTACCTGAACCTTGAGCGCATCCAGTGAACCGAGGCAGCACATCACCATCATCATCAGGTTCTCGGTGTCCAGATTGCAGAAATACAGCCAGTAGGGCCAGACCTCCCAAAGTTGCTGGTAAAATTTCCTGGTCTCGGGAATGGCGTAGATTTCTCGGGGATCGTGATTGTAGCCGTCGATCATCAAGGCCACGCTGTTCATCATGGCTTCCAGCTTTTTGCCTGTCGGCAGACTGCTCTTGCCAAACCTGGACAGAAAATCCTTGGCATCACCGACTTCCACACGATCCCGGCTGAACTGATAGAGGATGAGGTCGGACATGATCGAAGATGTGAGTGCTTCGGTTTGTCCTCAACTCACATCCGTTTCGACCACGCCACAGCCGCACGGACCTGCGGCAGTTCAGCTTTGACGTCGGCGGTGATGCGGGCATGCAGTTTGCGGTAATCGTTCAGGACACGCAGGGCGTCTTCTCCCATCTCCAGCCCGGCAAAGAGTTCCGGGGCGGTGTCGGCGAAGTTGAGGCCCAACTGCACGCCTTTGCCATGGGCCTCGGCACCGAGTTCGCGGTTGGTCAGCAGGATGCGGCGCTTGGGACTGGTGGTAGCACCGCAACGCGATCCTGCCGAGCTGCCAAGAATCATGCGGAATGCCGTGCGGTTAACCCGGTGGTTGTGCCAGGAGCATTACCGGATGGTGCGCAGCTTCGTGGCAACGCCCTCTATCGACAGCGCGGGACTTGCCACTGACAGCACTGACACGGCCGCCCTGGAAGAGGATATTCTGGGCAAACTCAAGTACCAGGGTCCCAAGCAGCCCCGTGAACTGCAGCGCTGCTTCCATTTTTTGCGTGCCCAGGACCGCGACAAGGCAGCCGCACGACTCAAATTGGCCGGACGGGTGGTCGAAACAGTCGTGGACGGCTGGCAGCAGCGGCTTGAACCGCTATTCTGCTGACTTTCAGCGTGTCAGCACCCATGGGTCGAGCCTTGGCTGGCTGATAGTCCCACGGGCCGCTGACAGGAGTCGCCACAAGCGTGATCGAGCAGCGGTGCATCTTCCAAATGGCCTGCCCTGACGCCAAGCCGTGCCACGCGATCTACAGGTTCCGTTCGCCGCTGTGATACACCAAGCCTCTTGCACAACCCATCGTAATGGGGCACATGCCCGGCCCCGACACAGGCTGTTCGGGCCAGGAATGACTTGGCTACCTGGGTTTTTGCGAGAGGCTCCACCGTTTGATCAATTTGAAATCAGCTTCCCTGCCTCCATCGAAGAGAAGCTGCAACAGCCCGATGCTGTGACTTTCTAGACTCTTCGGTCCAACACACCTCCGGACTCCAGTGCCAGTCCACAAGCACATGGTCGATGCGCAGCCAAGGCCCACCAAATGCCAGAGGATTGCGAGTTTCTCCTGGGAAAGTAAATCCCCAACCAAAGCCCGCCTCTGCATGGGCATCCTTTAACTTGCGTGACAACTGGCGGTAGATGGTGCCCAAGTGCGGGGCATTGAAATCTCCTGCAATGATGCAAGGCAACGGATCGGATGAAATATGACCCTCCAAGTCCTCCGCCATCGCCAATTGATCGAGCCAGAAAGCCGTTTCCTTGTTCGCGCGCTCCTGCCAGCCCTCTAGAGGCAACGGAATGCCACGAAGGAAGCCCCCCCAGCGAAGACCAAGCAATGCCTCCCGAGGTGATCTCAAATGCACCACATAAACAGCAATCTGGCGGCCATTCCAGTCAACCTCGAAACGAGCGGCATAAGTAAAGCCCCCTGTGGTTTTCCCTCTGCTCCAACTGAGCAGACGCCCCGGGATGACCGGAAACCGGCTCAGCAAAGTGAACTCTCCCACACTCTCCCCATGCTGAAACTCTCCATAGCCAGGATCGGACAAGTAGGTAGAAGCTCTCGCTGATGACTCCTGGAAGGCCATCAGATCAGGCTGGATGAGATTTTTGAATGGGCGTAAACTGTGCCCGCCGCCTTGGCCGCGGTTGTTGGTGAGAATGACCAGCACATCGGAGCCACGTTGATCTTTCGACACAGGAATTGGGGCGGTTCCAGGCCGCCAGCCTGAGGATAAACCGACGATGAGTAGCGCCGCCGCCCCCAAGACCAGGGCAGCACGCCACCGCAACAACAGCGTGACGGGCCAGATCACCACCCCCGGCAGAAGCCAAACCACCGGAGGCAAAAACAAAAGAAACGCAGTACAAAGATTCGACTCGCCGAGATAGCGAAAGCCGAGGGCCAAAAGGGCCAGCGCAACTGTCCACAGCAGCATCAGTGCCACGGACAGCCTTCCACACCAGAGCAACAACCAGCGTACCAATTGCCGAAACAACATAGGGTCGAGACCTGGAGCAGAAGGATTGGAAGGCAGAGAGTGATCCATTGGCTGAAAATGGAATCCTTTTAATCCTCTTTGGCAAGGAGCGTGCGGTAATTTTGTGTTCCGCATCATCAATGGTGAATGGTCGCTGTCGAATACGGTATCTACTCCCATGAGGTTTGAGGCAAGCTGTTGGCATGCTCAAGCCCGGGCACGCGTGCAACCGACTTCAAACAAGGTTGCGAAAAACACAGGTTCAGGAAAGATGTGACGCACTCCCATGAAGATTCTCTTTGTGCTCATACAACCACTCTGCGTCGCCTGGCTGCTTCTGAGTTTGTGGATCGTCTTCGCCTGCTGGCGGCGGCGCTGGCGCGACGTGGCGGTACCTGCTGCGGCTTGGTTGATCCTCACTTTGCTGACCTGCACGCCCATGGCATCGCTGCTGATATCCGACTTGGAAGGCAGGCATGTCCCTGTTCAAATCAGGGATTTGCCAGCGGCGGACGTGATCGTATGTCTGGGGGGAGGCGCTGAGCCGTCTCGTTCCGAACCAAGTGGGATGCACTTGAAAACGTCGGGGGATCGATTGACCACCGCGTTGACGCTCCTTGCCCAAAAGAAAGCCCCCTTGTTGCTTCTGGGGGGCGGTGGATATCAGGACAAAGGCGAAATAGTGTCGGAGGCGGATCAAGTGATCCACTTCATGCGGACTCTGGTCGAGGATGAGGGTTCCATCATGTCACTGGGAATTTGCGCGGACACGCACGACGAGGCGGCCAAAGTGGCGGCATTGCTCCATGAACGGGCATGGAAGCGGGTTCTGCTGGTTACGTCGGCATATCACATGCCCAGAGCTGCCGGAGCTTTTCGTAAGGCAGGCATCGCCTTTAACGCGGTTCCTTGCAATTATCTGAGCAGTGTTAACCGCGTTGGAGACTTCCACTGGCTGCACCTCCCGCATCCAGAGGCATTTTCAGTGTTCAGAACATGGTTCCACGAGGTTCTGGGCACTTGGCTCTACAGAAGCAAGGGCTGGATGTGAGGACGAAAAATGACCCGCCTCACCACAAACTGTTCTTTGATGCCAGACTTCGCCATCAAAGACTCCGGCATAGGCGAGCGATTGCCGGAACACACCCCGCCCCTCTCAACGCGATGAAGACGTCGTCTGTGTCCGGGAGGGACCTTTCGTCTCGCTTTGAGGCACCGAGTTGTCATGCCACAACGGCTTCGTGACCCCTGCAAGCAAGAGGGTAAAGACCATCAGGGCAACGAGCATCATAAGAGTCTCCAGCAGACTGAATGCCGCACTGATGCGGGAAATCACTATCAAGCTCCTTGATTTCATGGATGAATCGTCATGTCGTTGTTACGACGGATCTCGCGAGGCACATAACCATTGGGTCTAACACGATTTCCGTGGCCGCCAAAATAATGGGCAGTATGGCTGTCCCCGAGTGGATAAAGAGAACACCCAGTGAGTGCGAGGGATGGCGCGAGAAGTGCCAGAATAATGGCAGGAAGCCGGCAAAAGATTTTTTTCATGGAACTGTTGAAGACTACAGTTAGCAGAAGGATACTTCCGTCAGATCATTCTCCAAGTCAAGGTTGATAGCTGTAGCGTTCTGTCATGGATTGGCTCACGTCGCTCAGCTTGCCTCAAAGTTTCCTAAGGACGTAATCCCACACTTGGAGCACTCCCCAGGTAGCCACACAGGTCATCACCAGGTCTTTCCAGTCCAATCGGTTCCAGACAAGATTCGATGTGCGGCGCTCCTGGTTGAAATCTCCGGAACCTCTGTTTACCCAGAGTCCCATTTCGCTTCCGGATGGTGCCCAGTTCAATCCTGCCAACGCTGAACGTGCCGCAGAAGACTCATCACCGTCATCTTGCGGTTCCGGTTCAGGCTGGAGGCTTCGTGCCACCATCAGTCGATGCATTGCAGCTGCCATGGCCGTAACGAGGTAATATTCGGTGTAATACTCCCGGTTGATCATCCAGCTTGAAAATAAATAGGCAGTGAGGATCAATAAAACCGCCCGGCGGCATCGTTCCTGCTCATCATTCTGAACCTTGCAGAACAAAACACTGCGCAATCCTGTCCATAGAACGAGCAACCAAAGGAAAAGCCCCGGTTTTCCAAGATCACCGCCAATTTGCACATAACTGCTATGGGTAGATTTTTCCTGCACAATCCATCTCATCCCTTCTTTGACAGTGATCCAACTTTGAAACTGACGCCATCCAACCCCGGTGGTATTTTGCTCAACGGACTCGCGTGCTTTCTCCCATGCCATCAATCGACCTTGGACACCCTCCTCAGAGCGCAGGCTTCCCATGCTATCCATGCGTGGAAGGAAACTCAAGGCCCCCACCCCGGCGGTTAATGCCGCGGCCAGCACGATCATCTGAATCCATCGCGGTCTTCCCACCACAAAGATCAGTACCGTCAGCGCAGCGCCGACGAGGAAAGAACCTTTGGATTCCGTCCGCCATGCGCAGGTAATGACGAACGCTATGACAACCGGGAAGACCACAAAGCGTTTAATCACACCGCCACGCCAAAAAAGTAGTATGTAGCTCAGGGGAATTGCAGCCACTACCGTATGACCGAGCGCGTTCGCGTTGTTGCAGGTCCAAGTTCCCAAGGCCAGCCTTCCCCGTCCATAATCAGTGATTTCCTTGCCACCAGTGATGTCTAACCCCAGGGTTTGCAGCACTCCAAAGACAGCCAAGGTCACAAGCAGCCAGTTCCAGAGCCGCAAATACCCCAGCAATTTGCCCCAACTCGAAAGCGCTTGAGTAGTGAGGTAATAAAAAACCACCAGAGAAAACATACCGCTGCCCGCACCGGCTTCACTGGGCGCATTCCAGACCACATAAGCATAGAATATAAGCATCGCCCAATCGTGCGGTGTACGGAAAAAGCCACGCACAGGACTCTGGAGCCCTTCCATCATCAGCGCCAAGCTCCACATGAGCATGATGGGACGTATGATGTTGGCACCAGCCATGCCTGGAACCCAATCCTGCGGACGAATGAAGTAGATTCCCAGAAACAGCAAGGCAAACCAATAGCTCCACTTCCCAGCTTCATCGTTCTCAATCAACAGGTCGCCTGCCTCCTCCGACACGGCGGCATTGGCTGGCTCAATGGCTTTCGAGGATGCTGTCATGGAGAGCCTCCAAGCATGTCACTCGCTGGCATTCGCGCAATCAACAGATCGCTTTTTTGCCGTGTGCAAAACCAACGCCTTGCCACTGGAGTTGATTGCACGCATAGGAGTGTCATCGCTTGATGAGCCTTCAGCCCCTTATTCTGCCCCTGATGGATGCCCTTCGTTATTCCAAACGGCTCCGGCAGGCATTAGCTTGGGGATGGTTTCTGAGAGGTCGCAGTTCGACGGATCCGTGCCGCAGGGCGATAGGACTGTCCAAATCTCTCACCTTGGCGGATGAAGGCCCGCTACAAAGGATGGTCTTGCGGTCGATTCAGAGGCTGCCGGGCTTTGACGATCGCGCTCCGTGGGAAAAAGCGGTGCGTGAGGAACCACGCTACTCGAGGTTGCTGCGCGAGACACCTGAGCTTACACGCAGCCTTATTCTCAAGGCTCCTGCAGCCAACGGGGAAAAAGGCGTTCTTTTGATGACCTTCGAGTACAATTGGGTCCGACTCCTCTTGGGGCTCGATGAAAGCGGGCGGCGGTGGATGGATGACCACTACGATCTTGTTCTTTCCACGAGTTGGTCGCCAACGGACTATGCCGTGCTGGGACTGGCGCTTGCCAGCCTCAACAGCAACCTTTTCGTCCAAAGTTGTAATTATGGAGAGATTAAGGCCATTGAGGCCTTTCACCCGCGTTTGCGGTGCCTGCAAACACTTCCATGTGACTGGATCAACCCCGCGCTCTATACCTCCAGATCACCTGCAGAGCGGGTGACGGACATCGTGATGGTGGCGAACTGGGGCGAGTTCAAACGCCACTGGGAGCTTTTCCGTGCCCTGCGGTGCCTGCCAGCGGATTTGAAGATCGTGCTTATCGGCCAACGCGAACCAGGACGCAGCACGGAAATCATCCGAGACCTCGCACGCACGTTTGGCGTTCCTCAAAAGCTCGAGATCCACGAATCGCTACCCATCGCCGAAGTAGCCCGCCATCAGTGCCAGGCGAAGGTTTCGGTGATCATGACCCGCCGCGAGGGCTGCTGCGTGGCGGCGGTGGAGAGCCTCTTCGCGGGCTGCGCGCTGGCCATGCGGGAGGATGCTCATGTCGGCCCACTAGCCTATATCAACGAGGAGACGGGCAGGAAGTTGAGGCCCGGCAGGATTCACGAGGACTTGATGACGCTGCTGCAGTCGGCGAAAGACCTGCAACCTGCGCGCTGGGCGCGCGAGCACCTGGCGAACGAACAGTCCCATGTCAAACTCAGCGCCTTGCTGCGGATGGAGGCGGCGCGGGCGGGAAAGCCATGGACCCGCGATTTAGCGGTGCCGCAATGGCGTCCTCACCCGACCTTTGCCAGGGAAGACGAAAGGGAGGCACTGCGGCCAGTTTATGAAGATCTGAACCGAAGATTCCCACAGGTGTTCCCGCATTCACTGATTGACGACAGTTGGCGGTAGATAGGTGGGATTGTGGCCAGATTATCGTTGGCTACGGTTAATGCCGGAGGTGAGCAGGTCAAACTGGGTCAGATCCTGGTTGTTCATGACGCCAAGACGCTTCATTAGGAAGGGCGAGCAACCGGGCTCATTGAAACCGCCGATGGTGGTGATGGTGCTTAGGAAGCCAAGCCCACGAATGATGCGCTCAGTCTCTTCGGTGAAATCTTCTGGGCCGCCATTGGGGTAGCAAAAGGTGGTGCAGGGCCGTCCCGTATTCTGCTCGATCAACTGTTTCGATTTTAAGACTTCGTGCTCCACAACCTCCGGCGTGCAGCGGGCCATGATCTGGTGCGAATGGGTATGGGCACCGAGGGAGACGAGGCCTGAATCGAGCATTTCCCGGGCGTGCCCCCAGTCCATCGCATGGTAAATAGCGGGAACAGAGGGCAAGTTGGCGTTTTCCAGCCGGTACCCGAGACCATTCTCAAGAGAAACGAGGGCGTCCTCGAGCTTGTCGGCGGGGAGGGATTTAAGTTCCCGCTTTACGCGGATCAGTTCAACCTTGTCTCTTCCCGCCTGATCCATGGCATAATCCACGCGATCCACCCAGATGGGCTTTTTTTCTTCGACGAACTCGGTGGCGGCAAAGATGGTAGCCTGAGCGTCGTAGCGTTTGAGGAGAGGAAATCCAAGGGTGTAGTTGGAAAGGAAACCATCGTCGAAAGTGAGGGCGACACTGTAGGGAGGTGGTGGAATGCCACTGGAAAGGCAGCGGGCCAGTTCGTCGAGAGCGATGAGGCGGAAGTGCTTTTTGAGATGGGCAAGGAAGGCCTCAAATCGACGAACATGGAGATGCTTGTGCTGGCAGTTTTCTAATCCTGTATGTTCCCTGTCGGTGAGCCCGTGAAACATCAACACTTTCGGTCGTGCTTGATTGATGGCTCGACCAATGGATGGGAGGCCGACCCGGCGCACAAAAGAGAGGAGCCACTTGTGGGCAGGGCGGTTGGAGAGTGGCGTGTAATGCTTTTGGCGGGAGGCAGGCAAGCAGTGGCCAGATGGAATGAGGCTTTCGAAGAGGCGAAACAACGGTTTGTTGGCGGTATCGATCTGAAACTGGTCCATCGCTTGGCGTTGGCCAGCGGTGATGCTCCAATCCCCGGACTCCCAACGCGCAAGCAGGGAAGCAAGTTGAGATGCGATCGCCGAGGGGTCGGAAACGTTGGACCAGGGCATGCCGACTTGGTCCAGAACTCCGGCCACTGCGCTGCCAGGCTCAGTCAAACCAAAGACAGGGTGATCGAAAGCGAAGGACTCAAAGAGCTTGGTGGGAAGGAAGAGTCCACCGTAGCCCGGGGTGTCAATAATGAGGGTCAAGTCATTGGTGGCGACCCTGCGCTGGCACTCATCAAATGGAATGCTGCCCTCGAACCTGAGCACTCCACCGAGACCGGCTGCATTGACACGGGCCTGGTAAGGGGTTGTGTCCACACCGATGCAGTTGATCTCAATGCGTCCATCGAGAGGTCGGCTTTGCGCCAGAATACGCAAAGCGTCGATCAACGTGTCGGGGGTGCGCATGCCTGGGTAGAAGGAACCCGCGTGAATCACCCGCAAAGGCCTGTCATGAGCGGGGGGCGGACTCAGTGCGGCCAGTTCTGGGGTGGGGGAGGCGTAGCCGTGGGGGATGATGTGGACCCGAGACCAAATTTCCTGGGGTTGGTTGCGGAGAACTTTCTCGGCGGCATTGACGGCTACGAAGACCAACGCATCCGCATCCCGCAGGATTCGGTGCTCAAAAAAACGACCGATCAGGCGTTGAATCGATCGGTAAGGGAGACCGCCGGTGATCCAAGGATCACTGAAATGGGCGACCCAAGGCAGGCCGGTGCGGCGTTTCAGGCGCCAACCGACCACATTGCTGACGTGCTTGGTGGCGCGGGAATAGATCATATCAGGTTTCCATTCCTCCGCGATGGACAATGCCCGGCGAAAGGCAGGGACGACCCAGGGAAAAGCGATTTCAGGCAGGACATGGCGTCCAGAGCTGACGGCCAGGAAGCGGCCAATTTTTGGATAGCGGGAGGCCATCAAGGCGTCGGGACTCGCGACACGATCAATCAGAATGTCTGAGGAGACACCAGAAAGAAGGGAATTGTCGGTGGCCTGAATGGTGTGAGAATCGGTGGTGGTCAGGACACGCACATGGAAACCCGCCCGGTGCAGGAACTCGGCATTAATTTTGACCAAGCTTGATTCCGGCCCAGCGGTCGGGGGAAAATTGTGAGAAATTAGAAGGATTTTGCGTGCATTCAGCATAGGCTTTTCACTTTTTTCATCATTAGTCCGAATCTCGCCATCCAGCCATGGACATGCTGCCTTTTCAATTTATGACTGACATTTTGCCCATCAGTCCGCTATTCCTGATATGACTTTTCAGAAACTCCATAATTTGATTGCCGCAGACCTTTACCGTTACGAGGCTCGGTGCGGCTTCAAGGATTTTCTCAAGCAGTGGTTTCGTGAGAGTGGGTTTCGTTTCACGGTCGTGATGCGGCTCTGCGGCTGGCTGCGATCGCAATGGTGGAGCCGTTATGGCCTTTACCACCTCATGCTCTGGAAGCACCACCGAATGCAGATTCGATATGGGGCTTACATCGAATATTCAGCTCAAATCGGCGGGGGACTTTACCTTGGGCACCTGTGCGCCATCATCACGAACGTGCGCTGTGTCATCGGCGACAATTGCACATTGAGTCACGGAGTGACCATTGGCAAAACGCACGACCGCAGCAAGCATCCAGGCATACCAGTAATCGGCGACCGTGTTTATCTGGGCTGTGGTGCAGCAATTCTCGGCGGCATCAGGATCGGTGATGACTCAGTGGTCGCGCCAAACGCGGTTGTAATCGCCGATGTGCCAGATGGTGCCGTGGTTGGAGGCATTCCTGCACGAGTTCTTTCAATGGAGGGATCGGCAGGCTATGTGTCGAACGTTGCAGTCACTATCGTGTCGGAAGGTGGATCCTGAAATCTCACGCTTTGATCCAGATTCACCTTCTGACAAAAACAGCCTCGAATCAGACTCCCGGATTGCGGGCCTGAATTCGCGGTTGTATTTAGAACCATCCCATCCAACAAAGCTACATGCCGCCAGCGGTTCTGACACATCATCTGGAATTCAAGTGCGATGGATCGACGGTCCGGATGAGTGGCGGGAACGCGGAATCGTATATTGAGCAAGAGTGCCGAGATCAACAAAACAGCTTCGCGTTTTTCACATGGATGTCACGACGGAACACATCAAAAACACCACTTTTTAATGGTGGCCAGAAGCAAAATTTCCACAGCATTTTTCATTATTCAGCATTTGTTTCCAAAGTATTTTTCATCCAATGAATGTCGAACTGATACGGAGCTTGGATGCTTTACAACGAGAGGAAATAACTTGGGGAAAGCTATGGCACGCGCACCCTCATCCGGAAATCTTCCAGCATCATGCCTGGTCAGTTGCGATTACCGAGGCCTATCAATGGGAACACCGACTCTACATTCTTCTCCTGCGTAATACTGAAGGCGAACCCGTCGGGATCTGTCCGTGGGCATTGAGCAACGGACGCATCACCTGGCTGACATCGCCCCGGGCCGATTACAATGACGTCATTTGTGCCGCTGCTGACGGCCCGCGCGTGGTGGAGACGTGTTTACGACATTTGCAGGAAACACTGGGCCGCGATTGGCACGAAGTTTTGCTCGAAGATGTTCCAGATACCTCTGTTTGGAGCACCTGTATAAGCAATCTCAAAAATCCACCGCTCAAAATCGCGCCAGAGAATCCCGAAGCATGCTGCAGTGTGCAAATGGATGCGAGTGGCACCGTCCTTCATGGCATCATGGCCAAGAGAGGCTACAAAAGAAATGAGAGAGAACTGGCCAAATTAGGGAGCATTTCACTCGATGAACAGATCACGCTGGACCAACGCCTGACAACACTGCCGTTTTTTTTCGACCTCCATATTGCGCGCTGGGCGGCTGCGGGAATGTCGAGCATGTTCAGCGAAGAATCTGCCCGTGAATTTTATCGACTGCTGATGCGGGATCCGGAACTCGCTTCGCTAATTGACTTTACGTCGTTGAATGTGAATGGGCAACACATCGCACATCACATAGGATTCTGGGGTGCCGGCAGACTTCTCGCTTACAAATGGTGCTTTGATCCGGCACTACAAAAAGCCGGACCAGGTACCGTCCTCATGGTTCATCTTATGGCCCACATGGTGAAACGGGGCTTCTTCGAGTTTGATTTTATGCGTGGCGGAGAAAACTACAAAGCACGGTTCGCGAACGCCAGCCACCTCTCTCATGACTGGCGTGCCTTTGCATCACCTGTCAGGCGCCAGATTCACGAAGCCAAGGCCTACTTGCGCCAAGCTCATCCAGTGCTCGCAAGGAGTCTAGGGGCCCTTTCGCGCGGCGATCTCCGCGGTGCCTGGGAAATGATGAGAACCTCACCAGATCAGACACTTTCAAAACCGGACCCATAGAGAATCAGCGATCGAACAATCAAGGGCAGCCTGAAGGAGCAAGCGAAGTTAACAACTCATCAAGGCGATCATTCACGCGATCGATCCGATAGCTCTGAGTTTGTTCCCGAGACTTCGCAGACACCTCCCATACTCCAGTTTCCCATTGTTTGAGCAATTTCTCAAAGGCAGCAGCTATGTCCGCGGGCTTCTCTTGGTCAGCAAACGTCAGATCACACTCCTTCAATAACTGATGGATGGTGCTGTCTGGCTCTGCGAGACCCAGCACAGGCTTTGCATAGGGGAGATATTCAATCAACTTGGTTGGCAAAAATATTCCACCGAATCCATGCGTGTCGAGAACGAGGAGCAAATCACTCTTGTCAATCATATCCTGGCAGGCCTGGTAGGGTACCGGGGCCATTAGGCGCACAATATTCGTCAGTCCCAGCGAATCCACCAAGCCTTGATAGCGGATAGTATCATCGCCGACAAACGTCACCTGCAGTCTCAGGTGGAGGGTGGAACTTTCATTGAGCAATACCAGTGCCGCAAAAAGTTTGTCAGGTTCCCGCAGTGTGGGAGTGAGTGACCCTGCATACAGAGCTTGAAGCGGGCGACTGCCGGCTCCGGTTACGGGGGCTGGAGGTTTATCTAAAGGCGCAAAACCATGCGGGATGATGTGAACCTTGTGCCGAGCCCACGGGTGCAGTCGCAATATATAATCGGCCAGTCCTCTGCTCACTGTTACGATAGCATCTGCGTCACGAAAGATCCTACGCTCAAACTGCAGGGCAATCCACCTCTGAAGGGGGTTAAAGTACGGCACTTCCACCCAAGGGTCACTCATGTGGGCCACCCAGGGCAGTCCAGTGGCACGTTTAAGAAACCAGCCGGTCACGTTGCTTACATGTTTGGTCGCACGCGAGTAGATGATCGCGGGACCGTTTTTCTTGAGCCAGCGTTTGCCCGCTGGAACAGAGGAGAACAGCCAGAGAAGAAAAATCTCCGGCAAAATCCATCGGTGAAGAACCGTCAAAACCACACTCGCAATTCTGGGCCATCGCTTACGCAATAGCGCATCGTAGCTTGGTGTGCGGAGGATTTCGAGGTTGTCAGGAAGGCTGTCGAGCATCACATGGTCAATTCCCTGATGCATGTGCTCCATCGTTGTAGTCATCACCGACACACGCCAACCGCGTCTGAGAAGGTCGAGGGCGTTTAACTTTACGAGAGAAGACTCCGGCCCCATGGTTGGCGGAAAATTGTGTGAAACAAGAAACACCCGGCTTTTTTGAGAGGTCTTCTTCATGGGAGGGATTTGAGGCAACATGTGCAAAGGCGTTGTATCCAGCTGCCTCATGCAGTCTTGCGACAGACATAGAAAATCCACGATGAGACGGGATCAGCATCACTTGCCGTTGTCTGCAGGCCTTTTCCCTCATAAATTGTCTCCACTCGGAAGCCCACCCGCTCTAACTGCCGGACCTGGTTGCGCTTGGAAATGTAATAAATTGGCACTTTAAAAAAGTTTCCGCTGTCGTGACGCAATGCGTATTCCTCCTCTTCAACGGCACAGTGCAGCGAGCCCTTCCAGTCTCGAATGCACTGCCAGTAATGCAGGAGGTTTTTCAACATGCGCACCGGATGCTTGGTGAGGCTCAGATTCTCCAAGGCATACGGACTCACCCTTGGCCTGTCCCGGTTGTGGCTGGAGAAGACGTACAACCCGCCGGGCTTTAGCACCCGGTGAATCTCACGCAAAGCCCGCAGCCGCCCCTCGTGCGAGAGGCTGTCGATCCCGTTGAAAGAGAATATCACCAGTTCAAACTGCCCGTCTCCGTAGGCGGAGAGATCAGTTGCATCACGCACTTCCAACCGCACATCGGAGAAACGAGCGCAGGCCTCCCGCACCATGTCCGGTGAGAAATCGACGCCGATATAGCTGCCGGATAAAGGCTGCAGGTGGCGGATCGTACGGCCTGCGCCAATACCGATGTCGAGGAAGGATTTCCCCACGATCTCACCTCCAAAATCACGCAGGAAAGATTGTTCTTCAGGCAGCAAATACTCTTTTTTTGCAAACCACTTGGCAACTTCTTTGCTGTAGTAAAAGCTCTTGTTCAGTGATTCAATGTTTCCAAAAGTATCCATTCGGATTTATTGCCGACAATGTTATCAATGCAAACCGGAAGAATCATTCAAAATGAGCTTGGTTCTTCAACAATCCAAACTCATTGCTAGGCAATGGAGTTAAAATTCATGCTAACATCCAGTCTCTCATGCTCATGTCCATTACGGTATTTCCGCAAGTATTTAGTGAGTCTTTCCGGCGCGTCTGCTCTCGGCGAAAGGCCCTGCGGCCATGATACAAACATCTCCTTAAAGTTTATGCAGAGGCACCTCTGGAGCCGACAACTGGTAAATGTTTCCAGATCAAACGGCGCGCGCTACCATCCATAACCATCCATGGAAAGCTCAAAAAGAAAACAGCTCCATAACCCGCTGCGAACAGGAGGATCGCGCTGTAATCTGGCGTGACAAATCGAAACGTGGCCCACGCAAACAACGTGGGAAACAGAGCGCCTTTGAATCCGGGCCACAAGACATGACCGAACAGATAAAATGCAGCACTGATACCCGTGCAGCGATGAACAAACCACGCCATTACCAGCCCGCGCGAGATGAACATCTCAATGCCCGACCCAAGCACGACGCCAATCATCCCATAGCGAAGCCCCAACACGAGGCTTAGCGCCGCGCTGCAAAGACCGCCAATAAAACAAAGCCAGACGATCCAATGCGTTTTACCCACGGTGTAAAGAAGATTGTAGGCCGGGAACTGCATGAAATGGATCACATAAGGAACAGAGAGAATCATGAGCACCAAATGCGCGGACGCAAGCGACTCACCCACCCAGCTCTGAAGGAATGGGCCGGCAAGAAACACGACGCCGGCCATCGCCGCCGCGCTGAACCCCGAGGTGATGTGCGTGACCCGCAGATACTGACTGCGCAGCTTGTCGGGCTCGTCCGCCCCGTGAAGCTGACCGAAGGCAGAAAGTAACTGCCCGCCAAACAACGCGTTTACTGCATCTTCAAGAATCGTGATCAGCCGCGTGCCCACCGAATAAGCTGGAATATGATTCACACCCTGCAACTGGGCGATCAGAAACGGATTCAACTGCAGCCTCATGCTGTCGCCGAACGAGCCGGCGATGATCGAGCGCGAGTATGCAAAGAGCTCGCTTCGAGTTGCCTTCGTTTCCTCGACGCTAGCGTCTGAGCGCAGATGTCGATCGAGCTTTCGCGAAAAGAAGGCCTGCAATCCCAACTCCACGCACTCGCCGCATGAGTGGATGACCGCCACGTGTAACACTGTGGCGCCATGTGTGAGCGCCCAGCACATCACCGTAGCTTGCAGCACCACGCGACACAATGAGGCCTGCGCCTGCAAATCGTAACGCACATGCGCGCGCAGCACGATCATCGGCAGCCGAAAATAAAATCTCAGAGCTGTCACACATCCGGTCAGACCGAGCGCGAAGTAGAGCTGGGAGATGTTTTCAGGATGGCTGGTCAGCCACGGCAGCAGCGGCATCAATCCAAATGTCAGCACCACGACGACGAGGGATGCCATACGATAAAATTGACGACACGCCGTGAGGATCGTGCCCTGACGGCCAGAGTCGCGCCTGCCAAGTGCCACGGCAAGGAAACGCGTAGCGGAGAAACTCACTCCCATGTCGATCATAAGGAAGTAACCAACGACCGACATGACAAGCAGCCAGGAGCCATAGCCCGATTGTCCGAGCGAGCGGATCAGCAGCGGTGTTACAAAAAACATCGCGAGTGTCTTAACGACAAGGTCCAGCATATTCATGCCAGAACCTCGAAGGAGGTGTTTGCCGAGACTCATGATGTCTGTATTCCAGCTCTCATGGTTGGATCAGCGAGAAGATAAAATGGAGTTGCCGCCATCAGCGGTCCGAGTTTTTCGAGCATCAGGCGCCCGTCGATCAGAACAGCGTGCGCCTGCCCGATCATGCCACGTTTGGCGATACCCATCTCAACAAGAATGTCCTCCATCTCTTTAAAGCGCCGAGCGATGGACTCACCTCTCAAGGGAACATCTCGATGCAGCGGCACGGTTATGTAACGCGAGTGTCCGTCAGCGTCTATGATCTCAAAGCGTATCATTTCCTCGCGCAGCAGATATTGAAAACCAAACCGCGCCTCCAGCGTGTGAAAGCAGGTGTTTGACTCAGTACCGCAACCGAGCAGCAAAATCTGTCCGCCCTCATCAAGCAGCCGCGCGTAAGGAGTGCCATCTCCGCACGGCGTGGCAGCAGTTTCATGACCGGCAATGAGCGCGGCCGCGCGGGGCCCTTTGGCCGCGACAGAATGCGTGGGGTGGAGACTGCGAATCACACCTGGCATCCTGCGGAAAACATCTGGCAGTTTACCCACGCAGCTCCGAGTAACGGTAGCGTCGAAAACACGACAGCCAGCATTCATCCATTCCCACGTGTGCGTGGGAATTATAAGCGTACCTTCTGGCCCTATAACTCTTTGCAGAACGCTTATCACTGCAGCGGCCCCACCCGGCACATAACCAAGATGAGCAAGAGATGTGTGGACGAGCAGCAGACCACTTGGTTTGACTCCGAGTTCGTTCAAGCCATGGACCATTGTCGCAGGCAAGCTCCAGGGGTGCATCAGTGGACGCAGTGCCTGCTTGACCCTTTGTTTCAAACTTTTGAAAGCATTCATGGAATGGACGAATGCGGCAGAATACCCAGGCGATGCGTGCGGATGCGCAGCGCTCGCTCACCAAAAAGAAACGGCAGCCTCAGGCGCACCAAACGACCGCAATTTCGCAGGCCAGCCTTTTCGATTCCTCGGCGGGAAGCAATGTTTCCGGAATGGGCGACCATGAAAACAAGTCGGATGGATCGTGCCGCCGCACGCTGGCAGAGTGATCTGATAGCAAAAGGATATATTCCTTTGCCCCGCCATTTTTCACCCGTAAAGCAATGTGTGATCTCCACCTCGCCTTCCCTAAGCATGATCTCCCGCTCTGGCGTCACTTGATCGTGTTCCGCACTGATCAACCAGGAGACGTGTGCCAGTTCACCGCTGATGAAGACACCATACGCATCATTATAGCCCAGTTCGCACATCCGTTCGGCTTGACGCGAGAACTCAGTGTCCGGTCCACAACAGGAGGCAACTTGTTCATCGGATAACTTCTCCATCACCGCTTCGGCGAGAGAATCTGGCGGCGGCAGACACGCCGGATTTGCTCGATAAACGGCGGAACAGTCCATGCACACAAGGCTTCTAATTGCAGCAAGTGGGGCACTTCTTAGAAGGCGAACCCCAGTACGCAGCTTGCGGAAAATTGGCCTGGCCGTGGAGTAGGCCACGATTTCAAATGGAGTTTCCACTGCTCCGTAGCCGGATTTGAAACGGCGGAGTCCCACCTCATGCTCATGGGCACCGCCAAGATCGAAGCAAGTAACGCCCTCGCGTGACAAAACCTTGGCCGTCTCAACGATGAGAAACGGAGAGGCACCTTCGTCCATGCCTTCCGGGGAGGTGCCAGCGGACTGATAATAGGCTCCCGACGAAGTGCGCAGGAGAAAGATGGAAGAACGAATGGTTTCGCCGCGTGACGCTTGGAAAAATTCCCCTGCACCCGTTGAAAGCATGGAGTCATAGAACCTCCTGTTAATGGCTAATGGCACCTTCTCGCCACGCACAGCGCGTCTGCTCATGGATGACTGCATGAGCTCCAAGTGAGCTGACACAGCGCTGGCGTCTGTCCTGCGTTGTGCGACGAGGCCGAGTTTTTTTGCTTTTGCAACACTGCGGCGATGGTTGCTGCTTGTAGGCGCAACCTCGCTGTCAAATTTAAGGCTGAGGCGGTACTCCACACCTGTTTCGCGACTCGTCTGCAAGGCATGCATTCCAATGCGTGAGCAGGAGGGAACAATCCTGCGCAGTGTTAGATCCCAGATATTTGAAGACTTACAGAAATCGAGAAGCCCATCCCAGAATGGCGAGTCAAAAGGCAAGTCGGGCAGAGACGGAATGTCCAAGCTCTTCGTAAACCGTCCTTTCTTGAGAAACGCGAGGCACCCCAAAACAGTTTCTTCACCGTCTTTTAAGACCAGCAGGCAGGGATGAAAACCCAACAAACTCTGGCCCCTAGAATAGGCTGATGTAAAAAAGCTATCCTCAGGATGAAGGCAGGACAGGCTGTCGATCAATTCATCAGGAGGAAATGGAACTAACTCAAACACAGGGTTCATGTTTCCTCACACAGTATGTCCTCTTCCAGTGTGTTGGCGTCAATCATGAATTTGCATGCCCAGTTAAGGAGCTGAAAGCGTCCATAGCTTCCTGTGACAGGGAAAGAACCCTTCACCCCTCCGATCAAGTTCTGAGAACCCTCAAGCCGAATGGTGCGACGAACAAACTCATTCACACGTAAAGCCGCATCACGATATTTTGTTTTGTTTGTCACCTGATAGAGCATAAGCCAGCAATGAGCCACCTGAACAGAGCCTGTCAGACAAACCCAGGAGACCGTCCCCTTCCAATTGGCGTCAATCTGGCCCGGCATTCTGCCATTGTCATGTGTCGCGCTTATCAGTCCATCAGCCGCCAAAATGGCTGCTGCTAAATATCTCTCGTCACGCGAAAAACGCCAGCCTTCGAGAACACCGCGCAGCGAATAACCCAGCATATGGGTCAGCGGTTTCTTGGGGTCGCCAGCACAAGAAAGAGCAAACCAGCCATTGGCATGCTGGTGGGTAAGAGCCCATTCAATTTGCCTTAACGCTGTCTTCTCATACGCAGCACCCGGGTCACGCCGCGCCGCCTCCAATAGCCCCCAGGCGGCGTGCATGTCGTAAACATGATCGTTCTTAGCGGCCACGAACGGGTTCGGGTTGCGCCAGCAACCATCCGCATCCTGTGTTCGCACCAGCCACTCTGCTGCGCGACGCATGGCGGGGAGGTAGGCCTCACCAAAAGCCGTCACACCTGCGGCGAGCCCTTGCAGCACCTGGCCAGTGTCGAAGGTGACCGGCACGATCGGGGACACACCAATGGTACTGCCCTGAAATCCACCACAGGGCAGTTGGATTGTGACCAACCAGTCAAGCATTCGTCTTGCGCGTTCGAGCAAAACGGGGTCTTTCCGGCGACCAGCCTGATCAATCAAGGTGGGGATGATGTAGCCTGTCGTCTCAGGATAGGAAGTGGACCACCCCTTGATCAAACTGTAATGCCTAGCCACGCCGCCGTCATTTGATGCCGAGTTGTCCTGCGCTGTGGCAAGCCATTGCAGCCCCGCATCAACGGCTTTTTTCGTGCCCGGATCAGTCCCCAGTCCTTGCAAAGTGTCCCGCCAGAACTCCAGGTGTGCAATTAGAGGCCAGTTGAAGAAGTCACGAACCATCCAAAAGGCTTCAGGCAGCAGGCGGCTTAAAGCGGTCATGGGTCTCATTAATGTTTCTGTTGGGTCATCACCTTTTGTACTGCCTTTGCAACCCCGTCGACGTGCTTATTCTGCACATTATGGCTCCAAAAAATGCCTAGGTTAGCATTAGCTTGGTGAAACCCGGTGTAGTCTTCGCTTTTCGGAACCTCCCACGGATACTCACTGAAGGGATAGCGGCTTTCACCATAAGTTCTCTGCAATTTGATCACATCATACTCGAACAACGGCTGTGTCAGGTAATTCGTGGCCACAGACACCCCTTCCACATTTAGAGCACCAGAGAGCGCTTTATTCGTAACTCCAGTCCCGGCTTGATCCGTGGTAAAGGAGAAAACCCACCAAGAAGGGTTTACTCCCTGAGGCTGCGGCGGAAGAATGATGCCGGGCACGTTGCGGAGTTGTGCTGCGAGGCGTTCTGCGCCTGCTCGTCTTGCAGCGATCAGTTCAGGCAGACGTCGCGTTTGTGCCAGAGCCACAGCCCCCTGAAATTCCGTCATGCGATAGTTCATGCCAAGAAAGTAGTGGTTGCGTCCTGCACGCCCCGCCGAACTCCGTTGCCAGCCCTTGTCCGAAAACAGGGCTGCCCGCATGGCTAAATCTTCGTCATTTGAAATGGTGATGCCACCGTCACCGCATGATATTTGTTTGCTTTGCTGAAAGCTAAAGCAACCAAAGTCCCCGATGGTTCCCACCTTTCGTCCTTTATATTCGGCGAAGTGAGCCTGTGCGCAGTCCTCAATCAAACGGATACCTCTAATGCGCAAAAGTTCGCAAATGGGATCGAGGTCCGCCGGCCTTCCAAAGAGATGCACGAGAATCACGGCCTTCGTTTTTGAGGTGATCTTTTTCAAGATCGTCTCAGCTGTCAAATTTCCGGTAAGTGGGTCGACATCTGCAAAGATAGGCAGGCAGTTGCAAGCCAGAATTGGAATCACCGTTCCCATGTCCGTGAAGGGTGTAGTAATCACCTCGTCACCCGGATTCAACGAGAGCGCACCCAGTGCACAGTGAATGGCTGCGGTGCCCGAACTCGAGGCCGTGGCGTATCGTGCTCCGAGCAGGTCAGCATACTCTTGTTGGAATCGGTTCACCATCTGCCCCTCAGTGCAGTTCATATTGCGGGAGATGATGACTTTTGCGAGATTCAATGCCTCCGGCAAGCCCACCCGCGGCCCAGAGTCGAACCACTTGGTCACAGCACGACTTCCGCCATCCATCGCCAACCGCTCGTCAAGAGGGCGTTGATCAGTGACGATAGCGGTAGGTTCGGCAATATTGGCTGCTTTGTCGACGGGATAAAGTTGACCGATGACATTGCCTTTATTTTTCAGTGGCAATGGCACCGATTCACCGACCCGGGCTGAGTCATAGAGTGCCAGCATAATCTCTGTGGAGGGAGCCACATTTTCGAAGCTGATTGGACACGTTGACACACGACCTTTCACCCAACGCGCCAATTGTCGAAATTGGTTAGGGTAAACGTCCGCCAAATCTATGGAGGGTCCGGCTTCAATACCCCCAGTTGTCTTCAAGGCATCACGCGTAACTTCAACGGTTCCATTGCTGCCCTCGATTAGGATAAAATGACGGTCGGCCAGAGATCCGGACACGAAGCTCGCACGAACACCACCCTCAAACTCAATTTCGCATTCGGCACCATCTTCTGCGGGCATTCCTTGGCGTATAAGATTGCCCTCACGCTTCGCACAACATTTCACACTCAGCGCGCGACGATCACCGAGGATGAAGCGGATGCTGTCAATGAGATGAGGCCCATTGTCTGCGAGCACTCCAAGACAACTGGCGGTCACCTGCACCCCCGTGCCCAGCGCCCCTTGCTTGACCAGTTCTGCCGCACGCTGAAAATAAGGGTGAAAACGCCACTGATGGCCGCCAGCAAGTTTGACTTTGTATTGTGCGCACAATTCAGCCATCTCCTCCAGCTCATCGAGCCGTAGGGTGAGAGGTTTCTCACATAGGATGCCTTTGGCTCCAGACTCTGCCACTGCTTTGACAATCTCGGCGTGAGTCTGCGGCCAAGTGCAAACGCTCACCAGATCTGGCTTCACCTCGTCAAGCATCTGCCGATAGTCTCTAAAAACCCTGAGATAAGGCCGCCGGCGTAGCGCACCGGCCAGGGCTGACGTATTCACATCACTGACAGCCACGAGATTACACATCACGGTTGCCTCATAGGCTTCAGCATGGTCAGGCCCAATGCCACCGTAGCCGATAATTGCGACTCGAAGAGACGGGCCGACAGATGCCATGCGGCGGACAGTGAGACGGCGAGCCTTGCCAATCGCGCGTTGTATGAGGGATGCCATGATGAAATGCGCCTATGCTTTAGTGTTCAATTATTTGTGTTTTATGCCACTGTCTAAGCAGCATTCAAGTGTGGGATCATCCGCATATGATTTACTCCCTCTTGCGAGCATCATTTGCGCGGCTTTTGTCCATGAAAGTTCCAGCCCAGAGTATTTGTTGGCTCCTTATCCCACTGGTCCAACCAGAGCAGAATAATCTTTAAACAGAAACCAAAAATAAACTTTGAGCCAAGTATGAGCGGCACCTTCAGAATTTTCGGCAAGTCTTTTCCTTGAATGACGCGCACCGTCCAATGCAGCATAAAGGCCAGGAGCGCAAAGTGCCCCCCTTGAGCTTCTTTTTTCACCACCGACAAGCCGGCTTTCTCAAACAGAAGCGTGAGTCCGTAGTGGGTAAAGTTGAAGAAATTCCACGGCTCATTGTGGATAGGAGACGATTGTGGAGTCGTTAGAAATAAATGACCTCCAGGCTTCAGCACGCGGGCCATCTCGGCACAGACTGCGGCGGGGTCCTGAACATGCTCGAGAACCTGTGTAGAGAGCACGTGGTCGTAGCTGTTGGCCTCAAATGGCATGGCGGTAACATCACCCACAAAGTCAACTCCCTCGCCAGCACAGAAATCCAGGGTGTGCAATTCTGCTCCTGTGGCCAAAATCTCTGCGCGCAGCGTCTGCTCTGGAAGCCGGCCGGAACCGGCGTCCAGCACTTTCATGCCCGCCTTCATGAGGGGAATCGCTTCAGTGCGGATGAAGCGTAGGATGGGGTAACGATCCACCTGCATGCGCTCATGCAAGCCACGTGGCAGAAAAAGGCGTCCAAGAGAAATCATGATCAAAGATGCGGAATCAAGCTTCAGGGCTTTGTGTTCAAGGGCTCCATGAAGAACCAGTCTTGCAATCCACGTCTATCATCACCGACAAGCGCCTCAATCTCATGGAACAGCAACTCACGCAGCAGTGGATAACGAGCGTACTCAAGCCCCCTTGAAGTGAACTTTTCGATGCGATGAGTGGACTCAAAACGACCCTGAATGAGCGGAGTAATGCCCTCTTCCATGCAATCATGCAGCTCCACCAAAATGTCCGCGTCGCGCAACCAGTGTACTTTCGCTGGATCAAGCACCATCCGCTCGCCAGTGTCGATGTCCATCCACACGAGCACCCTGCCCAAAGGATTAAGCATGGCGAGGTCCTCCGCACTGCAATGACCGCGCGTCTCAATCCGTTCCCACACCTGGTTGATTTGACAGAGGTTGCGGCAAAAGCGAGTCCGCCCTTCGTCAGCCTCAAACGACACCACCTTCGCTTTCGGAAACAGCAAGGCCAACCCGGCGGTGTAAAAGCCCTCAGCGGCCCCCACATTCACGATCAGGTCGTATTCCTTCGCCGAAGCAAGACGGTGCAGGAGGCCATGCAACTCATGCTCGTAGGCGCCAATGATCTTCTCAAAACGACAAGATGCCCACTGATACAGAGGAGGATAGCGCAATCCCTGGAGCGGCCCGTCGATGACCACATCACCATGCTTGCCCGCGCCATAAAATCGGGCCTCCAATTTGCGCCTCGTGGCACGCCGCCTTTGATAAGAGAGATAACCAACTAGCCTGTCCACGCACGAGAACTGCAGCAGAGGAAGGGTGATCAAGTCTGCCAAATAATGGAGGGCATTTTTCATTGCGAAGAAGGGAAATTACGATGAAAGAACTGGCGCGAAAGCAAATCTTTTATCCATCTAGAGAATCATGTCAGAAGCAATCCATGAACGTCTGAAAAATGAAGTGGTGTTCCATGTTGCTATTGCACAGAGAGAGAGGGAGGCCCTACAAAAGACGCCTCAGGCACTCATTGAACGCTATCGCACATGCACCCGGTGGAAGACTCACTATCCGGAATGTGTGATTCATTTCCTGACGAAACACAAACCGGAGCATATTTGTGACTTTGGCTGCGGCAGCGGGGAGATGGCATGCCGTCTTGGGCTGCTCGGCTACCGTGTGACAGGAATCGATGTTTCCCCCGATTTGATCGAATTAGCGCGGGAACGCGCAGTTCTGGAGGGTGTTACGGATCGCGTGCATTTTATCGTAGCGGACGCAGCGGCAGCACCGGTGACAGAGGGCGCTTTTGATGCGGTGCTGGCGATGTCTGTAGTTCATCACATGCCCGTGCAGGAGGCCCTTGACGCCTTGGAACGATTGCTGCGCCCAGGAGGAAGAATTGCCTTTTTGGAGCCGGTGGCCTATTCCCGCATGCTCCAATGGTTGCGCAACCGGACACCCGTCGAAAAGGATGTCAGCCCCGACGAGCGCCAGTTGAACGCGGAGGAAATCCGCCTGATTGGGCAACGATTCGTGATCGAGGAAAAACGGCATTTTTATCTCATAAGCCGGGTCCGGCGGGTGTTTCCTGACTCCTGGTTTCACTGGACCGAACGCATGTTCAGCTGGCTGGATCAAGCCCTGCTCGTCATCCCCGGCGTTTCGCATTTTGCCGGGGTGATAGCCATCCTCGCTCACAAGCGCAGATGACAGCGCACGCCAGATCAAACCATTGGACCGCCCGTCACAGGCAGGTTCACGCCGTTCACAAACGATGCTGCGTCGGACGCCAGCCAGGCGATGGCGGCAGCGGAGTCTTCGGGAGTGGCCAAGCGGCGGCAGGGATTCTTCATCGCCTCCACCTCGCGCACACGCTGGGGCACATGAGCGCTCAGCGCGGTGACAGTCATCGAGGGTGAGATCATGTTCACCGTGATGCCGAGGGGGGCCAGCTCCAGCGAAGCGGAGCGAACCATGCCCCACAAGGCTTGTTTGGCCGCCACATAGTGCGCGAGACCTGCCGGAGGCTGGCCGAACAAGTAGGACGTTCCCAAAAAGAGGCAGCGCCCGTGCTTCCGTGCTCCCATGACCGGGATAACCGTCTTCAGCAGCTCTTGTGAAGCCGCCACCTGCACACGCCAGAAGGCCTCGAAGTCCGCCGGATTGGAGTCCTTCAGCGCCACGGGCGTGAGCAAGGTTGTCGCGCCATGCACCAGCACATCGAGCTGGCCAAACTCCGCCGCCACGGCCTGCACGAGCTGCTCGGCGGCTCCTGGTTGCGAGAGATCCGCCTGAAAGGCACGCGCTTTGCCTCCGGCATCCACGATCTGCTTCACCACGTCCTCCGCGCCTGCCACATTCGAATGGTAATGCACGGCCACAGGCCCGTTCGCGGCCAAGGCGAGGGCGGTGGCGGCACCGATACCACCCGAGGCACCTGTCACGAGGGCCACTCGTTCACCATCGGGACCCACCGGGGCGGCCGCAGCCAGTTTGCGTCCAACTTTCACTTCGGCTTCACCTTGCATGACGTGTTCTCCTTTTGTGTTGCTTGCGTAAAACTGCAATTTCAGAAAGCCCGCGCTCGCCGACCACGAGCGCACCTGCACCTTCAATTCGATCTCATCTCCAACATACACCGGCTTCAGCCAGCGGAGCTGGTGCCCCGTCCACAGCGCCCCAGCGCCCGGCACCACCATGCCGATCATGCGCGAGAGATAGGCCACCTGGATGGCACCGTGCGCCACCGCCTGCGGAAAGCCATACGAGCGGGCCTCCGCCGCGTCCATGTGCAGAGGGTTCACATCACCGGAGAAGGCCGCGAAGCGCCTAACCACCTCCGCGTCGAGCACGAAGCGTTCGATGAACTGCTGGCCGACGTGGAAGTCCATGAGTTATGCGGCCAGTTCCTCGACCATCAGCGCGGCAATCTTGAAGGACACCATGTCCATCACCTGCTCCGCCGGGATCGAAATGCCAAACTCCTCCTCCACAGCCATCACCAGGCGCAAGTGCGCGAGCGAGTCCCACTGCGTCGTGTTGTCTGGTGCGGTGACGTCGGACACAGAGCCTTCTTCAAGGCCGAGAACTTGGGCAAAGACACGCTTCAGGCGCGGTTGGATGGCATCACTTGTCATAGGAAAGGTCCAGATAGGCCGGAATGGCGAAGTTTTCGAGCGGTTCCAGCGCCTTCGTCCAAAATTGCCCGTCATCACCTTTCGGCTCGAAGCCATGACGGGCATAAAGGTCCCTCGTTTGCTGGTTTCGATCCGAGGGCACAAACTCGCCCATCAGCACGCGACCACCTCGCGAGGCCGCTTGGCGTGCCAAAAGGCCCAGCAAGGCCGTTTCGAGGCCGCGGCCGATCACACGGCAGCTCAGCAGCAGGCTGTCCACCCGCCACACATCACCTTCCGGCACCCCGATGACCACGCCGATGAGGCCGTTGTCACCAAACTTGTCTGCCACACGCATCCACAAAGCCACCGCGCCATTGTTGAGCAAACCCTCAAGGTCCGCACGCGAGTGACGACGCGTCGTGAGGTTGAATTGATTCGTCTTCGCCAGCAGTTGCACCACACGCTCCATCGTCTCCGCGTTCACCGGACCGGCCTGCACACGCATCTGCAGCGCGGCGAGATAGTCTTCGAGGCTGCCGCTGCTCTCCTGCAAGGCCTGCCGCTCCGCCTGCTGGCTCATCATCGCCGCACGCTTCGCATCATCTTGCGTCACCACCGCCGTGTCGAACCATTCACTGTCTTCAATGGCTGTCGCGTAGCCTGCCACGGAGGCGGGCAACTCGATCACGGCCACCTCGGGCATCTGCTGGCGCACCCACTCACGCTCGGCGGGATTGTCATCGACGAACACCAGCGCATCGGTGCCGATGTTGAGTGCTTTGGCGATGCGGCGCAGGCTGGTGGCCTTGTCTTCCCAATGAATCTCCATCGCGGAAAAATCCGCGGGACGCAAAAGCATGTCGGGATGCCCCTCGATGGCTTCGAGGGCCTCATCGCGATTGTTTTTGCTCGCGATGGCCAGCAGCACGCCGCGGCTTCGCAGAGCCTTCGCAGCCCGTTGAAGGGCTTGATGCGCATTGCCGGGAAAGGTGTCTCCCAGCTTGATGCCGCCGAGACCGGCCTCGCCGATCACACCGCCCCACATCGTGTTGTCGAGATCGAGCACGAGGCACTTCCGCGGCGGCACACGCAGCGCACGAATGGCTCGCGCGAGCGAGGCGCCGAGCACGGCAAAGCCTTCACCGGAAAACGGCATGCGGGCCAGGAAGCTCATGCGTTCGTCATGCCAGCGCTTCGCACCGCAACGTGCCACGACAGCAGGAAGATCAAACAACCGTGCATCCGGCACCGCCTCGATGGCCGCGGCCGTCTCGCCATTCAAAACCGTGGCAAAGGCCGCCAGCGATCCCGCGCCAAACAATCCCGGCGCACCTTCCACACCCGGCAGACGCGGCGTGGCATAGGCAGACCAGAGCAGCGAAGCTGCTGAATGCCGCCGCAAAGCCTGCGCCACCTGCTGCGAGCGTTGAACGAGCGACAAACGCAAAGCCTCGCGATCCGTGGCAAAGCTCTGAAGCGATTCACCAGCCCAGTCTTCGAGTCGAGGAAGCACAAAGACCACATCCGGTTTGAACGCGTAAAGCTCGCTACCCGCATCGAGCACCTGCTGCTCGATCTGGCCGTAGGGTCCGCACCAGATTGTGAACCTCAAACCGCGTCTCGCGCCTTCCACGAGCAGGAAAGGCTTCACCACCTCGACCGTGCAGGAGGCCAGCAAGGCCACGCGGACCTCCGGCAGTTCCGCGAGCGCAGGCTCGAGCTTCCGCGCCAGCGCCGAGTAGGCGGACTGGCTGCCATCGAAGCCTTCAAACAAGGCGCTGAGTGAGGGGGGAAGCATGGAAACGATGAAATCAGAGATGCGTGGGACCTTCGCCATCGCCACGCAAAAAGTGCGCTTTGTCAACGCGGGTCGCATAAGGCTCACCCACGGCCGCGGCGAGCTTCGGCGAGGCGGCGAGCGCGAAGTTGCTCGGCCCCGAGAGCCAGCCGGAGGCACGCATGCCCTCACGCCAGGCCGCGTGCTGCATGTTGCACACGATGATGTCCGAGCCGCAGTGGTCGAGAAAGCATCGCGCAGCCCAGCACACGGCCGTTTCATGCCCCGGCAACGCCATGCCGTCGATGAGCGAACCCACCCGCATGTCGCCAAAATACTTGTGAGTCTTCATCGCCCGGCTGCGGGCCACAAACCATCCCGTGACCTTCCCGCCCTCGCGCACGAGCACGAGCCGGTTTTCGCCATCGCCACGCGGATAGAGCCTGTTGAGGCTCGTCATGCTGCGATCAGCACAAAGCGAGTACGCATCCCGTGCCGCGAGCCACACGTCATCCGCCCACGCATCAAAGCGATCCACCTGCTCAAAGCTCACTGCGGCACGCACGACACTCGAAGCTCGACGAAAAGCCTTCATCACGCCAAGACCCAACGCACCCAAGCCTGTCGCAGCGGCGATGTGAGCGACCAGACGCACCGGCTTGCGTGTTTGCAACGGACGCAGGTGCTTCAAAAACGGCCCCGCACGCAGCGGCAGATAGTAAAACGGCACATCATGCACCTGCCAGCCGAGCATTTTCAGCGTTTGCGGCAGCGGACGTGCCGCGCCGCCCATGCCGAGGCAGAAGGCCAGCGCATTTCGTTTCAGCGCATCACGCACGAGCGTGAGGCCGAGCAGCTTGAAGGCCGGATTGATGATGCCTTCGGACAGCGGCAGGTAGAGCGTGCAGACCTTTTGCAGGCCGTTGCTGGTCCAAAACGGCTGCCACTTCAGCACATAGCCACCACGCACTTCCTCGCCATCCACCGCCACGAAATAGTGCTCCACGATTTCCTCGCCTGCATCATCCGGCAGCCAGCGGCTTTGCGTGCGTTCTGGGAAGCGCCATGTCTCGCCCGCGGCGGCGAGGCGGGCGTTGAAACGCTTCACCGCCTCCACATGGGCTTCTTCATAGCGGACGATGCTGATGGCCATGGCGTGTCAGCTTTCTCCATGCCGCAGCTTGTGCCACAGCCACTTGTTTTCGAGTGCCGCACGCTCACGCGGCGTGAGCACATGCTCGCCACGCTGCGCGGTGATGTGATCCAGCAGCGTGGACACCGGCACAAACCAGCCGCCCTTCGCCGCGAGCCGCTCCATGAGCTGGCGGAAGCGTGGTGTGACCACGCCGTCCTTGCGGAAGAATTTTCCGAGATGCGCATACATGATGCAGGCACCGCCTTCGGCCTCCAGCCGGTCTTGATTCTCTTCCGTCACGGTGCGCAGAAACGAATCGAGCACGCCGCCCTCGGACGAGGCATACCATTGGTTCACCCACGGCCGCAGCGGATCGTGATACGGCATCCACGGGCAGGCACGGAGGGTGTTGATGTCCGGGAAGACAAAGTTGCGCACATAGCGGATGCGCTCGTGGCACACATCGCCCCAGAAATGCTCGTCACCCTGCACATGGCCGAGGAAGCGTGCTTTGCGACCGAGCGTGGCCGCGAGATAAACCCAGCGCCGCCAGCCGGTGACGCGATCCGAGCCCCAGTAAAGGTTTTCGCGGCAGCCGGTGTGATTCGCCATCGACCGCGGCGCATGGCCAAAGATCTCCTCAAAGCGTCGCAGGCCTTCCAGCGTGCGTTCACGCTTCGAATGATGGCAGCACACATTGTGAAAACCGATCTCGAAGCCCTCGGCCTGCAATTGCAGCGCCCATGCCCGGTAGTCAGGCTCGGCACAGGAGGCACCGCCGACGACCACGGGCGGCTGCTCGGCTTCCAGGGCCCAGACGGACTTCGTGGTGCGAAAACCCAGATCACGCAGCAAGGCATACACCGGCGCTGAATTCGCCACCGTGGAGGCATCGGTGTCGTCAAAGATCGTGAAGGCGAATTTCTTGCCCTCCGGCCATTGAATCTGGGGCGGAGAAAAGGTCATGCGGAGGCTTTCACGATGCTTTCAGCGATGAGACGCCCGGCGGAGCCATCGCCAAACGGGCTCGGACGGCTCGCCAGGCTCGCGGCGGCGGCGGGTGTGCTCAAGAAGTGCATGCCGCGATCAAAGATGCGGTTCGCATCGGTGCCGATGAGCTCGGCAAAGCCCGCGTGCACGGCCTCCGGCCGCTCGGTGGTCTCGCGGAGGATCAGCACCGGTTTTCCAAATGAAGGCGCCTCTTCCTGAATGCCACCGGAGTCCGTCAAAATGAGAACGCTGTGATACATGCACCACAGCAGCGGGACGTAATCGAGCGGCTCTAGCAGCACGATGCGCGGATGACCGGCCAGGCGGCTCTTCACCACCTGCTGCACCATTGGATTCGGATGCACGGGCAGCACGAGACGCAGGTCCTCGACCGCATTGACGAGCCGCAGCAAGCCTTCACAAATCGACTCGAGAGGCGCACCGAAGGATTCACGGCGATGGCAGGTCACCAAAGCGAGGCGCAGGCCATCATTCAGCTCCGCGGGCAACGGAGCGGGAGGTTCCGCGGGCAGGCGGTCCTTCATCCAGACCACGGCATCCACCACGGTGTTGCCGGTGATGATGTTCGTTTCTTCCTTCGCACCTTCGCGGCGCAGATTCTCGGCCGAGGCGGCGGTGGGCGGGAAGTGCAGATCAGCGATGCGGCTGATGAAGACGCGATTGATCTCCTCCGGGAAGGGCGAGAATCGGTCATGCGTGCGCAAACCCGCCTCCACATGCGCCACGCGGATGCGGCGGTAAAAGGCCGCCTGCGCCGCGGCGAAGGCCGTCGTCGTATCGCCCTGCACCACCACCCAGTCCGGCTTCTGCTTCTCGTAGAGATTGTCCAGCTCGCCTAGCAGGCGTGCGTTCAGCCAGGCCAGCGTCTGGCCGGGGCGCATCGTTTCGAGCACATGATCCGGCTCGATCTCAAACAGCCGCAGCGTGCGCAGCCCCATGTCCAGATGCTGGCCGGAGAAGCACACCTCGCAGGCCACGTCGTCGCCTTCACGCAGCGCACGGATCACCGGCGCCAGCTTGATGGCTTCCGGTCGCGTACCCACCACGCACATCACTTTGATCTTTGTTGTTCCCATGGTTGTTTGTCAGAAAAAGAGCATCACAGCGGCTTCTGCGCCGCCACGGTGACCGATTGGAAAAGACGGTCCGCGATGCGCTTGCGCAGCGCCCGCGGCAGCAGGCCGGTGATGGACTCCACCAGCAGCCACGCGGCGGTCATCACCGAACCGCAGCGGCGGCCGCCTTTGATCGCCTGCATGTTCGAAAAGCCGCACTGCCGCAGATGCCGGCTCATGTCTCCGAGGGTCCATTCCTGGAAATGAAAGCCCACCAGCTCCGAGCCGAACACCACCGAGATGTCATGCGGGCCTGAAAAGCGATGCGGCGTGTCAAAGACATACCAGCCGCCGGGTTTCAGCAGGCGATTAACGATGTCGAAATGCGGCCGTACATCATCGGGATGCAGGTGCTCGAGGAATTGATAGCTGAACGCCACATCCGCGATGCCCGCAGGCAGGTCGAGGTGGTAGCCATCATACACGACGAGCTCGAAAGCGGACGGCGCACGGGCCTTGTCCGCCTCCAACCGCTGGTCGGAGATGTCCACGCCGATCACACGGCCCGCACCGGCGGCGCACGCCGCATAGCCGAGGCGGCAATCACCAGGCGCCACCTCCACCAGCGTGCCACCCGGCTTCAAAAACGGTCGCAGCAAGCGCATCTGCCCTTCCACCTTCCGCTGGCTCTCCTCCGGCGACGCACGCCGCGTGAGGCGCGGATGATCCGGCACGCGGTCAAACAGCTCTTGATAGAGCTTTTGAAACAACACCGGCCGCTCCTCCCGCGTGCTCGCCCGCAGGCGGGCAGCGAGCTCCTTCTCCACCTCATAGTGGTGGCGCAAACGTTCGAGACTGCGGGGCTGGCTCATTTGACTTGGAAAAAAAAGAGGCTCACAACGAACATCCCGCCAAGCTGCCGCCCTTGGTGGACGACCTGCGACCGGCCCGCCAAATAGCGCGTCAAGATTCGGATGTTCATCGTCAAAGTGACACACTGCCGTTAGCAGCCGCTTCTGGCTTTTCCAAGCAACTTGTTCGATGCTCGCCTTGAAATCATGACGCGTCTTCTGATCCCTATCGCCCTCATGGTGGCCGCACTGCTCCTCCCGCTGCCGCGTGAATGGTCCGTCGGCTGGCGTGGCGAACTGCTTAACCGCTTTCATGTCTCGCTTTTTGCGGCGTTTGGCATGTTCATTTCTATCCGCAAGGCATGGATGACACTCGGCATCGTCATCGCCGCAGCGGCCATGACAGAGGTTGTGCAGCCGTGGTTTGGGCGCACGGCCAGCCTGACCGACCTGGGGTGGGGCATGCTGGGAGCTGTGGCAGCCATGCTCTGGCAGCAAAAACGCCTCGCATTCCGACTCGTCGCGCTCGCGATCGCCCTGGCACCTCCGGCCATCTGGTGGGCGCAGGTAACCATGGCCCAAAACGAGGCCAAAACACGATTCCCCGTGCTCATGGACGGCCAGGCCAGCCTGCTTTGGGTGCTTTCGCCGGGAGCGGAGCGCTCCGAGAATGGATTGATCCTGCGCGGCAACTCCAGCGCCCGCGTCGAAGTGCCGAATCCCGATTGGAATGCCTTCCAGGCCCTCGAACTCGAAGCCACGCTCGATTCCGCAAGCCCGCTCGATCTTGGCATCCGGCTCGATATTGGCGCAGGGCTCCCGAACCGCGTGCAGGCCGGGGTGACGTTTCAGCCGGGTTCAAACCGGGTTCGCGTTCCCTGGCCGGAAAACGCACGTCTTTTCCCTGTGAAGCAGCTCGTGCTCTTTTTGGGCTCCACGGGTGCCGAGGCGCGTTTGCGACTGAATGAGGCCCGTTTGCTTCCTGTGACCAAGAATTAGCCTGCTTTTCGTTTTGTCGTCTCGGCGGACCGTGCCAGTCTGGCGGTCGTTTTCGCACTCTTTTTCTCTCGTGACCATCTCAGTATTCGGACTTGGCTATGTGGGCGCCGTCACCTCCGGCTGCCTCTCTCAAATCGGGCATCAAATCATCGGCGTCGATGTGCATGAGCCCAAGGTACGAGCCTTCAATGAAGGCCGCTCGCCCATCGTGGAGCCTGAGCTCGATGAAATGCTGCAAAGCGCCTGCCGTGAAGGCCGCCTGCGTGCCACCACGGATGCTGCCGAAGCCGTCGCCGCGTCCTCGATCAGCATCATCTGCGTGGGCACGCCCTCGCTGCCCTCCGGCAGCCTTGATCTTGGCTACGTCACGCACGTCACACAGCAGATCGCCGCGGCGCTGCGCCAGCAGGGGAAGAAACACATCGTCATCTTCCGCAGCACGATGCTGCCCGGCAGTACGCGGAAGATGGTGAGCGAGCAGTTTGCCGACCTCCTGCAAAACGGCAGCCTCCAAGTGTTCTACTGCCCCGAGTTCCTGCGTGAAGGCACGGCCGTGGCGGACTTCCGCGAGCCCTCGCTGGCCGTCGTCGGCACCGAGAATGGGAACCCGCCCGCCAGCGCCGACGTCATGTCACTCTTTGGCGGCACGCCTGCCGTGCTACGCTGGGAAGGTGCTGAGATGATCAAGTATTCCTGCAACTACTTCCACGCGCTAAAGGTGGGCTTTGCGAACGAGATCGGCCGCCTCGCCAAACACCTCAACGAGGATGCGCTGCGCGTGATGGACGTGGTGTGCCAGGACACGCGGCTGAACATCTCCCGCTACTACATGCGCCCCGGCACGCCGTTTGGTGGCTCCTGCCTGCCGAAGGATGTCTCCGCGCTGCGCTCCTTTGCCCGCCAGCAGGGCGTGAACCTCCCGCTGCTCGAAAACACCCAGGCCACGAACGACGCGCACCAGCAGCAGTTCGTGCAGCTCATCGAAAAGAGCGGCAAGCGCCGCATCGGCTTCATCGGCCTGGCGTTCAAGGCGGACACGGATGACCTCCGTGGCAGCCCGCTCGTGGCCGCGGCGGAGACGCTCATCGGCCGCGGCCACGCCGTGAGCATCTACGATCCGCAGATCAATCTCTCCCGCCTCATCGGCTCGAACGAGCAGCAGATCCAGGCCCGCATGCCGCACCTGGCCCAGTTGCTCAAACAGGATGCCAAGGAGGTAATTGAGGCCAGCGAGGTGCTCGTCGTCTCGCAGAAGTGCGTGCCCGTGGACGTCTTCCAGGCCTGCGTGCGTGCCGACCAGATCATCATCGACGTGAACGGCTGGGCACCGCTGAAGTCCCTGCCCTGCCGTTACGAAGGCCTCTGCTGGTGATCCATCGCCTGCTGGCACAGCTCGACAAACTTCGACGCCGCGAAGCGCCAGCTAAAGCGCTGCTCCATCAGCTTGCGGGCATTCGAGGCCATTCGTGAGGCCGCGCCGGCGTCCGCCAACAGCTTCAGCGTGCCCTTGGCAAAGCTCTCCGCGTCTTCAGCGATCTCGATTTCCTCGCCATGCCGCACGGGCAGGCCTTCCGCGCCGATCGTGGTGGAGATCACCGGTACGCCCATGGCCATCGCTTCAAAGATTTTGATCCGTGTGCCGCCACCAGCCAGCAGCGGCACGGCGATCACGCGGCACTCGTGCACATGCGGCTGCACCTTAGGCACCGTGCCCGTGACCTCGATGGCCGGATCGGATGCCAAAGTGCGAATCGAAGCCGGTGGATTCCGCCCGATGATCTTCACACGCACGTCCGGCATCTGCTCGCGCACCTTCGGCAATACCTCGCGGGCGAACCAAAGCACACCGTCGATGTTGGGCATCCAGTCCATCGAGCCGAGAAATCCGATCACCGGAGCCGCCGCAGGCTTCGCGGGAGGTTGAAAAGCATCCACATCCACTCCCGTCGGCACATCGCCGAGCACACGGCGCAGGTGATACTGATCGCGGCAAAACATGCTGTCCTCCGGTGACACGGTGATGATGCCTTCAAAACCCTCCGAGAGCTCTTTTTCCGCCCGCCACATACGGCGGTATTGCGAGGCCAGATAGGCCCGCTTCACCGGATTGCCCGCCGTGTCCGCCAGACGCTTCCAGATCTGGGATTCGATATTGTGTTGAAAAAGCACCACCGGACATGAAAGCTGCAAACCTTCAAAATTCGGCGCTGGCGTGAGAAAGTCGCACACGACGACATCCGCGTCCTTGGCGTGCTGCTGGATCGCATCGCGCCAGGCATCGCAGCGGTAGCGGTCGAGCACATAAGGCCGCCGCGAGAGTGCCAAA
>NZ_JBIIKX010000158.1:0-2990 GCF_044232965.1 Prosthecobacter sp.
TAAAATATCACCGTGAAGCCCGTGATCTCCTCGCTCTCGAAGATGCACGCGATAAAGTTTAAAACCATGAACCGAAGTCTTAATCGAATGGTTCTGTCCGCTGTCCTGACATGCGGTCGAGTTGCCAACAAAAGATTCTGATCGCTTCCTCGCAGTGCCTCGACCACCAATAAACGCGACCCCGTCCCATGCCTCCGCTAGCCGCCGACGATCTCGCAGCGCCTCCGACCCAGTCTCTCCCCGAAGGCACTCATCTAGAGGAGTTTGTCATCCAGCGAGTTCTCGGCAGCGGCGGCTTCGGAATCACCTACTTGGCTAAGGACAGTCGCTTGGGACGCAGGGTCGTCATCAAGGAGAATTTACCCGCGCAGTTCTGCTGGCGCGACACGCATTCTCTCACCGTGCGGCCTCGGCATACCGAAGGTGAAGACGCGGGCAATTTCCAATACTCGATGGAAAGCTTCGAGCGCGAAGCGTCCACGCTGGCTTCGCTGGATCATCCTGGCATCGTCAAGGTGCTGCGCAGTTTCGAAGCCCATGGCACGGCGTATTTCGTCATGCCGTTTGTCGAAGGCACAGCGCTCGACGAGCAGATTCGCACCAGACAAGCGAGCGGCCAGAACTTCACCGAGGATGAACTCGGCGGCATGCTCTGGCGGGTGCTAGATGCACTAAGTTACCTTCACGACCGCGGTATCTACCATCGCGACCTGAAACCCGGGAACATCCTCGTGACGGCTGCGGGTGAGCCAGTTCTCATCGACTTTGGGGCAGCGCGGCAACGATTGAGTGAGCGCTCGCTGACGGTGATCGAGAGCGCGGGCTACACGCCCTTCGAGCAGTTGCAGAGCCGGGGGAAGATCGGCCCGTGGAGTGACATCTACGCGTTGGGCGGCACGCTCTACAAGGTGATTACAGGAGAGACACCGGCAAAAGCAACGGACCGGATCATGGATGACCCGCTGGTGCCGCTGGCAAAGAGGAATGACCTGCGCGGGCGCTGTTCACAGGCCTTGCTGGCTTCCATCGACAAGGCGATGGCTCCGAAGGCGACAGATCGCTTTCAGGAGGTGCGGCAGTGGAAGGAGGCGGTGGAGGGGCCGGACCGAGCAGCTGCTTCCGAGTCCGACCATGACAAGCCTCTCGCGTTAGTTCCACACACTCTCCCATCACAGGAGGTTCCAAAGCCGGGTTCGCTGCATGAGGAGCACCGCCAAGTGTTGGTGGAGGCGGAGCAGGCCATGGCCAGAAACGACGGCTCGAAGGCATCTCAGTTGCTCAAGCGGCTGGGCAATATGCGCTTTGTCGATCTGGATTACACGGCGCTGGCGAGTTACGTTGAGAGCCGCAAGAACCGGATGGTTTATGTGTTTAGCGGGATCGGGGCGCTGATGATGATAATCATCATTTCGATGGCGATGGAAGCGGCGAAAACGTCGCGTGTGGCACAGGAGCAGGCCGAACGTGAAAAGCAGCCAGGCACGATGAGCGAAGCAGAAAAAAAGTCTTCATCTACGGACTCGCATCAGCAGAGGCTTTTTGAGAATACACTGGGCATGAAATTCGTGCCAGTGCCGGGCATGCAGGTGATGATGTGCATTCATGAGACGCGCAACGTGGATTACGCGGCCTATGCGGCAGCGCAGAGCGGGGTGGATGAGGAGTGGCGATCAGGAGCAGAAAGCGGCAAAGAGCAGCACCCGGTGGTGAAGGTGAATTACGAAGACGCGGAGGGGTTCTGCCGGTGGCTGAGCGCGAAGGAGGGGAAGACATACCGATTGCCGACGGACGCAGAGTGGAGCGCCGCAGTGGGGCTGGAGAATGAGAAAGGAGAGACGCCCGGCGAGAAGAGCCAAAATGGACCGGATGATGTCTTTCCGTGGGGGAGCTACTATCCGCCGAAGCCTGTGGACGGGAATTACAAACTTGATGAGGTGGAAGACGGCTATGATCACACAGCGCCGGTGATGAGGTTCCAGCCGAACAAGCTGGGACTCTACGACATGGGAGGGAATGTGTGGGAGTGGTGCCCAGACTGGTATGACAGAGCCCAAGACTACCGTGTGCTGCGCGGTGCTTCGTGGTTCAACGATGGACGAGTCGCTCTGCGTTCGTCGTATCGCAGCTTCGGAGGTCCACGCTATCGTAATGACAACTACGGCTTCCGTTGTGTCGTGGTGGTGTCTGGCGGCTAGAATTTTTCCTGTTTTAAATGTGGTATTAAAGAGCGTCCAAACATTTCACATTGCTTGAACACTACCAGAAAGAGGGCAGAAATTATGAAAACCGTTCTGGCTAAGCCCACACTTGAGTAAAACCCCATGCTGCCGTCGTAATCCATTGGCCAAAGCCTGTTTCCCATTTCACCTCCAATATGCAGCCCTCACCCCGGCACTTAAAAGCCACATTTTTTGATGGAGCGCGACAGATCGCAAATGTTGACCTGGAAGTGACAGATGGCCAAACAATAACGGTCGGCAACCTGAAGTCAGCAGCCGATGTGCGTCTGGGTTCAGAAGTGGTTTCGCGCAACCACCTTGCGATTGCTCTGGATGGTGAGGGAGAGGTGGTGATTTGTGATGTTGGCTCCAGCAACGGCACCTTTGACGGAGATGTGGAGCTGAAATCCAACGAGTGGCATCGGATTCATGCCGGCTCCCGGATTTTTCTGGGAGGCGAGGTGCGGATGGTCATCGAGACGCTGTCGGGCACCGCAGGTCGGTCAGGTTCGACGAGCCGGGTGGCCACAAGCACGGCCAATCTAGCCGACCTTCTCAAGGCGCAGGATCAGGTGGTGATTGGACGCGGGCGTGAGTGTAATCTAACGCTGGATGATCCGATGGTCAGCCGCCAGCACGCCACGATCTATAAGGGCCGGGACGGCAGTCTCATGATCAAGGACATGGGCTCGGCCAACGGTATCTTTGTCAATGGACGCCGCATCCAACAACCAACGAAGCTGGCCCCTGATACGAGGATCTTCATGGGAA
>NZ_JBIIKX010000159.1:0-2985 GCF_044232965.1 Prosthecobacter sp.
TTCTCAGGTGGAGCAGGCCGCCACGCATGGTGAGCTTCATCATTCATCACCAGGATGGAGCCACGGCCATGCAAGTCCTTCAGCACACGCCGGGAGAAAGCATCCGCGCTTTCGTCGCCTTTGTTCACCACGGCGTAGTTCGCGCCACCCTCGGCATGGGGTGATTCGGGGGCAAATGCGTGCCAGTTGGTGACGGCCACCTTGCTTTGGTAGAGCAGCGGGCGCATCCGCGCAGGCACGATGTCGAACTGCTCATAGTAGTTCCCGCCCACGTTGTCGGGGCGCAGCACTTGCAGGCGCTCCTTCACCGTCAGGTTGGGGCAGCAAACCAGCACCGTGTTTGGGAAACGATTATCGCCGGGCACACGCCCACGATTGCAAAAGGCCCAAGCGATCACCATCGCCATCACCACCGTTTTGCCTGATCCCGTCGCCATCTTGCAGCCAATGCGTGTGAGCGGCTTCCAGCCTTCTCGTGTCTCCACATCGCAGAGACGTGGGAAGAAGGCATCGCCCATCATGTGCGCCAGCGCAGGCTTCTCGCCGCGCAGCATCTTCTGGTAATCATGCACCGTCACGTCGGCATTGCCACGGATGGTGCGGCCAGCGGCGAGGATTTCATTGATGTAAATGATTGTCTCCACCGCTTCGATCTGGCAGAAGAACAGCCGCCTATTCCGGTCCTTCGAGTTCCAATGCCGCAGCAGATCCTTGGTCGTTGTCGTGGCGTTCTCGTAACCAGACTTCCGCCACTTGATCAGATCAGCACGAAGAGCATTCACCAGTGGCAAAGGCTCACTTCCGAAGTCCGAGCCGATGCCTTCCAACTCCTGCTGGCCCGTCACCGTCTGCTGCGTGGTCCACCAGTAGCGTGCCGAGCGTCGTCCGCCAATGCGGTTGGCTTTGCCTGCTTTGTCATAGACCCAGTGCTCCTTGGGTTCGTAGTAGGGGCTGTTGAGGATCGGTTGCTCCACAGGTGCCTGGATGGGCAACTCCTGCTGAGCTGTTGAAGTGGGTTGGCGTGCCATGGTCTGGATGAATTAGGCATTGGCTCCCGTCAGGCGATGCACCGCCATCACTTCATTGCCGCGTGGATCAATGACCTTGATCGCTACCCGGCCATGCTTACCGGGGGCAAAGGGTAGGCTGCTGGTGCTGGCGAAGGTTTCCCACACGCCCTCGTCCACGGTGCTGCCCAGCGCTTTGGCGATCTTCTCCCAGGCGCTCTTGTCGGGGAAGAAAGCTTGGCAGACGTGGAAGGTGCGTCCGTCGTAGTCCGTGTCTAGGAACCACGCGGCCACCTTGTCCGCCTTGGTGCCTTCCAGGCTATTTTTGACCGGGTCGTAAATGTCCACGCCTTCCATGTGGGCGATGAGTTCGCCCGCCTTCTCCTCGATCTTCGTGCGCGGTTGGCCAAAGACGGTGAAGATTTGCTGGCTGGCCTGCGCCGTGGCGGCCTTCTTGCCGCCCTTGTTGCCTTTCAGCAGGTCACCCATCAGCACATCGGGCCGGATGTGCGCCATGTGGAAGTGCGGGCCACCGCCGTTCTCGGCGATGGCTTGCGCTTCCTGAATGCGGTCCTGTGAGGACGCATCAAAGGCGAATCCGGCGAAGATCACCTCATCATAGCCGCGCTGGTAGGCACTGATCTTCGCCCGCTCCACTTGGTAGCCAGTGATGGCTCCATGCTCAGGCCCTACCACGACGGCCACCTTGCGCTCGGCCTGCCCCACGGGCGATCCTTCCGCGTGGATGAACTCCGCATCCACCGGATCGAGCCGCGTGAAAATGAGGTGCTTGTTGTTCGGGAAACGCACTCCGTCATGCCGCAGCAGCGCGATCATGCGGTCGATGTGGCTGCTCGCGTTTGAGATGTCTCGGCTGGTGTCCTCGGGCTCCTCAGTCTCGAAGGTTTCTTGCAGCACATTCGGCGCACCACCGATAGGGCTGGGTTCCGCATGCACAGCACCAATCATGCTGTCTTCCAGCGGGCGCACACTCTCCACGGTGAAGGGACCGCTGACCCGCACCACACCGGGCACCGGGATGGGTTGATCGACGAGGTCTTCCTGCTCCGCGTTGGCTTGAATGCAGGCATTCACCTCATCCATCTTCGCCCGCCATGCGGCACGGTAGGCAGTCAAAGCCTCGGCCAAAGGCTTCGGCCAATCCGCATCCGTGTCGAAGGGCACCTCCCACTCCTTCCATTCACCTTCGGGGATGGCTTCACGGTAGTTTTTCACCTGCCCGGGCGTGATACCTTTGAAGGGCCTCTTGGCGGCCATCACCTGGATCAGCTCGGGATTCGTGTCAGGCAGCAGCCAGCGGCGTTGGTCTGCATCCGTCACCGCGTTCACGCCATCTTCGCGATGCTTCTGCACCAGCTTCGCCACCATCGCTTCACGGATGGCTGGGCTCACGCTGCTCAGGGCCGCATTCAGCGCCGTCAGCTTCTCCGCCAGCACTGGCTCATGCCGGGCAAAGATGGGATCCAGGCCCTTGTTCTGGGCGATGCTCTTGAGCGTGATGTGCGGCACGCTGCGGTAGGTGAAGCCGTGCCGTGGATTCAGCGGCGCGCTCGGGTCCACGCCAGCGCTCGGGTCCTTCGTCTTGTAAGTGTCAAAGCAGGCCGTCAGCAGCCGCTGCCGGGCGATGGCGGCGGCCACACGCGAGGAATCAATGGTGATCCAACGCCGCCCCCACTGCTCTGCCACAAACGCCGTCGTCCCGCTCCCACACGTCGGGTCTAGCACGAGGTCGCCGGGGTCCGTGGTCATTAACATGCAACGCTGGATAACTTTTGTTGCGGATTGAACCACATACAATTTATCCATCGCTGAACTTGAAACTGTGTCTGCCCAAATGTTGCCAAGCCGGGTTAACAGCCTGTTGAAAAAGAGGGGTTAAAAAGGCCAAAACTTGGGGGCCAGTCTTCTTCGCGGCCTGGGTGCTGTTGGTGGCCGATTCGCATGATGGAACCTTGTG
>NZ_JBIIKX010000120.1:0-10459 GCF_044232965.1 Prosthecobacter sp.
GTCCCGATCTGTTGCGCGATAGGCTTCACGAAGCCACGTTCGGGGATCCCTCCAGCGACCATGTTGAATCTTTCGGTCGTGTTCGACCGGCAGATCCTGCTCTGCCGATGAACGGCTAGGGGTGCCTTGGTAAGACTTGCCGATCAGTTGGCCGTAAACATCCATCAAGGAGGAGCAAAGGGCTTCAAAGTTATCCCACCGCTTTGAGAAATCGGGCGCGAAGCACCGACGGAGGATTTCTTTGACGGCCAAGGGCATGGCCTGGCTAATGACGTCTACCTGTTCATCGTCGAAGAGATACTCAAGGATCTCCGCCGCGATATGGCCTCCATGCGGGGAGGACACGCCGCCCGCAAACATGTCCATCACACTCACGCCCCAAGACCAAATGTCAGTCTTCCGCGAAACGGGCTGTCCGGCACGTTGCTCAGGCGATGCGTATGCAGGAGTCATGCCACCGGAGCTGACCAACATGCTTTGCTGACCCTGTGGCAAGCTCGGAGAAACAAAGGATCCATCAGCCGCTCGGAAACGTGCTCGTGAGAGGCCAAAGTCTGCGACCATAGGGGTTCCTTCCAGCGTCATAAGCACGTTGCCAGGCTTCACATCCTGATGAATCAGCCCTCGCTGGTGGATGGCATGTAATCCCCAGCCAAATTGAATCGCAATGTCCAGGATCTTTTCCAGGCTGGTCAACTTGCCTTTCGAAATCCAGTCGGCCAGCGAACCTCCTTCGATAAAATCAGCGAAGATGACGACCTCATCACCAACAGTGCGGAAGAACCGGCAAGGCACGATGTTCGGATGCTCTGGAAGATCGATCCATGTCTGCAGTTCGGTCAAAAATGCCTTGCGGTGCCTCTCGTCCCGGATCAACGCCTGCTTTACGGCAAACCGGCGACCGGTCGAGTCACTCTTGATCAGCCAGACGCGCCCCATGCCACCCTCTCCGAGTGTGCGCTCCACGACGAAGTCACCGAGGAGCAACTGGCCAGGCTGCCAGACCCCTGCTGGTAAGGGCGGTTGCGATGGTTTCGCTGGCGGATCAGGAAGCGGCGGGCGTTGCGCTTCCCGAGGCGTAGGACGGGGCGGCGGAGGTGGTTCAGTGCCGCCAAAGAGTTTTTTGAGCCAGTTGTTCATGGTGAGACACAGGTGTGATGAAATTTCAGCGGATCGCCTGTTTGAACTGCTGGAGCATTTCCACGGCGGACGGGTAACGCTCCTTGGCCTTGAGAGCCAGGCTGAGGTCAATGACTTGGCACACCGCCCTCGGCAGCGTTTTGTCCCGCTGGCCAATCGGAATGACCAGCTCGTTCAAGATCACATCAATCGGATCACGCCCCTTGGTGAGCGGATACGGGAATGCTCCTGTAAGCATGAAATAGAAAGTGGCGGCGACGCTCCAGACATCGGAGGCGGGTTTAAGGTGCTTGAAGTTGATGAGCTGCTCGCGGGGCATGAAGAGCGGCGTGCCGGCGTAATTCCCGGTGATGCTGAGTCCGCTCAATCCGGCCTGCTGGAAGTTTTTCGCGAGACCGAAGTCCGAGATGTGGGCCACGCCGCAGTCGAGCAGGATGTTTTGCGGCTTCAAATCGCGGTGGACGATGCCGGACTGGTGCGCATGGGCCAGGCCCGCCAGCGCGTCGAGCATGATGGGCCGGGTGATTTCCAGCGGCACCTTGCCGCCGTGCTGCCGAATGAAGTCCCACAGGCTGCCGCCCTCGCAATACTCCATGATGAACCACGGAATGCCTTCGCAGTGGCCCTGGTCGAACAGTTTGACGATGTTCTCATGACGAAGCTGGGCGGTGACAGTCATCTCGCGCAGAAACTTCTCCACCTCGATGGGTTTCACGGCGACTCGCGGCAGCAGCACCTTGATGGCGACAGGAACACCATCGCTCAGACGGCGGGCGCGGAAGACGACGCCGAAGCCGCCCCGGCCCAGCTCCTTCTCGATCTCGTAGCCGGGAATGTCGAGACGCGGTGCCTTGCCTTTCTTCGCCGCTTTGAGCAGGAGATCGGCAAGCTGCTGGGGATTGAGTTCATCGAAGCTGGGCACGGGGGCGGCGGGTGGTGGCCCGGCCTGCTTCTCCGCCTGGGTAACGTGGACTTCGAGGGCCGTGTCGCCCACCTGGATGCGGTCGCCGCGCATGAGCGTGACTTCAGGGTAGGCACGGCGTGCGCCCTCCTCGGGTGATTCGCCTTCCTGGCGTCCACCTACTTTGCGTCCGTTGACGTAGGTGCCATTGCGGCTGCCGAGATCGCGCACGCAGGCCTGCGGCGGGCAGACCTCCAGGATGAAGTGATGCCGCGAGACGCAAGCATCATCCGGCAGATGCACCTGGCAGTCAGGATGCCGCCCGAGGAAGAAGGTGTCGTGTGCGGCGAAGGTGAAGACTTTGCCCTTGGCAATGCCTTCGATGATGCGGAGCTGGACGGAAGCGGACATGGTAAAAATCAGCCGCATTCTGCGCTGGTGGCGGAACGATTTTCAAGTGCTTTGCGCAAAGCATGCTCAAACGACTGTTGGGCCTCCTGTCGGACGGCTTTGCACCAAACCTCGAAAGTGGCCCCCTGTTCCTGCGTGGCGTGCGTGCCAAGCTGCCAGTTCATGGTTTGAACGTCGAGACGAAGCAGGCGGCGTAGCTGCGGTGGCACATGTCCGATGCTCTCAAAGCTAAGCGCAAAGCGGAAACCTGACACAAGCGCACGATACTTGTGTCCCGCCAGCAGCCGCAGAGTGGTAATTTCCTCTTCAGTAAGGGATTCATCCCTCAAATGCTGCCAGAGCGGCGAGAAATCGAAATCGCTGAACAAATCCCCGCCAAATGAATCGTTGCAGCAGTCAAAGAAGCATTTCAGGTAGTGCAAGCTGCGGTCAAACTGGTGACACTGAGAGGCAAAACCTGCGGCGGAGAACCACAGATGCTGGCTCTGTCGAAATCCAGCCTGCCGAAGCGCCCTTCGACACAAGTTCAATGCCGACAGAGGCCCTTGAACCACATTCAACGCCCGAGCCGTCTGTACGACGAGCACCACCGACGCGCAGCGCATCCGCGTCAATGCCTGGGCTCCCACGGAGACCGCCTCTTCCGCACGATTCAGCGCCAACAACAATGTCGTCCTGCCTCCGCAAGCCTGGACATCCCATCGGCCACCTGTCGGTTTTACGTCTGCAAACCATTCGAGCGCGGTGGCATAGCGTCCAGCCTCCTGGGAAAAGACTCCGTTTTCAAAGGCAATCTGGTCGTCGCCTTTGGCGGCTGATTCACGGGAGTGTTTGGCGGCGTGCATGGTGATGAAGAGTGGTTTCAGCAGCACCTACGGAGTTCGCCAAAAATCGTCAACCAAGCCAGCTTAGAAGCCTACTTTGGCGATTCACACGCAAGGCACCGCACCACTTCCGCAGCGAGCATGAAGCCGAAGGTGCCGGTGACGAAGGTCGCAGCACCAAATCCGGCGGCGCAGTCGAGGCGGAGGCCGGTTTCGGTGCCTTGTTCGGGCTCGAGGGAGCAGGAGCCGTCGGCCCAGGGGTAAACCGGCTTCTCGGTGGAGAAGACGCAGGGCACATTCATCGTCACGGGACGATGCTGCTCGCTTTTGGCGAAGCCGTGGTCGCGGCGCAGGCTCTGACGCACTCCTCGGAGCAAAGGATCAGACCCGGCGTGGCCGAGATCGGCGATTTTGATGACGGTGGGGTCGCGCCGGCCACCGGCGGAGCCGGAGGTGATGACGGAAAGGCCGCGTGCATGACATTTGGCAATGATGAGCGCCTTGATCGAGGTGCGATCGACCGCATCGACGACAAAATCGAATTTCGGCGCGAGCAGGCGTTCCACGTTCGACTCGGTGAGGAACTCGATGACCCGATTCACGCGGCCGGCGGGATTGATCTCGGCCACACGGGCAGCCAGCACCTCGACTTTGGTCACGCCTATGGTGTGAGCGAGCGCGGGAAGCTGGCGATTCGTGTTCGTGATGCAGACGTCGTCCATGTCGATCAACGTCAGCTCGCCAATGCCGCTGCGCGCGAGCGCTTCGACCACCCACGAACCGACACCGCCGACACCAACGATGGCGACATGCGCGGCAGCGAGACGTGGCAATGCGGCGGCTCCATAAAGCCGCCCGATGCCGCCGAAGCGCTGGGTGTAGAATTCATCCATGCGCTCGTTTAGCGTCTGCAAAGCCGGAGATCAACTGCCTCAGCAATGATGCGCACCACGCGTGTTCACATAGACCGAGTAAAGGCTCTGTGAGGCAGTGATGAAGAGGCGGTTCCGCTTCTGACCGCCGAAGCAGACGTTGCTGGCGGTTTCGGGGAGTTTGATGAAGCCGATGAGTTTGCCCTCGGGATTGAAGACGTGGACGCCGTCGTAACCGTCGCCGATCCAGCCGGCGCTGGCCCACAGATTGCCTTCCACATCGCAGCGAATGCCGTCGGAATTGCCTTTGGATTTGGGATCGGCGAGCTGGCCTTTGTTCGTGGCGAAGATCTTGCCGTTTTTCACCTTCGTTCCGTCCACGTCATAGACGCGGATGTTTTTCGGTGCGCCGGTATCGACGACGTAGAGCTTCTTGTAGTCGGGAGAGAAGCAGAGGCCGTTGGGCTTCTCGAGGTCTTCGGTGATCTTGGTGATCTCGCCGCCGGGGTCGATGCGATAGACAGCTTCTTTGAGAAGAAGCTCACCTTTGTTGCCCTCGTAGTCCATCATGCTGCCGTAACCGGGATCGGTGAACCAGATGGAGCCGTCGGGATGCACCGCACCGTCATTCGGGGCGTTGAGCGGCTTGCCGTCGAACTTGTCGGCCAGGACGGTGATCTTGCCGTCGAGTTCGTAGCGCACGACGCGGCGAGTGCCGTGCTCGAAGCTAATCTGGCGGCCCTGGAGGTCGAAGGTGTTGCCGTTGCTGTTGTTGGCATTGTTGCGCATGACGCTGACATGGCCGTCCTCCGGCAGCCAGCGCATCTGGGCGTTGTTGGGGATGTCGCTCCAGACGAGGTAGTTGCCGCTGCCGTTCCAGGCGGGGCCTTCGGCCCAAAGCATGCCGGTGTGGAGGCGGCGGATGGGCGCGTTGCCCTGAATGAGTTTTTCAAACGCGGGATCGAGCGCGATGACATCGGGGTCCGGGTAACGCTCGGGTGTTTTGCCAGACCAATCGCGGGCGAGGAGGGTCGTGGTGGCGGCTGAAACGGCGAAGCTGGTGAGGAAGGTGCGGCGGTTGGAGTTCATGACGATGCGGTTGTAGCGAATGGAACGCGGGATTGGCAAGAGATTTGGACCACGGAATACACAGAACACACGGAAGACGAAGGTTGGGAGTTGCGGTTGGTCTGATTTTCCGAAACCGGCCAAAGCCGGGACAACCATACAAAAAAGCCCCGGCGCATGGCTGCGGCCGGGGCTGATGAGTTTGGCTGTCGAATTAGACGACGGGAGCGCCGGGGATGTCCTTGCCGGGGATGGCGATAGGATACCAGCCATCGGCGTCAGGTTTGACGGGAGGCTCGGACTCAAGGGTGATGATGTTGGGCATGTGCTGAACTTTGGAGTTCAGGACTTCGTCCCACTTCAATTCCTTGCCGGAGTAGGTGGCCATGCGGCCCATGACCGCGGTCATGGTGCTCTCGGCGCCGTAGTAGGCGTTGTTGAGCGGTTTGTTCTCGCGGATGGCGGCCTGGAGGGTGTCATGCTCGGTCTGGTATGGATCTGGATCGAGACGCTTGGCGGCTTTGCCCTTGGCATCGCCGATGTCTTTGCCACCGGGGCGGTATTTCCAGATGGTGTTGCCCTTGTGGTCGTTGGCGTAGCAGCGGCCGCTGTTGTCGAGGTAGATCTTGCCCTTGGTGCCGGTGAATTCTTCGCGCACAGCGTTGGAGACACCGGACTGGTGGCGGCACTGGCTGTTGATGCGGACACCGTTTTCATAGGTGTACTCGACGTAGTGGTGGTCGTAGATTTGACCAAACTTCTTCTCCACGCGCTGCATACGACCGCCCATGCCCTGAGCGCTGACGGGGTGGCCGCCGATGAACCAGTTGGCGACGTCGATGTTGTGGATGTGCTGCTCGTTGATGTGATCGCCGCAAAGCCAGGTGAAGAAGTACCAGTTGTTGATCTGATACATGAGCTCGGACTGGTCGGGGCGCTTGTCGCGGAACCAGATGCCGCCGCCATTCCAGTAAACCTGCCCGCCGGTGATGTCGCCGATGATGCCTTGTTCCTTGACCTGGGTGAGGGCTTCCTTGTAGCAGTTCTGGTAACGACGCTGAAGGCCGACGACGACTTTGAGATTCTTCTCGTCAGCGACTTTGGCCATTTCGAGAACCTTGCGCACGCCGGGGGCATCCACAGCGACGGGCTTTTCCATGAAGATGTTTTTGCCTGCGTTCACAGCAGCCTCGAAATGATACGGACGGAAGCCTGGAGGTGTGGTGAGGATGACGAGGTCGCAGCTTTCGATGACTTTCTGATAGGCGTCTGGACCGGCGAAGATGCGGGAGTCATCGACTTTCACCTTCTCGGGGTTTTTGTTCCGCAGGTTGCTGAGCGCACCGTCGGCCTTTTCTTTGAAGGCATCGGCGACGGCGTGGAGCGTGACCCCCGCTTGATTGGTGCTGAGCGCCTGGCTGGCGGCACCGGTGCCGCGACCGCCGCAGCCGATGAGGCCAACTTTGATTTCATCGCTGCCTGCGGCCCAAGCGGATTGGGCGACGGTGAGTGCGCTGGCAGCGGCTGTGGTGCCGATAAACTGGCGGCGTGACGTGGCCGCTGCGGGGGTGGTGGTCGGTGTGTTCATGGATGGAATGGATGGGTTGTTCGATGATCTCTATATCAAGCCAGCGCGTTTTTGATGAGCGCGTAGCCTTCGGTGTAAACTTGCTCGGTGCTGGGGAAGAAATCCCGCCAGACGCGGGTGGCGGCGGCGAGATCCGGCAGAGCGCTGCCAAAGGCCTCAATGGTCATCCAGCCGTCGTAGCCGATCTTTTTGAGGTGCTTGATCTGCTCGACGATGTTGATGTGGCCGCGACCGGGCGTGCCTCGGTCGTTCTCGGAGATGTGGACGTGATTGAGCTTGCCAGTGGCGAAGACGGTGTCGATGGCCTTGAGCGGATTCTTTTCTTCGATGTTCGCGTGGAAGGTGTCGTACATCGTGCCGAAGTTCGGGTGATCGACGCGCTTCACATAGGCGGCGGCCTGCTCCATGGTGTTGAGCAGGTGGGACTCGAAACGGTTGAGCGCTTCGATGGCGCATTTCACGCCTGCGGCCTCTGCAACAGGGGCGATGGCGCGATGGACTTCAGCGGCTCCTGCGAGTTCGGCTTCCGAAGGGAAAGCGCCCGTGAACTGGCCGAGCACTTGATAATAGGGGCCGCAAAGCGTCTGCACACCGGCGTTGTGGGCGCATTCGAGGACGCGTTTGAGATGATCGATGGCACCCTGGCGATTGGCAGCGACTGGGCTAATTGCGTTGTGCGCTTCATCAGGCAGTACGGTCACGGCGGTGCATTGAAGACCGTTGTCCTTGAGCACCTGGCCGATGCCTTTGAAGTGTGCCGGATTGCTAACATCAAAAATCGGCACTTCGACGCCGTCATAGCCGGTGGCCTTGAGTTTTTCGATGACTGGGTAGTTCGCCTCGGTGACGTGGCCGGTGTAGAGCAGGAGATTGAAGCCGATTTTCATGGGGTGGGAAGGCAAGCTAGGGAATGGCAGGCGAATTGGCAAGGTTTGTGTCGGGAGATTTGCCAGGAAGGCCAGAACGTGGGCCGGAGAACTCTATTTCCAGGATGTCGCTGAATCGCAAGGTAGAGCGGGTGACGGCAAATTAGGCATTGAAAAGGGTGGGTCCGATTTCATTAGTGACACGGCTTCGATCCCGCCGGTTGGAAAACCGAATCCCCTCCATCTCATGACCGCCCTCCGCATCCTCGCGCTTTCCACCACCTGCCTCGTTCTCGCTTCCTGCGAAAACACGAAATCCACCGGCAGCGACCCATACGCCTCGAACTATGGCAACGACGGTCACTACAACCCGTATCCCGGTCAGAGCGGCTACTCGGCTGCCTCCACACCGACCTACCAGAAGCCACCAATGCCTGTGGAGCCTGAGCCGCCGGCAGATCCTTACGCCTTCAGCGCCACGAAAAAGGCGACACCCAGCAGCCCCGCTCCATCCACACCGAAAAAGACCACTGCATCAAGCAGCTCGACGAAGAAGAAGTCCACACCCTCGAAATCCACGGCGAAGAAATCCTCTTCCGGCTCCCGCTACGCTGTGTCGAAGGGCGACACCCTCTATGGCATCGCTTTGAAGAAGAAAACGACGGTCGCCAAACTCAAGGCCGCCAATGGACTCAAGAACGACCTGATCCGTCCCGGACAGAGCCTGAAGATCCCCTGATTTCAACGCACGGGCGTTTTTCTGCCCCAATTCGCCCAAACATCGAATTTTCTCCGTTTTGGGCCGTCCATCCTCCGCCTTTCCTTTCCATGCCCTCCTCAGCCGCGACTGACCCTGGCGAAGTCTCCGACATCGACTTGGTCAAACGCAGCCAGGCGGGTGACACGCGGGCCTTTGACACCTTGGTGACAAAGTACCGAGGGAGGATCTACGCCATGACCTACCATTTGATCCAGAACGAGACGGAAGCCTGGGACCTCGCGCAAGAGGCCTTCATTAAGGCGTGGCGTGCTCTGCCGAACTTCAAACAGGACGCGGCCTTCTATACCTGGCTCTACCGCATCGCCCACAACGTGACCTACGACTGGCTGCGGAAGAAGAAGATCCAAGGCGATGGCGAGTTCGATGACGAGCGCACAGAGCATCGTGTGGCCGCCGGGGCCGAGGCAACGCCCAAAGGTGATGCCGCCCCGGACACCGCCATGCGCAATGCCGAACTCGGCCAGCGAATCCAGGAGGCAATCTCCAGGCTCACTCCTGAACACCGGCAAGTCATCATCCTGCGTGAGGTTGAAGGGCTGGCCTATGAAGAAATCGCCGCTCTTGTGCCCTGCTCGCTTGGTACAGTGATGTCACGCCTGTTTTACGCACGCAAGAAACTACAGGAACAACTCAAAGACGTTTATGAAACCACCCTCTGATGACCACGACCTCATCCGCTGGCTCGATGGCGAGATGAATGACTCCGAACTCGCCGCCTTTGAAGCGCGACTCAAGGACGATCCTGTGCTGGTGAAAGAAGCTGACGATCTGCGTGCCTTGAGCGCTGGCATCCGCGACCATCTGCCCGCCGAGATGACGGTTCCGCACGCGGAGTTTTTCAACTCGCAGATCCAGGTGCGCATCGCCCAGATGGATCTGGATGAGAGCCGTCAAAAACAGACCCGAAACACATCCCTGGCTGATTTATTCCTCTCCTGGATACGCCAGCCGTGGTTTGCGACCGCAGGTGCCGTGGCACTGGCTGTGCTAGGTTTCGTCTGGATGCGCCCGCACACGCAGGACACCGCGCACAGCCTGATCCTTAGCTCCTACACGCCAGGCCTCGGTGTCGAGGCGAGCACCTACCACGACCATGACGCGGACGCGACTGTTCTCATGCTCGATGGTCTGGAAGAAGTGCCTGCAGACCGCAAAATCTCCGGCATCAGTGTCCACCGTAGCGAAACCCAGCCAGAAGTTGCCTCCACGACGCTGTTTGATGCCACTGGAGCCCCACTGCTCGTTATCTCACGCGATGACGCCGGACATCCTCTGTTTCTGAAGAACACTCCTCGCGGATGAAAGCTATTCTGCCAGCCCTGTTGCTTTTGATTCCCGGCGCGAACCTGTTCGCGCAGGAGAAAGCTGCTCCCCAACCGCTTCCCGTCGTCAAACCTGCCACGGAAGGCAAAGTGTGGGGTGCGCTCATTTTCGCCACCAACGATGCCGAGCAACTGATCGGCTCACAGGAGAAGGCGCCAGCCCATCTCGGCCAGCTCAATGACCGGCTGTCCAAAGTGTTTGGCTTCAAACACTTCGAGATCCTTGGCCAGCATCAACAGGACATTTTCCGCGAATACGAGTCCTGGGTGGTACCTTCGCGCGACTTGTTCCTGAAAATCGACTCCAACGGTCCTGCCGATAACGGCGGCGTCAAACTGCACCTGCAAGTCTGGCGGGAGCAGCAGGTGCTGGTCAAAAGCGACGCTGTCTTACGCGCAGGCAGCCCTCTATTCATCGGCGGCCCCAAATGGAAAGACGGCCGACTGATCTTTGTGCTTTCATTGGAGCGAAAATAGAACCGACACGGTGCAGTTGCCGCTTTTGACGGAGTGAGTGCTCGCGACAAGACAGCGAGTCTGAGGCAGTCATCCCGTCCCCAAACGAAGACACCCCGCATCTTGTGGGATGCGGGGTGTATTTTAATCTGGCAACGTCCTACTTTCGCATGGCCTTTCGCCATACTATCATCGGCGCAACAGCGTTTCACTTCCGTGTTCGGAATGGG
>NZ_JBIIKX010000064.1:0-34108 GCF_044232965.1 Prosthecobacter sp.
GTCGAACACCGGCTGTTGTGACCGCTACAAATTCGCCTTCCCTCCAAATGGCGCAGCGTTTTTTTCGGTCCCTCTCCCCGCGAACAAGCATTTTAAAGAGCCACACCAGCAGCCGGGGAGAGGGAGCCGACTTGCGAACGCTCTTTCACAAAGCAAATTCGATGCTTATGCCCAGCCTTGCCTTCGCTGATTTTTCCGGTTGCCCACACCGCCAAGTCCGCTTAAAGACTGCGCCCCGGAAAATTCCGCGCGATTAGCTCAGTGGTAGAGCATTGCCTTCACACGGCAGGGGTCGCAGGTTCGAACCCTGCATCGCGCACCATCAAATTCTGTGTTGGCTTAAAGCCTGAAACCAGTTTTTTGAATTCGTCCAAACGCTCGGACTGAGCACCGTAACGGCCTGCCACATACAATTCGGCCAGAGGTTTGATTTGAGACGCCAAATCCGGTCTGAGGGCAGAAACTCGCTCGGCATACGCCAACGGGCCTTCATGAGCCAGCCGAGGCCGTACACCGGCCTTGGCGAGCTTCTGGCACACGCGCTGCCAAGCACGCACCCACGGGTCCGCATGTCGTGCGGGCCGTCGCAGCCACCAGGTGACGAGCGCGGCGACGAGGGACACGGCAGCAATGCTGGCGATGATCAGCACGAGCCGACTCTGCACCAAGCCCAGGCGCTCCAGCAGGCCGCGCTGCGTTTCTTGGTTGAAGTCGATAACGCGGTCCTGCCAGGCGTAACTGAGGCTGTCCCAGAGCAAGCGCATGCGTTGCGTGACGCGACCCCACAGGCTGCGGCGCTGGCGCTCGGCGGCCTCCTCTCCCCCCGCCAACCAGGAACGCAAGTCGATGTTCACGCGGTCGGGAGCCAGCGCGGCCGTGGGATCGATGCGAAACCAGCCCACACGCTCCAGCCAGACCTCGGTCCAAGCATGCACGTCACTTTGTTTCACGATGAGATAGCCGCCGTTGTGATCCGAAAACTCACCGCCGAGATACCCCACCACCAGACGCGAGGGCACGCCAGCCATGCGCATGAGCGTGGCAAAGCTGGCGCTGAAATGCTCGCAGAAGCCGGTGCGGCGGCTGAGGAAGAATTCCTCCAGCCCGCCCGGCCCGGTGTACTCACCCGGCTCCAGCGTGTAAGTGAAGCCCTGCGTGCGCAGGTGATTCAAGGCGAGCTGCACAATCTGCTCATCGTTTTGCGCGGCGGCCTCCCAGGAATCCGTGAGCTGTTTGAGGCGTGGGGAGATGTTCTCAGGCAGTTGCAGAGCGGCCTCGCGGTGGTGTTCCGGCAGATCACGCAGCGGAGGCTGTTCGATGCGTGATTTGACCTCGATGCGCTCCGAACTGCGCACTGGCACGGGTGAGACCAGCGTTTCATCGAACTCGGGATACAAGCGCATGCCGCGCACGGTTGCGTTGAGCGGCAGATCGAGCGCGGGCACCCACGTCCGGCCATGTGCTTCCAGGTCGATGATCTGGCGCACGTCATTGGGGCTTTTGTTGGCTGGGAACATCGGCCGGTAGCCGAGCCGCTCGCCACGCGTCCAGCGCAGGCCTTCGCAGTGCCACAGGGTGATGCAGCGCCAGTAGCGGTGCATGTTTAGCGGCGGCTCACCATCGGGAAAACGCACACGGAAGGCCACATCCGTACTCAAGGCCACCTTGGCGATGCCGCCGGGATCAAGCGTATTGTCGATGCCCGTCTCTCCAAACCGGCTGCGGCCCAGCGCGGCGCTGAGGTCGAGCAATCCGCGTGGAAACACAAAAAACAGCATCAGCGCCAGCGGCACGGCCTGCACGAAGAGCGTGGCGGTCACCCGCGCAGGTTCGCGTGCCCCGGGAGCGCTGCGGCGGAAGCGCACCATGCAGCCGGTGATGAGCAAAAACACCCCCAGCACCCAGGCCGAGCGTGAGAGATGATTTTCGAGCAGGACGACACAAAACGCGAGGAACCAGCCAATCAGCCCCAGCACCTGAAATTCACGCGGCGTGCGACTTTCGAGGACTTTCGCTCCTGCCAGCACGAGCAGCAGGGCGATGCCCGGCTCCATGCCGCGCATCTCGCCATACTCAAACCACACCGCCGCGATGCCAAAGACGATGACAGCCGCGCGAACGACCACATGCGGCACGCCCATGCGCAGCACGCCGCGCCAGATCAAACACAGGGCGCACACCACCAGTCCCACCGTGGCGATGTAGCCATGCATGGGCCAGATCGCCAAAAGCAGTGCCAGACTCAGCAGCAGCAGCGGACGTAAGGGCAGATAGATGGATTGCTCGAAGCTGATCTCACTTGTCGCCTTCCCGTCCTTCAAATCGCTCGACATCGCTGCACCGGCTTCCGCACTCACTTTCGTGGAGAGCACATCCAGGCAGCGGCGCTGATGTGCAGGCCCAAGACCGGCGCGTATCGTGGTTTCTGGCAGCCGCAGCTCATACGGACGTGCTTCGCTCTCGCAAATCTCCATCCAGCGGGCGATCTGCGAGGCGCGGGCGGCCTCGTCGAGCGTGAGCGCCTTCCAATCGAGCACCACGACGCCTGCCACGCTCGAACTCCAGGTTTTGACCATGAGCGGGCCACCACGCGCCGCCGCGCGCCAGTCGATGTGGCGAGGTGAGTCGCCTGCATGCCACTCCCGCAGCCCGGCAAAGTCATCCCCGCCGCTGCTTTGCGCTCTCGCGGTCGAAACCACCGCCGCATCGCCTTGCAGCGAGTAATCAGGCGCAGGCAGCGGCAGGTCGCCTTCAGGTTTGGGATGCACGCGTCGCACCCATGAAGTTTGCATCACCCCTTCCGCCGTGAACAAGCCCAGCGGATACACACTGCGCACCATGATCCGCAACGCGCCGCCCGCATGCCGCGCTGGCGGCGGTAGTTCCACGAGCACCGCTTGGCCTGAGGGCACGCGCTCAACAAACACCGAGGTCTCCGCGCCGATGACGAGCACCTCCAGCCCGCACGGCGAAACCGCGCCCGTGGCCCGCAGTTCCACCGGAATGCGTTTGGACTCGTCCTGCGCCGTGGGTCGCCCCCCGACAAGGCGCACGCTGATTCCGCGCAAATTCGCCCGCGCATGCAGCCAGGAAAGCGCGCCCATCGCCGCTGTGATCAGCGCGATGAGATGCGCCGCGCCGTTTGATTGCGCCTCCGCCGCATACCACATGCCGCCCACGATGGCTGCGAGCGCCAGCGTGTGCCGGTTCCAGCGAACGCGTGTTTTCATCGCTTCAAGGCAGCGGTGTTTCCGCAATGAGCTGTTTGGCCAACTCAACACCGCTCATGCCGTCGATGGCATGCTCCAGACGATGCCCCATCACCGGAACGGCGACGGCTTGAATGTCCTCCGGCAAAACCATCGCCCTCCCGCTGAGCAAGGCCCACGCGCGTGCCGCCGCGAGCACGGCGAGACCCGCGCGTGGTGAAAGCCCATGCCCCTGCACTCGGCTGGCGGCCAGCAAGTCCTGCAAATAGTCCAGCAGCGCCGGAGCGGCATGCACCGCACGTGTCCAGCCCTGCAACTGCTGCAATTCGATGACCGACATGGCCGGTTCCATCGCCCGCAGCAGCTCACGCCGCTCCTGACCTTCGAGCAAAGCACGTTCCGCCGTGCGATCCGGCACACCGAGCGCCAGCCGCATCAAAAAGCGGTCCATCTGCGACTCCGGCAGCATGAAGGTGCCGATCTGTGTGGAGGGATTTTGCGTGGCGATGACGAAGAACGGCTCCGGCAGCGCATGCGTGGCCCCATCGGCGGTGACTTTGCCTTCCTCCATTGCCTCCAGCAGCGCGGACTGCGTTTTCGGTGTGGCACGATTGATCTCGTCCGCCAACAACACCTGCGTGAAGACCGGTCCGCGATGAAAATGAAACGCCGCCGTGCCGCGGTCATATACCGACGCGCCAAGGATGTCCGCAGGCAGCAGATCGCTGGTGAATTGAACTCGTCGAAATCCCAAGCCAAGCGCCTGCGCCAAAGACTGGGAGAGCATCGTCTTGCCAACCCCTGGCTGATCCTCAAACAACAGATGCCCACGCGCCAGCAGGCACGTCACCGCGAGGCGCACGACATCCTCCTTCCCCAGGATGATCTGCGACACGCGCTGGATGATCGTTTCAATCTGCTGCGCCGCCGTTTTGGCAGTGGCGGCAGGCAGCATGGCATCGGCTGGGGAATGGGGCACGCGGGAAGACATTGATTGGGGTAAATGTCGCCGATTGGAGAGTAAGAAAGCAAGCCTGCTTTCCAAAATGACGAGGTCAGATCTGCTGCAGCTTGTTCCGCTCATTCGGCGTGCGACACACCGGGCAGATCGTGACGGCGATCTTGCGCTTCGGCTCGCACGCGTAGGCCGTGCCGCAGATGCGGCACTGGACGGCGATGCGGCGGCGATAGACCTCGCGTTTACGGTCGCGCCAGAAGCTGAGAAACCAAAGGGCGCAGACCACGGTGACGCCGACGGCCATGAAAAAAATGATCAATCCGCCAAGCGGGATGGGGATCATGGCTTCGCCACCTCCCAGCGGAAGGAAACCTCACCCCACTCGATGCGTTTGACTTCAGAAGGCTGAAATCGCAGCGCGTTCACAGCCGCCTGAAGCTGGCTCATCACCTCGGCATCTTCCGCACTGCCGAGCGGTAGCGCGGTGAGCACCTGCCCCGCAGAGCCCACGGCGACACGAAACTGCACCCGCGTGGGCTGGGTGAGCGCGATGCCGGGCAGCTCCACGCTCGCCGGGCCGCGTTTCGCCAGCGTGCTGCTCATGACGGCGCGCAGCGTGGCCGCAGACGGCGCGGTCACCGGCTCCACGACACGACGTGGCACCGGCGGCAGCACATCTCTGCCGGGCGTGAACAAGCGCGGTTGTTTCACCGTCGTGGCGGTGGGCTCCAGCTCGCGTAGCTTGAGCTCATAGCCTTCAAAGGAGGGGCGAAACGCCAGCAACCCGCTTTCTAGCGGCGTGGTAGCCTCGGCGTCGTTGAGCAGCGCGAAACTGCGATCCTGCGCACGGTGGATCAGCGCCAGCGCGGCGGGATCACGCGGATCAAGCGAGATCATGTGCTGCGGTGTGGTCGTCACCCGCTGCGTCACGGGATGCACGATGCGAAAGACGAAAAAGAAGCCGGCCATCGCCCCCATGAGCACCAGCAGCGCCACCACAAGGTGCCAGGTCGAGTGATCACGCGCCTGCCACGCAAAGATCAGCGGCTCGTGCGGGTGCGGTTTGGCGGGCATCGGCTGGGGCGGGTTTACGACTTCGGCGGCACGGTGGAGTGCGCCACCTCGTAGCCGAGATCGAGCGCCATGTTGCCAATCTCGATCACGCGGCCAAACGGCGCCTGCTTGTCGGCATGGATGATGGCGCGGCGCTCGCCCTCGCGGTGCGCCTTCAGTTTCTCCCGCAGCTCGGTGGTGGTGATGCGCACACCGTCGAAATACAGCGAGTTTTCCATCCCGGCCGCGATGGTGATGATGTGGGCGCGGTCAAAACCGGTAAGGCGCGAGTTCGACTGCGGATGCTCCACCGTGATGCCGGAATGCTGCACAAAGCCGCTGCTGAACAGGAAATACACCAGCAGCAGCAGGATCGTGTTCAGCAGCGGCGCGGTGTAGAGCCACGGGCTTTGCTTCGGCAGGTTGCTTTCGAGCTTCATGGTTGGTCTCGGTTCGCAGTTCCGGGCGGGCGGTCGTTGGTTGGACCTGCCGGAGGCTGCGTTGAGCGGACGCTCATCCCTTCAATCCGCGCACGCGTTTCGCCGCTTTGGGCGCCTCAGTTTCCGCCGGGCGGAATTCCACGATGTTGTCGGAGCCTTTCGCGTCCTCGATCAGGTTCACGATCTCGATTCCGGCGCGTTCCAGGTCATGCATGAGCGAGCGGGCACGGGCGCTGAGAAAGGCGAAGGACAGGTAGGCTGGAATCGCCACCACGAGACCGAGCGCGGAGGTGATGAGGCTTTGATACACTCCGCGGGCCACATCGGCGTGCGTCGCCACGCCGTTGGCGGAGGCTAGGCCAGTGAAACTGTCCAGCAGGCCGATCACCGTGCCCAGCAGGCCGATGAGCGGCCCCGCATGCGCGATGGCGTTCAGGATGCCAAGGAAACGCTCCAGACGCGGCACCTCAAGCTGCCCCGCTTCCTGCACGATCTCCTTGAGTTGCTCACGCGGCGCATGGTGCCGCAGCAGCGCCGCATGAATCACACGTCCGGCAGGCACCCGAGTCGCCACACACTCCTGCAGCGCCTCGGCGAAGTTCTTGCGGCGGATCAGGCTGGCCAGCCCGGCCAGGAACTCACCGATGTTCATGCTGGCGCGGTGAAAGTAGGCCAGCCGCTCAATAAAGATCGCTCCGGCGAAGCACAGGCACCCAATCAGGAGCCAGACCAGCGGTCCGCCTTTGGAGATAAGATCAATCATGGGCCGGGAATCAAAGAATGAGGTGAAAGGGGCAGCACCAAGCGCCAGTTCGGGAGACGCCTCGTACACAGCATGTTTTATGCCGATCAGGACGGCTTGTAAACACTGGAAATAAAGGGGAAGGCAGGCCGAAGGTCAAGAAGGCAGGAGCGGGTCAAGCTTCGTCAAGGGGTCAAGACGGGGGCTCCACACCCAAATCCCCCCCTCCTTGACCCTTCCTTGATCTCTTGCCCCCCCTTGACCTCCCCCGCGTGACATTCATACCAAAACCCATCACCGCCGGGTCTTGCTTCCTCCCGGCAAAACCGCTCCAATGCCCGCCATGAAACCTTTCGATCTCCAGGTCAACGGCTACGCCGGCACCGACTTCAACGGCGACAATCTCACCGCCGAAACCCTCCATCACGCTTGCGAGTGCCTCGTTGAAGACGGCTGTGACGCCATCCTCGCCACCTTCATCACCGATGAAATTCCCACCCTGGAGCGCCGCATCGGCAAACTGGTCGAATTGCGCGAAAAAGACGAGCTCGCCCGCCGAATGATCACCGGCATCCACATCGAGGGGCCGTTCATCAATCCCATCAAAGGCTACGTCGGTGCCCATCCGCCCCACGCCGTGAAACCGGCCAATGTGGACGACGCCAAGCGTCTCCTCGCCGCCGCCGGAGGCCTCGCCAAGCTCGTCACCCTCGCCCCCGAGCACGATGAGGGCAGCAAAACCACCGCTTTCCTCGCCTCCCAAGGCGTCACCGTCTCCGCCGGTCACTGCGATCCCTCGCTCGACCAGCTCAACGCCGCCTGCGACGCCGGTCTGACCATGTTCACGCATCTCGGCAACGGCTGCCCTATCCAGATGCACCGCCATGACAACATCATCCAGCGCGCCCTCAGCCTGCATGATCGCCTCTGGCTTTGCTTCATCCCCGACGGCGTGCATGTGCCCTTCTTCGTGCTGAAAAACTGGCTCGCCAGTATCGGCCTCGACCGCACCATTTTCGTCACCGACGCCATCTCCGCCGCCCGCCTCGGCCCCGGCCGCTACACCCTCGCCGGCTGGGACATCCTCATCGGCGACGACCTCGTCGCCCGCTCCCCCGACGCCACCCACTTCGTCGGCAGCACCGTCACCGTCCCGCGCATCAAAACAAACGCGTATGAGCAGCTTGGCATGAGCGAGGAGGATTTAAAGCAAGTGCTGGATGTGAATCCGAGGAAGGCGATTGTGACGTGATCTTCGACAACTACGATGCAAACAAATCTACTCACCGTAACAATTGTGATTGCAGTCATAGCGCTGACATCATGTGTTTCTCAAGACAAGAACGCAGAAGACATCGGCTTTCAGTTGGCGGCTCCAAAAACAAAAAGCAAAACGGATAGTTGGATATTCGAACCTCAGAAATATCCCGGCTCATCCAGCGGCCATGCGATTGGCAAAAAGTCATCCTGGCAAACCCAGGTGACAAAACTCCCAATGGCCGTTGAGAAACTGAGTGACGCAGCCGTTGTCGAACTGACCGATGAGTTGGCTACATATTACGCCGGCCCACATTACAAGCGCCAAGTCGGAACTCGTCCGTATCTCGTGCGCGCAGTATTTTGGAACTACACTGGCGATTTTGATCTCTACTGGAACGATGAGGCGCTTTATGTGCATCATTCCTCACTTGGAGGAATTTATGGCGAGACGAAGCTTCCGATCGTCGTCAATCTCAAACAGCCGCCCAAAGCTGTTTACGTTTACATGAGTTCAGCCCTGTAACGTCTAGAAATCTTGACCCCATTCTCCTGGCTCGAAACCCATCGCGGACGCTACAGCGTCGTCCGCTGGCTGTTTCCGCGTCTGCTGGCGGTGATCTACCTCATCGCCTTCGTCTCCTGGGGTGTTCAGTATGACGGGCTGGTGGGCGAGAACGGCATTCTGCCCGCGAAGAACCTCATCCAGAACATCCATGCCTTCGAGGATCGCGAGCAGAAGACGCTGTTCTGGCAGTTTCCCTCCTTCTTCCACTGGCATTACAGCGATGCCTTCGCGCACGGCTGCCTGATCGCCTGCGGCATCCTTTGCGTGCTGGTGATCGCCGGTATGGCGCAGGGCCCGCTGCTGGCACTGCTGTGGTTTGGCTATCTCTCCTTCGCCACCACGGGGGACATTTTCATGGGCTACCAGTGGGATGCGCTGCTGCTGGAAGCCGGATTTCTAGCGCTGTTCGTCGCGCCGTGGCGGTTGTGGTCGTTTCGCGGCGTCACCGAGCCGCCACGCAGCTCGATCTTCCTCCTGCACTGGCTGTTGTTTCGCCTGATGTTTCTCTCCGGCTACGTCAAGATCGGCGGTGGCGATCTGCCATGGGAAAACATGACCGCGTTGCTCTACCACTACGAAACGCAGCCGCTGCCGAACGGTTGGTCATGGTTCGCGCATCACTGTCCGCGCGAGTTTCATGTGGCGGGCTGCTGGATCATGTATGGCATCGAACTCGGGCTGCCGTTTGCGATTTTCCTCGGCCGCTGGGGCCGTCTGGCCGCCGCGCTGGGCTTCCTCGGTCTCATGGCGATGATCTCAGCCACCGGGAACTACAATTTCTTCACCTGTCTCACCGCCGCGCTCGTCCTCACACTGCTCGACGACCGCTGGTGGCCGAAATTCGTGCGCCGCTGGTTGCGCATCGACGCCGAAGCCCCGCGTCCCGTCTGGTATCGCTGGATGCAATGGCCCGCGCTCGCCGCAGTGCTGCCGGTGATGCTCGTCACCCTGCTCGCCGCCGATTCCTTCCTCGCCGCTCGCATTCGCGGCTTCAAACCCGTGCTCCCGTCGGCATGGCACGAGGCGCTCGACGCGCCCATCAGCCGCACGCGCAGCTTCAACGCCTACGGCCTCTTCCAGGACATGACCGAGGAGCGCCCGGAGATCCTTCTTGAGGTCAGCGATGACGGCGCGCTCTTCCTGCCGCTCGATTTCAAATACAAGCCTGGCGATCCGAAGATCGCGCCCCGCTTCATCGCCCCACACCAGCCCCGGCTCGACTGGCAGATGTGGTTCGCCGCGCTCTATCCCGGCTACGATCCGCAGCGCGATGCCAACCCAAACTCACCCATGCACTGGTTCGGCCAGTTCCTCACCGCCCTGCTCCAGCACAAGCAGCCGGTGTGGGATCTGCTCGAACCTCCGCCCTTCCCGGTCGAAAAAATCACCCACATCCGCGCCCGGCTCTACCGCTACCACTTCATTCCGCCCGAGGCGCAAAAAGTCTCCGGCGAGTGGTGGGAACGCCAACTCCTGGGCAACTTCAGTGGCACCGTGACGCTGAATGCGCCCCCCCGCTGATTTTTGCCTGCCGGACAAAACGCGAATCGCCACGAATGACCGCGAATTTGCACGAATCCACCGCCAGCCTAAATTCGCGACCATTCGCGATCATTCCCAAACAATCGCGTTAAAAAATCCATCCTGCCCGTGGTGAAATAGCCGCTCAATCGAAGAGGATTGCCGCCATTCGTCATGACACATTTGTTATTCGTCATTTTCTCCCCTTGCTTCCCCTTCAAACAGCGCCACTATCGCGGCCCCTCGTCCTCCACAGGACGGCGGGAATGATAACGGGGCGTAGCTCAGCCTGGTAGAGCGCTTGCTTTGGGAGCAAGAAGTCGTCAGTTCGAATCTGGCCGCCCCGACCACCTTTTGATCTCGAATTTCAGATCACCTGATGTCCGCACTCTACGCCACCGCCCTCAGCACCTTCAAGGACATGGGCTGGCATTACCGCGAAATCCCAGAGCACCACGTCATCGAGTGCGACTTCGAGGCGCACCACACGAAGATCCCGCTGCACATGCAGGTCTTCGGCGAGACGCACATCGTCAGCGTCGTGGCCAATTCCACGCTCCAGGTCCCCTCCACCCACCGCCTGCCCGTGTGCGAGCTGCTCATGCGCGTGAACAAGGAGCTGAACCTCGGCAACTTCGAGCTCGAATGGGACGGCGGCCAGGTGATGTTTCGCATCACCAACGTCTTCCCGCCGCACCGGCATGACACACGCATCCTCGCCAGCATGGTCCACTCCGCCGTGGCCGAGATGGACCGCCTCACCGCCTTCCTCGGCGAAATCATCCGCACGCCCAAAGGCGAGCTGCTGCTGCTGAAGGTGGCGGATTTAATGAAACGCGAGGATTTGCTCCCGCCCGCGCCCGATGCAGAGTGATCGTGCGTGACACGGGCCGCCCGCCTGTGCTTCCATGCCGCACTCGCCCGTCATCATGTCCGCCCGCTACACGCTGCAAAACCACCCGGCCTTTGGCGAACCGCTGTCGAAAGAGGATCTTTACACGCTCGTCGCGCGGGGATCGCTCGCCCGCGGTGAGATGTGCGTCGATGAAGACACCGGCCTCAGTCACACCGTGGGTGAGCTCGTCAGCGGCATGCGCCCCGTCACTCAATCACGCCTGAACCGCCCCGCGTATCGCGAGATCAGCCCCGATCACGACATTCCCGACGAGGAGGAAGACATCGAAGAAGAAGAGGAGCCCGAAAAAGAAGAAAAATACCGCTACACACCCAGCGGCGAGGTCATCCTGCGCCACGCGCGTCCTTCCTGGCTTGGGTACACGAAGGCGCTCTTTCTCGTGCTGCTGCTGCTCATCGCCGCCGGCTTGCTGCTGGCCATCCAGCTCGAATACGCTGTCATCGCGCTGCTGTGTGCCACCTCCACGTTCATCGCCATCGGCATCGCCCGCTACTCACATGACTACATCGTCACCCGCGAGCGCGTGGAGCTGATCTGGGGCATCATCGGTCGCAGTTCCAAAGAAGCGCGCATCTGCGACATCCGCAGCATCGACGTGTACGAGTCCGGCCTCAAAGGCCTGCTCGGCCTCGGCACCATCGACTTCTCCACCGCCGCCAACGCCGGCATCGAAGTGCAGTTCAAAGACATGCGCCAGGCCCATGAGGTGAAGGATCTCGTCCGCAAGCTCCAGCGCGGCGGTCCGGCGACGAATGATTGAAGAATGACGAATCATGCACCGCATGATTCTTCCGCTACTTTACTCCCGTCTCCTTGAGTCGATTAGGCTGTTCCATCCTCGCGTCCTCATGAGCGTCTGCCGTCGTCCAAAGCTGAAATTCAGCCGGCTCCGGAACCTCGGGGCGGCTTTGTTTGAGCGCTTCCCAGGACTTCAGCGCCAACCCAGCAACATAGCCAAGCCCTCCACTGTCGGTGCGCCCCACAGGATGGCTGTTGATGCGATGCCACATCTCACGGGCCAGTGCGAGGGCATCTTCAGGCCGGTTCTGCGCAATCCGGACGTTGATCATCTCCTCAATGTCATAAAGTGCGGTCCGGTAGTTGGCGCTGTCCTTGTCACGCAGGTTTCGGCATTCGTCGAAAACCTGATAGGCTTCGTCGAAATGTCCGGCGAGTTTGTGCATTCTCCCAAGACAGACCAGCGCGGGGAAAAGCGCTGTTTTGCTGCCCTGCTCGACAGCGTTGTCTCGCGCCTCCAAAGCACGACCGACCGCCTCATCATGCCGCTCCAGGGCGCTTTCGCATTCCGCCAGGCGGATCAGGCACTTGCCGATGTCCACACGACTCGGTGCGCTCGTATTCTGCTTCAAGACAGACCGGCCCTGCGCCAGAGCCAGTGCTTCCTCGGCATGTTCGCGCGCAGGCTCCAGTTCACTGGCACTGCTTTCATACGCGGAGAGAATCAGCAATTCGGCGAGCAGCTTCTGGCCTGGCGTTTCCGGCCAGCGTTTCATTTCAGCTATTTTTTCACGCTGAATCCTGGCCGCGCCCGCAAAGTCCCCCTGGTTTCGCATTAGCTGAGTGAGCTGTTTGTTCACCATCTCCATCTGGCCTTTCGCATCTTTCGACTTCACCTCCGGTGGACGGCATTCTTGCAGCAGCTTCAGCGCCTCTTCGACACGGCCGACACTTTCCAACGACTCCGCATGCGCGAGTTGAATGTAGAGCAGCGGCCTGCCTTTCAATTTCTGCCGCAATGCCTCTTCCAAAGCGTCAGTCGAGTAAACCAGCGACATGGCGCCATCCTCTAGCTTCAAGGCCACGCGGCAGAGCTCTCGCTGCACATCAAACCACAGCTTGCTGCCGCGCCGCCCGTCTTTCTCGATTCTGGTGCGCAATGCCTCTAGTTGCGGTGGCGCGGTGATTCTCATGCCATGGGCCCCCAGATATTTGAGATAGGACAGTTCCACTGTGATCGCCTCCTCACTCAAATCACCATGCATGCGGCTGATGGCCGCCGCGTGGTCGCGCATGAGTTCGAGCGCTGGCTTCCACTCGCCAACAGTGGAATAAAGCCCCGCCAGACGTCCCTGCAGGTCAGCCTGCAGTACCTCGTCATCCTTGATTTCGGCCAGCAGAGAGCGGTTTTGATCCAGCGCCAGTTTCAGCGCCTCAGGATTGAGCCCGTTCTTCACCCCTTCGGCCGCACCATCGAGAAGCTGGGTCAAAAACTTCGCGGTTTGCTGTGCTCTGGCGGATTCCTCCTTCGCGGCCTGCTCCGCCTTGATCGCTCGCGCGGCCTGCTCCTCGGCATACTTTTTCTCACGCCGCGCCTCGGTTGCCTGCCACAGCGCCAGCGCCGTGCCGGCGATCATCGCCAGCACGCTCACCACCGCCGCCGCAAAGGCCGTGCGATGCCGTCGAATCCAGCGCGTGGCAACATACGTCACCGCCGGCGGATGCGCCGCCACAGGCCTGGAGTCCAGAAAGCGCTGCAAATCCGCCGCAAACTCCGCCGCGCCCGCATAGCGCCGCGCCGGATCCTTCTCGATGGCGCAGAGCGTGATCCAGTCGAGATCTGCCGGCAATGAGGCCAGCATCAGACGCGTCTGCGGCACCGCCCCGCTCTTTTTCAACGTCCGTGTTTCTTCCAGAATGCGCCGCGAGGGCCGCGGCGGCTGCACCTCGGCCATGATCCGCCGCATCGCCTCCAGCCCGCCCTTCTTCAGCGTCTTGGCCTCGATCGGCGGCGTGCCCGTGAGCACCTCGTAAAAGATCGCGCCCAGCGCGTAAATGTCACTGCGCGTGTCCACGTCCGCCGTGTCCGACAGCTGCTCCGGCGACATGTAAAGCGGCGTGCCGATCGCCACGTCCGCCCGCGTCATCAGCGATAGGTTTGCCGCCTCGCGCGCCGCCATCGCCTTCGCGATGCCGAAATCGATGATTTTCGGCACCGGCTGCCCGTCCACCTCCGTGACCAGGATGTTCGAGGGCTTCAGATCGCGATGGATGACACCCTTTTGATGCGCGTGCTGCACACCCCGGCACACGGCGCAGAAAAGCAGCACGCGCTCGCGCAGCGGCAGGTTTTTGTCCACGCAGTATTCGGTCAGGGGCACGCCGCGGACCAGTTCCATCACAAAGTAAGGCCGCCCGTCCGGCGTGATACCCGCATCCAGCATTCCCGCGATGTGCGGATGCTCCATCGATGCCAGCACATGCCGCTCCTGCTCGAAACGCGCCAAAACTTCGCGCGAGTTCATCCCCAGCTTGATCATTTTCACCGCGACCTCGCGATGCACCGGCTCGTGCTGCTCCGCGTGCCACACCACCCCGAAACCGCCTTCTCCCAGCATTTCCAGCAGCTTGTAGGAGCCGACAAAACCGCCCGGCTGCTCTTCCCTGACCTGATGCGCCATGAACGCCCCCTCCAGCCTCGTCACTTCCGGCTTGTCGATGCGGATCGTTTGGGTTTGGCCGGTGGATTCCATTTATTTGTATGGCACACGGCTATTACGACGTGTGACGCCCTGGCTGGCAAGAATTGATTTTGCCTGCCCGTCCGAATGGTCGAGCTTTAGTCACGTCATCTGTCTCTGCCTCCAAACCGTGATCTCCCGCACGTTCATTTTGCTTCTTTGCTGGCTCGTCCATGTCGCCGCGCAGGCACAGCTCACTCGCGCCCTCGACATCCGCACGCTGCCCTACGAGCGCAGTTTGGAAAAACTCCCCGTCGAGCTCACGGCCACCGTCGGCTTTGTCGAGAGCGGCGGCACGGTTTTCGTGCAGGACGACACCGCGGGCACGCATTTGCACTTCAAACCGGCCCGCAATGACCTCCGTGTCGGGGATCGCGTGCAGGTGAAAGGCGTCACCATGGCCGGACTCTACCTTCCGGGCGTCGAAGTGACCGAAATCACCGTTTTGAGCCACGAATCGCCCCCGGCAGCGGTTTCGGCGATCTTCGACGACCTCGCCACCGGGCGCTTTCATTATCAACGCGTGCTCGTCGAGGGGCTTGGACGCACCCTAACACCGCTGGACGAAAATCGATCGCTCCTGCGCCTCGCGATGGGCAGCCGCGTCATCGAGGTGCGGGTCGATGCACCGCTGGAGGCCGCGCCTCAGCTCATCGACGCCCGACTGCGCATCACCGCTCTCGCCGCCGGCGGCATCAATGACCGCCGCCAGCTCGTGTTTCCCTATTTGCGCGTCACCGATTGGAGTGATGTCGCTCTCACGCAAAGCGCCGCCGCGCCCGAATCACTGCCTGTCATCTCCGTTGCCTCGCTGCTGCGTTTTGGCGCGGCGGACGAGCCGCATCACCGCGCCCGCATTCGCGGCACCGTCTTGGCTGCGTTTGACGATGGCCGCGTCTTCCTGCGCGATGTCACCCCGCCACCACCGCCGCGTGAGGTCAAAGAGGACGAGCCACCGAAGGCACCGCTCTCCCCGGCCATCGCCGTCCATCTCTCCACCACGCCATCCCTTCTCGCGGGCGATCTCGCCGAAATCACCGGCTTTCCTGTCATGGCCGGCTTTAGCGCCTCGCTCGCCGATGCGCAGGTGCTCAGCCGCCAGGCCGCCGAGCCGCCCACCGCCGCCCGCGTGACCCTGCGTGAGTTTCAAAACGGCTCACACGATGCTGATCTCGTCCAGCTCACCACGCCCGCCGTGTTGAACGACTTCTTCCGCACCCCCGACGGCTACGAGCTGCGCCTCACCTCCGGCGGCACCTCCATCCGCGCCTTCCTTTTGGAAAAAAACGCGCCCAGGCTCGAGCTCGGCTCCGCCTGCCAGCTCACCGGCATCTGCCTCGTCGAGTCCGCCACCACCGACAAAGGCTTCCGCTCCGAGCCCGACCGCGCCTCGCTCCTCCTCCGCTCGCTCGATGACGTGCAGGTGCTCAGCACCGCGCCCTTTTGGAATGCCCGCCGACTCGTTTTCGCCATCGCCCTGCTTGGCGGGCTCGTGCTGCTCACGCTCATTTTGCTCACCCTCCAGCGCCGACAGATCACCCGCCTGGAGAGCAAAATCACCCACCAGGCCGCGCTCGACGAGCGCCAGCGCATCGCCCGCGAATTCCACGACACCTTGGAGCAGGAGCTCACCGGCCTCTCCCTCCGGCTCGATGCCGCCAGCACCCGACCGCTCGAGGACAAAGCCCTCACCCTGCTCGAAACCAGCCGCAGCCTCGTCTCCCGCATTCAAAGCGAAGCCCGCAACCTCGTCTCCGACCTCCGCGACGACACCGCGCACGCCACCACCCTGCCCGAGGCCCTGCAACTCCTCGCCGCCCGTGCCCCCGAAGGCATCACCATCACCCTCGACCTCAGTCCCATCCCCACCATCCCCACCATCCCGCCGCCCGTCACGCATCACCTCCGCATGATCGCCCAGGAAGCCATCACCAACGCCCTCAAACACGCCCACCCCACCCACATCACCCTCCACCTCTCCGCCACCGCATCACTCCTCACCCTCCGCATCACCGATGACGGACGCGGCTTCGACCCCACCGCCCAAACCCACGGCCAACCCGGCCACTTCGGCTGCATGGGCATTCGGGAGCGAGCGAGGAAGGTGGGAGCGGAGGTGAGGTGGGAGAGCGCGGAGGGAAAAGGCACCTCGGTGTGTCTTTCGTTGCCGCCTCCTCAATGACGAAATCCGAATTCCCGAATGACGAACGAAGCCCCAATGCCAAATGACGAACCAACTTGCTTCGAATGCTTTTCGTCATTCGAACTTCGACATTCCTTCGTCATTCTAAATTCGTCATTCGTCATTTGCCCACTTCCATATCGCCCATGATCTCCCTTCTCTTGATCGACGATCACTTCGTCGTCCGCAGCGGCCTCGTGGCATCGCTGGAGCTTGAAGACGACCTCAAAGTCGTCGGCGAGGCCGATCGTGGCGAGGATGCAGCCAAGCTCTTTGCCAAAAAGAAACCGGACGTTGTTCTCATGGATCTCCAACTCCCCGGCATCAGCGGCATCGAGGCCACCGCCGCCTTGATGCGCGAGCACCCCGCTGCGCGCGTCCTCATTTTCTCCACCTTCGCCCGCGACGAGGAAATCCAGGCCGCGCTCAAAGCCGGAGCACTCGGTTATCTCCAAAAATCCTCCTCCCGCGACGATCTCCTCACCGCCATCCGCACCGTCGCCCAAGGTGAGCGCAGCTTGCCCGCCGACATCGCCCAGCGCCTCAAAGACCGCCTCGCCGAGCCTGAAATCACTCCCCGCGAGCGTGAAATTCTCACGCTGATCACGCAGGGCAACGCCAACAAGGAAATCGCCGCCACTCTCGGCATCTCCGAAGACACCGTGAAACAACACGTCAGCCGCATTTTGATGAAGCTGAAGGTGAACGACCGCGCCCAGGCCACGGCAGAGGCGATCAGGCGCGGCTTGGTGAGTGTGTGAAGCCCTCACTAAAGTGGGGGTGGTGATTGCTGAAAGATGCTCCCCGAGACCGTTAATGGGAGCCTGATGCGCCACGTTTTTCTCAGCATACTTTTTCTCACCACCACAGCACTCGCCCAAAACGACAGCAGCGGTGGCAATGATGCGCAGGACAAGCCGCTCACCACGCCCGTCATGCAGTGGCGTTTTGACGATGCCAAAGACGCCGGCCCGCGTGCGCCGAGCTATCCCGCATTCCCGAAGGAAAACACGGCCATGCGTTTCGTCGGCGATGGCAAAAAGGCGCTGAAGGTGGCGGACAGACCGGAACTGCGCTTCGGGCTGCATGACACGATCACGCTGGAGGCGTGGGTCTTGGCTCCTGAGGCCAGCGGCGTGCCTTATCTCATCGGGAAAGGGCGGCTGGGGACGAAAGAATTCGGGGATCGCAATCAGAACTACGCGCTGCGGCTGCAAACGGTGAAGGGCGGCGGCGCTCAGATCGGCTTTCTCTTTTACAGCGCGGACGAGCCGGGCCGAAAGGGCGACGGACATCGCTGGTGGTCGAACAACACGATGACGCTCCAGGGCTGGCATCACATCGTGCTGACCTACACCTTTGGAAAACCGGAGAGCATCAAGGGCTTCATCGACGGACGTCCCACCGATGGCGTCTGGGACGCGGGCGGCGCGACGGATCGTGCGCCGGTGACGGATGGCGACGCGCTGGTGCTCGGCAGCGGTTACAACCTGACCTCACCGCACTCGTTCAACGGCTGGCTCGATGAAGTGGCCATCTACCGAGGCCCCATCGACATCGAGGCGCTGAAGTCGAAATATCAGTTCGTCCAGCCACCGCCGCCGATTGCGAAAAAGGATGTGCCTGCGGGCCGGGTGCTCGTTCAACTCGCCGAGGAAGGCATGCCGGATGCAAACGCGTGGCCGAATGAACCGCCGAAAGTCGGTGAAACCTACACGGAGGACGTGTTCGGCTTCCTGGATGTGCCGCAGAAGTATGTGGAAACAGGTGTGCGCGGAGATCGCCATGTGCCCTTCCTTTTTCGAGCTGCGGCCAGCGTGACGTTTCCGAAAGGAAAGCATCGCCTGCTGCTGCGTGCTCGGGGTGCCACGAATCTCCACATCGACGGCAAAACCGTGCTCACCACGCCATTCCCGCCGAGCGACAGCAGCGGTCATCATCTCGTGGCCGAACAAAATGAGTATCTCAATCTTGGTCCCGACTTCCGATTCGCCCCGCCGGGGAATCGCGAATCGTGGTGCGAGTTCGAAGGCACGGGCAAATCGCAGTTTTTCGTGCTGGAGACCCTCGTGGGCAGCTACATCGGCAAAAACATCCGCAGACCCGAACTCGGCGAAACCGTCGTCGCTTGGTCAAAGCAAGGCACGGTGACCTGGCAGCTCGTCACACCAGGAAAACGAGTGGTGCCTTACAACGACGCAGCCTGGGCCGAATACGAAAAGGAACGCAGCGCTCACTACGACGTCATCAACACGAAGAAGCGTGCCGAACTGCGTGCGAAGTCCGATCCTTATTGGAGTAAGCGCCGCGAGGCTGCGAAAGCGTGGGTGGCAAAGACAAAGCCCGTTCAGGTGCCGGAACTGCCAAAAAACTTCCCTGCCAGCAACGAAATCGACCATTTCATCGCCACACGCATCAATGGGGTGAAGGCGCAGGACTCGCACAAAGGCAGCATTGACTACTTCAAAGACATCCAGCCAATCCTCGAAGCCAAGTGTACCGAATGCCATCGCGGAACGAAGGCCAAAGGCGATTTGAAGCTGGACTCCCTCGCGGACGCTGCCGCCGCCATCAAACCCGGCCATCCTGACGCCAGCGAACTCATTGCGCGCATCACCACCGACGATGAAGACGAGATCATGCCACCGAAAGGCAAACCGCTAACCAAAGTAGAAATCAAGCTTCTCACGCAATGGATCAAAGAAGGCGCACACTGGCCAGACATCCGCGCCGATCACCTCACGCTCACTCCTTTGAGCGACGATCTGACCTTCCTGCGCCGCGTTTACATCGACACGGTCGGAGTGCCTCCGTCGCTCGCGGAGATTGAGAGAGTAATCCCGAGCTTTAGCCCGTCCGCACCTGAAGACGGGCTAAAGCCCGCAAATACTCTCAACCGCGCCGCCGTGATCGACACGCTCCTCAAGGACCCACGCTGGGCTGACAACTGGATGGGCTACTGGCTGGATGTGCTGGCGGAAAATCCGAACATCCTCAACCCCACGCTCAACAACACCGGGCCCTTCCGCTGGTGGCTTTACGAGTCGTTGAAGGACAACAAGCCCATGGACTTCTTCGTCACCGAACTCCTGCGCATGCGCGGCAGCGAGCGACTCGGCGGACCGGCCGGCTTTGCCACCGCCTCACAAAACGATGTGCCGATGGCGGCCAAGGGCACGATCATCGGCGCGGCCTTTCTCGGCGTGGAAATGAAGTGCGCCCGATGCCACGACTCGCCCACGGGTAAATCACTCCAGCAGCACCTCTTCGAAGTCGCCGCCATGCTCGGCACGAAAGAAATCGAAGTGCCAAAGACCAGCAGCGTGCCGATGGACAAGATCCACGTCGGTGGTCGCAAGCCGCTTATTCAGGTCACGCTCCAGCCCGGCACCAAAGTGCAGCCGAAGTGGCCCTTCGCCGAGTTTTGCGACGAAGCCGCCGTGCAGCTCGCCGAAGATCCGAAAGACACGCGCGATGCCCTCGCCGCCATGATCACCGCGCCGCAGAACGAGCGCTTCGCGCAGGTCATCGCCAATCGCATCTGGTCCCGCTTCATGGGGCGCGGCATGGTGGAGCCGGTCGAAGACTGGGAAAAAGGCAGGCCCACGCATCCCGAGTTGCTGCAATGGCTCGGTCGTGAACTCGTGCGCAGCGGTTACGACATGAAACATCTCGCCCGTCTCATCTTGAACAGCCACGCCTATCAACGCGCCACCGACCCCGCGCTGAAACAACCCAGCCCGCTCTTCACCAGCCCCGCGCCGCGCCGTTGGCAGGCCGAGCAGATCGTGGACAGCCTCTTCGCCGCCACAGGCAAACCTTTCCGCACCGAGGAAGTCTGCCTCGACATCGACAACACCCGCGAAATCCAAAACGCCATCCATCTCGGCAAACCACATCGCTCATGGATGCTCGCCAGCACCAGCAATGAGCGCGACCGCCCCAGCCTGGCCCTGCCACGCATTCAGGCCGTGAGCGACGTGCTCGCCGCGTTCGGTTGGCGTGGCGCACGGCAGGATCCTGTCAGCAAACGCGACACCGAGCCCAACGTTCTCCAGCCCGCCATCCTAAGCAACGGCACCCTCGGCATCTGGCTCACCCGCTTGAGCGACGATCATGGCATCACCGAGTTCGCCTTGAAGGAACAAACCCTCGATCAATTCATCGACCGCCTCTTCCTGAAACTCCTCACCCGCCATCCCACGACTGAAGAGCGCGAGCTCTACACCAAACATCTCGCTCCTGGCTACGACACGCGAGTCTTGAAACTTGAAACCTCAAACTCGAAACCTCAAAGCCCCCGCGTCCGCGAAAAATACGTCAGTTGGTCCAACCATGTGAACGACGAAGCCAACGTCGTGAGGGTCGAGCAGGAAAAAGCCGCCCGCCGAGGCGATCCCCCCACCGAAAAACTCGACGCCACCTGGCGCAGCCGAATGGAAGACGTGCTCTGGGCCATGCTCAACGCCCCCGAGTGGGCCTTCAGCCCGTGAAACCGCAGGCCATGCTCCCGCCAGTCGCCCCTCACGAAAGTGGGGTGCCCAGGGTGCTGAAAGAGCCTTCAAACCGCCGTTAATGATGGCATGACGCGCTCCGTCCTCCTCAGCACCCTCTTTCTCACATCCGCCGCCATCGCCCAAAACGACAGCAACGCGGGCAACGATGTCTCGGACAAGCCGAAGCTCGTGCCGGTCATGCAGTGGCGTTTTGACGACCAAAAAGAGCCAGGCCCGCGCGCACCGACCTACCCCGGCTTTGCTGAAACCAACACGGCCATGCTTTTCACCGGCGATGGCAAGAAATCCGCCGTCGAGGTGAAGGACAGCGAGGCGCTGCGCTTCGGCCTTAACGACACGATCACGCTCGAAGCCTGGGTGAAACCCGCGAACCTCTCCGGCGCGCCCTACATCATCGGCAAGGGCCGGCTGGGCACCAAGGAGTTCGGCGTGAACAATCAAAACTACGCGCTGCGCCTGCAAGCAGGCAAAAGCGGCGCGCAGATCGGTTTCCTCTTTGCCAGTGCCAGCGTGCCCGGCGGTGAGAAGAGCGACTGGCATCGCTGGTGGTCGAAAGCCACGCTGCCAAATACAGGCTGGCATCACATCGCCGTCACCTACACTTTCGGTAAACCGAAGAGCATCAAGGGCTACATCGACGGCCTTGAAACAGATGGCGATTGGGACATCGGCGGTGCCACGGATCGTGCACCGGTGACAGATGGCGATGCCTTGCTCATTGGTTCAGGTTACACTCGTGCCGCCTCGCACTCCTTCAATGGCTGGCTCGACGACGTGGCCATCTATCGCGGGCCTATCGACCTCGACACACTGAAGTCGCGCTATCGTTTCGTGCCACCGCCTCCGCCCGTCGCGAAGAAAGACGTGCCTGCTGGCCGTGTGCTCGTGCAACTCGCCGAGGAAGGCATGCCCGACGCCAGCGCTTGGCCCAGCGAGCCGCCGAAAGTCGGCGAGACCTACACGGAAGACGTTTTCGGCTTCCTCGATGTGCCGCAGAAGTATGTCGATACCGGCGTGCGCGGTGAGCGTCATGTGCCCTTCCTGCTGCGTGCCGCCGCGAGCGTGACTTTCCCGAAAGGCAAGCATCGCCTGCTGCTGCGCGCTCGTGGTGCCACCAATCTCTATCTCGATGGCAAGACGATCCTCAACACGCCTTTCCCTCCGAACGACAGCGATGGTCATCATCTCGTGGCCGATCAAAAAGACTACCTCGATCTCGGTCCCGATTTCCGCTTTGTGCCGCCCGGCAATCGCGAATCCTGGTGCGAGATCGTCGGCACTGGCAAGCCGCAGTTCATTGTGCTGGAGACGCTGGTCGGCAGCTACGCGGGCAAAGCCGTCCGCCGTCCTGAGCTTGGCGAAACCGTCGTCGCTTGGTCGCCTGAAGGCAGCGAGTCGTGGAAGCTGCTCACACCCGGCAAACGCGAAGTGCCTTACACGGACGCTGGCTGGGCTGCTTATGAAACCGAGCGCACCGCGCACTACGATCAGGTGAATGCCAAAGCCCGTGCCGCCATGCGCGCGCAGTTTGATGGCTACTGGTCAAAGCGTCGCGATGCCGCCAAGCAGTGGCTCGCGAAGTCCGAGGAAGTCAAAGTGCCCGAGCTGCGCAAAGGCTTCCCAAAAGGCAACGCCATCGACAACTTCATCGCCGCCAAGATCGCCGCAGTCTCCGATCAAGCCGCGCACAAAGGCAGCATCGACTTCTTCAAAGACATCCAGCCCCTGCTCGAAACGAAGTGCATCGAATGCCATCGCGGCGCCAAGGCCAAAGGCGGCCTGAAGCTCGATGCGCTCGCCGATGCGCTCAAAGGCGGCGAATCCGATGGCGCAGCCATCGAGCCTGGCAAACCGAAGAGTAGCGCCCTGCTCACGCGCATCCTTTCCGATGACGAAGACGACATGATGCCGCCCAAAGGTGAGCGCTTGAGCAAAGATCAGGTCGCTCTGCTCACCAAGTGGATCGAAGAAGGCGCGAACTGGCCCGAGATCAAAGCGGACCACCTCACGCTCACGCAGCCTGCTGACGACCTCACCTTCCTGCGCCGCGTCACGCTCGACACCATCGGCGTCGTGCCATCGCTGGAGGAGATCGCTGCTTTCCAGAAGAATCCAGATCGCACCGCAGTGATCGACAAGCTCCTCGCCGACTCACGCTGGGCCGATCATTGGATGGGCTACTGGCAGGATGTGCTGGCCGAGAATCCCAACATCCTCAACCCCACACTCAACAACACCGGGCCCTTCCGCTGGTGGCTCTACGAGTCGCTGAAGGACAACAAGCCCATGGATTTCTTCGTCACCGAACTGCTGCGCCAGAAAGGCAGCGAGCGTCTCGGTGGACCGGCTGGATTTGGCACCGCTTCACAGAATGACGTGCCGATGGCTGCGAAGGGAACCATCGTCAGCGCCGCCTTCCTCGGCGTGGAAATGAAGTGCGCCCGCTGCCACGACTCACCCACGAACAAGTCCATGCAGGAAGATCTCTTCCAGCTCGCTGCCATGCTCGGCACGAAGGAAATCGAACTGCCGATGACCAGCAGCGTGAACCCCGACCGCTTCAAGATGATGGCCCGCAAGCCGCTTATTACGGTCTCGCTCAAGCCCGGCACCAAAGTGCAGCCGAAGTGGCCCTTCGCCGAGTTTTGCGATGAGACCGCTGCCTCGCTTGCTGGAGATCCAAAAGACACGCGCGACCAACTCGCCACCATGATCACCGCGCCGCAAAACGAGCGCTTTGCGCAGGTCATCGCCAACCGCATCTGGTCCCGGTTCATGGGCCGTGGTATCGTCGATCCCGTCGATGATTGGGAGAAAGGCAAGGCCACGCATCCCGAGTTGCTGAAGTGGCTTGGCCGTGAATTCGTGCGCGGTGGTTACGACGTGAAGAAGCTCGCCCGCATCATTCTCACCTCGAATGCGTATCAGCGTGCCACTGACAGTGCTTTGAAGGAAACCAGCCCGCTCTACACCAGCCCCGCACCGCGCCGCCTTTATGCCGAGCAGATCGTGGACAGCCTCTTCGCCGCCACCGGCAAACCTTTCCGCACGGAAGAAGTCTGCCTCGACATCGACAACACACGCGACCTCAAAAACGCCATCCATCTCGGCAAACCACATCGCAGTTGGATGCTCACCAGCACCAGCAACGAGCGCGACCGTCCCAGCCTCAATCTCCCTCGCATCCAGGCCGTCACCGACGTTCTCGGCGCTTTTGGCTGGCGCGGTGCCCGTCAGGACCCCACCAGCAAACGCGATGCTGATCCGAACGTCCTCCAGCCCGCCATCCTCAGCAACGGCACCGTCGGCATCTGGCTCACCCGTTTGAGCGACGACCACGGCGTCACCCAGCTCGCCCTTCTTGACCAGAGCCTTGACCAATTCCTTGACCGCCTGTTCTTGAAGCTCCTCACCCGCCATCCCAGCGCCGAAGAGCGCGAGCTTTACGCCAAGCATCTCTCCGAAGGCTACGAATCACGCATCAGCACAACCAAGGTCGCCGATTCCAAATCCACCCGCACACGCACTCCTTATGTGAGCTGGTCCAACCATCTCGACGCCGAAGCCACCAACGTCCGCATGGCCCAGGAAGCCGCCGCCCGCGCCGGTGACAAACCCACCGACCGCCTGAACGCCGATTGGCGCCAGCGCCTCGAAGACATCCTCTGGGCCATGCTCAACGCCCCCGAGTGGGCCTTCAGCCCGTAATGGCAAGAACTTGAAACATTGAACCTGAAACCTGAAACTCTTCCCATCATGAAACGCCGCTCTTTCCTCACCTCCGCTGCTGCCTTTGGCGCCGCGCCTTTGTTTGCCAACAACACGCCCATCCACACGCCGAAGGGCAAGGCGGAGCATTGCATCTTCATCTGGCTCGGCGGTGGCATGGGGCAGATCGACACCTTTGACCCGAAGAAGCTCGGCGACAATCTGGGCAAGCCCCAGAAGGCGGGTTCGCTCTACAAGGCCATCGACACCACGGTCAAAGGTGTGCAGGTGACCGAGCATCTGAGCAAGACTGCGAAGGTGATGGAACATGTCACGGTGATGCGCACGGTGAACCATCACGTCATCGACGAGCACGCCTTCGCCACGAACATCGTCCACACGGGCCGCATGATCTCCGGCAATGTCGTTTATCCGAGCATCGGCTCGATCATCGCCAATCAGCGTGGTGCGGCCAGCACGGACGTGCCTGCATATATTCTCATTGGTTATCCGAACGTGAGCCGTGGACCGGGCTTCCTCGGCGCGAAGAGCGGCTACGTTTACCTCACCGACACGAATACCGGCCCTGCGGGCTTCACGCGCCCGGCTTACGTCGATGAAAAGCGTGCGGAGATTCGTCATCAGCTTCTGAAGCCGCTGATGGCACGTACTTCGAAGGGTTCCGCCGCCGCCGACTATGAAATGGCCCAGCAAGAAGCACTGCGCCTCGCCGGACCGAAGTTCATGCGCCACTTCAATCTCAAGGAAGAGCCCGACACACTGCGCAACGACTACGGCGGCGAGTTCGGCCAGCGCTGCATGCTTTCACGTCGCCTCGTTCAGGCTGGCGTGCGCTTCATCGAGGTGTCGCACAATCTCAACTTCATGAACGGCACGGGCTGGGACATTCACAACGAAGGCTACAAGAATCAGCATCTGCTGATCCAGGAACTCGACACGGCTTTGTCAGCGCTGATCCGCGACTTGAAGGATAAGAAGCTTCTCGATAAGACGCTCATCGTCGTCGGCACCGAGTTCGGTCGTCCGCCGGAGTTCGATGGTCGCGGAGGACGCGGACATCAGGGCACTGCTTTCTCGATGGTGCTCGCCGGTGGTGGACTCAACCACTGCGGTGCGTATGGCGTCACCGATGAACTCGCCAAGAAGCCCGTCGAGAACCCCGTGCCACTCGTCGATTTCCACGCCACCATTCACGCCGCTATGGGCATTGATCCAAGCAAGGAACTCATGGACGGCACACGCCCTGTCCCGATCACGGATGGCGGCAAGGCGGTGGCCGCGCTGTTTGGATGATGGGCACTCAATGAATCGATTGGGGATGTTTGGAGGCGTTTCCCATCGCTAACGGCCTGATCTGGGCACTGCTCACGCTGTGGCGTTGAGCTTGAGGTGTTTGATCTGCTCAAAGCGCAGCATGTCATACACAGAGTGTTACCTTTCATCCGACCTCCGCGTTCTCCCCTCTCTGCGGCGCATCTCCGCCTTGCCACGGCCATCCAAAGTGAGACAACTGAGATGTCAGCCGACTGCCCCCTGGCGTCGTTTCCCCACGCATGACCCGTCACACCTTACAACACATCCACCGTGTTGGTCGGCAGGACGACCTTGGGGTCCAGATCTGGGAACAGCTTGCCGAGCATCTCTGGATTCTCGCGCAGGCTGGAGCCATCCAGATACTTCCAGGTCTTCGTTCCCGGGGTTCTCGCGGCGATCATAAACGCCACGCTCTTCACCTTGCGCCCTTGGAATTCCATGACCGACGTCCGGGGAACGAAACAGACCTCATACTTTCCGGCGGGATGAACCTCGGTGGGAGTTCCCAGTTCAGATTCCAAAAACTTGACCCCCGACTTCATCACCTGCGCGACCGCCTCCTTCGTGAGCGCCTCAAACGCCTCTTTCCCGCCGGCCAGTTCAAAGATGACTTCGTGAGTGTGGTCGATCAGCGCCTGGGCGTTTCCGCTCTCAAACAACTTCATCATGGAGTTGATGTCTTTCTTGAGGTCGTCGGCTTCCGTTTCAGTCAGCGTGCCTCCAAACACTGAAGAAACGAGACATGAAAGGGTCAGGAGCAGGGTGGTCAGTGTCTTCATAAGCATTTGGGGAGCATCAGTTAATGCCAAGGCAGGAGGTGCGCCATCTCTTCGTGCGTTTAACGCCCAGGGATTCAAGCTGTGAGCCGTGGAGCCATTCGGCCACCCGGGGTTGCAGCATGAAGCACATGCCGGGTGCAGGCGAGGCGATTGGGACGTGGCTGAGAGGAGATTGACGTCGCTAGTCAATAAGCGCCTACGGCACGAGGATTGGCATTGTGGGAAACACACTGCGGAAGTCGCTCTCGTTGCGTGTGAGCAGGCCATCGAAACGTTCGGCGAAGGCTCCTATGAGAATGTCTGCCATCGGGCGTTTGGGGATGCGTTGCAGGCAGCGGCTTTGGACATAACGATGCCAGGCGGCATGGGCTGCGAGTGTTTCTGTTCGTGTCCACGCCTCTGACCACGAGACTTGCAGATGGTAGAGAAAGAGTTCCTGCCGGGCGGCATCGCCATCAAAGACGGGAGCCAGTTCCGCATAGGTGATGGGCGAGATCACCAGCCCTTCGGGCCGTTTGGCATCGAGCCGAGGCGGTCGCAAACTGCGGATCGGCATCCGCGATGTCGATGAGGAGGCAAGTGTCGATGACCCAGGGCATCTCAGTCCGCGTCTCCCTCGCGCAGTTCCTTCATCCAGTCTGCCGTGGCGCGTGGTGCGCGCCCGCCACGCAGGGCAAAACCGATCATCGCCCGCGCTCCGAGCGGACACTCCTTGGATGGGGCGTGTCTCGCTGCCTGCTGGCTATCGAGCCAAGCCAGCAGCTTGGAGGCAAGCTGCTCGTCGAGGCCCGCAACGCGTTGGATGGCGAGGTCAATCGTGCTCATGCGCAGAGGCTAGTGCAAACCGGCTGGATCGGCAAGCGGCTGATCAGGAGTGCATGTCCACGGAATCGTATCCCGCTCCTGATTCCAAACCGATCACACCGCAAGAGGTGAGAAAACCGCAGAGAAAACCCTTTCAAAGCTCATCTCTGCGGTTTTATAAATTGCCTTCGGCTGCTTCCGCTGCGCTCCAGAGCTCGCGGTGTTTCCATGCTGGGCTGCTGGGAGATTTCGTGGCGGAGCCGGAACGAGCACGCCGGGAGGTCGGGGGCGGGTGGCGCAAACAGGCGGAGCGATTGGGACGTGGCTGCGAGGAGATTGCCGGTCGCTTGTCTATGAGTTGCGCCCTGATGTCATTTACCCAGCCTCAGCGGCACGATCACGGCGCCGTCACGCAGCCAGCGGGGGCCGTGTTTTTTCCACAAATGCACTTCCGTGCGTGATTTCCCCTGCTGGATGGTGGCCAGTGTCTTCAGGGCTTCTTCTTGGTGATCGTATTGAGAGACCAGCAGCACGCTCCGCTCCTTGGCCACGGTCCAAATCTGGGTGGTCACACGGATTTCATTCGCGCCCTCCTGCACGGAGACGGCTTGGATCATCTGCCCGTCCTCTTGGGTGTTCCCTCCCACCCAGCGGACAAACTGGGGGTCCACCTCGTGGAAGGACTCGCGCAGGCGTTGGGTCATCCGCATCACCATCCCCAGGCGGCCGGACGGTGCCTGGTCCGTTCCGCCGCGTCGCAGCGCCAGATCCACCAGTTGGCGTTCTTCCGCCGTGCTAAAACAGGACACAAAGTTCGCATCAATGTAGAACTGGCCGATCTCCTGCGGCAGCGCGTCCAAGACCGGCGGTGCAGGCGCAGGCTCCGCAGCACGCAGCAGAAGGCAGGTGGAAAGAAACAGCGTCAGGGTGAGGTGCGGCGCATGCATAGCGGATGAACTGGCTTTTCGCAGAGAATGCCTCAAAACGGCACGCCATGTCAAGACTCGGGACAACGCGCAAGCAGCACCCCACGCATCAATCCAGCCAGTTCTCCACCCGCAGTCCCGGCACCTTTTGGAAATCGACCAGATTGCGAGAAAGCAGGAGCGTGTTGTGAGTCAGGGCGAGGCTGGCGATGCGCAGATCCATGGTGCCGATGCGCACGCGTTGGAAGTGCAGCATGTCGAAAGTGTCCTGTGCGGCTTGTGTCCAGGGCAGGAACCGCCATTTGGCGAGGGTGAGCAGGCCGTTGAGAAAGAGATCGTAATGCACGAGCAGCCGGTCTTTTTCGGCGGCGATCTGGGCCAGCCGACCGCGCAACACTTCCTCGGCGGTCATCACAGTCAGCCAGGGTTGCTCACCACGACTGATCAAACGCTCACGGAGAAGCGCTCCGGCCTGCGAGCCACGATCCAGTTCGGAATAGTGGTTGGTATCAAGAATGACCATCGCGACGATCCATCTCCTCCAGAGACTGGCGGTTCACGTCCTGTCGCCACTGCTCGCCGAGTTTCATGGCGGCGTCGTAGTCGGGATTGTTCTTCGCCCAGCCAAAGGTGCCCTGCCAGCTCTCATCCGTCGCGTCGGCGTTGGCCGCCAAGGTCAGCGACTGCGCCAGCAGCCCCTTCGGCGGCTCGGTGGTGAGTGCGGCGGTGATTCGCGGATTCATGCGGTCAAGAATGACTCTTCCGGGGCTTTTTGGCAATGCCGACTTCAGGACGATTCAAGTGGTGCCAAACCCCGGAACAAAACATCGCGAGACCTCCCCGCAGTGCTTCGCTCAGCGATGCAGGCGGGGATGAGAAAACCGCAGAGACATTCAGAAAACTCATCTCTGCGGTTTTCTAAATTGCCTTCGGCTGCTTCCGCTGCGCTCCAGAGCTTGCGGTGTTTCCATGCTGGGAGATTTCGCGGCGGAGCCGGAACGAGCACGCCGGGAGGTCGGGGGCGGGTGGCGCGAACAGGCGGAGCCTTTGGGACGTGGCTGAGAGGAGATTGACCGTCGCGGGATTTTGTTGAAGGAAACGCGACACGCACGGCTCACTTTTGAACCGCTCCCAATTCCACGCTTGGCATTCCAAGCACGATCCGTTACCATCCTGCACCATGGCTACCCAAGAACTCTTTGCTCAAGCCGCTCGCCTTCCCTCGGAGGAACGGCGTTTCCTGGCGGAAATCATCTGGGAGACGGTGGATGCGGATTTACCGGCGCAGTGGGAAAACGACGCCACCATCGCTGCCGAGGTCGAGCGGCGCTTTGAGGCGTTCAAGGCCGGACGTGAGCGCGGATTGAGCCACGACGACGTGTTTGCGGCTGCCAAGGCGCTCGTAGCATGAAGGTGGTGTATTCGGAGCACTTCCAGGCGGAGCTGTGCTGCGTCACCGGGCGCTACAGCGCCGAAGGAAAGGAACTGGGCCGCCGCTTTGTGCAGACCGTGGAAAGCGCCTGCTTGGAGATTGCCGCCGATCCACTGCGCTGGCGTGTGTTGGAGGGGCGCGTGCGCCGTTGCCTTGTTCCCCGTTTCCCCTACATCATCTATTATCTGGTGGAGGACGATCTGCTCTACTTCGGAGCCTTGTTGCACAGCGCCCGCCACCCGGAGACGTATCGTGCCGCGTTTGAGGATTTGTAAGCGTGGCGTGGCTTTGACGGCTCCAAACCGATCACACCGCAAGAGGTGAGAAAACCGCAGAGAAATCCATTTCAAAGCTCATCTCTGCGGTCTTCTCATCTCTCGCGGTGCTTCCATGCTGGGCTGCTGGGAGATTTCGCGGCGGAGCCGGAACGAGCACGCCGGGAGGTCGGAGGCAGGTGGTGCGAACAGGCGGTGTGATTGGGACGTGGCTGAGAGGAGATTGCTTGCCGCTTGCCTATGGGTTGCACCCTGATGCCCTACTTAATCTCCAGGGCCGAGAGAAAGGCCTCGTAGTCCTGAAGCGATGGATCAAAAGATTCGTCTGGTTGGGCATCCAGCCATTTCTCGGCGGCATCACCCGGCTCATCCAGATCGAAGAAGTGTTTTTCAACACGGGGCTTCTCGTCCGCTGAGTCGGGCAGTTGGGGGTGATGGATTTCAAACCTGCCGTTCACGGCAAACCGGCCGTCATGCGTGAAGCCCTGCACCACCAATACCAGCATGTCATTGTTCACCGGTCCTGGCCCGGGTCCCTGCGTGTAGGTCGTGAGAAACAGGAGAGCCCTTCCCCATGGAAAGGTTCTGGAACGAAGTTTGGCGTGGAAGGCGCGCCCGGCGTTCATCCAAGGAATCTCGCTCAACTGCTTTTGATACAGGGTTGTTCTGGCGGTCGATCCAGAATTTAAGTCAGCGTCAAACAGGCCGCGCCAAGTGCTCATCAAAGCCGGGTAGTTGGCAGCCCCCGGGCCTTCCATGCTCACGACTTGGAACTTCCCGGGAGCTTTGATGAAGTAGCAGGCCTCCTGATTATGCAGATTCTTTTTTCGTTTGAGCGTGGCTGTCACTCCTGACGAAATGTTGGGAGGTCCGCTACCCAAGAAATTCTCCGGGCCATGTGTCCGCATCGCTCCAATCTCCAAACCTGTGGCATTGGGCTTCACACGAAGTGCGGGAGCACCCGTCTTATTGCCATGGGTCGAACAGGATGCTCCGAGCATGATGCCACAGGCCACAATTCCAAAAAGACGAGCGCGATTGAGCATGGTGAGAGCCTTGAGGGTTGAATCGATGACACTGCGGCCGGAGATGCGCAGGGCTGTGTATAAAAGGCCCGATACGAATCGCAAGCATTCGCGCTCCAGCCGGAACGAGCACGCCGGGGAGGCCGGGTGGTGAAGGTGCGCTGGACAGTTTTGCGAGGGGAAAGCGACCTCCTCATTCTAGAGCCAAGAGTTTTCTGGAGGGAAAGGAAGGTCCGGCGGGTCTGGAAAACTGTTTTCCACGGGGTGGTCCAACGGCTCACCAGCTGGAAAACTCTTTTCTGAGGGGTGGGTGATCTGGTCACACGCTGGAAAACTCTTTTCCGGAGGGTGAACCGGATAGTCACCCCTCGGCGAACTCTTTTCTGCGGGGTAGGCAAAGTGGGCAGGCCTTGGAAAACTCTTTTCCAAGGGGTGATCCCAGAGATCACCTGCCGGAAAACTCTTGTCTGAGGAGTCGGCGATCTGGACACAGGCTGGAAAACTCTTTTCCGAGGTCGGGGGACATTCCCTTCCGCCTGGAAAAGAGTTTTCTGAAGCCACGGGAGACGGGAGATGCAGGTTTGAACCGCTGATGGGACGCTAATCAGACGCTAATGAATCCCAAGCCAGAGGTTGGGGATTAGCGTCACATCAGCGTCTAATTAGCGATTCAAATTCGTCCGTTCACAGCAGCGCCAGACCGGAACGAGCACGCCGGGAGGTCGTGGGCGGGTGGCGCGAACAGGCGGAGCGATTGGGATGGGGCTGAGAGGTGATTACCTGTCGCTTGTCGATTTGTTGCCCTGACGTCATCCCCCCGTGGAGGGTAGCTGGTCGCCATTTCTCAATGTCATGGAGGCGTTGCGTCTGGCATCGCATCCTTGATCGATATGGTTTTCTCCACGCTGTGACCGTTTGGACAGGTTTTGACCCGATGAAACGCTTCCTTCAGGGCAAATTCAACGAGTTTCCCGCACTCCAAGCACATTGCGTTGTAGATCAACGGCTGGATTTTCTCGGGGAACCACTCATCTAACAAATCACTCAGCCGGTAGATATCCCATACCTCGATGCCTGCCTTCACTGCATACTCTCTGGCTTGAGCTGTAAAACCACAAGTTGCCGCAAATATGCCTTTTTTTATGCCGTCTGCAGCCATGGCACCGACAAGTTTTTGAATGTGTGGCCGACCAACTTTGGCGGTTGGGGCGAATAACTTGCACTCGACATATAGCGATTCCCCGTCTCGTTGACACTCGACATCTCTACCACCGTCATTAGTGGGCGGCGTCAGCTTTGTGCTAAAACCTTGGCGATTCAGCAACTCTGTGATTAGGACTTCAAACTGACGAGGTGTGCCACGAGAACACAGGATCTCGAGGTTCGCCAACAACTGTTGTCGCAAGCGAAACAGCTCACAGTCCCGAAGCTTGGATGCCCGTCCAAACAGAGCGAATCGTGCACGGGCTTGTTCCCATTTGAGCTGGACATCAAGGCTCTCTGGGTCGCAAATCTCTTGTGTTGCATTTATGGGTACTTCAGCACCATGCGATAACGTAATATCAGCAAAACAGCCTCCGAGGAGTTCCTCGCTTGGCAATCCCTCTACAGAAATTGCAACAATCTTCGCGGGGCTGCGTGTGTCTGGAGTTTTGATCAGGATACTTGATCCAACTTCGACATATCCATGATGAACCCAGCCTCTCAGCTCAGAGATACCACCAGATGAAAACAGGATGCGATCAATCCGCATTCTAAACGGATGCTGCTTGCAATTTAACTTTGCGTTGGTGTTGTCGGCCAACGCCCCTGTCGCTTCAATTCTAGACGACTGAAAACTCATACACTTACATTGGGAGCAATGGACTCGAATTCAAAACATTGGCCTTGATTCCTCTTTCAATAATTGCCTCTCGAATCGTTCGCTCATTTTCAGGCTGTATTGACGGGCCAATGACGAGACCCTGTAGCAACACATCCAAATCGACCGGAACAAGCTTGCAATCTGGTCCAGGTAGTGGCGCAGATCCCTTGGATACATCCACCTGAGCTAATATCCGGACTTCTTGTTGATTAGCGAAGTGACTATCCTTCCGAACTGAGGCCGTGTTGGGCAAAAACTCGGGCGTCTGCACTGTACAATCAGTGTAAGGACATTCATGCATCTGGAGGATCAGGTCATGAGGCCATTCGCGACAGAGAGAATTCAGCAGCAGCTTGGTCGTCGACTTGATGCAAACGCCTGCGCCGTCAGAGCAGAAAACCTTCCACATTTCGGCCGACTCTTCGTGTCCTTTGAACCAACAATGAATATAGGATAATTGTCGTGCAATTCGTTGTTGTTCATCGTGCATCTGCGGATCCCGCTCTGTTGGGAAACAACTGTAGAACTGCTTATTTAACCCGCTTGGTGCCTCGAAATTGGCCTTGGGCAGACAGCCATCCGTTGGATCGTTCGTTTGGGCATCCAATCGCCCAAGACGAAGTTGCTTTGTTTTTAATAGTTTCAGAAAGAACTCGGTTCGAATATAGTGGCTGATCTGTAGATCGATAAACTCGGGCATTCGAGTCGGACGCAACAATGCAGCTTCTTGGCTGGTAGCGGCCACTATCGGAGCCACGCCAACGACTTGAAGTGGAAAGCTAGCAGGCAAAGGGTCCATCAGTTAAATTTAAAACGATTTAAACGTCTGATAGGACTTATCTGCCTCCTGTTTCCCCCACCGCCTCCACGCATCGTCCGCAAAGCGTCGGGTGATCGGCATGCGTTCCGACGTCCGGCAGGTGCTTCCAGCAGCGGGCGCATTTGTGATGGCTGGATTCCGTCACGACGGCGGCGAGTTCGCTGCCGCGGGTGATTTGGAGGTCGCTGAGGATGAGGAATTCGTGGAGGGTGGCGGGATCGCTGAAGACGGGGTGCGTGAAACCTTCGGCGGGGAGGGTCAGGGCGACGGTGGCTTCGAGGTTGGAGCCGATTTTCTT
>NZ_JBIIKX010000013.1:0-106518 GCF_044232965.1 Prosthecobacter sp.
TGAAGGCACACAAACGCCTCGCTTTGCGTGCCGACAAAACCGCCTCATCCTTTGCGGGGTTCATCACTTTCGCCGCCCTCCTGGATAGAACTCACCTCGCTTGATTTGCAAAGACACCGCCTAGCCCTCGGCTTCGATCACCGCGTTTCCACCTCAAGCCGACACCCTCATGAGCTACCAAGCCTGCATCCACCATCTCATCACGGGACGCTTCCTGATGCATTGCTCCGTCGAGGGTCATGATCTGCGTGAGGCGGAGAACGCCGCGATCGCCAAGGCCGCCCTCAAGGCGAAGGCGCTGCCGCGTGACATTGACGTGCGTCATCTGCATCAATGCGCGGAGCGTCGGTTTCCAAACGTCACCGGCGGCGACAGCGCATGAGCTGAACAACGCGAAGGCACATCCTACGGAGATGCTGATATAATCGACGCACACTTCAATCCTCCTCCTCTTGCCTTGGGGGAGGAAGAATAGGAGCAGGAGTAAGAGGAGAATTTGATCCTCTTTTTGATTTGTTCAGTGCTCCCTTATTGACCGGCTCAGGCCGATGGAATATCAGCGCTCCGGCTTGAATGTGGAAGGAGATCGAATCTTGGAAGACGTGGTCATGAAAGCGCCAAAGGCGCGATATTCCTCAGCCCACGGGCGCAGCCCTGGGTTTGCGAGCCGCGCGGTGTGTTGAAGATGCTGTCAGCCCTGCAAGGGCGAGACTCGACTCTGTGCAGGCGTATGGTGATGGACCGCACCGTGAGTCGAGTGCCGCGCTTTCAGCGCTAATCGTGTTCGGGATGTTTGAACCGTGTTGGTCCCAGGATTTCATCCTGGGCTGAGGAGTGTTGCGCTCTCAGCGCGTGGACGTTGACGGAGCTGCCGTAGATCAATGGAGCCTTGGCAGGGCCGGTTCGATGGATGTTTCCCGAGCCATACGCCACGTTTGTGTGGAAGGAGATCGGCGAGGACACTGAATCACCAAAGACGCGGGCGTTTTGGACGAAGGCGTGGAGCGGCCTCAACGTCTATGTTTGCTCTTCTCCTCCAAGTAAGCCTCGAGCAGCTTGTCGAGGGACATGAATTGGTATTCCAGGGCCAGAGAGTAGAACCACTCCAGTTCCTTCAGACGGGTGGTGCCTGTGATCGCCAGGCAGCGTTTCTTCCAATAGACCAAGGCAACGATCAAGTAAGTGCTGGCAAAGGAGGCGGCCAGAATGAGACCGAGGCTAAGATTGTTCAAGAGCTGCCACCCGGCACCCAAGCCAGCGAGTCCCAACAAGAAGGAGTTCCAGTAGGTCTGTTTCAGTCTCATGAAAGTGATCGGCTTGATGAGGCGGCGTTGGCCCTGTTTCCTCCCTTATGCTGATAGGTTTGCCAAAATCAGAATCACGATGGCGATGCAGACGCCGATGAGCACCCATTCCCAGCAAACGGCCATCAGGCCGATTGCGGCGGCGGCTCCGGCCAGCCGGATATGATCTTTGCGGCACCAGGATAGGACGCCGAGGGTGAATCCCAGCAAACCCAGCGCCGTGTACACCATCTGATACGGATGCAGGGGAAGACGGCTTGAGTCTTTGTTGACGGGGGCTGGAGCCGTCGGTTGCTTGCGCAGGATTTTCTCTTCCAGAAGTTTTTTGGCCGCCTCACCCGCGACTTCCCTCAAGGTCGGCTTGGGCGGTTCTGGCGGCGGGGCCGGGTGGATGTAATTGTTCCGAAACGCTGCCAGGCTTACGGCGATGAGCGCGATCACAAGTCCAATGGCGGCCAGGCGGTTGCTCATGATTGACGACGGATTCTGAGGTTAAACTTCCGTGCTCTGCTTCAAATGCCGGTCCAGCTCATATTTCCCGAGCGCCAGGGCCCCCAGCAAACCGGAACGTGCGCCCAAACCCGGGCTGACGATGAAGTCGTCGAGGTTGCGGCCGAGTTCGGGGACGCGGAGGTAGCCGTTGTTGAGCTTGTGAAGCTGGCCGCGGATGAGGGGCAGGATGTGTTCCTGGCTCATGACTCCGCCGCCAAGGATGATGCGCTTCGGACACAGGCTGAGGGTGAGATTCATGAGCGCGTGCGCCATGACATCGGCGACCTCCTCCCAGGCGGGATGATTGGGCGGCAGGGCATCGGCTTTGACGCCCCAGCGGGAGGCGAGGGCGGTGCCGCTGACGTAGCCTTCGACGCAGCTCTTGTGAAACGGGCAGTGGCAGGCCTGCTGGATGGCCGATGAGTTCTGCGGCGGCGGCACCAGGAGGTGGCCGATTTCGGGATGGAGCAGACCGTGCAGGAGCTGGCCGTTGATGAGCACTCCGCCACCGACGCCCGTGCCGACAGTGATGTAGATGAGCGGATCGGTGTTCTGACCCGCGCCCCAGAGGAACTCGCCGAGCACGGCAGCGTTCACATCGGTGTCCCAGGCGACGGGGACGTGGTAGCGGTCATGCAGCTTCGGCACGATATTGGTGAACTGCCAGCCGGGTTTCGGCGTGGTGGTGATGAAGCCGTAGGTTTCGCTGTCTTTGTCGAGATCGATGGGGCCGAAGGAGCCAATGCCGATCGCGGCGAAGGGGCCGTGCTTCGATTTGGCGGAAGAAAGGAAGCGCGTGACGCCGGCGAGGGTCTCCTCTGGCGTGGTGGTGGGAATGCGCGTGACCTCCCGCAGATCATGAGGCCCGGTGCCGACGGCGCAGACGAATTTCGTGCCACCGGCCTCGATGGCGGCGATGAGCGGCAGTTCCTCGCTCATGAGTGCGGACGCACGGCGGCGGAGTCACGAATGCCGAGGCTGGCGTAGATCTCACGCGTGGCGTGGGATTTGTTCAGCGTGTAGAAGTGGATGCCGTCCACGCCGTGGTCGAGCAGGTTGTGGCACTGCTCGGTGGCGTAATGGATGCCAACCTTCTGCACGGCATCCTCGTCATTCCCACAGCGCTGGATGGCGCGCAGCAGCTTGGCGGGGTAACGCGCACCGGCGGCCAGCTCGGCCATGCGGCGCATGCCGGAGGCGCTGGTGATGGGCATGATGCCGGCGATGATCGGGATCTTGATGCCGGCGAGCTGGCAGCGCTCGCGGAAGTCGAAGAAGTCGTGGTTGTCGAAGAACAACTGCGTGCAGATGTAGTCCGCGCCGGCATCGACCTTGGCCTTGAGGTGATCCATTTCCAAAACACGGTTCGGCGTGGTGGGATGGCCCTCGGGGAAACCGGCCACGCCGATGCCGAAGCCGCGCTTGTCAGGATGCGCGCCGCTGTCGTTGAACTTCTTGATGAAGGCCACGAGATCAGCGGCGTGCTGGAAGGCGTCCTTCGCGCGGTCATAATTGGCGAGGTTCTTGGGCGGATCGCCGCCGAGGGCGAGGATGTTGCTCACACCGGCCTTCGCATAACGCTCCAGGATGGAGGCGATGTCAGCCTCGCTGTGGCAGACGCAGGTGAGGTGCGGGATGGGATCGAGGGAGGTGGTGGTCTTGATGCGGACGACGAGATCATGCGTGAGCTCACGCGTGGAGCCGCCCGCGCCGTAGGTGACACTGACAAACGAGGGCTTGAAGGCCTCAAGCTCGCCGATGGTCTGATACAGCGCCTCAAAGGCTTCGGCGGTCTTCGGCGGGAAGAACTCGAAGGAAAGAGTGGGGCGCTGGGCTTGGAGGATGTCGGCGATGTGCATGGAAGAAAGTTCGCGGTTCTCGGTTCGCAGTGAAATCAGGCGATGTGCTCGCCTTTGAGCACGTCATCAAGAGTCTGGCGCTCGCGCACGACGGTGGCCTTGTCACCCTCGACGAGGATTTCGGCGGGCATGGGGCGCGTGTTGTAGTTCGACGCCATGGTGAAGCCATACGCACCGGCGCTGAGCACGGCGAGGTAGTCGCCTTCGTTGACGAGCGGGAGTTCGCGGTTCTGCGCCAGGAAGTCGCCGGATTCGCAGATGGGGCCGACGACATCGACTTTCTCGATCTTGTCGTTCGCGGGCTGCTTGAGCGGCACGATCTGATGCCAGCCTTCGTAAAGCGTCGGGCGGATGAGGTCGTTCATGCCGGCATCGACGATCTTGAAGATCTTGGCGGAGCCGCGCTTCTCATAGAGCACCTTGGTGAGCAGCACACCGGCGTTTCCGACCATGAAACGTCCGGGTTCGCAAAGAATGCGGAGGCCGAGCGGTGCCAGATGCGGCACCACGGCGTCGGCGTAGGCTTGAACAGTCAGCGGGTGCGTTTCGGCATTCTCCTGCCACCACGCGGAGTCACCGGAGTCGAGGCTCTGTTTGTAATTGATGCCGATGCCGCCGCCGATGCTGAAGAACTCGATGCCGTAGCTCTTTTTGACCTGCGTCACGAGCGGGATGACCTTTTGCACCGCCTCAAGGAACGGGTCCACGTTGGTCAGCTGGGAGCCGATGTGCATTTGCAGGCCCTTGATGAAGAGATTCGGGCAATCAGCCGCCACGCGGGCGTACACATCGAGAATCTGGTCGAAATCGATGCCGAACTTGTTCTCGCTCTTGCCGGTGGTGATCTTGGCGTGCGTCTTCGCATCGACATTAGGATTCACACGCACGGCCACGGGGGCTGTGAGGCCGAGTTCACCGGCGACTTTGTTGATGTAATGCAGCTCGGCCTCGGACTCGGCGTTGAAGCAGTAAATGCCCTGCTTGAGGGCGTATTCGATCTCATCGCGGGTCTTGCCGACGCCGGCGAAAGTGCATTTTCCGGGATCGCCACCGGCCTTGATGACGCGGTACAATTCACCCGCAGAGACGATGTCGAAGCCGCCGCCGAGCTTGGCGATGGTGCTGAGCACGGCGAGGTTTGAGTTCGCCTTCACCGCGTAGCAGATGAGGTGGTCCAGCCCGCTCAGCGCTGCGTCGAGGCGGGTGAAGTGCCCGGAGATCGTGCTCTTCGAGTAAACATAGAGCGGCGTGCCGTGTTTCTCGGCGAGGGACTGAAGCGGGACATTTTCAGCGAATAATTCGCCCTGGTGGTAACGGAAGCTGTGCATAAGCGGGCCGCGTAGATAAGCGGGATTCACGCCCGCGCAACCGGCGCGGCTACTTTGCCAGCGCCTGCGTGATCGCCTCGGCGACCTTTTTCGCCAGATGCTCGCTGCCAGCGTCGGTGTAGTGCAGATCCTTCTGCTTGTGAAGCTCCTCGAAGCGGGGTGCCATCCAGGCATTGAGATCGTTGATGGTCACGCCGTTTTCAGTCATCACCTTGGCGGCGATGGCGTTGTATTCGGGCACCTGGCCGAACTTGCGTTGAGGATTGAGCTCACCTTCGGGGATAGGCGTGGTGCTGGCCCAGACGAGCTTGGCACCGGTGGCCTTCAGCGTGGCGACGAGGCTGCGCAGATTGGCCTCGTAGTCGGCGGCTTCGACCTGACGCTTGCCATCGGGCATGAACTTGAGGTCGTGGATGCCCCAGTTGAAGTGGATCACGTCCCATTTGCCGGTGCCGAGCCACTTCTTGATGTTCGCGATGCCGTTCTTCGTCGGTCCACCGTTGGCGGGGATGCGGTGGACGTTGGCCTTGCCCTCCAGCAGCTTCCGCGTCGGCTGGGTGTAGCCGATGGAGATGGAATCGCCGATGAGGAGCACTCGCGGCAGACCTGCGACATCTTGAACCGGGGCCATGGCCGGGCTGGGAGCGCTTTTGGCTTTGGCCGGGGCGGCAGGCTGTTGGGCGGAGGCCGTAAGAAGGCCGGAGAGCAGAAAAACGAGGGCGAGGGTAGGGGAGTGGCGGTGCATGGCCCTCTTTCACAGTCCCAATCAGCCCGACCTTTCAAATTATGGAAATTTTAAAACAAGGCTTGCTTGGGGGTCGAATTTCCATAAAATAAGGCTCTGTTAAGTAATTTTCATCTGGGATGCCTCCATGAAAACCCTCCGTCTGTCCCTCTCACTGCTCCTTGCCTGCGCTGGCATGGCCAGGGCGGATGTGATCACGGACTGGAACGCCCTGATGCGGCAAACCTTCAAGGCGGAAACCACTTCGGCGACGCCACCGACGAATTCGCGCACCATGGGCATGATGGGCGGGGCCATGTATGACGCCGTGAATTCCATCAGCCGCACGCGCAGCTCTTACCTAGGTTATTATGATCCGACGACTGCAGGGGTCGGTATTGACGTGACAGCGGCGGCGGCCACCGCTGCCTACAACGTGCTCATTTCGAATTACAACGACATGTACGGCGGCAGCAACTCCTACGCCTCCAGCTTCACCAGCCTCTACAACTCACAGATGAGCAGCATCGCCGATGGTGAGGCCAAAACACGCGGCATGGAGGTCGGTTTGGCAGCGGCTCAGGCCATGATCACGGCCCGTGCCGGAGATGGGTGGAATGCCGCCTCGACCTACACGCCACAGACCTTCGGCACGCCAGGAGCCTGGCAACCGGGGAACACCGCCGGTGCCTGGGGTGCCTCCAGCGGCACTTTTTTGAAGTCCGAGTGGGGATTTGTGACGCCTTTTACCATGAGCAGTGGCGACCAGTTCCGGCCTGCTACCCTCGCTGGCTTTCAGGCCAATCAAATGCCCGCTTTTGTGGCTAGCCAGACCTACACCGACGGCTTCAACGAGGTGAAAAACCTCGGCGCTGCCACAGGCTCCACCCGCACCGCAGACCAGACCACCATCGCCTATTTTTGGGTGGATGGCCCCGGCACGGCCTCGCCACCGGGGCATTGGAACCGCATCGCCCAGACCGTCTCTGCCAGCATGAACCTTTCGGTGGAAGATAATGCTCGGCTTTTTGCCCTGCTGAACCTCGCTGAGGCCGACACCGGCATCGCCACCTGGGACGCCAAGCGCGCTTATGACCTGTGGCGGCCCATGCAGGCTATCAACACCGCCAGCACGGACGGCAATGCCGACACCCTCGAAAATGCCACCTGGTCACCACTAATCCCCACCCCCTCTTTCCCTGCCTACACCAGCGGCCATAGTGCCTTCAGCATGGCCGCCGCCACGATCCTCGCAGAATTCTTTGGCACGGACAACATCGCCTTCACCACCGACTCCGAGTCCCCCTTCCTCCCGCTGGGCTATACTCGCGATTTCACCAGTTTCAGCCAGGCAGCCGCAGAGGCCGGCATGAGCCGCATCTACGGCGGCATCCACTATTCTTGGGACAACACCGACGGTGCCGCGCTCGGCGCAGCCGTGGCTGACAACACCTTCAACACTCTGCTGCTCCCCGTACCGGAACCCGGCAGCGCCTTGCTGATTCTCACCGTTGGCTTGGTCAGTCTTCTGCGCCGACGACGTTGAGCCAGGAAGGGGATCATCCTGATCCCCCGCCTGAAGGAAAGAGGGCCTCAGACGACCTCCACGCTCACCTGAGCGCTCGTGTCCATCGTGCCGATAACCTTCGCGTTCTCGCCGCAGGCCAGCGCCTTGTCCACATCACCAGGGGCAACGATGGCGACCCAGCCGAGGCCCATATTGAAGGTGTCGAAGGCGTCCTTCGGGTCTGCGTGACGCAGCACCTTCTGCACGACGTCATTTTGCCAGAACGGAATGCGCAGACTGCAGCCGAGACCGCGCTTCAGGAAGATGCGGCCCAGATTTTCAGGCAGACCACCGCCGGTGATGTGCGCCATGGCACGCGGGCGGACGCCAGCAGCTTTGAGCGCCTTCGTCTCCTCATGATAAAGCAGCGTCGGCAGCAGCAGCGTGCGCATTTCATCGTCGCTGAACTGGAGATTCTCCTTCTCGATGATGCGGCGCACGAGGCTGAATCCATTGGCGTGGAAACCCGCGCTGGGCCAGCCGATGAGCACATCGCCTGCGGCGATGGTGCCGGGATCGAGCATGTCTTCCTTTTCGCAGGCGCCGATGGCGAAGCCGCTGAGCTCCACCATGCCCTCGGGCACCATGCCGGGCATCTCCGCCGTCTCACCACCGGCGAGGATGCAGTTGCAGGCCTCCAGGTATTCCGTCATGCCGGCGATGATGCGGGTGATCTGCCGCTTGTCGATCTTCGGGATGCCCACGTAGTCGAGGAACATGATCGGATCGGCCCCCGTGGTGAGCACGTCGTTCACGTTCATCGCCACGAGGTCTTTGCCGGCGGCTTCCAGTTGGTCGTGCTTCAGCAGCAGTTCGATCTTCGTGCCCACGCCGTCGCAACCGGTGAGGATCATGGGATGCTTGTAACCGCTGAGGTCGTAGGCGGCGGCGAACAGGCCAAAGGGGTTCGCCAGCTTCCGCTTCTGCTGCGTGCGCTTCACCAGCACGCCGATGTCATCGACCAGCGACGCTGCTTCGTGAATATCGACGCCGGCTTCTTTGTAAGTGTGTGCGGAGGAGCTGCTCATGGGGAAAAGGTGGCCCGCTGACTAGCCCGAAAGCACGGGCGGCTCAAACGGAAACTCATTCCGACGGGACGTGAGGCAGCCTGTCCCCCCACCTCGCACAAAGCCTCCGGCCAAATAGCTCAGAACGGCCTGTCTTCCGTCATGCTGGGAAAGCCCGCCTAACTCCAAAAAAATCAGCGGGACTCAGGGCCGATCCTGAGCGATTCTTAAGCTCGCGATGGAAACACCAGGTGCCCCATGATGAAAACCTTCCCATGCCTCACGACCGGACTGCTTCTGTTAAACAGCCTTGCTCAAGCCCAGGTGGTGCCGCCTTCACGACCCTCTGGATCAGGACCGGCGTATCCGTATCCCCCGCCCGGTGGGTCGGGAGGCGGGACTTTCGGCGAGACCGTCATCGCGTTCATCGTGATGGGCGTGGTGTTCTACGGCGGGATTTACGTGATCATCCGCATTTGGGATTTTCTGAAACGCTGGAGGTAGGCGTGGGCAAGCCGCCCTTTCTCACTTTTCGAAACCAAACCTTGATCGAATGAGCAAACTACAATGCGTAAACTTCTAACAGCACTTGCCTGCCTCTTCTCTGGTTGCCGAGACGAAGGCAACGCTAACTCATCGGCCGCCAAGCAAGATGCGAGTAAAGACGATTGGGGACAGAAAGTAGTTTGGCTTCAAGCCGGGAATCAGGACAACCCGTTTCCTCAGAAGGTGCTGGATTGCCGGGCGGTTGCGCTTGGATTCACGGCGATGACCTCAGATCGCGCCATAGCCGCATCCTTCAATCAATTGCGCACTGATGATGGCCGTTCGCTTATTGGCTCTTTACCCAACGACGATTTCATTGTGCCATGCGATCTGAGATTTCCTTACAATGGCAAGCGTGAGGATGGCGTTCTGTTCTCTGCCCCAGAGATGGAAGATAAGTGGGATTTCTTCGCCTACGACTCACGACTCTATGTCCGTCGCAGTTGGACGGGGCTATTGCTTCATGTCGCCGAGTTGAAATACACGGACACCGAGGTTGTCATCTCGACGCTCCATTCAAATCGAGAGGTTGTGCATGGTGACGCTGACTTTGCCAGGGCTCACCTTCGCTTTCTCATCCTCACCCATCTCGGAAGAAAAAAGCTGCCCTTCCCGATTCCTCCAGGCGCTAACCTTGAAGACGCAAGGGCGATCGCGCTGGCCGGATTCAGTAGTTATGGTCGCAGGGCTGAGTTTGCTTTTATCGTAAAGCAGTAGGCAGGAGCTTGAGATGTTGGCGGAGTGCTGCGGAATAAATTCCGCACGCCATTACTTCTTCTCAAACACCGGTTTCCCGCCCTTCATCACCGCCGTGATGTGGTCGCCGTCTTTGAAGCCGCCTTCGAGGACCGCCAAGCTCAGCGGATCGAGGAGGTGCTTCTGGATGGCGCGTTTGAGGGGTCTCGCGCCGAAGACGGGATCGAAGCCGGCGTCGGCGAGGTAGCGGGTGGTGTCGTCGGTGACGGTGAGGTGGATGTTCTGCTTAGCGAGGCGGTCGATGACGCGCTGGAGCTGGATCTTGACGATCTGGTCGAGCTGCGCGGCGTCGAGCCGATCAAAGATGACGATCTCGTCGATGCGGTTAAGGAACTCGGGGCGGAAGAATTGCTTCAGGCTGTCGCGCACCAGTGCATCGCGTTGCTCAGGATTGCTGACATCCTGGATGGCGCTGCTGCCGATGTTGCTGGTCATGATGAGGACCGTGTTCTTGAAATCGACCGTGCGGCCCTGGCCGTCGGTGATGCGGCCATCATCGAGCACCTGGAGCAGCGTGTTGAAGACATCCGGGTGCGCTTTTTCGACCTCGTCGAACAAGACGACGCTGTAAGGCCGACGGCGCACGGCCTCGCTGAGCTGACCACCTTCTTCATAACCGACATAGCCTGGAGGCGCTCCGATGAGGCGGCTGACGCTGTGCTTCTCCATGTATTCGCTCATGTCGATGCGCGTCATGGCGCTGTCGTCGTCGAAGAGGAACTCGGCGAGGGCTTTGCACAGCTCTGTCTTGCCGACGCCGGTGGGGCCGAGGAAAAGGAAGCTCCCAATCGGGCGGTTTTCATCCTGAATGCCCGCACGCGCACGACGCACGGCATTGCTGACGGCGACGATGGCGTCCTTTTGCCCGATGACGCGGGCGCTGAGGCGTTCCTCCATCTTCACGAGTTTCGAGCGTTCGCCTTCTTGCAGGCGTGAGACGGGAATGCCGGTCCAGTTCGCCACGACGCGGGCGATGTCTTCCTCGGTGACTTCTTCACGCAGAAGCGTGTTCGCGGTTCTCGGTTCGCGGTTCTCAGTTGGAGCGGATTGGAGCTTCTTCTCCAGATCGGGGATAAGGCCGTACTGAATCTCACCGGCGCGGCCGAAGTCGCCGCGGCGCTGGGCTTGTTCGAGTTCGGTGCGCAGGCGGTCGATTTCTTCCTTCACCTTGCGGCCGGCATCGACGGATTCCTTTTCCTTCATCCACTGGGCCTTCAGCGCGGAGGATTTCTCCTTTTGATCGGCGATTTCGCGCTCGAGTTTTTCGAGGCGGGCCTTCGAGGCGGCGTCTTTTTCCTTCTTGAGGGCCTGACGCTCCATTTCGAGCTGCATGATGTCGCGCTCGATGACGTCGATTTCCGTGGGCATGGAATCGAGTTCGATCTTGATGCGGCTGGCGGCTTCATCGACAAGGTCGATGGCCTTGTCCGGCAGGAAGCGGTCGGTGATGTAGCGATTGCTCAGCGTGGCGGCGGCAATGATGGCGTTGTCTTGAATGCGCACGCCGTGGTGCACCTCGTAGCGTTCTTTGAGGCCGCGCAGGATGGCGATGGTGTCCTCCACGGTCGGCTCGCCAACTTTCACTGGCTGAAAGCGACGCTCCAGCGCGGGGTCCTTCTCGATGTGCTTGCGGTACTCATCCAGCGTGGTCGCGCCGATGCAGCGCAGTTCGCCACGGGCGAGCTGCGGCTTCAAAAGATTGCCTGCATCCATCGCACCCTCGCCTTTGCCCGCGCCGACGATGGTGTGGAGTTCGTCGATGAAGAGAATGATCTCGCCCTCGCTCGACGTGACCTCCTTCAAGAAGGCCTTCAGGCGCTCCTCGAACTCGCCACGGAACTTCGCGCCTGCCATCATACCGCCGAGGTCCATGCTGATGAGCTTTTTGCCTTTGAGCGAATCCGGCACGTCACCCGCGACGATGCGTCGTGCGAGACCTTCGGCGATGGCGGTCTTGCCGACGCCGGGTTCACCGATGAGCACGGGATTGTTCTTCGTGCGGCGGCTCAGCACCTGCATCACGCGGCGGATTTCCTCATCGCGACCGATGACAGGATCGATCTTGCCGGCCTTCGCGCGAGCGGTGAGGTCGGTGCCGTATTTCTCGAGCGTCTGATATTTGCCCTCGGGGTCCTGATCGACCACGCGCTGGCTGCCACGCACCGCAGTGAGTGCCTTCGAAACGGTGTCGTAGGTCAGTCCGGCCTGCTTCAGCACGTCGGAGAGTTCCGTCTTTGTTTTAAAGAGCGCCAGGATGATGTGCTCGACGCTCAGATAGTCGTCCTTGAGCTTCTTCTGCTCGTCCTCGGCCTTCGTCATGAGTTCCCGCAGTTCATTGGAGAGGTGCAGTCCGCTGGTGCCGCCGGTGACCTTGGGTTGTTTAGCGAGCACAGCTTCCACTCCTGCCTTGAGGCCTTGGGCTGCGGCTGGATTCACAGCCGCCTTTTCGAAAAGCGGCGTGGCGATGCCGCCTTCCTGCTCAAGCAGGGCGAGGAGAAGATGCGAGGGCTTCAATTCCTGATGCCCATGCCTCGTGGCGATGGATTGCGAGGCATTGAAGGCTTCCTGAAGTTTGACGGTGAATTTTTCGGGGGACATGGCTGGTGGTTGGGTTGGTTGTTCGTAGCTTCTTTTGCTAGAACCATGCCACAGGCCTGCCATGGGCCGCTACGCTTGATTTGTCTAGGCTGGGGCGTCTTTGGAGGCCTTTCCAAGCCACGAGGTGAAGTGGCGTGATGGCACAGATGTGCTGCCGCTTTGGGCAGTTGCGTCACTCCCGCCCTGGAATCTCCGTGCTGGCTCCGCTGCCGATGGTTTCATCATCGTTGAGATGCAGGTCATAGCCAGCCACCTCGACCTCACCATGACGGATTTTTTTCTTCGCCATGGCGACGGAGATCCATTGGAACTCGGCGCTGTTGTCGAGCAGCACCTTGAGCACCATCGTGAGCGGCACGGCCAGAAACATGCCCAGCGGCCCCCACAGCCAGCCCCAGAAGATGACGGAGAGAATGACCACGAGCGGCGAGATGCCGAAGCGATTTCCAAGCATCGTGGGCTGCACAAAGGTATCGAGGCAGAAATTGATGCCACCATAGCCGATGGCGACGAAGATGGCCGTTCCCGGGCCGTGTTGCACGAGCGCCTCCACCACCGCTGGAATGCAAGCCGCAGCCGACCCCACCGCCGGGATAAAATTGAAGAGGAAGGCCAGCAGCGCCCAGAGCAGCGGGTAATGCAGGTCGAAAAACCAGCACCAGAAGCCGGCCAGAAGCCCGGTCAGCGCACTGATGAGTGTTTTGACGCCGAGGTACTTCTGAATGTCGCTCGCGCTGCGCATCAGCCCGCTGAAGTCCGGCCCGCCGGAAAGATTCACGGCCTGGAGCCGGCTCTGCGTGCCGTGTGCCTCCAGCAGGATGAAGAGCATCAAAATCAGCACCATCACCAGGCTGCCGAACAACGTTGCCAGCGTGCCGAAGGTGCTGCCCACCAGTCCGCCGAGGTTGCTCATCACGTCCTGCTGGGTCGCGTAGCCGATGAGCGTGTTCCAGTCGAACACGCCGCTCATAGTGGCTTTGGCGCCTGTGACACCTTTCATTTCCAACCAAACTCCGGCATCGTTGGAGTATTTTTCGAGACCACGCAGGTAACGTGGCAGATCAGCCCAGAAGCTGATCAGCAGCCGCACGCCCACAGTGATCAATCCGGCCAGCACGCCCAGATTCATGAGCATCGTGATGCCCAGCGCCAGACCGGCGGGAACGCGGTGCCGCCGCATCCAGCTCACCAGCGGATAACTGAGCACCGCGAGGAAAAACGCATACACCACCGGCACCAGCACCCCGGCGGCGATTTTCATGCCTGTGAGCACGACGAAAAGGCAGGCGAGCGTGACCACCGCCTGCGAGCCTTTGCGGCCCCAGTCCACCGTTTGATCATGCTCCTGAAACATCGACATGGTCTGCAATGCCGCAAAATGGACGCTGGCTCAAGATTTTTCCATGAAGTATAAGACCATCCATGATCCCCACTCTCCAACGTCTTCTTTGTGCCGGGCAAGCCCTCATGTATGGCGACTCGCGCGGCCGCCGCGGCTGTGCTCTCAACCCGCGTGTGATCATGGCGCTGCTCATCATCGGCGGCACCTTGGTTTATCACTGGATGGGCACCACGGAGTATCAAAATGAGTTCACCGGCCGCACGCAGACACTTGCGCTGGCCACTCCCCAGGAGGAGATCGCGCTCGGCTTGCAGTCCGCGCCGGAGATGATTCGTGAGATGGGCGGCCTTTCCCGCGATTCTGCCGGTCGTGCGCTGGTGGAGAAAGTGGGTGAGCGTTTGCTCGCCTCCACGGCAGCGCGGCAGACGCCGTATCAGTTCAAATTTCATTTGTTGTCCGATGCGCGGACCGTGAACGCCTTCGCGCTGCCCGGCGGCCAGATTTTCATCACCGAGGCTTTGTTTCGCCGCTTCAAGTCAGAAGACCAGCTCGCCGGTGTGCTCGGTCATGAGATGGGGCACGTCGTGGGCCGCCATTCCAACGAGCAGATGGCCAATTCGCGCTTGTGGAGCGGCTTGGCGCAGGGTTTGGGCGTTCTGCTCTCGGATGGCAGCAACAACACCGGTGCCCACATCGCCAACATGGTCGCGCAATACAAAGTGATGAAGTTCAGTCGCGAAGACGAGCTCGAATCCGACGCCCTCGGTGTGCGCTTCATGATTCAGGCCGGCTACAATCCCGAGGCGCTCGTCGGTGTGATGGAAATCCTCGCCGAGGCCAGCGGTGGCTCCAGCGGCTCCGACTTCATGAGTTCGCACCCGAGTCCCGACAACCGCATCGAAAAGATCCGCGAGGTGATCGCCCGCGAGCGTGGTGGGCGCTGAAAAGGAGGGGGATCATCCTGATCCCCCGTTTGCTGAGGGATCAGAATGATCCCTCTCCTAGGGCGACATCCCCAGCGGCCGGTTCTCGGTGCCTTTGACCTTGGTCAAAGCATCTCCCAGTTCTTTCCGCATCGGCTCAGTCAGCTTTTGCAGTCGCTCCACGACCTCCGGGTGCTCCTTCGCCACATCGCGCGTCTCACCCGGATCATCCTTCAGATTGAACAGCGCCAGCCCCGTCTTCTCCACGCGATAGCCATGCCGCGACGCGATGCCTTCAATGCCGCTTTGCGTGATCGCTTTCGGCTTCATTTGTCCAAACCGCGCCGGTTTGCCATCACGGCCCGGCTCACCGTCCACGGTGATGTAAGGATGCGGAAAGTGCAGCTTCCATTCGCCGCTGCGCACGGCCTGCAGCTCACTGCCACCATAAAAAATCAGCGCTTCATGTGGCGACTTCGCGCCAGTTTTGCCTTCGAGCAGGTCTAGCATGCTGTGACCATCGATCTTCTTTTCCGGCAGCTTCGCGCCATTCAAGGTGGCAATCGTCGGCAGCAGGTCGATTTCCATCACCGGCTCATCGCAAACCTGACCCGCAGGCACACGTTCCGGCCAGCGGGCGATGAAGGGCACGCGCACACCGCCTTCAAAGGTCGTCAGCTTGCCTTCGCGCAGCGGTTTCGCGCTACCCGCGTGATTGCCGTAGCTGAGGAAGGGGCCGTTGTCGGAGAAGAAGACCACAAGCGTGTCGCGCTCGATGCCGCAGCGCTTGATCGCATCGAGAATCTGTCCCACGGACCAGTCGAGTTCCTCCACGACATCGCCATACAACCCGGCAGCGGATTTGCCGCGAAACGCGTCGGAGGCAAAGATCGGCACATGCGGCATCACGTGCGGCAGGTAGAGGAAAAACGGTCGGCCTTTGTTTCGCTCGATGAAGCTCGTCGCCCGCTCGGTGAAGCGCCGCGTGAACTGGCTTTGATCAGGATCGGTCTCGATCACCTTCAAACCGTCGTAAAAGGGCAGGGGAGGCATCTCCTTCGCGAGCGAGGGGTGGAACTTGGTGTTGTCGTTCGAATACGGGATGCCAAGGAACTCATCAAAGCCATGCCGCAGCGGATTGAACATCGGGTAAGTGCCCAGATGCCATTTGCCAAAAGCGCCCGTGGCGTAGCCGACCGTCTTACACAGTTCCGGTAGCAGCAGTTCGTCAGGATGAATGCCCTCCTTGCTCGTATGGTTCAAAGCGCCCTGCATGCCGACGCGGTTCGCATAGCTGCCGGTCAGCAGCGCCGCGCGTGACGCGCTGCACACGGCCTGCGCCACATAAAAGCTAGTGAACTTCATCCCCTCCACCGCCATGCGGTCGATGTTCGGCGTTTTGATCTTTTCCGCGCCAAAGCAGCCGAGGTCGGCGTAACCGAGATCGTCGGCGAGAATGATGACGACATTGGGCAGACGCGGTTCGGCGGCGGAAACGGTCAAAGCGGAGAAAATCAGGGCAAGCAGCAGACGCATAAGCGCATCGTGGCAAAGCGAGGACGGGCTGGCGAGAAAGTTTTGCGCCGAAATGCCGCCGTGCTTGCCACGGCAGGCGTTTCCTGACACAAATCATGCAATGATCTGGCGTGTGGCGGCAGTTTTGGCGGTGCTTTTCTGGGCGGTGATGTCCGGGCTGCTGGTGCGTGACGTGTATTTCCCGGAAGCATCCCGCTTCGCCGCCGTGCCGCCGCGCCTGGTGATCGACTTGTTTCTGCGGCAGTCGGAGGTCTTTGGCAGCACGCTGCATCTGCATCATCACCGCGAGCGCATCGGCCACGCCAGCTTTCAGATCAGCCGCCGCATCAAGCCGAACCATCAGACTGTGTATGACATGTTGGCGCGTGGCGTGGTGGAGCCGACGGGTGAACAAGGCGGTCGCAGCATTGAGGCGAGTTGGAGCGTGGCCTGCATCCTGGCGGATGCCGAGCGCTGGCAGTACTTGAAGCTGGAGGCCCAGTTCCCCGCCCGCGAGGCCAGCCTGAAAATGATTTGGAACGAGGAGCACGCCACGCCCGAGGTGCTCGTGAAGCACGGGGACCGTGTGGTCATGAATTCGCAGGATATGAAGATGCTCCTCGGCTCCGGCAAGGACGGGGCGTTGGCCATGCTCTCCATGATCGGCGGCGGCATGCCAAAGGCGGGCGCGGAGCCCGAGGCCACGCAGTTGCGGGCGCGTGAGGGACTGATGCAACTCGCCGGACGCGAGCGGAAGTGCTTCGTGCTCACGCTGCCGTTGTTCGGCCCGCATGAGATCCAAATGATCTTCACCGAGGCCGGAGAGCTGGCCCGCATTGACCTACCTGACGGCTACGCCTTGCTGGAGCCAACCATCCACGGTTTGCAGGAGGGCTAGCGCTATTTGAATCTGTTTCACCCATGATCGAGATCGAAAACCTCACCATGAACTACGGCGACCTGCGGGCGCTCGATGGTCTGAACCTCACGATCCAACCTGGCGAGCTGTTTGCCTTCCTCGGACCGAACGGCGCGGGCAAAACGACCGCCATGAAGCTGCTCACAGGGCTGATGAAGCCCGACGCGGGCCGCGTCCGCCTCTGCGGACACGACATCCAGCAGGAGCCGCTGCTGGCCAAGGCGCTGCTCGGTTATGTGCCGGACGTGGCGGTGTTTTATGAAAAGCTCATGCCAGTCGAGTTCATGGAGTTCATCGCCGATTTGTTTGAGATGGACCGCGATCACGCCGCCGCGCAGACGAACGCGCTGTTCACCCAGTTCGCCCTGCATGAACACACGCGGCAGCGCATCGAGAATCTCAGCCACGGCACGCGCCAGCGCCTCGCGATTGCCAGCGCGTTGCTGCATGATCCCAAGGTTTTCGTCATCGACGAGCCGATGGTCGGCCTGGACCCCATCCACGCTCGCACCGTGAAGCGCGAGATCAAAGAACGCAGCCAGCGCGGCACGACGGTGCTCATGAGCACGCACCTGCTCAACATCGCCGAAGAACTCGCCGACCGCATCGGAATCATCCATCACGGCAAACTCATCGCCCTCGGCACGCTCGAAGAACTGCGCCGCGAGCACGAGCAGCGCGGTCAAAGGCTGGAGGACATCTTCCTCAGCATGGTGGAGTGAAAATTCCTCAAGGCCGCTCCTGCGCGAGCTGGGCGGCCAGTTCGGCGATCAAAGTCGTCAGCGTTTTGAGTTCGCGACTGGGCTCTTGTTTGGGCAGCACGAGCAGCAGCTCCGCCGTGGGCACGGGTCCGGCGAGCGGGATGATGACGCAGCCACCATGCGGCAATTTGCCGGCGTGAGCGGGTATCACGGCGACGCCTTCGCCTGAGGTGACGGCCCCCAGCATCATGGAGAGCGAATCAACCTCGCTGACAATGTTCGGCTCGAACCCGGCGGCCTGGCACATACCGCGCAAGAACTCACGACGGCCGGGAAAGAAGGCGTCGGAGAGCGAAACCCAGCGCTCGTGCTTCAGCGCGGCCAGCTTGATCGACTTCTTCTTTGCCAGCGCATGATCCTCGGGCAGCACGGCGGCCATTTTGTTGCGGGAAAGACGACGGATGTCGAAATGGGCGCGGTCACGTTCGTCGAGGTTGCCAAGGATGGCGGCGTCGAGCTCGTGATTGCGCAGGCGGTCGAGCTGCGCGCGCGGTGGCAGCTCAAACAGGCTCACCTGTGCGTTCGGATGGCGCTGGCGAAACTCGCGCACGGCGGGCGCGACGAGATCATCGAGAAATGGAGTGAGGAAGCCGAGGCGCAGCGTGCGGCGTGCTTTCCCAAATTGCTCGCGCAACTGCTGCGCGCCCGTTTCGGCGTCGCAGACGATTTGCCGCGCCTTTGGAAGGAAAAAGCGGCCTGCATCGGTGAGATGGATGCGTTTGCGGATGCGATCAAACAACGCCACGCCCAGCTCTGCCTCCAGCACGGCGATCTGACGGCTCAAAGCCGGCTGCGTGACGTGCAGACGCTTCGCCGCGCCCGAAATGCTCAAATCTTCGGCGGCGGCGATGAAGTAACGAAGCTGGTGAAATTCCACGCCAGATCAGACCACAGACCGGCTCATTGCGCAAATCTCCCGCCGGCGAGCAAGGCGGCGGGTTTGTGAACGTACAAAGCTGCCGTCATGCCATCACCGCTGTTTCGTCCCTCCATGGACCGTCGGGCCTTTCTCACGGCCTCGACGATGGGTTTGGCGTCTCTCGGATTCAAAGGTGGCGTTCGCGCTTCCACCGGACCTGCGGTCGCGGCTCCCACGCTCGCCAAGCCAGCGAAATCGACCGTACTGTTCTTTTTGTGCGGCGGTGCGTCCCACATCGACATGTGGGACATGAAGCCCGAGGCTCCTTTGGAGTATCGCGGTGAGTTCAAACCCATTCGTACCACAGGCGATGACATCCGCCTCTGCGAGCACCTGCCGCTTCTCTCGAAACAAGCGCACCATTTTGCCATGGTTCATGGCGTCACCGATGGCGGCCTGGCCACGGGCGATCATCACGCCGGTTATTATTACAACCTCACCGGCCACGCGCCTGACATCACCTTCAAGCAGCAGGGCAACGATCGCCGCCCCTATCCCGAAGACTGGCCTTACATGGGCAGCGTCGTGGCGATGAAGCGCCCGCAGCATCCGTCGCTGCCCTCGCTCATCACGCTGCCGCACAAGCCCAGCAAGCTGCCTTTCACGCGCCCCGGTCAGTTTGCAGGCCGCATCGGCATGGAGTTCGACCCGTTTCTTCTGAATGGAAACTTCGACGAGCCGCTGAACTTCGCCGCACCGACGATTTCTCTTGGCGGCGGCATGACCGCACAGCGCATGCTGGACCGCAAAGGTCTGCTCGCTGCGATGAACAGCGCCCGCCGCGAGCTCGATCACGAAATGGCGATCCAAAACTACGCGAAGCAGCAGGAGCGCGCCTTTGACCTGCTTTCATCGAGCAGCACCGTGAACGCCTTCGATATTCAAAGCGAGCCTCTCGCATTGCGTGAGCGCTACGGCCAGGACATCAACGGCATGAGCCTCCTCATGGCCCGCCGCATGGTCGAGGCGGGCGTGCCGTTCATCACCGTCTTCTGGAAAGAGGACGAAGGACTGCACAAGAAATGCAAAAGCGCCGGTGGCTGGGACACGCATGGCAACAACTTCAACTGCCTGCGCGAAAACCTCCTGCCGCAGTTCGACCGCGGCTTCTCCGCCTTCCTCGAAGACCTTTCATCGCGCGGATTGCTCGATGAAACGCTTGTGCTCGTCACCAGCGAGATGGGTCGCATGCCAAAAGTGGGCGACCGCCGCAGCGGCGGCCCTCTCGGCGCGGGACGCGATCATTGGACCGCCTGCATGAGCGTCCTGATGGCTGGTGCGGGCATCAAAGGCGGTCAGGTCGTCGGCGAAACGGATGCACGCGCCGAATTGCCGAAGGACAGGCCGATCCACCCCGAGGACATCACGAAAACCGTCTATTACGCCATGGGCATCGACAACCTCGAAGCCAAAGACAAGCTCGGCCGCACATACAATCTGCTCGATGAGGGCAAGCCGCTCACTGAGTTGTTTGGTTGATTGCCAATCCATACTTTATGCACCGCCTCATTCTCGCGCTCCCGTTTTGCGTCATCACGATTCACGCGGAGGACTGGGCGCAGTTTCGCGGTTCCAACGGCAGCGGCGTCTCCGCCTCGAAAAACATTCCGCTCGAATTCTCAGATGACAAAAACATCGCGTGGAAAGCGAGGCTCGGTGATGGAGTCGGCTCCGCCATCGTGAAAAACGGTGTTGTCTTCGCCACCGGCATGGCGGGCGATGCGAAAGTCGCGGTGCATGCCTTTGACGCGGCCACCGGAGCGCCGAAATGGAAGTCAGAGTTCGACACCGGCACGCTGCCGCGCATCACGCCGCCGAACAGCCACGCGGCCTCCACTCCCGCCACGGATGGCGAGCGTGTGTATCTGCATTTCAGCACCATCGGTCTTCTCGCTTTCGATTCCGTGACTGGAAAAGAGGTCTGGCGCTACGCGATGCCACGTCCGGCTTATTTGATGGACTGGGGCGCGGCCGCTTCGCCCATCGTGCATGAGGGCCTAGTCATCTTCTGCCAGGATGACGACCTCGCGCCCTTCCTCGTCGCTGTCGATGCCAAGACGGGCAAAGAAAAGTGGAAGACGCTGCGCAAAGACATGCTCGCCGGTTATGCGCTGCCGGTGTTGTGCGAGGCGAATGGCCGCACTGACCTCGTCGTCGCCGGTAGTGGCAAGATGAAGGGCTACGATCCTGCCACCGGCAAGGAGCTGTGGACCTGCAACACGCTGCTGCGCACCATCATGACCTCGCCCGTCGTGCATGACGGTGTCATCTACATCGCCGTGCAGAGCTATGGCGATGCCACACGCACGCTGAAGCACGCGCTGCTCGAATGGCTCGACACGAATCAGGACAAGATCCTCGCCCGTGACGAGACACCGAAGGAATTCCATGAGCGATTCGACGCTTCCGACAAGAACAAGAACGGCCTCATTGATGCCGATGAGATCGACACCGCCTTCCAAAGCCCCGACAACATGGCTGCGGGCGGAAACATCATCCAGGCCATCAAAGGCGGCGGCAACGGCGATGTGACGAAGACGCATGTGCTCTGGAACCTTGATCCTAAGACGCCCTCGAACCTTTCCTCGCCACTCCTGTTCAACAACCGTCTCTATCTGGTCAAAAGCGGCGGCATGTCGAGCTGCTACGATGCAAAGGATGGCAAAACACTCTGGGATCGCAGCCGCCTGGGTAATTTTGGCGATTACTTCGCCTCACCCGTTGCGGCGGATGGCAAGGTCTTCATCGCGGGCAAGAACGGCTTCGTCGTCGTGCTCGAAGACGGCCCGGAATTGAAGGTGCTCGCCAAGAATGACATCGGCGAGGAGATCATCGCCACTCCGAGCATCGCTGACGGTCGGCTTTATGTCCGCACGCGCGAGAACCTCTTCTGCGTGGCCGCAGGCGGCTCGAAGGCCGTGCTGGCGGAGAACGCAGCGATGCCCGCCACCATCGAACTCACCTCGCAGCCTGTCAGCGGCTCCCGCGTGTGGAATGGCTACACCGGCAATGCGATGGGCCAGGAGTCATGGAGCGAGGCAGAGCTTGAAATGCGTCTCCAACAACTCAAAAAACTCGGCTACTCCACTGTTGCGATTCCGAAGTCCGTCGCATCCTTCACGCCGATTCGTGTCGATGGTGATACCGGAGGTCGCAAGGCCTTCCGAGGCGCGAAAACCTTCGAGAATCCCGACGTGGCCGCCATCACGGCCCGTTTTCGCGAAAAGGCCGCGAAGCTCGGCTTTGAGATCATCACAGCGGAGCCGGTTGCAGCCTCGGTGCTGCCGAAGAATGACTTCCGTGACGAAAAAGCCCTCAGCGACCTCGTCACGCCCATGTGCGGCGAAGGCGTGGCCGAGCGCATGTGGCTGGGCTTCCTGGCCATCGACAAGGCCGCGAAACTCATCGCGCAAAACGATTCCAAGCTAGGTGTGCCAGCACAGGACATGCTGCTGCGTCATTTGAACTCGAAGGGGGCGCCGCCCGCTTGGCTCACCGAGGTCAAAACACTCTATACCACCGCGATGAACGAGATGTATCGCGCCAACACCCGCGCCCGCGAAGGCTCGCGCAGTTTCACGCTCTACAATGCGAAGCGGCTGGAGTTCACCTTCCACTTCATCACCGCCATCGAGTCCCTCTACAAGTCCCACGATCCCGCCACCCGCTCCGAATCGCTCGAAGCCGCGATGGAGTCCGTTTACAACTCGCTCAACTCCTATTCAGACGTGGCGCGGGACTCCAGCGACCGAGGTGCCATCGCCCTGCTGAACGAATACGGCTATCGTCCGCTGGTGAAGGCGGTCAAAGACGGCAGGTGAGTTTGATTACCATCCGGCATGAACTTGTGAAGCAAGCGGCATTGGAGAAATGACGGCGGGTGCGCGAATGCATCGCCGTTATGAAACTCAAACTTCGCAAATCCAACGAACGCGGCCATGCCAATCACGGCTGGCTCGACAGCTACCACACCTTCAGCTTTGCCGACTACTACGATCCGGCGCACATGGGCTTCCGCAGCCTGCGTGTCATCAATCAGGACGTCATCGCCGGTGGTGCTGGCTTCCCCACGCATCCGCATCGCGACATGGAAATCTTCAGCTACATCCTTTACGGGGCGCTGGAGCACAAAGACAGCATGGGCAACGGGCGCGTCCTCAAGCCCGGCCAGATACAACTCATGAGCGCTGGCAGCGGCGTGACGCACAGCGAGTTCAATCCATCAAAGACCGAGCCCGGCAGCCTGCTGCAAATCTGGATTCGTCCGCGCCAGAGCGGCCTGAAGCCCAGCTACACCGAATGGCATCCGAAACCCGAGCATGAAACCGCCGAAAAGGTGCTCGTCATCTCCAGCGATGGCCGCGAAGGCAGCGCCACCATTCACCAGGACGCCGACATCTACCGCGTGCGCCTTGGCGCAGGCAAATCCACCACTTATGAAGTCCGCGCCGGTCGCGGTGCCTGGCTCCAACTCATCAAAGGCAGCGTCAGTGTGAATGGCACCCCGCTGAACCCCGGCGACGCCGCCAGCACCGACGACACAGGCACACTCACCCTCACCGCCAGCGAAGACACCGAAGCCCTCCTCTTCGATCTTGCCTGATTTTCACAACCACCGCCAACAACTGCAAACTCACACTATGAAACACATCCCCACCATCGCCCGCCTTCTTCTCGGCCTCATCTTCACCGTCTTCGGTGCCAACATGTGGCTCCACTTCATCCCGATTCCTCCGCCGCCGGAAGGTCCTGCCTCAAACTTCATGTTCGCCATCTATGGCAGCGGTTTCCTCACCGTGGTGAAGATGCTTGAGGTCACTGGCGGTGTCCTGCTCCTCAGCGGGCGCTTCACCAATCTGGCGCTCATCCTGCTCGGTCCCGTTGTCGTGAACATTGCCATGTATCACTTCTTCCTCGTTAAAGGCGGCTATGAAATGCCTGTCGTGCTCGGCGTGTTGTCTCTGATGGCGCTTTTCAGCCGTAAAGACCTCGTGGGCACCATCTTTGCTGCCAAGTGAAACAGCTTTGTCATTCGACCTGGATTCCATTTTCATCCTCTTCTCATCATGTTCTCTCTTTTCAACCCTCTTCAAACCGGTGCTCTCAAGCTGCCGAATCGCATCCTCATGGCCCCGCTCACGCGCTGCCGTGCTGACGCGGATCACAATCCCACGCCGTTGATGGCGGAGTATTATGCCCAGCGTGCCAGCGCCGGACTCATCATCGCCGAGGCTACGATGGTGATGGAGGGGAACTCCTCTTTCTGGATGGAACCTGGCATCTACTCCGAGGCTCAAGCACAAGGTTGGAAGGCCGTGACTGATGCCGTGCATGCCAAAGGTGGCCAGATCGTGCTGCAACTCTGGCATGGCGGACGTGCCTGTCATCCGCTGCTCAATGGTGGCATCCAACCCGTCGCTCCGAGCGCCATTCCGATCACGGGTGACGAGGTTCACACGCCCGAAGGCAAAAAACCCTATGTCACGCCGCGTGAACTGCGCGACGACGAGATTCCCGGCATTGTCGCTGGTTTCAAAAAAGCCGCCGAGAATGCCAAAGCCGCCGGATTCGACGGCGTCGAAGTCCACGGTGCCAATGGCTATCTCCTCGACGAATTCCTGCGCGATGGTGCGAACAAACGCACCGGCCCCTATGGCGGCTCCATCGAGAACCGCGCTCGTCTCATGCTCGAAGTGCTCGATGCCGTCATCAGCGTCTGGGGCGCGGATCGCGTCGGCCTGCGCATTTCGCCGCTGAACAGCTACAACAGCATGATCGACAGTGATCCTGTCGCCGTGACCACCTACATCGCCGAGCAGGTCAACGCTCGCGGTCTTGCTTACCTTCACGTCATGCGCAGCGACTTCTCCCAGGCTCAACAAGGCGATGTCATGACACCTGCCCGAGCCGCATTCAAAGGCGTGCTCGTCGGAAACATGGGCTACACCGCCGACGAAGCCGATAAGGCAATCGCCTCCGGTCAGCTCGATGCGGTTGCCTTCGGTGTGCCCTTCCTCGCGAATCCTGATCTGCCCGCACGCATCGCCGCCAAGGCCGAACTCAACGCGCCGGATGCCGCGAGGTTCTACTCACCCGGTCCCAAAGGTTACACCGACTATCCCGCGCTCAGCGCCGCTTGAGATGAGCGCTCCCATTCATCCCGGCGTGCGCATCGGCCACGTTCATCTGAAGGTGGCTGATCTGGAGCGGGCACTGGCCTTTTACTGCGGCGTGCTCGGCTTTCAGCTCACGCAGCGCTACGGACCGCAGGCCGCTTTTGTGTCCGCTGGCGGTTATCACCACCACATTGGCCTGAACACCTGGGAAAGCCGTGGTGGGAAGCCCCCGCCGCCCGGCACCACCGGCCTGTATCACGTCGCCATCCTCTATCCCGACCGTGCATCGCTCGCCGATGCTCTGCGCCGCCTCATCGAGCACAAGATACCGCTCGATGGCGCCGCCGATCATGGCGTCAGCGAGGCGATCTACCTCCAAGATCCCGATGGCAACGGTATCGAGCTCTATACCGACCGTGATCCTGCCGTTTGGCCCCGCGATGCTAAAGGCGAAATCTCCATGACCACCGGCCCGCTTGATCTCGACGCACTGCTGGCCGAACCACCCTCACCTTCATCATGAAAATGATCACCGCTGCCGAACTCAAGGCACTCGCAGGCAGCGCCACGTTGATCCATGTGCTGCCGGAGGAGCGCTTTGCGCAGCAGCATCTGCCCGGTGCGGTGAACGCCTGCGCGTATGAGATGGTCTTCCTCTCGAAGGTGGCCGAACTCGTGGCGGACAAGTCGGCGTCGATCATCGTGTATGGCGCGGGTGCTCCCTCGCTCGATTCGAGCACGGCGGCGGGAAAGCTGGAGAAAGCGGGTTACACCAACGTGTGCGATTTTCGCGGTGGATTGACGGAGTGGCTGCAAAACGGCCTCGCCGTCGAAGGAACCGGCCTACAGGGCGATTCAATCAACCCCGATGGCATTTTCGAGGTCGATGTCGAAACCAGTGTCGTGCGCTGGACAGGACGCAATCTCTTCAATCATCATCAAGGCACGATCAAACTGGCCGGCGGCCATATTGAAGTGCAAAACGGCGCGTTGAAAGCCGCCCGCTTCACGCTCGACATGAACCGCATCGTTTGTGAAGACCTCGTGGACACGGCTTACAACGCGCTGCTCATCCGCCATCTGCGCGACGACGATTTCTTCGCAGTGGATCGTTTTCCAACCGCCGAGTTCGTCTGCGAGCATGCGGAGCCGCTGCTCGCCTCCACCCCCGGCACGCCGAACTACACACTGCATGGCGCGATGACGCTACGCGGGGTAACGAAGCCTCTAAGCTTCCCCGCCGTCATCGCAGCCGCAGATGCGGATCATCTCACCGGCCAGGCGCAGTTTGAGATCGACCGCACGCAGTTCGGCAGCCACTACGGCTCCGGCAAACTCTTTGCTTTCCTCGGCAAACACGTCGTCAACGACCACATCCACCTCCATATCAAACTCCACGCTGTCCGCTCCTCTCTATGAACACCCTCGAAGCCATCCACGCCCGACGCGCCATCAAGCATTACGATCCCGCCCACCGCATGACCGATGCGGAAATCCGTCAGCTCATGGAGGCGGCGTTGCAGGCTCCCACGGCCTTCAACATTCAAAACTGGCGCTTTGTCACTGTGATCGATCCCGAAGTACGGAAGCAGATCCGCGCGGTCGCGTGGGATCAGGCGCAGGTCACGGACTCGTCTCTGCTCATCGTGCTTTGCGCTGACAAAGACTCCTGGAAGAAAGACGCCGGGCGTTACTGGAAAAACGCGCCGCAGCCGGTGCAGGACTTCCTCGTTCCTGCCATCGGCCAGTATTATGAAGGCCGAGATCAAGTGCAGCGCGACGAATGCATGCGTTCCTGTGGCATGGCAGGCATGACGATCATGCTGGCCGCCAAGGCCATGGGCTACGACTCCTGTCCCATGGACGGCTTCGACTTCGACGCCGTCGCCAAAATCATCAAACTTCCTGAAGACCACGTCATCAGCTTCATGATCGCCGTCGGAAAAGGCACCCAGCCCGCCTGGCCGAAGCCGGGGCAGCTTTCGTATGACGAAGTGGTGATCCGGGATGGATTTTGAGAGGTTCGTGTCAGGCCTGCTCTTTGAAATGAAAAAGCCGGAGTCGCGAGACTCCGGCTTTGATTCAAACTGAGTGGTTCTAGTTACGCCGGCACGCCGGTCAAACCGGGAGCGAGGCCGCCTTCGTCCTCATCCTCACGTTGTACAGGGCGTGGGTCGTTGGCTTTAGGCAGCGGGGGCGGGGGCGGGGGCTTGCTCTTGTTTTCGGGCGGGTTGATGAGGCGACCGTGCTCCATGATCTCTTTGATGTGGGAGCCGTCTAGAGTCTCGTATTCGAGCAGAGCCTGGGCGATGGCGTCGAGCTTGTCCTTGTGCTTGAGGAGGATGTCCTTGGCTTGGGCGTAGGACTCATCAATGAGGCGTTTCACTTCCTCGTCGATTTTCTGGGCGGTGTCCGGGCTGTAGTTGCTGCTGCCACGGCCCATGAAGGCGGTGCTTTCGTTCTCGCCGTACTCGATCATGCCCAGCTTCGTGCTCATGCCCCAGGAGCAGACCATGCTGCGTGCGATGCGCGAGGCCATGCGGATGTCGCCGCTGGCGCCGTTGGTGACGTCGCCAAACTGGATTTCCTCGGCCACACGACCGCCCATGGCGACGACGAGGTCGTCCAACAGCTCGCTCTTGCGGTTGTTGTGCTTGTCTTCTTCTGGGAGCCACATGGTGGAGCCGAGGGAGGGGCCGCGCGGAATGATGGTGACTTTGTGCAGAGGGGAGGTGTGCTCCAGCAGCTCAATGAGGATGGCGTGACCGGCCTCATGGTAAGCGGTGTTTTCTTTTTCCTTCTCACTGAGGGCCATGCTGCGGCGCTCGCGGCCCCAGCGCACCTTGTCACGGGCTTCTTCCAGCTCGGGATTGGTGATGGACTTCATGTTCTTGCGGGCGGCGAGCAGCGCGGCCTCGTTGAGCAGGTTCGCCAGCTCCGCGCCGGAGAATCCGGGCGTGCCGCGTGCGATCTTGGAAAGGTCGGCGCTGTCGGCCAGCTTCACCTTCTTGGCGTGAACGCGGAGGATTTCCTCGCGGCCTTTCACGTCGGGCAGATTGACGGTGACCTGACGGTCGAAGCGGCCGGGGCGCAGCAATGCAGGATCGAGCACGTCGGGACGGTTCGTGGCGGCGATAATGATGATGCCTTCTTGCGTGTCGAAGCCGTCCATCTCGACGAGCAGCGCGTTGAGCGTCTGTTCACGCTCATCATGACCACCACCCATGCCATGGCCGCGATGACGGCCCACGGCGTCGATTTCGTCGATGAAGATGAGGCAGGGGGCGTTCTTCTTGCCCTGCTCGAACATGTCGCGCACACGGCTGGCACCGACACCGACGAACATTTCGACGAAATCGGAGCCGCTGATGCTGAAGAATGGCACATCGGCCTCACCGGCGATGGCTTTGGCCAGCAGGGTCTTGCCAGTGCCGGGAGGGCCGGTCATGAGCACGCCCTTGGGGATCTTGCCGCCGAGGCGCTGGAACTTCTTCGGGTCTTTGAGGAACTCGACGATCTCCTGCACTTCCTCCTTAGCTTCTTCCACACCGGCCACATCCTTGAAGGTGACCTTGTTGCGGTCCTGGGCCAGCATCTTGGCCTTGCTCTTGCCGAAGCTCATCGCCCCACGGCCGGCGCTGCGGAGCTGCTGGCGCACGAGGAAGTAGAAGAAGGCGAGGATGATCAGCAGCGGCAGCAGGAAGCCGATCAGCGAGGACCACATGTCGTTGTCATAGACCGGGATGAGCACGAGGCCGTGCTTGTCGAACAGCGCACGAAGTTCCTCTTTCTGGAACTCGATGTTCACGGCCACGCTGAACTCCTTCGAGTCATTTTTGGCCGCGTTGATGACGGCGGGCTTGCCGGTGCTGTCCGGTGCGGGCTCGATGGGCAGCGGCTTGCTCAAATCCGGCGCCGACGTTTCGCTTCCGCCGGTCAGCGGCGCGGCTCCTGAGCCTGATGGAAAGTAAAAGCCCTTGATGATCTGCTCGGAGGTGGTGTCCGAATTGACCAGCAGGAGCTTCTTGGACTTGTCGATCTGGCCGTTTTCGACGCTCTTCTTAAATTCGCCATAATCAAAGACCTTCCGGTTTGCCACCAGCCCCTTGTTCATCATGAAGCCCGAGATCAGCAGGGTGATCGCGAGGGCGAAGAGCATGAAACCGCGCCAGTTGAACTGCGGATCTTGATTGCGACGGCTGGGGCCGTCGGGGCGGTTGTTGAAGGGGTCGTCGGACATGAAGGGGGATGTGTTACCTCTTAGTAACGCGAGTGCGAGCTTACATGCCGGTAATTTTTTTGCAAAATGGGATTCTGGGCGCTTCACGCCTCAGTCAAGGGGTCAAGAAGTGGTCAAGTGACGACCCTTGACCTCTTGACTGCGCTGCCTTGACCTCGGTTTCAGTGCCTGATCGCCTTAAACTCCCGCGTGAGGCTGGTCAGCGAGTCTTCCACACCCATCCGTTCCAGGCTGCTCGCGCCGACGAAACCGTCCGCCGTGGTCTTGCTGAGGATGTATTCCGCATCCTTCGGCGTGTTGATGGGGCCGCCGTGGGTGAGCGTGAACACGTTCGGGTTCACGCTCTTCGCGGCGTCGATGATGTCCTGCGTGACTTTGACCGTGTGATCCCAGCTCACCACGGCATTGGTCACGCCGATGCTGCCGCCGACAGTCGTGCCGACATGCGCGATGATCGCGTCCGCGCCGTTTTTGGCCATTTTGATCGCTTCTTCCGGCGTCGCCACATAGACGATGCTGAACAGGTCCATTCGGGTGGCCAGACCGACCATTTCAAATTCCTTCTCCACGCTCATGCCGGTCTCCTCCAGCACGCCGCGGAAGTGACCGTCCACGATGGTGTGGGTGGGGAAGTTGTTCACACCGCTGAAGCCCATCTCCTTGACCTTGCCCAGCCAGTGCCACATGCGGCGGCGGGGGTCGGTGGCATGCACGCCGCAGATAACCGGGATCTCCTTGACCACCGGCAGCACTTCATACTCGCCGATCTCCATGGCGATGGCATTGGCATCTCCATAAGCCATCAGACCGCAGGTGCTGCCGTGGCCCATCATGCGGAAGCGGCCGCTGTTATAAATGATGATCAAATCCGCGCCGCCCTTCTCGATGAACTTCGCGCTGATGCCCGTGCCCGCGCCTGCGGCGATGATCGGCTCGCCTTTCGCCAGCGTCGCCTTCAGGCGGTCAACGACTTCTTGCTTCGTGTAGGGATTTCCGATTCCGGTCCAGGGATTGGGCATGGCGGTGATGAGTTTGCGGTTGATTACGATGGTTGGCGCTTCGCGCGTTTGCAGTTGTTTGGTAAACCATTGCAAACCACCGCCAACAACGGCAAACAACCGCAAACCTTCTTCAATGCACGCCAAAGCTGCCATCCAAGAGCTATCCGAAACCCACACGCACGGGCCGGGCACGGAGTTCCGCGTGGTGCGGGCCTCGGAGCGTGATACACGTGCCTGGCTGCGTGGTGCGCCGGTGTGCGGCACTTTGGGCACGCATCGAATCGCTCATGCGGGTGTCATGACGGCGCGTGCTCCCTACCGCATCGTGCGCATGCATCAGGGCGGCTTGTACTTCCTCGCCTGCCTGGAAGGCGAGGGGCGCGTGCTCGTCGATGGTGCGTGGAAGAAATGCAGCGCGGGCATGGCCGTGGCGTTGCCACCGTTCATGGTGAACGCCTTTCAAGCCGTGCCCGGCAAGATTTGGCGCTGCTGCTGGGTGCGCTACGAGCAGCAACCGGAACAGACGCCCATCCTCAGCAGCAGTTCGCCGCTCATGGCGCCCTTTGCCGGCACCGCGTTGTGGAATGCCATCGAAGGCCTTATTCATGAAGCCGGTCACGAGGCCAAACCCGCCGCCATGTTTCACTGGGTCGAACTGATCCAGCACTATATCGAGCGTTTTGCTCAGCCCTGGCAGGTCGATGACCGACTGCACCGCATCTGGGAAAAAGTCTCCGCCAACGTCGGTCATGACTGGACGCTGGATGAACTCGCCCGGCAGGCCCACGTCAGCGCCGAGCACCTGCGCCGTCTTTGCCGCAAAGCGCTCGGCCGCACGCCCATGCACCACGTCACCTGGCTGCGCATGCGCAAGGCCGCCGAACTGCTCTCCACCACCAATCTGAAGATCGAGACCATCTCCCACGAAGTCGGCTACATGAATCCCTTCGTCTTCAGCAACACCTTCAAAAGGTGGATCGGCTGGCGGCCGAGTGAGCATCGCAGCCGGATGGGTGGGTGAGTCGTGCTTTGCTCAGGATGCCCGTTTTCAAATCCTTGCAGATGCGGTGAAGGCTCACGGCAACCGCCACCCGTGAACGGCCGGACTGGGCGGCGATGTCACTGCTGCTACGGCCTTCGATGTAGCGGAGATGCAGGAGCTGACGTTGTTGTTTGGGCAGACTGGCAAGGCAGGCGTTCAAGGCGGCCAGACGTTTCGGCGATAGTTCGGGCGTGGCGCCGGTCACACGAAGCTCGTGCTCCACATACTCGCGCTCGCGGCGTTTTCGTCGTGAGTCACCCCGCAATCGTTTCTGTGCCAGATGCCAGGCGATGGTCCTGAGCCAGGGCATGAGGCGCGCGCCCTGGTGGAAACGTGACCCGCGTCTCAGCGCGGTCAGCAGCGCCTCATGGGACAGATCTTCGGCATCGCAGCCGGGCAGGCGGGCCTGGAGCCAGTGTCGTAGCTCGGGCATGCAGCGGGCATAGAGTTTGGCGGCGGCTTCGGAGTCAGAGGTGAGGGCACGCACGAACAGCCCGGCGTTTTCGTCCGGCGGTCCAAAGGAGGAATCATCCAGCGTGGCTTTCATGAGGGGCGATCAGGGTTTGACCAGCCGGAAGAACAGCTTGGGGTTGGCGACGCGGTTGACGCGGGACTTCTTCTTGCCGCCGCCCACATTCACAGGCCGGGTGCTGTTGACCCAGTTCACCATGTCGGAGCTTTCTTGCACGATCCAGCCATCGCTGGCCTCGGGCCATTCAAATTCCACCTCGTTGGGGTCTTCGGTCTCCTTCATGCCGGCGGCAGGCAGTACGACGAAATTGGCCACCAGCACGCGGTCCACCGCGGCATCGAACTGATAATCGAGGTCGGTGTTCACACGGACGCCGCCTTCGCTCCAGTGGCTGAATTTGTAGCCTTCAGCCTGCTTGGCCAGGGCGGTGACAGGCGCGCCGATGGCAAAGCTGCCACCACCGCTGACGTCACCTCCCGCAGGGGGGGAGGCGCTGACATCAATGGTCGCACTGCCGGAGGAGTAGAAGTTCGCGACGAGCGTCCGGCTGGTGTTGATGGTGAAGATATACTTCGCGTCGGCGCTGACCACGTTGCCATTTTCCGTCCAGTTGACGAAGGTGTAGCCGGGATTGGCGCTCGCCTGCACATCCGCGCCGTCACCCACCTCATAACTGGGCGCGTCCGCCTCCACGAAGCCGCCTTGCGGTGGCGAGGCGGAGACGCCGATGCTCAAGGCGGGCACAAAGACAGCGGTGAGGGTGCGGCTTGAGTTCACCGTGAAGGTGTAGTCTTTCAGCGCGCTGACCGCGATACCACTTTCGGTCCATTGGGTGAACGCGTAACCGGCGTTGTTGAAAGCGTGCAGCGTCACGCTGGCTCCAGGTGCGAAATTGCCCGTGCCGGTGACACTGCCGCCGATGAGAGGCTGGGTGGAGGCGCTGATCACGAACGAACCCTCCGGGCCGCCGCCCAAAGGTTGGAAATGCGCCACCAGCGTGCGGTTTGCGGTCGCGCTGAAGGTGTGGCTGGGGAGGTCGCAGACGGGAACGCCGCCCTCAGTCCAGTTCATAAAGGTGTAGCCTGCGTTTGGCGTCGCTGTCACCGTGACACTGCTGTCATTCGCCACGGTGCCGCCACCCGTGGCCGTGCCGCCAGGCCCCGTGCTCACACTGATGGTGCGCATGGGGGCAAAGTTGGCCACCAGATTTCGATCTGCGGTTGCCATGAAGGTGAAGCTCGCGGTGCTGCTCACCACCAGGCCGCCTTCGGTCCAGTGGGTGAAGGTGTAGCCTGCGTTGGCGGTCGCCACGACAGTCACACTCGTTCCGTCATCCACCATGCCAGCCCCCGTCGTTGTGCCGGCCGCGGCGGGCGCGGCACTCGTCGTGACCGACCACTGCACAACATCTGGCACGAAATTGGCCACGAGGGAGTGGTTCACATCCATTGCCAGCGTGTGGCTGGTGTTGGTGCTGACTATTTTGCCGTTATCCGTCCAGTTGAGGAAGGAGAAGCCGGGAACGGCCGAGGCTGTCATCGTCGCGTTCGCACCGACGTCGTAGGAGCCGTCGCCGGTCGTTGTGCCTGCGCCGACGGGAGAGACAACGGTGTCCAGCAAGCTCGCAGGCGGCAGCGCGGCACCGGCGGCGGCGATGACGAGTGTGTAGTTCTTCGAGACATCGGGATTGACGCCGTCGCTGGCCGTGATCTTGAACTGAAACTCCCCGCTGGCCGTCGGTGTGCCTGAAAGCACGCCGGTGATCTCATCGAACGTCATGCCAGGTGGCAGCGCGCCTTCCTGAAGGGCGGTGAAAGGATTCACGCCTTCGATGACGACCGTGCGTGCCGCGAAGGCCGTGTTGATCCTGCCTTCACCAACGTGGTCGATGAGGCCTACAGGTGCATCGACATCCACTGCGGCCATTTGTGAGCCAGTGAAGTCTCCAATGACCACCTTCGTCGCCATGTCCTCAGTAACCGTGACCCACTCGCCACCGACCATGTGATGATTGTAAGTCCTCATGCCAGAGCCATGAAGACCATCCGCATCGACGGCATCTGCCATCGCCTCGCCGCTCTCCTCATCAAGCGGGCCGGTGTATTTGTAGAACTCGTAGCGGCGGGTCACCACCTCGTCACCATTGGGCAGATCTTCGGGCGCGGCAGCAAGCTCGTCATTGGCGCCGCCGCCAGGAATATTGCGCTTCTGCAAGATGCGCCACTCCACCTCGACCTCATCTGGCTCGCCGTTGGCCCAGTTTTTATCGTTGGGGTCAACGGGGTCGTCAGAGACGAGATCGCGCAGCTTGACCTCCTTGTTGTTGTGCGTGGTCGTCTTGATCTCCTTCACCCACACGGCTTTGCCGAATTGCTTCACCGGAGGCACGGGCGGCGGCGGCGGGGCGATGACGGCCTGCACCTGCGCAGGAGCCGGATTGCCAACGACAGGCGGGTAATAGGTGAACACCGGCGTGGAAACCTGCACCGCGCCGCCATGCACCAAAACGCCCGCACCATTGTCGATCAGCCAGTTGTACTTCACCACCGACGCCGCCACGCGATACCCGACGCCAAAATGCTCGCCGCCGAAGTTCACGCTTGGATTCGTGAACATGTGACCGTTGGTCGGAGCGATTGGGGCGCTGGGGATCGCGGTGTAGGCCGCCCAGGAGCCGTCCGCGTTCTTTTTGCTCTCCCAGCGAATGCGGCACTTCGGATGGCCGACGATGCTGTCATCCTGCTCGATCCTCGGCGCACCGTAATGGTTGTAGTTGTAGGTGTAGGTGATGTCATTGCTGCGGCAGTCCTCGATCTCGATCTCAAAGCCGTGGCAGACGCTCCCGGTGTCGTTGACGGTGTCGAAGTTGTTGATGCTGCCGTAGGCGATGCTGGCCTGGACGCTTGGCGACAGAACGAGGACTGCCAGTGCGAAAAGGCTGAGAGAGAGGCGCTTGAGAAGGCTGGATGCGTTCATTGGCGCATTCCGCCACATGCTCGAATCTCTGACACGTTATCGTTTGGTAATGAATGCGGGAATTTCATGCCTGACGTAAAAAGGCATGCAGAGTTCTGCTGAAACGCGCCATGCACCTGCTCCTCGTCGAAGATGACACCGAACTCGCCCGCCAGACCAGCCTTTGGCTGGGCGAGGCCGGGCATTCATGCACTTGGCGGGAAAAAGGCGGCGCGGCGCTCATCTCGCTGGGCACGGAGGCTTTTGACGCCGTGATTCTCGACGTGGGCCTGCCGGACATGGATGGATTCACCGTGGTGGAGCAGATGCGAGCGCGTGGGTTTGGCCTGCCGGTGCTGTTTTTGACCGCTCGCGACAATGTGACGGACCGCGTGCGTGGTTTGAAGGCCGGTGGGGATGACTATGTGACGAAGCCTTTTGCCGTGGAGGAGTTGATGGCGCGCCTGGAGGCGCTGCAACGCCGCAGCGGCATCACACCCGCGACTTCCGCCCGCACGCTCGGCAAATGGACGCTGGACCCCGTCAAACGCCGCCTGCGCAGCAGCGATGAAACGGTGGAGCTGCAACCGCGCGAGTGGATGCTGCTGGAGGTGATGCTGGCGAACGAAGGGCGCATCCTGACGAAGAAGTTCCTGCTCGAAAAGGTGTGGGACATTCAGTTTGATCCGGGCACGAATGTCGTGGATGCGATGATCTGCCGCCTGCGCCGGAAGATCGACGCCCCAGGCATGCCATCCCAACTGCAAACTGTCCGAGGCAAAGGTTATGTTCTCAAAGCTGTTCCCTGAACGCATGCCGTCCACCTGGCGGCTGGGTCTGATGCTGACCCTGCTCATGGCCTGCAGCATGACCCTGTGCATGACCGTGGCAGGCTGGGCGATGAAACAAAATCTCAGCAGCATCGCCCGCGCTGTCGTCCTCGACGATTTGGGAGAATACGCCGTGCTTTACAACCGCAATGGCTTGAAGGAGATCAAGGATGTCTTCGCCGCAGGCGGTCATGAGAACGATCAAGCCGTGCGCATCACCAGTTCCGACGGGCGCGTGCTGTTTGAGCAAATACCGGTCGCTGTTGCTGGTTATCGCTGGCCAGACAACGCCGCTGCGAACTTGCAGGCTTCGCAAACGCTGCTCATCACCGTCGAACATGACCGGCGCGAGCAGCAGCTCCTCGCGGGCTGCCAGGTGCTCAATGATGGCAACATCCTCTGGTTCGGACGCACTGACGCGGAGGACCGGGCCTATGTGGAGCACATTCGCGATGATCTCTGGCTCGCGGGCCTGGTCTCCACACTCTTCATGCTGTTGCCGCTTTGGTGGTTTGTCCGGCATGTGTTGCGGCCGGTGCAGGACATGATGAAAAGCACCCGCAAGCTTGCCGAAGGCAGCACGGACGCGCGGCTCCTGGCCCCCAATGCCGTGCCGGAGCTGAAGGCCTTTGCCACCGCCTTCAATGCCGGCCTGGACCGCATCGACGCGCTGACCGCCGAGCTGCAAAGCGCCAATGACAACCTCGCGCATGAGCTGCGCACACCGCTGGCGCGTATCCGTGGCAACCTCGAAAGTTACCACGATCACACTGAAAACGCCGCCGCACGCGATGCTTCAGCGCGTGGCATGGAGGAGATCGACCGCGCCGCCGATCTCGTGCAGACCATTCTCACCACGCGGGCGGGAGAGCACAAGGCGCTCAAGCTCCATCTCGAAACCATCGACCTGCGCGAGCTGCTCACCCATTTGCACGACCTCTACAAAGCCGCCGCCGAGGAACGTGGCCTGATGCTCAGCCTTGATGTCCCCGAATCACGTTGGGTGCTGCTTGACCGCCAGCGCATCAATCAAGCCGTCGCCAACCTGCTAGACAACGCTTTCGCTTACACGCCGCGTGGCGGCAGCGTCACGCTCGCGCTGTCCGTGAATGACGATCAAACCCGCATTCTCGTGCGCGACACCGGCCCCGGCCTCAGCCCGGCCGATTTGACCTGCATCTGGAAGCGCTTCACCCGCGGCAGCGCCGCCAGCGCGAACACACCTGGCATGGGCCTCGGCCTCAGCCTTGTGCGCGCCATCGCCACCGCTCATGGTGGTCAAACCGGCTGCCAGAATCGCGACGAAGCCGGCGCGGAGTTCTGGATCGACCTCCCCGCCGGCGATCCGCTCAGCGCGGCGAACGGGGTGTGAGCTTTATCTCAATTCACCAAGGAGCAGGGTGCTCAATCATCCCCGTCCTCGCGCGAAATGCCGGCATACAGCTCCGGGAAGCGGCGTTCGAGGGACTTGGGGGTGATGTAGCCGATGAGCTGGGCCTCGTTCCAGTCGGCAAGCCCCCAGAACTCGTGCGGGAAGGCCATGATGACGGCGGTGCAGGTGGGCATCTTCGGGATGTGGGCGCGGGCGAGGATGTGCTCGGCGAAGTCATGCATGCCGGGGTTGTGCCCGAAGATCATGACGTGGTTCCAGCTTTCCTCGAAATTGCGCATGACCTCAAGGATGCGGTCGGACTCGGCGAGGTAGAGCCGGGACTGGAGCAGCAGGCTGTCCACTGGCAGGGCGAAGGTCTCGCGCATGATCTGCGCGGTGGTGAGGGCGCGCAGGGCGGTGCTGGTGACGAGCTTGTCCGGCAGGGGGAGCAGGGCCGATGAACCGCTGCCGCCGAAGTAGGTGCGGTGCAAAAACGCGGCGACGGCCGGCGCGGCTTTTTTGCCGCGCTCATTGAGCGGGCGATCATGATCCGCGAGTCCGGGCTGGCCCCAACTGGACTTGGCGTGACGCACGATCGTTAAGTACTTCATGTGAGGGAGAGCTTAGGGCAGAGGGCAAATTCAGGCGGCGACTTTTTCGAGCTTGATGGGGTAGGTTTGGAAGGCGTTCCACTGGCAGACGATGAGATCGCCGTTTTCCAGCACGCAGACATCGTGCCCATGATCGAAAACTCGTTCGGCCTGCATGAGCGGCTTGAGCTTGCCCTCTTCATATTCGGGCGCGGTGCCGCCGGGGGCGCTGATGACTTTGCCTGCGGCATCAAGGATGACGGTGAAGCCGCTGGGGTTCTGCGGGAGCTTGTTGATCTCGGGTGTCTTGGACCAGCAGACGCCGGCGTAAAGCTCCTGACCGGCGATGACTGGGCGGCAAACCATCGCGCCGGGCACGGCGAGGGTTTCGATGTATTTGCCGTCGAGCGTGAAACGGCGGAAGCAGTTATCGACGCGCGAGGTGACGATGACGGTGGCCTTGTCGGCGCCCTGGCGTGTGTCGATGGCGATGCCGTGGGCGTTGTTGAGGCGCTCCTCGGCGGGGACGTCCTTGTTGCCGCCGAAGCGCTGGATGAACTTGCCGCGCGCATCGTAGCGCAGCACAAACTGCGAGCCGTAGCCATCGACGACATAGATGTCGCCGTTCGGAGCGATGGCGGTTTCGGTGGGATTAAAAATCATTTCGGGCTCATACGCGCCGACGCTCATGGGATGGCTGATGGAGAAGATTTCTTTGCCACCGAGGTCGGTCTTGGTGATGCGGCCGGTCTGGCGATAGCCCGCGCTGCCGCTCTTCCACAAACCGCTGTCGGTGACGAAGAGGAACTCCTCGCCGTTTTCATTGGAGAGCGTCAAACCGTGCCCGCCGGGCCACACTCCGCCCCAGGAGTCAAGGATGGTGCCGTCAGGCTTGAAGACGAGCATCTGGTTGTCCCAATGATCACCAATCATGAAGAGGCGGCCGTCTTTGACCTGGACCATCTCGTGGCAGTTCAGAATGGGATGATGGCGGCCCTGGCCGGCGGGCACCCAGTCCTTGTTCACCTTGTAGCGATGCGCGCCGTGGCCGATGACGATGTCTTTCTTCGGATCAGGCGCGGCTCGCAGTGTCTCGGTGAACGTGGCGGCGGCGGCGGTGACGAGGCCGGAGAGGAAGTGGCGGCGTGTTTTCATGTGAGGCGGAAACTATCGACACAAGCACGACTCCGCGCACGCTCAATTCCGTTTCATCATGGTGGCGACGCGATGCACGGTCTGCGTGAGCTCACCGGCCTCGTAAGGCTTCGGCAGCACGCCGACGAAGCCGCGCTCCAGGAAAATCATCTGCACCTCCTGTGTGACGCTGCCGCTGGTGCAGACGATGCGGGCCTCGGGATCGAGGTGAAGGATTTCAGCGGCGGTCTCGGTGCCGTTCATGCCTCCGCGCAGCGTGAGATCCATCAGCACGACATCGGGCGGCGTGCCGGTGCGGAACAGGCTCTGGTAAATTTTCACGGCGTCCTGGCCGTTGTCACACTGCACGACCTCATAACCGCAGCGGGTGAGGATCATGTGCGCGACTTTGCGCAGATCGTCCTCGTCATCGACGATGAGCACCGTGCCTTTGCCATGCTTGAGCGGCACAGGCGCGGCGTCGGCAGGAATAAGCGGCTGCGTGGTGCCGGAGCCTTCGGCGGCGGGCAGGGTCACGCTGAATTCGGTGCCGACATTCGGCGTGGAGGTCACGCGGATGCTGCCGCCCATCTCGTCGATGAATCGTTTGCAGGTGGTGAGGCCGATGCCGTTGCCGTCGGGCTTGGTGGTGAAGGATTCGCGGAACAGGCGGTCGAGATTTTCCTTGGCGATGCCGCAGCCGCGGTCACGCACGACGAGGCGCACATGCGGGCCGGGCCTGAGCGTGCCATCTCCCATGGCTCCCACGAGGTGATTGTGCGCCTCCACATCCATGTAGCCGCCGTGCGGCATGGCCTGGATGCCGTTCATGACGAGGTTTTGCAGCACCTGGCTGAGTTTCACTGGATCGGCGAGCGCCAGGCGCAGTTGGTCATCGTTGCGCACGCAGACATGCACATTGGAGCCTGCTCCGGCGAATTCGACGGTGTCGCGCATCAGGGCGGCGATGTCGGTCGGCTCGTGCTTGCGGGGTTTCGCCTTTGAGGCCGTGACGACCTGGGAGGTGAACTGCTTGGCGCGTTTCAGGCCGGCAAACACGAGTTGCAGCTCCTGGGCCAGTCCTGGGTGCTCCTGCACCTGCTGGATCAAGGCGGACAAGCGCACCGTGACGGGGCCGAGGAGGTTGTTCACGTCATGCGCGATGCCTTGGGCCAGCGCGGCGAGGTTTTCTTTGCGGAGCAGCTCCGACTGCGCGTCCAGATCATCCGCCGCAGGCTTCGTGTCCGTTTTGGCGCTGCCAGCGGACGCTTGGGCGGGGCTGATGAGAATCGTGAAGTTCAGCAGCTTGCGCATGCTGTTGAAGACAGCTCTCACGCGCCACTTGCACAGCGCAGGCACCTGGGTGCGCAGGCTTTGCAACTGGCATTCGCACTCGTGGCAGCCCCCGTTTTCCATGGCCAGACGCAGACTTTTCAGCAGCGTTGTGGCATCGCGGTCGCCAGCGACGAGATCATTCAAGCCGAGGCCACGCAGTCCGGCCTCGGGGTCGGCCCCGGCCAGCATGGCGGCGGCGGCGTTGCTGAAGAGTACCTTGGGGCCGCATTTGGGGTCACTGGCCTCGCTTTCCACGATCACCACGCCATCGGCCACCTGGTCCAGTGCCACACGCAGGTAATAGTTGGCGATTTTGAGCTGCTCCATCCCCTGTTCCAGGTCCGCAAGCGCGGCTGGAGTGGCGGAAGAGGTGGAGGGAGAGGAAGTCATGGATGTTCCGCGTGATGGCGGTTCTTTTAGCAATCTCGAATAATTAAGACAACTTTAATTTTTGATATTTTGAGTTTTTCTGACTCCCATTTTTGAGAGTGGTTGTTTGGAGTGGCTGTTGTCTCTCTGCCACAGACTGTGAAAAACACCTTGCCGAAACGGTCTTCTCATTTAGCATCCGCGCCCCTATGTCCAAAAATGCCGGTATCGCCAAGACGAGGAAAGCTTATTCCAAGCGGTTCAAAATAACTGCCACGGGTAAGGTGCTGCGCCGTAAACAAGGCAAGCGCCATATTCTGCAGAACAAGAGCCGCAAGCGTAAGCGCAACCTCGGTAAAGTCGCCCTCGTGGCGGAAGTGGATGTCAAAGCTATCAAGGCGAACATGCCGTTCTCCCATCGCTAAGACGACCACACGGTCCTGAAATCAGGACCACGATGAATTTGCCTGATCCCGCTCTGTGGGATCTTCGAACAGGTGAGGCAGACCATCGCTACCCAAACAACAGCCTGATCATAGACAACGACCCATGCCAAGAGCCACCAACTCCCCCGCCAGCCGGAAGCGCCGCAAGCGCGTGCTGGCAAAAGCCAAAGGTTTCCGCGGCTTCCGTTCCACGCATTTCCGTTATGCGAAGGACGCCGTACGCAAAGCCGAAACCTACGCAACCCGCGACCGCAAGACCAAGAAGCGCAACTTCCGCAATCTGTGGGTGCAGCGCATCAACGCCGCCACACGTCCCCTCGGCCTGAGCTACTCCCGATTTATGGAAGGCCTCAAGTTTGCCGGTATTGATCTCGACCGCAAAGTCCTCGCCGACCTTGCCGTTAAAGACATCGCCGCCATTGAGGCGCTCGTCGGACAGGCCAAAGCTGCTCTCGAAAAGAAAGCCGCCGAAGCTCCCAAAGCAGCCGCGTAACGCCGCAGGTTCATTCAAACCTTTCACCGCAGCCGGGACGCAACACGTCCCGGCTGTTTTCTTTTTCCGACCCATCATCTTTTTATCGTCATGCTCTCCCAACTCGACTCCCTCAAAACCGAAGCCCTCGCCGCCATCGCTGCCGCGCAGGATGAATCCGCGCTCGAAGCCGTGCGCGTGAATTTCCTCGGCAAGAAAGGCAGCGTCACCGCCCTGAGCCAGGGAATGAAGGACGTGCCTGCCGATCAAAAGAAAGAGGTCGGGGCCAAGCTCAATGACGTGCGCACCGCTGTTACCGAAGGCATCGAGTCGAAGAAACTCGCGCTTCAGGCCGCCAAAGACGCCAAAGCCGTTGAAGGCATCGACATCACGCTGCCAGGCCGTCCGGGCGCTGGTATTGGTGCCCTGCACCCGCTCACGCAGATTCGTGATCTCGCCATCCGCACGCTGCGCCGCATGGGCTTCGCATTGGCGGAGGGACCGGAAATCGAAACCGAATGGCACTGCTTCGACGCGCTGAACACGCCTGCCGATCATCCTGCGCGCAATGAGAAGGACACTTTCTATCTTCCTGATGGCCGCCTGCTGCGCACACACACATCAAGCGTGCAGATTCGCACCATGGAAGCCGCGAAGTCGCTCCCCGTCCGCATCATCGCTCCTGGCGCGGCCTATCGCCGCGATGAGATCGATGCCACGCACCTCAGCGTCTTCAACCAGCTCGAAGGCCTCTACGTCAATCAAGATGTCAGCCTCGGCGATCTCAAAGGCACGCTCGAATACTTCTTCCGCGAGATTTTCGGCCCCAGCACCGCCGTGCGCTTCCGCCCGCACTTCTTCCCCTTCACCGAGCCGAGTTTTGAGATCGACGTGAAACTCGAAGCGAAGGGCAAAGACGCCCGCTGGATCGAAATCGCCGGCTGCGGCATGGTTGACCCCGCCGTTTTCACCGCCATCAACAAAGCGCGTGGCGACACGCTCTTCGATCCCGACACCACCACCGGCTTCGCCTTCGGCCTCGGCCTCGACCGCCTCGCCATGATTATGCACGGCATCACCGACATCCGTCACCTCATCGACAACGATGTGAGGTTCCTTCAACAATTCGCTGCATGATTTTCGACAGAAGAATGGGGACAAAAGAATGTCCCTGATTCTTCTGTCCCCATTCTCCTGTCGATTTCTTTTATCTTTTCACGTCATGCAAACTTCCCTCTCCTGGCTCAGCACTCATCTCGACCTGAGTTCCTACACCACCGCTCAGCTCTCCGATCTCCTCACCTTCGCCGGCGTCGAAGTCGAAGGCATCGAAGAACGCGGTGTCACCACCGACAAAGTCGTCGTGGCGCAGATTCAGTCGTTCGAGCAGCATCCAAATGCCGACAAACTCAGTGTTTGCCAAGTCGATGACGGCAGCGGCAGCACACGTCAAATCGTCTGCGGCGCGAAGAACTTCAAAGCAGGCGACAAAGTACCCCTCGCACTCCCTGGAGCCACTTTACCCGGCGGATTTGCCATCAAGGAAGGCAAACTGCGCGGCGTCGATTCCATGGGCATGATGTGCAGCGGCAAAGAACTCGGTCTTGGTGACGATCACAGCGGCCTGCTCATCATGGCAGCCGATGCACCCATCGGCACGCCCTTCAACCAGCTCAATCCCGCCGACGTGCTCTTCGACCTCGAGATTACGCCAAACCGCCCCGACCTCCTCAGCCATCTCGGTCTCGCGCGTGAACTCGCCGCCCTCACCGGCCTGCCACTCAAGAGCGAACGCCACCACTCGCAGACCACCACGAAAGCCAAAAAGGCCGCTGACGACCAGGTCGTGCTCAAGGCCGCCGAAGCCTGCCCGCTTTACACCGCCCGCATCATCAAAGGCGTCAAAGTCGGCCCCAGCCCCGAGTGGCTGCGCCGTCGTCTCGAAAGCATCGGTCTGCGTCCCATCAACAACATCGTGGACATCACGAACTACGTCATGATGGAGATGGGCCAGTCGCTCCACAGCTTCGATCTCGACAAGCTCAACGGCGGCATCGTCGTGCGCCTGGCTGCCGAGGGCGAAAAATTCCTCGCGCTCGATGGACAAACCTACGCGCTGCAAACCGACGACCTCGTCATCGCCGACAGCCATCGCCCCGTCGCCATCGCCGGCGTCATGGGCGGTGAAGAAACCGGCGTCACCGACACCACCGTCAATGTGCTGCTCGAAAGCGCCTACTTCGCCCCCAGCGGCATCCGCCGCACCTCACGCCGCCTCGGCCTCAGCAGCGACAGCAGCTACCGCTTCGAGCGCGGCATCGATCCGCAGCAGGTGCAGGGCGGTTCCGAGTTCGCCACCAAACTGATCCTCTCCATCGCCGGTGGCATCGCCGAAGATGTCGTTCTCGTCGCTGGCGAAGCACCCGCGCTCGTCGGCGAAGTCACGCTCGATGAAAATCGCGCGCGCAAGCTCCTCGGCACGCCCGACATCACGGGCGATGAAATCCACGCCATCCTCGAAAAGCTCGGCCTCACCAAAAAGTCCGCCAACAAGCACGAAAGCCACTGGCTCATCCCCAGCTATCGCCTCGATCTCCAGCGCCCAGTCGATCTCATCGAAGAACTCGCCCGCGTCATCGGACTCGATCGCGTTCCCTCGCGCCAAGTCGCCGTCGCATCGCCCGTCGAGGCCGCCGACCGCACTTATGACTTCAGCATGAATCTGCGTCAGTCACTGGCCAGCCGTGGCTTCTTTGAAGCACAAACCCTGCGTCTCATCGCCACCGCGCAACTCGCTGACAGCCTCGGCGCTGCCGATGCCACCAGCGTGGCCGTTGCCGTCAAAAATCCGCTCAGCGAAGACCACACCACGCTGCGCCCTAGCATCGTCCCCGGCCTCATCGCCACCGCCGCGCTCAACATCCGCCAGGGATTGCATCGCCTCCGCTTCTTCGAACTCGGCCGCGTCTTCCTCAAACTCCCCAACGGCTCCAGCCGCGAAGAAGAACGCCTCTCCATCCTCCTCAGCGGCCCCGTGTCGCCTTCGAGCTGGCACGCGCGCGAACCGCAGGCCGCCGACATCCACGAACTCGTCGGCCAGATCCAAAACCTCACGCGTACGCCCATCGAAGTGCGCCCTGCGAAGGAAAACGCCGCCAACTTCCTCCTCACCAGCGAACTCCGCGCTGGTAATCGCGTCCTCGGCTGGATCGCGCAGCTTCATCCCTCACGCGCCCGCGACATCGACGCCCGTCATCCCGTTTACGTTGCCGAACTCCTCCTCAGCGCCCTGCGCCAAGGCAGCACCGGCCCCACCAAGTTCGAGGAACTGCCACGCTTCCCAGGCATGACCCGCGATGTCGCGATGGAAGTCCCCGCCGACCTCCCCCACGCCAAAGTCGCCGCCTTCTTCGCCGCCCAGAAGCACCCGCTCTTCATCGGTGCCGAAGTCTTCGACATCTTCACCGACCCCACCGGCACCAAGATCGCCAGCGACCGCAAATCCATCGCCTGGACCCTCACCTACCGCGCCTCTGACAAAACCCTCGAAACTGCCGAAGTCGATGCCGCCCACACCGCCATCCTCACGGCGCTGGAGAAAACGTTGCCTGCCAAGGTGAGGGGTTAATTCTCCAAGTCCCGGCCACTCTGCCTCTCCGCTCCTCTGCGGCAAAGTCCGAGCGTGTCAGCGCCACCGATTCATCGCAGAGAGGCCAAGGAGCAGAGAACGCAGAGGGAAAAGCCCTCAATGCTCTTTTTTCCTTGCCCCATGCTCAAGAATCATCAGCCCGTGGGACCAGGCCGCCACTCACGCGCACGGCTTGAAGCAGGCCATCGAGGCCATCAAGTTTGAAATCACCTCACTAAGCACCCTGTTCAAAGGCCGCAAGGATCGAGTTTCAACCAGCATTTCCCTGCTAGTGTTCGCAGGTGGAAAATGCGACCGTATCCTCCTGCGATGAAGCCACGAACCCAGTCAACCCTTCCTCAATCTGATCATCTGTGGACCGCACCGAGTCCAAGTGAGTATTACAGGCAGGAACACCCGGACTACTTCTCGGACAGCGAAAGCGTCGATGTGGTGGGACTTGGCGAGGATCAACTCAAGTTCTATCTGGATCAACTCACGACCGAAAGACGAGAGCGAGAGTTTGAGGAGTTTGCGCGCGCAATTGCAGAGAAAGAGATATGCCCGAATCTTTTACCACAGACCGGTCCTGTGGGTGGTGGGGATTCGAAGACTGACGCATCCACATATCCTGTTTCCGAAGAACTCGGGGATCGACGATACTGGGCCAGCCAAGCTCGCCCGGCCAATGATGACTGGGCATTTGCATTCAGTGCGCAGAAGACCTGGAAACCGAAAGTTGCAGGGGATGTCACAAAGATCACCGGATTGTCCCGGCAATTCTCGAGAATCTTTTTCCTCACAAACCAACCTGTCCCTGACAAAGACCGAGAGAAGTGGGAAACCAAGATGCGGACTCTAAGCGGTTGTGACGTAAGGATACTGGATCGCACATGGCTCGTTGATCGTGTTTTCAAAGGGCACCACGTTGAACTGGCTGTCGCCAAATTGGGGCTCGATGTGCGAATGTCGCAGACCAAACGACTTGGACCACGGGATGCCTCGCGCGAGGTTGAGTTGGAAACACTATTGAACTCACTCAGGAATCCTGACTTGGCTAGAAATGACGACTACTCTCTAGCCGAGAGCTACCTTGAAGCGGCAAAGCTTGCTTGTTCCCTCGAACGCCCCAGAATAGAGGTGGATGGACTGTTCATTCAAGCCCGGCACTTGGCTGAAAAATCCCGGCACCCAGGCTTGGCGTTGCGGGCACACTACCAGCATGCGTGGAGAAGTTATTTCTGGTTCGATGACCCCAACGAGACCGAAAGAATTTATGAGGCAATGGAGCCACTTCTTGAGCAGATTGGAACGGGCGAGGAATGTGAGCTCTTCTCGAATATTTGTAGTGTTCTCCAGGCCGCCAAACTTCTTCGGCAACACGAGATAGCGGATGAAAGGGAGGAGGCACGAGTTGATCGCCTGAGAGCACGCTTTACTGCATTGGCGGCAGATGCAACCCGACCGAACACCGCACTGTTTGCCAAAACCTTGCTCGTTCGCCTGGGACTGAAGGAAAGTCTCGGAGACAAGCAACGAATGGGTGAAATGCTCGACGCTTATCTGGAATGTTTTCGCCAATCAAAGGGACTTGGCACCTATCCTCTGCTGAGGTTTGTGGATGCCATCGAAGGCATAGGCGAGTTTCTCTGTTCATTGCCGAACTACAATGCATTTCAAAACGAGGTGCAGCAGCTTATAGTCGAACGCTGCGGTGTGCGCGAGACAGGCCACCGCCAATTGAACTACGGCATTCAACTGCTCACCAATAAACGCTATCGCGAGGCGGTGTCCCAGTTGTCAAAGGCCCGATTTAACCTCGCCCATGAGGAAACATTGCTGGAAAGTGGGAAAGCATCCTTGGCATTAGGCGCGGTCTATGGCGACTTGGAACTTCGATGGGCGTCACGGGCTGCATATTTGGGAGCTGCTCACATCGCGTTGTATTCAGTTGAATCAATGCGCGCGAACCCGAAACGTGGTTTCGATTGCGTTATGCGATTAGCCTGGACTGAGCTGCAGCTTGGAAGAATCGCCCCATTTTTGGCTTGGAGGAACTTCGCGCATGGTTTGGCGAATCAAGTAAAAGCCTCGGGACAGAGCACCGAGGACGTAACTGAAGAACTCGAGCGCCAAGATGGGTGTCTGGGGTGCCTCTTCCTCAAATTGGCACCTGAACACGCTGCCGAGCTTAAATGGCTACCACCGACATTGGATGAGATGGGACTCGCCTCGTCTAGAATCGCACTGCTCTATTCTCTTGGTGAATCCTCGGTAATCGAAGCTGAGCAGTCAGCAAGTCCAGCCGAGATTCAAGACCTTGTAGAATCTTGGAAAGAACAGCCTGCTTACTCACAGATTCGCAATTCTACCGTGGGCGAGACTCGTCCTGCCAGTCTTTATGAGGCCACGATTTTTGGTGTGAAGTATCGTATTCGGTGTGCGAACGAGCTTGGTGCCCAAATTTACGCCGAAACCATTCTTGGGATGCTCGAATCAGCGTTCGCTGATGCAAAGTGGGAGAGCTTCGCGTTCGTGGTCGATACTGTTGACCTTTCTATTGTGTCAAAGGCTGGTGGTGTTAACCCTCCAAAAATCGATCCAGCCCTTTTGGGCATGGAATCGCAAGAACTTGTTTGGGGGACAGGAATGATCGACTGGATGCGAAACAAGCCTCAAGAGTATGCTCAGCATCTTTATGGCCTCCTCACTGACATCCTCTTGTTCACGACCATAGACTCTCAGAACGACATAGAACAAGAGCTTGCTGCATGGAAGGCTGGCGGGGTCTTCGAGCGAGCCTGCTCAACCGGACGCACCTTCACTGCCCTTCTCGACTTAATTGGAGCAAACAAGTATGACATCAACAACTGGCTCGCCACCCCCTCATCGTAGATTCGATGAAGCCGATTCGCTTCGGCAGATTCGTGACCGCTATATCGGCTTGAAGCAAAGCATCATGCCCCAAGTTGAAGCCCTTCAAAAGGACAAGAGGTTCATGGCTCTATGCGCCGAATACTATGAACGCGGTTACAAGGATTGGCATATTCTGTCTGCCGTGCTCAATCAGGTTTTACATTTGGAAACTGAGCGGCGTGGTCTGGGCTGGTCGCCAGATGACATGAGGCTTCGGCAAAAAGTGATGAATGAACTTCACAATGCGCAATTTGCTCCAAATGCTTTCAATCGAGCGGATATGGATCGAAACCTCAGCATGCATGCGATGACCTGCCTACAGAGCTACGGATTCATGCTTCGGAACCGCCGAGTGAAGCCGGAGGTCGTTGAGAAGTTTCTCAGGGAACGAATGATGCACTTCACATTGGATCTGCCTCATGATCCGATGTTTGGGAACCCAGTGGGGAACTGGCCTGTGTGAGTTGGTGGGTTCATCGACGCGGCTGATCTCGACGATGGGTTCGGTGAGGTAGCTGTCATTCTTCGCTGAAGCTGCGAAGCCCAGGGAGGTGCGACGATGCCCTCTTCCTTAGGGGTGAAGCGGGCGAGAAGGTCTCCGAAGATGAACTCAAAGGGGGACATTTCCCTGTGGGAAACCGCAATCGCTGCTCTATTGGTCCCAGCTATTTTGCGGCCACGCATGCTGCAGAGGCCGTCAAAATACACTCTTGTATAAATACAGAAATGTATGAGCGGGCACGCCAGCGGTTTTGCAGATCACACCACTGTCTCAATCACCTCCGCCACGCGATCCATCTCTGCTTCCGTGTTGTAGAAGTGCGGACTGAAGCGGAGCAGCGGTTGGCCGGCGCGGTTGTGGCGCAGGGACGGGGTGATGCCTTGCTCGTTGAGGTGCTTGGCGATGTCTTCGAGTGAGCGCTGCGGATGCTGCACAGTCGTGATGGCCGAGGCGTGGATGCTTTGTGGGTCGGGGCCGAGGAAGGTGAAGCCTTGCGGCTTCAAACCGGCGTGCAGACGGGCTTTGAGCTTCACAAGCTGGGCGCTGATGGCGTGGAGGCCGATTTCTTGAATCAGTTCGATGCCGGCCTTCATGCCGAGAATGCCGGAGATGTTCAGCGCGCCGGGTTCGTAACGACGTCCTCCGCGTTCGAAGGCGATTTCGTCCTGCGCGATGAAGTTCGGACTGCGCACGTTCCAGGAGCCGAGCAGGCTGGGGCGGAGCATGTCCTGCAATTCCTCACGCACATAAAAAATGCCGGCGCTCATGGGGCCGAGCATCCACTTGTGCGAGTCGGCGGAGAGGAAATCGACGTGCTCGACGCGGGTCTCGAAGGCACCGACGGTTTGAATGGCATCGAGGCAGAACAAGACACCGCGCTCGCGCAGCATGCGGCCGATGCGGTCGATTTCGATGCGGTAGCCGCTCTGAAAATGGCAGGAGGCGAGCGCGACGAGCTTGGTTTTGGATGTTAGCGCCGCCTCGACGAGTTCAAGGGTGATTTCGCCGAGAGAAGCCGGTTGGAGGCGTTTTAGGACGACGCCTTGACGTTCGAGATCGCTCCACGGATACACATTCGCGGGATAGTCATCGAGATAGCTGACGACTTCGTCGCCCGCCTGCCAGGGCAGTCCATTCGCGACCAAACTGAGACCGACAGACGTGGGGCCAATGAGCGCGATCTCACTGGCCTTGGCGCCGATCAATTCGGCCGCGACGACGCGGGTTTCATTCACCGCCCGCCAGGCCTCGGGATACTCCTGCATGCGCAGGCTGCATTGTTCGAGGTAATCCTGCATCGTGCGTGTGACACGGCGTGGCAGGATGGTGACACCCGCATGCGCGAGGAACAGGCTGTCTTTGATGACCGGAAACTCCTGCTGGCGCAGGGATTCATCCGAAAGCAGGGCGTCTAGGGTGAGCATGGTGGCAAAATGACGAATGTGGAATGACGAATGCCTATTGGTCAGAGGTCAGGCGAATTCGTCATTCCGTCATTCGGAATTCGTCATTTCGGGAGCCTAAGCGACTTTCAAGGTCTTCGCGCCTTCGTCGATGAGGTGCCAGAAGCTCTTGGATTTGCTCAACTCCTCGTCTTCGCCGCCACCGGGGAGGTTGCTGCGGAAGAGGAAGTCGGTGAGGGTGTTTTTGTGCAGCACCCGGTGAACGCGCACATTGCCCTCGACGATGCCGAAGTAGATGCGGTGGTCTCCCGCACGACAGCGGTAGAGTTTTTTGCCGCCACGCTCTAGGACGCCATAGCGTTTGGCGAGGATCGCCTCGTCGATGTCGGCAGGCTGGATGTTCAACGCTTCCAGCAGGTGAAACTGGGTCTGCGTGGGAAGCTGCGAGAGCTCGGCGGCGCTGATGTCGTTGAAAACGATCTGAATCACGGGGGCGACGGGGTTCGCTGTTTTTAGAAGCGTTTGATGACGTGCTTCTTGCGGATGGACTCCATCCACTTGTCGATGTTGTCCTTGGATTTCTCCTGGTTGATCATCCGCTCGATCTCAGGCCGCATTTTTTCCAGCGGGGGCGCGGTGCCGAGCTTTTTCGCATCGCACGCAACGATGATGTAGCTGGTCTCCTGGTCGATGATGGGGCTGATGCCGCCGGTCTTGAGTTCCATGGCCGCGTTGGCGATGGCAGGCATCATGTCGGTCTTGGCCATCCAGTCCCACGAGCCGCCGTTTTCAGCGTGACTGTCCTGGGAGTAGGCCTTGGCCGCCGCAGCAAAGTCGCCGCCGTTGACGATCTTGGAGCGCAGCTCCTGGGCGAGCTTTTTCTGCTTTTCAGGCGATGAGCCGGCTTCGCCGCTGAATTTGGGAATGGAGATGGTGGAGATCTTGATCTGGTCACCCTCGCGCCACTTGTCCACATGCTTGTTGTAGAAGTCCTCGACCTCCCGCGGGGTGGCCGGCGGGTGATCGCCGGAATGGCGGGCGCGCATGACGTTCATGACGATCATCTTCTCGCGTTGCTCGCGGAACTTTTTCACGCTCATGCCTGTTTTGGCCAGCTCGTCCACGAAGGCGTCGCGGTTGCCCTTGAAGCTCTCGCGGATGATGGTGTTGACATCGTCATCGACGTACTGGCCCTTGATGACACCGCCGATTTTTCTGAACTCGGCGAGCAGGATTTCGCGGTCGATGAGGCTTTCGACGGCGGAGGCGCGCACTTCGGCGAGTTCCTTGGCCAGGCGGGCCGGGTCGTTCTGGTGCTGGTAGCGCAAAATCTGCTCCTGGGCCGTGATCGTGTCCCGCACCTCGGATGCGGCGATAGGCACGCCATCGACGACGGCGACGATGCGGTTGGAGTAGGTCTGGGCCTTGACCGTGGTGAAAGCAACGACGGAGAGGGACAGAAGTAGGCTGATGCGCAGAAATAACATGACGAAAGAGCGGCCATCCTAGGGCGTGGGGGCGGTGTGGCAAGGCGAAGTTAAGCATGTGAGCTTGGCCTTGCGTAAAAGCGGCTCCGGCCTCTAATCTGCGCCTCCCAATCGCCGCCCCAACCCAGCCATGAGCAAGAAAGCCGCCGCCAAACCCACCCCGAAGAAAGCCGCCAAACCCGCCGCCAAGGTTTCCAGCAAAAGCCTTCTTGTCGAAAACCGCGTGTTCAAGCCTGGCGCCGAGTTTGCCAAAAAAGCCCGCATCAGCAGCATGGCGCAGTATAAGGCGATGCACGCCGAGTCGCTGAAAAGCCCGGACAAGTTCTTCGGTCGTGAGGCGAAGGAGCTGCTGTGGACGAAACCCTTCACCAAGGTGCTCGACTGGAAGTGCCCCAACGCGAAATGGTTCACCGGCGGCAAGCTCAACGTCAGCGAGAACTGCCTGGATCGTCATTTGGACGGCCCGCGCAAGACCAAGGCCGCGCTCATCTGGGAAGGCGAGCCCGGTGAGAAGCGCGTCTTCACCTACCAGCAGCTCCATCGCGAGGTCTGCCGCTTCGCCAACGTGCTGAAGCGTCACAAGGTCAAGAAAGGCGACCGCGTCATCATCTACATGCCGATGATCCCGGAGGCCGCGATTGCCATGCTGGCCTGCACACGCATCGGTGCTGTGCACAGCGTCATTTTCGGCGGCTTCAGCGCCGAGTCGATCAAGGACCGCGTGCTCGACAGTGGCGCCGCGATTGTCATCACTGCGGACGGCGGCTATCGCCGCGGAGCGGTGGTGCCTTTGAAGAAGAATGTTGATGATGCTCTTCGAGGCGGCGACACGCCGGTCAAGACGGTCATTGTTTACAAGCGCACCGGCCAGGAAGTTCATATCGAAGAAGGCCGGGACGTGTGGTGGAATCGTGAGTTGGAGTACGTCGATGCGCACTGCGCGCCTGTGGCGCTCGATTCCGAGGCGGATCTCTTCATCCTTTACACGAGCGGTAGCACCGGCAAGCCGAAGGGCATCCTGCACAGCACTGCTGGCTACCTTCTGCACGCGCAGATGACCTGCAAATACGTCTTCGACCTGCGTGACGACGATGTGTACTGGTGCACGGCCGACATCGGCTGGGTCACCGGCCACAGCTACATCGTTTATGGCCCGCTGGCCCTCGGCGCGACCTGCCTCATGTATGAAGGCGCTCCGAACTGGCCGGAGAACGACCGCTTCTGGCGGATCATCGAAGAATACGCCGTCACCGTCTTCTACACCGCGCCGACCGCCATCCGCGCCTTCATGAAGTGGGGCGACGAATGGCTCAAGAAGCACGATCTGAGCAGCCTGCGCCTGCTTGGCACCGTGGGTGAGCCGATCAATCCCGAAGCCTGGATGTGGTATCACCACAAGGTCGGCGGCGGCAAATGCCCCATCGTTGACACCTGGTGGCAGACCGAAACCGGCGGCCACATGATCACGCCGATCCCTGGAGCCATTCCGACCAAGCCCGGCACCGCCACGTTGCCGTTCTTCGGTGTCGAGGTCGGCATCGTCGATGATCTGGGCAAGGAAGTCGGCCCCAACGAACAGGGCAAACTCGTCATCAAGAAGCCCTGGCCGTCCATGCTGCGTGGCATCTGGGGCGACAAAAAACGCTACCAAGAAACTTACTGGAGCGAGTTCAAAGGCTGGTACTTCGCTGGCGACGGAGCACGCCGCGACAAGGATGGCTACATCTGGATCATCGGCCGCATTGACGACGTGCTCAACGTCGCCGGTCACCGCCTCGGCACCGCCGAAGTCGAGAGCGCCCTCGTTTCGCACCCATCCGTCGCTGAAGCCGCCGTGGTGGGCCGCCCGGATGAGTTGAAAGGCCAGGGCGTCGTCTGCTTCGTCACCGTCAAGGAAGGCATCAAGACCAGCCGCGAACTTGGTGAAGAACTGAAGAAGCACGTCCGCAAGGTCATTGGTCCCGTCGCCACGCCGGATGAAGTCCGCTTCGCCGCCGCGCTGCCCAAGACGCGCTCCGGCAAGATCATGCGCCGTCTTTTGAAGCAGGTCGCCGCCGGTGAACTGATCAAAGGAGACACGACGACCCTCGAAGACATCAACGTCATCGCCGCCCTCGCTGCCAGCAGCGAGGACTGAGGCCGTCCTGATTAAAGCATTGGTGTTTCACGCTCCAACGTGTGTTTGCCCGGCGTGAAAGCTGCGATTAGCTTTCACGCCTATCCACATGACCCACGCCGTACTCAGCCTCCTCAAAGAAAGCCGTCATCCCATGCGCATCGACCTCATCGGTGTCGCAGGCTCAGGCATGAGCGGATTGGCGCTGCTGCTGCTGGGCCTCGGTCACAAGGTTAGCGGTTCGGACAAGGCGACAACGCTTGAAACGGAGCGGCTGCAAAAACTCGGATTGCAGTTCTTCCCGCAGCATTGCGACAAGGAGGTCGAGGACTGCGACATGGTCATTTACTCCAGCGCCATCAAGCCGGGGAATGTGGCCTATGAGGCAGCCTACAAGCAGGGCATCCCGCTCATTCGACGCGCCGAGGCGCTCGCCGCCGTGATGGCAAACAAGAAAGGCGTCGTCGTCTGCGGCACACATGGCAAAACGACCACCTCCGCGCTCACCGCGCATGTGTTGCGCCAGGGCGGGCTCAAACCGAGTCACTACGTCGGCGCGGAGATTCCGATTCTTGGTTCCAACGCGCACTGGGATGCCGAGGGCGAGCTGTTTGTGGCCGAGGGCGATGAAAGCGACGGTACGCTGGTCAACTTCCATCCCGAGCATGCCATTGTGCTCAACATCGAGCCCGAGCATCTCGACTTCTATGACGGCATCGAGGCCATCAAGGCTGTGTTCCGTCAGGTGCTGAGCCAGACACGGGGACATTGGGTTTTTTGCGCCGAAGATCCCGTTGCCAGCGAGGTTTGCGCTGGCCCGCAAGGTGTCAGCTACGGCTGGGACCGCGATCATGACTTCTCGGCGAACATCCTCTCGATGAAGCCGGATCACTCCGTGTTTGACGTGTACCAAAGAGGCATGCTGCTCGGCAGCGTCACTCTCGGCATTCCGGGCAGGCATAACGTTTCCAACGCGCTCGCTGCCATCGCGCTCGCCACACGCTGCGGCGTGACGTTTGAGGCCATCCAGCATGCCTTGCGCACCTTCCGTGGCGCGAAGCGTCGTTTTGAGATCCGGCACAGCGGCGAGCATTTCACCGTCGTCGATGACTACGGCCATCATCCGAGCGAAATCGCCGCCACACTGGCCACCGCGAAGGGCTTGAATGCCGAGCGCATCGTCTGCCTGTTTCAGCCGCATCGTTACAGCCGCACGCAACTGCTCAAAAAGGAGTTCGGCGCGAGTTTTGCTGCCGTGGACGAGTTGTTTGTCACCGATGTTTATCCGGCGAGCGAAAAGCCGCTTCCCGGCGTCAGCGGCGAGACGATCCTCGAAGAGGTGCGCCTGCAAAACGACCACACCAAGACCGCCAGCACGCCCACGATGCTCATCGCGCGTGACAAAGTCGGCAATGCGCTGCGCCCCGGCGATCTGCTCATCACCCTGGGCGCGGGCAACGTTCACGAAGTGGGCCGCTGTATCGCGCGCGACCTGCCCGTGCTCGAAAAACTCTGCGGCATCCTTGAACACAACGGTGGCGGCGTGGCACGGCTTTATGAGCCCATGAGCCGCCACACCACTTGGCTCATCGGCGGCCCCGCGCAGTATTGGATCGAGCCGCGCAACGAAGCGTCCTTCGCTGAAGTCGTGCGCTATTTGCGTTCGGCGTCGATGCCGATCCGCGTGATCGGCCGCGGCTCGAATTTGCTCGTCAAAGACGGCGGCATTTGCGGCGCGGTCATTCATCCGAAGGGCGACTTCGAAAATGTTGCCGTGAACGGCAATGAAATCACCGCCGGTGCTGGAGCACGCCTCAAAAAGATCGCCAGCGCGGCGCGCAAGGCCGGCATCGGCGGTTTCGAGTGGATGGAAGGCATTCCCGGCAATCTCGGCGGTGCCATACGCATGAACGCAGGTGCCATGGGCACCGAAACCTTCGATCAAATCGTCAGCGTTCGTTTCATCGACACGGATGGCAGCATCAAAGAGAAACCGCTGGCTGAAATCACGCATCACTACCGCAGCGTGCCAGAATTCGAGGAACGCTATGTTGTTTCCGCCGTTCTGAAAGGCTCGCCTGCCGCGCCAACCGAGATCGATGCCAAACTCGCCGCCTCACATCACAAACGCCGCACCAGCCAGCCTGTTGGTGCCAGCGCCGGATGCACCTTCAAGAACCCGGAGATCTGCGGAGCTGGCAAATTGATCGACGATTTGAGCCTCAAAGGTCGCAGTGTCGGCAAAGCCATCGTTTCGGACGTCCACGGCAATTTCATTGTCAACCAAGGCGGGGCGACAGCGCGTGAGGTGCTCGATTTGGTCGCCCAGATCAAAGAAACCGCGCTCCAAGAACGCGGCGTGACCTTGGAGATGGAAGTGAAGGTCATCGGCGAGGATCAGCCGCTCCCTCTTTGATGGAGCGCACGCGTCCTCGCGTGCTGTTTCCCGCGTCTCGCGAGAAACCGTTCTATCGCTCACTTTGACTCGCAGATCATGGCAGATCCAGTGGGTGTTTCAGGGACGGACTTCGGCGGGGACGCCGAAGTCAGCACGCGGGACGCGTGCGCTCCACGTTCCAGACGCGCTCCAGGCTTGCGCTTTCGCGCGTCAGCGGTGAGCTTTCGGCTTGATGCAGAAACTTGCCCTCATTCTTTTCCTCCTCGGCCTGTTCGTGACCGGTTTGCTCGGCACGGAGACGCGGCTGCTGTTTTTCTGGCCGGGATGCGCGTTGATCGGCCTGGCGGGATTGCTGGCGGCGTTGCGGTGGAAACTGCGGGTGAGCTTTCAGCCGAATGACTGGTGCTTGTTCACCGTGCTTGCCCTGACGGCTTACATCGGCTGGCGGGCCTGGGCATCGCCGGTGGAGGTGTTTGCGCGTGAGGACGCGGTCATGCTGCTGGCCTGTTTTGTGACTTATCTGATGACGGTGACTGCGGCGAGTCACCCGAAGTGGCGGCTGGGCATCGTGGGCGTGCTGCTGGTGCTGGTGGCGGGGAATCTGGCCGCAGGGTGGCTGAATTTCAAAGGTCGCTGGGACTTCCATCTCGTGCCAGGTTTCTTCCGCACCTTCCCGCCAGGACGCATCGGCGGCTTCTTCAACAATCCAAACCACCTCGCGGCATTCCTCTCATTTGCGGTGTTTCTCTCGGCGGGGGTGATGTTGTTTGCACGGATTCACATTGTTTCCCGGCTGCTGCTGGGGTTTGGCATCCTGGCGATGCTGGCGGGCGTGGCGCTGACGGTCAGCCGTGCGGCGATGTTAGGCCTAGCTGCCGGAGGTGTGGTGTTTGTGCTGCTGATGCTGTGGACCGTGTGGCGTACGCAGCGGCCACTGTTCAAGTGGCTGGTGATCGCGTTGATTCTGGTCTCAGGCGCGGCCGGTGGCGCTTTTTACAAGGTGAACGAGGATTCCATGCTCACGCGCCAGCTTGTCACGCCGCTAGGGGATGACATGCGTCTGCACATCTGGCACGCGGCGCTGGCGCAGCATGCGGAATCGCCGTGGATCGGCGCGGGCTCGCGCATGTTCTATGTCGGCGGGATCACACATCGTGACCCCGAGGCTTCGGCGCAGACGGGAGACTCGTTGTTTGCGCACAATGAATACCTGCAGATGCTGGCAGACTATGGCTGGGCCGGGCTGGCGCTGCTGCTGCTGGTGGTGTTGGCCCATCTGATGAACGGCATCCGGTTTCTGCGCTGGTTTGCCGCCGAGAAGTTCCCCTCCACCGGAAAACTCGGCAGCAACACGCTGGCGCTGACGCTCGGCGGCATCGCCGCGCTCGTGGCCACGCTGGTCCATGCCGTGTTTGAGTTTCACGGTCATGTGCCGGTCATCGCCCTTCTGGGCACGATGGTGCTCGGCCTGCTGGCAAATCCGGGCAACGAGAGCGAGGTGTTCAAATCACGCCGCATCTGGGGACTGCGGTTTCTGATGAAAATCGTGATGCTGGCGGCCTCGGCGGCGATGATCGGCGGCGCGGCCGTATTCGGCGTAGCTGACGCGCATTTCGCCGTCGCCCAGGTGCAGAACAAGCGCGGAGAGACCGTGCTGGCGCTGCGCAATTTCGCGCGTGCGGCAGAGACCGACCCGCGCAACGCGGTTCTGGCCTACCAACACGGCCTGGCCTTGATGGACTCTTACAAACCGGGCATGCCTGACGAAGAGCGCCGTCGTCTCATTGACAAGATGGTGTGGGAGTTGACGCGGGCCAACATGCTGAACCCTTACAGCCATCTTTATCAACTGGCGCTGGCGGACGCGCTGGATGCCGCTGGCAAACATGACGAGGCGCTGGCGGCCATCCAGCGCGCCCTCGTGCTGGCGCCGTTGTATGAGGAGCCGCGCATGGCGCTTGGCATGCATTACCACCGGATCGGCAAGTATGAGCAGGCCGAGTTTGCCTATCTCTGGGCCAGCCAGGCCAAGGCGATGAATCCTGCGGGCACCACGAACTGGCTGGACAGTTATCGCCAGCTTCTATATCACACCGCCGTGCTGGCCGAGCGCAAACGCGCCGCGCGGAACAAGCCTTAGGGGCTCAGGAGACGACGCGCTTCACCTCATCCACGCGATAGCCAAATCCGGGGCCGCTGAGCGTGCTGAGATCCACGATGCCGCCGCGACGCTGAAACAGGCCGGGGTGAATCTCCTGCTCCGGCAGCGAGGCATCGGGATAAAACTGCATCGCGTTGCATTCCACGCCCTGGATCGTGCCCGCATGCGCGGCGAGGCGGACGTGCGGGATCATGGCGAGCATCGGATTGGTCAAATCCTGCACCATAAGCGGCATACCGTGCGCCTTGGCCCAGCACAGGCTTAGCAGCGCACCGGTTTGTGTTTTGCAGGTCTTCAACGCCACGCCGGACCAGCCGAGACGACGGCCAAGGCGCACAAACTCCCAGTCGTGGGCGCTTTCATCAAGGAATAGCGGCTTGCGCGCGGAAACACTGCGCACGTCGATCTGATGCGCCTCAAGATCGTATGGGAAGGGCTGCTCGACGTAGAGCGTGCGGGCGAAAATTTCCGGCTCCTCGGCCAGCAGGCGGTCAAGGATGGCATTCACATAAGCAGGCTCCTTCACGGTGCAGTTGAAGTCGGCGCTGAACCAAGTCACACCACCGGCGAGGCCGATGCGGCCCACGCGCTGCATGCGCTCGAAGTCCCACGCCGCATCCGTACCGCGCAGCTTCACCTTGAGGCACTTCAGACCGTCGCGCTTGATCCAGTCGGCCAGCAGTAGCGGATGCGCGTCCTGCGGCTCGGTGCCGTTCAGATCGGCGGCTTCGAGCGCGTCCACACCGCCAACGAGATGCCACACAGGCAGTTGTTTCGGCGCGTTCATCACCAGGTAGTCCTGCGGGTAACGGCTTTTGAAATCGATGCCGCTGCCGTCTTCTGGCGTGATGAAGGCGGAGAGATCGCGGCTCATGAACTCCGCGTTGTAGGTCGAGTAGATGTCGCGGTCATGCAGCACGCCGTAGGCATCGTGAACGGCGATGTCGAAGGCGCTGAATGCCACCAGGGAGCCAAGATAGGGCATTTCATCGCCTCCAGCTGCTTGATTGGCTTCCTTCAAAGTGGCCGCGAGCGTGCCGTGCATGAAATCGTGCCCGATTTCCATCGGGTGGCCGGTCAGGCCGCTCTCCACGAGGCGCTGCGCTAGCAGCGTGGAGAAATCCTGCATGCGCTGGGCACGCACCGCCACGCTCAGGGAGCTGGGCCAGACCCAGGACACGCTGAGCGGTGTCTCGCCCCAGCCCTGGGCGGTTTTGCCGCTGCCATCGGCCACCGTCACGCGCACACGCAGACAAACAGCGCTGGTCACGGTCTCCGGGCCAAACTTGAGCGGCACGCGCATCGTGACGGGAAGGAAAAACACTTCGGCGGCGGTGACACGGACATCGGTGAGCTTGGTGGAGGGCATTGGGCAAAATGAAGCGCCCACATCCGCCCGCAAAGAAAACATTGCCGTGGAAAGCAGCTTCCGCTTCACTTGGCACATCATGCGCATCTGGGATCTGCACTGTCATCTTTCCGGCGTTCCTGGGCTCACGCCGGAGGAACGTCTCAAGGCGCTGCTCGTGTATGCCGACCGCATGGGCATTGAGCGGCTGTGCGTGTACATGGGCTTGAAGTGGTCGCAAGATCCGTCCCCGGCCGATCTGGTTCAGCAAAACAGCGAGGTGCTGCGTGCGATCGCCAAGTTCCCGGATCGGGCGTTTGGTTTTGTTTATGTGAGCGCCAAACATCCTGAGGAAAGCCTCGCCGAGCTCGAACGCTGCGTCGCCAACGGGCCGATGGTGGGCGTGAAGCTGTGGGTGGCGGAAAAATGCAGCGTGGAGGCGATTGATGCGATCATCCGGCGCGCGGCGGAGTTGAAGGCGGTCATTTTTCAGCACACCTGGTTCAAAACAAACGGCAACTACCCCGGTGAATCGACACCGGACGATCTGGTGACGCTGGCGCGGCGCTTTCCCGAGGTTCCCATCATCTGCGGCCACACGGGCGGCACCTGGGAGCTGGGCATTCGCGCGATTCGTGAGCAAACCAACCTGTATGCCGATCTCGCCGGTTCGGATCCCACCGCAGGCATCACCGAGATGGCGGTGCGTGAGCTGGGTGCCTCTCGCGTAATCTATGGCAGCGACTGCGGCGGGCGTAGTTTCGCCAGCCAGCTTGCCAAGGTTCACGGCGCGCAGATCAGCGACGCCGACAAACAAAAGATCTTCTGCGACAATCTGCGAAATCTGATGCTGCCGATTTTGAAAGCCAAGGGCATTGAGGCTTAGCTTTTCTTTTTGCCGAAGCCGAACAAGCGCTTGAGCAGGCCGCCGCCTTCTTTTTTCTCGTCGCTTTCCGTGGTTGGCGCGTTCGGGCTGGACAGTCGGCGGCCATCGCCCGCAAGTTTGGCTTTCACAGGTTTCTTTTCCTCCACGGGGGCGGGTCTGCCCGCAGGCGTGGGCAAGGAGGCGGCCCACCATGAAGGTGAGAGCGCCGCGACGGTCTGCCAGGCGTCGAGTCCGGCGTGCCAGACGAGCGAATCGGAGGCAAGCTTCTTCTCGCGGGCCAGTTGGCTCATCGCGGCTTCATCCATCGGCCCTTCGGCGGCTCCGGCGTTGTTGAAGTACCAGTTCATCTTCGGCGGCAAGGCTACGCGTGCCGGCGAACAGTGCAAGGCGCGAGGAAATGCTTTCCAACTCGTCCCAGGTTGTTCAAACTGGCCGCATGAATCGCAGAAACTTTCTGGCAGGCTCCAGCGCGGCGCTGGCGGCCACCGTTTTGACGGCGGCGGATGACACCAGGCTCATCGACTGCCATGTGTATCTCGGCGCGAATCCCTTTCGGCGGCTCGGGGCTGAAAATGCGGCGCAGTTTGCCCAGGGATTGCAACAGCGCGGCGTCACCGAGGCCTGGGCGGGCGCGTTTGAAGGACTGCTGCGGCGTGATGTGGCTGCTGTGAACCGTGAACTGGCACAGGCCTGCGAGAACTCCCTGTTTCGCCCCTGCGGCACGGTCAACCTCACGTTGCCTGCCTGGCAGGACGATGTGAAGCGCTGCGCGGAAGAACACGGTATGCGGGTGATCCGTCTGCATCCGAATTATCACGGTTACACACTCGAAACGCCTTCGTTTCGCGAGCTGCTGACGCTGGCGGGCAAGCATCGGCTGCTGGTGCAGCTCGTGGCGCAGATGGAGGATGAACGAACGCAGCATCCGCAGGTGCGCGCGGCTCCGGTCGATCTCAAGCCTCTGACGGCGATCATGCGTGAGATGAAGGACACGCGAGTGATGCTGCTGAACGCGAGCGCGGCGATGGTGCTGCGGCATTTGCAGGACTGTCCGAACGTATGGCTCGATTTCGCTATGATCGAGAGTGTGGGCGGGGTGGACAATCTGCTCAAGACCTGGCCGCTGGAGCGTGTGGTGTTTGGCTCTTTTGCGCCGGTGTTTTACTGGGAGTCGGCCCGCCTGAAGATGCAGGAGTCCGCGATCATGGCTGCACCGGCGCGGACGATTCAGTCGAGCAATGCGGCGGCCTTGCTGGCTTGAGGTTTCAGGCCTTTACCACGACTGAACGTGGCGGCGGGGCGCTGGCGGGCAGTTTCGCGGGTTTCAAGGCGGCGGTGTTGGAACCAAGGACCGGGACCGGTGAAACGCCCATCACGTCCAGGGTGTGCTCGGCTTGAATGACGCTGCCGTTCCAGGAGGTGACGACAGGATAGACCTGCGCGGTGTTGGAGAGATAGACCTTGTTTGGCACCAGTTCCTCCGGCGGGCGGAGCTGCATCTGACCGAGTTTGTAGATGGGCTCGACGAACGGAGCGCGGAAGATGAAGGTGGTTTCGATGTCCGCGTCCTGAAACTGCGGAAAAAGTTTTTTCAGCGCGGGAATCCACGCGGCCCGAATGCTGTCATCCGCCTGCATGAAGCGTGGGTCTTCGCGATGCAGGTACTTGGTGAGATAAACGACGTGGCGCTCCCCACGGTCGCTGGTGTCCGTGAGCGTGGAGGTTTCGACGACGCCGTCAAAGGGATGCTCGCTTTCCGGCGTGGCGACCCAGTAATGCGTGGTGAGGGGCTTTTTGAGGAACAGGAGGCAGTTGATGACGCCCTGGTAATCGGTGGTGGTGTCGAGCGCTGGCATTTGCGCGCGCATGACGGGGCCGAGGAGCTTCTCCACCTGCGGTGTGGGCAGCGTGATGACGATCTGGTCAAATTTTTCGCTGCCTGCGGCAGTGGTGACGGTGACGCGGCCCTCGGCATCGAGATCGATGCCCTGCACGGCCGTGCTGAGCCGGATCTCGGCACCGAGCGAGCGCAGCACGCGGGCGCAGGTGTCGGTGATGTGCTTGTAGCCACCTTTGATGTAGCCTTTGCACTCGCCTTTGGATTCGCCCTTCTCGCGGTTGAAGCGGGTCCAGAACCAAAGCGCGGGGACGTCGTGGTAGCGGTCGCCGAATTTGGCCTCAAGCATCGGCTGCCAGAATTTCGTGAAGGCGCGTGCTCCACTGAGCCGGGTGAGCCATTTCACCGTGGTGATGTTATCGAGCCCTTTGTCGGAAACGAGACGGCCATACAAGCCGGTGATGCCGACGCGGATGCGATCCATGTAGCGCAGCGGGGCAAACTTCAACAGATCGAGCGCGGTGTTGAGCGGGAAAAACCTGCCCTGATGCGCATAGGCGAAGGTGGTGGGCTTCCAGTAAACGTCATCATGGATGCCGAGTGACTCCAGCACGCGCAGCAGCGGCCCGTCGCTGGGCAGCATGCAGTGGTAGAATTTTTCAAAGGAGCGGCCGTCATGCTCGAAGAAGGTGCCGAGACCACCGAGCTGGCCGGAGCCTTCGATCAGTGTCACGCATTTGCCCGCCTGGGCGAGGCGCAGGGCGCAGGTGAGGCCGGAGATGCCACCGCCGAGCACCGCGATGGAGTGAGTGACTGGGCGCATGAAGGGCTAATATCGAATGAAGCCCCAATCATGCACGAGATCCGAGCTGGTCGCGGAGCTCATTAAGCGAGGGCTCCTCAGCCTGCGGCAACACGTCCTTGGCCCAATAACGGCCGACCACGGTGAAGTAGCGGCGCATGGTGCGCAGGATGCGCATCTTGCTCACACCGATCTTGAGATCGTAACGCAGCGTGTAGGGAATTTCCGCCGCACGGGCACCCAGCCAGCGCAGGCGCAGCAGCAACTCGAGCATGCAGGCAAAGCTGCTCTCTTCGAGGAACCGTGGGCCGGCGTTTTTGATCAGGCGGCCCAGCGTGAGGCTGCGGTAGGCGCGGAAGCCGGTGGAGTAGTCGCGCACGTTGCGGTAGGGCAGCAGCACTTTCATCATGAGGAAGCAGCCCCAGCTCAGGATCACGCGGATGAAAGGCACGCCCTGAACCACGCTGCCGGACTGAAAGCGCGAGGCGATGACCACATCGGCATCGCCTTCACGGATGATTTTCACCATGTCCTGGATGTACACCGGGTTGTGGGTGTTGTCGGAATCCATGACGACAACGACATCGCCGATGAGCCAGCCTTCGCGCAGGCCGGTCTGAATGCCTTCACCGAGCCCCTTGTTCACCTCATGCTGCACGAGCTTGAGAGGCATCACCTTGGCTGCCTCGCGGGCGATTTCCGCCGTGCGGTCCTTGGAGCCGTCATCGACGACGACGACGGTGTATTTGAACGGCATGTCCGCCATCTTTGAGCGGATGTTTTCGAGCAGGACCGGCAGGTCCTTTTCCTCATTGTAGGCCGGCAGCACAATGGCGATCTCGTTGACTTGAGTCGGTGTTTTCATGGCGTTCTTTTTTTGGTTTTTGGGGTCAGGCTTGCAGGGTGCTTAGATGCGTGAGCTTGGGAGTGGCGGCGTGAATGGATTCGGCGTGCTGGCTCATCGTGCCGGTCTGCCAGTGCTGTTGCAGAGCGCGAATGGCGTGCTCAACGATGGCGATCTTCCTTGCCGCAGGCAGTTTCATGCCGGGGAAGAAGCTCATCTGCGGCACGTCCTGCACATCGAGGAAATCCGTGGGGTGCAGCAGCAGCGAAGGCGCGACACCGCGCAGGCGGCAGAGCAAAACGGCCGTGTTCCAGTAGAGTTTGGCCAGAGGCTCCGACTTCTGCGCCAGGAACATCAGGTAGGTCGTGTGAACCGGAAGCCGCAGCAGCGGCATGGTCGTCACCGGCAGCTCAATGAGGCCGTTGTCCCAGGCAAAAGTCCGCAGCGTGCCGAAGGCGTCGCTGAACTTGCCGTAGAGGCCTTTGCGCTGTGCTTTCTCTTCGGCGCTGAGCTTGGAGTTTAGGAAAAAGAACAGACGCGCCACAGGGCCGAGAGCGCTGGGAAAAAGGGAGGCGTCATAGGCGTAACCGCGCTCGGCAAGCACCTCGCGCACCAAGGGCGAGGTGCTGAAACCTGGGCCACGAAAACCGCGCGGCTGCTTGCCGGTGACGGCGGCGATAGCTTTTTCCGCGCCGCCGATTTCCTCGTGAAGCTGCTCGCGGCTGTAAAGATGCAGCCAAGGCTCGTGCATGAACGAGTGATTCGCGATCTCATGCCCGGCATCGGCGATTTGTTTTAACACGGCACGGTTCGACTCGATCGTGGCATCCTGGCCGACGATGAAAAAGGTGATGCGCTGCCCGCAGCGCTCAAGCACATCAAGGATGCGCGGCACGACCACGTCCAGATAACCCGGAAAACTCTCCCAGCCCGGAACTCCCTGAGTTTTCAGGTAGCTCCAGAGGTTGTCGAGATCGAGCGAGATGCTGGCGGCAGGCTTCATGACGCGAAACAGAGGCAAAAAATCAGGCTGCGAAGCGCATGGGTGCCATTGAGATTGTTTGGGGTGGTGCTCCGAACAGGATATCGCACACGCGCTCGGCGGTCTGGCCGTCGCCAAAGACATCGCGGGAGTTGTTGGCGCTGGCGTGCCAGACTTCGTCGATCAGTGCTGTGCGTAGCATTTCACCCAGGAGCACGGGTGACTCGCCGACGAGACGCGCCACACCACACTCCACGGCCTCGGGGCGCTCGGTGTTCTCGCGCAGCACGATCATCGGCTTGCCGAGCGCGGTGGCCTCTTCCTGGATGCCGCCGGAGTCGGAGACGATGAGCCAGGTCTGTGAGAGCAGATGCACAAAGTCACAGTAACCCATCGGTTCTGTCAGGCGGATGCGTGGATGCTGCCCCAGCTCGGTGGCGACGGCGACGCGGACATTGGGATTGGGATGCACCGGGAAAATCATGCAGAGGTCTTTTTCTCGCTCGATGAACTCGCGCAACGCCCGCAGATGCTGGCTCATTGTCTCGCCAAAATTCTCGCGGCGGTGGGTGGTCACGAGCACGAGGCGTTTGCCACCCGTCCACTGCTGCATGAGCTCAACGCTCTTGCCGGGACGCTTGGTCAGCAGCGTGTGGCGCAGTGCATCGACCACGGTATTGCCCACGAGGTGAATCGTGTCGGCAGGAACCCCCTCGTCGAGCAGGGTGCGGCGGTTGCGCTCCGTGGCGGCAAAGTGGTACGCGGCGATCTGGCCGACGATGCGGCGGTTCATCTCCTCCGGGAAGGGGCTGTGAGGATTTCCCGAACGCAGACCTGCCTCCAGATGACCCACCGGAATACGGCGGTTGAAGGCGGCCATGGCACCCATCACTGCGGTGGATGTGTCGCCCTGTACGATCAGCAGATCAGGTTTTTCCTTCTCCAAAACAGGGTCCAACCGCTCTAGCAGTCGGCTGCCGAGGGCGTTGAGGCTCTGCCCGGCCTTCATGGCCTCCAGATTGTAGCAGGGTCGTATGCCGAACAGCTCAAACAGCGGCTCCAACAGATCCGAGTGCTGGCCGGTGTTCACGGTGACGAGATCCACGCCCCGGCTTTTCAGCGCCTTGATCATGGGCGCGAATTTAATGAGCTCAGGCCGTGTGCCGAGGCACACGAGAACTTTGGAGGGCCGGGAGTCTGATGATGCGACCAATTTCATATTAAGGACGAAGCATAATAGACAGCGAAAGATCCGGCAAGGTTGAATTATGGAAATTATGTCAAATATGGTCAACGAGACTAAGCTCAAGGGGGAAGAAGCTTCGGACTTAGACTGACTTTCAAATGACGTGACACGATCGTCGCCAGGCCCAGACCGATCCACGGCCAGACGACGATCGTGTACCGTGGCAATCCAGGCAGCAGGCTGGTGCCGCCGAGGTAGATGAAGGCCATGAGGGCCAAAATCAGGATTTCAGCGGGAATCGTGCCTCGACACCGCCAGCCGACCCACAACGCTGTCAACACCGCCAGCACCAGCGGTCCATTCACGGCGACGAGCACGAGCATGATCAACTCCTCGGCCTGGTAAGAACGCGGAAAGCCGAAAATGAGGCGGCCCCAGTTGCTCAAACAGTTCTTGAGCACGCCTGTTGGATTGGCGCGGATGTTTTCGAGCGCCTTTTTCTTCAGCGCGGCCTCGCGCTCTTTCACCGGGAGGTAGTAGTTCGCCTTGTAGAAGTCGCGGTGGCCGTTGGCGACGAGTTCGGGCTTGTTTTGCGCGTCCTCCTCGGAAAACCAGTGGCCGTTTTCACCCTCGTGCGTGCTGGTGGCCCAGTAGAGCAGTTCTCCGCCGTTCGTGGACCAGCAGAGCGTTTCGCCAGTCTTCGACTTCGTGTAGGCCAGCCATGGCACGCACATGGCGAAGGCCAGCGCCAAAACAGCAAGCGCCCGCCATAAAACTGTGCGCTGGCTTTTCCAAAACGGCAGCAGCAGCATGAGGAAGGCAATTGAGGCCATGATCACATTGCCAAAGAACACCCGCGTGAGCGTCAGCCAGGCAAAGGCGAACGCGGCGGCCAGAATCATCCCCCAGTTCGATTTTTCCGACCGCAAAGCCGCCGTGAAGGCCCACGCGAAGCCGGCGATGCAGCACAAAGCAAGCGCCTCCGTCATCAAGTAAGGTGCGGTGCGCACCAGGCTCGGATGCAGCGCTGTCACGAGCGCCACGCCCAGCGCCCAGCGTTTTCCAGCATACGGCAGCACCGCGCGGAAACTGAACCACACCGCCAGCGCCATGAAGACCGCGTTGAGCATGCGCAGACCGAGCAGCGGTGTCTTCACCATCAGCAGAGCGGAGAGAACGAGCGGGTAGCCCGGTCCGTTGATGACATCCGGTTTCTCCGGGGTGACATAGAATCCTTGCGTGAGATTTTCCGCGAACCACAGGTAACGCCCCTCGTCCCAGATCAAATCCGGGCGGCTCGCCAGCAGCGTGACGGCGATGTAAAACAGCAGCGTGCCGCCCAGCAGCAGGAGTTCGAGGCTTCGGGTGGCGGATTTTGCGTCAGACATCCGGTACCGTCCGCTGCATCGGTGTGTTTTGTCAAAGCCGAACCTTGCATCCCCTCCTCAACCATCCATCAATCCCGCTCCAACTTACCTTTTTCCACCATGATCAAACTCACCGGCATCGCAGACGAAGCAGGCGCATCTCTTGATGTGCAAATCCAGGCTCACCAGGAACTCGGCTGGGACAGCATCGAGTCTCGTGGCGTCGAGATCGACGGTGTGAAGGGCAACCTGCATGAGATTCCCGAGGCGGTGTTCGACAAGGTCGTGGCCCGTTTGCAGGAGCGTGGCATGAAGATCAGCGGCTTCGGCTCGCTCATCGGCAACTGGGCCAAAAAAATCACTGACGACTTCAGCATCACCGAAGCCGAGATCTCTCGCGCTATCCCGCGCATGCAGCGACTCGGCGCGAAACTCATCCGCGTGATGAGCTACGCCGTCTGCAAGGACGAGGGCGGCAAGGATCTGGAGGAGCAGTTCGCCCCCGAGCGCATCAAGCGCATGATCGAGATCAACAAACGCTTAGCCGACGCAGGACTCACCGTCGTTCACGAAAACTGCATGAACTGGGGCGGCATGAGTCCGACGTATGTGCGGCGCATGGCCGAGGCCGTGCCCGGCATGAAGTGGGTTTTTGACACCGGCAATCCCGTCTTCATCGACGACCGCGACAAGCCCGGCCACAAGCAGGACGCCTGGGAGATGTACCAGACCATCAAGCCCTTCATGGCCCACGTTCACGTTAAAGACGGCATCTGGGACAAGACGAAGAACGACGCCGTCTATACCTTCCCCGGCGAGGGCGAAGGCCAGACCGAGCGCATCATGAAGGATCTCGTCGAGACCGGCTACGAAGGCTACATCAGCATCGAGCCACATGTCGCCGTCGTCTTCCACGGCGCGGGCGCCGCTGACGATCTTTCTCCTGAGCAGAAGGCCAAGGAGCAGTACGACAGCTACGTCAAATACGGTCGCATGCTGGAAGCGATGCTGAAACGCCTTGGCGCGAAGCTGGGCTGAACAGGAGGGGGATCATCCTGATCCCCCGCATGCAAAGAGGGACCAGGATGGTCCCGCTCATCACGGTGCCTTCGCGTTCTCGTCGTAGCGGTGCAGCGGGCGCACCCAGATGTTGCGATAGCGTGTGGGATTGTGGTGGTCTTGAAGCGCGAAGCCGAACTCCTGCACCTTCGTCTCCAGCGGCACGGCGTGATGCACGAGCACGCCATTGTGGAGCACCGTCATGCGGGCTGGTTGGAGCACGTTGCCCTTGTCATCGAGCTTAGCGCACTCGCAGATGATGTCGTAGCTCTGCCACTCGCCCGGTTTGCGGCAGGCATTCACCAGCGGCGGGTAGTGGTGGTAGATCGCGGCGGCCTGACCATCGGGATAAGTGTCGTTTTCATACGAATCAAGCACCTGTACCTCGCCCCAGCCGTGGATGAGCACGCCGCTGTTGCCCCGGCCCTGGCTTTTGCCGACGACTTCGGCGGGCGTGGCCCACTCGATGTGGATCTGGCAGGAGCCGAACTTGTCCCGCGTGTCAATGCTGCCAGATTTGCCCACGATCTCGGCATAACCATTCTCGATCTTCCATTTCGGCACGTCCGAGGTGTCGGGGTCATCTTTGCGCGGCTGCCGCTTGAACTTGGAGAGGTCTTTCCCATCAAACAGCACGATGGCATCACTCGTTGGCGTGTTTTCCGAAGGCGGCGTGATCACCGTGGGGCGCGGGCGCTCCATGTCGCCATGGCGATAGATGCCGCCGGGTGTGAAAGGTTTTTCTTTGGCCGGTTCGGCCGAATGAGCGGTCAGTGCAAGGCCCAAGGCGGGGAGGAGCAGGAGGCGAGTCATGGCCCAAGGCTACGCAGGCACGACGCTTCGTGTTGCAGCGAAGATGATCCGCTCAGGCCGCCTGCGGAGCCTGAAGGGCGGACATCGAAAAGCGCTTCATGAGCGAGCCGGCCGCCACATAGCCAAAGCCGCAGAAAAACAGCAGCAGGAAGGGAATGGAACCCCACTGGCCGCGCTGCGCCGCGAGAGCGATCATCCAGGCGAAGTAACCGGTGAGCGTAACCTCGATCCACAAAGCAATGGATTTGCCAGCCTTGTACTTGGAGCGTTGTTTCACGGCCTGCGCCTTGGTTTCGATGCCGTATTTCGGCGTGCGGACGAAGTCGGAGCTTTGGTTCAGCAGCGCTTCGAGCACCGCTTTGCCGTTGTTGATCGACATGCCGATGCCGAGCGCGAGCAGCATCGGCACATAGGGCAGCGCTTTCAGCCAGCCGAAGCGGCTCTGGGCACCCTGGGCGGTGATGTAAAACGCCACGACGCTTAGCGAGGCGAAGAAGAACACCGGCACATCGACGAACACCGCCTTGTGCCAGGAACTTCCCATCACGAAATTTGCCGGATACATGAGCACCAGTGTGCAGAGCGTGAGCAGGTAGGCGAAATTCGAGGTCAGGTGCGCGGTGGCCTCCAGCTTTAGCCGCAGCGGGATGTCGCTGCGCCACACATCGCCCAGGATTTTTTTGCAGACCTGGATGGAACCCTTCGTCCAGCGGTGTTGCTGGCTTTTGAAGCCATCCATGTCCGGCGGCAGCTCGGCGGGAACGACGACATCCTTCAAATAAATGAACTTCCAGCCCTTCAACTGCGCACGGTAGCTGAGGTCGAGATCTTCCGTCAGCGTGTCATGCTGCCAGCCGCCGCTTTCGGTAATGGCGGAGCGCCGCCAGATGCCGGCGGTGCCGTTGAAGTTCAAAAACTCACCGTGACGGCTGCGGGCAGTTTGTTCCAGTACGAGATGGCCGTCGAGGAACAGCGCCTGAAGACGTGTGAGCAGGGAGAATTCCTTGTTCAAGTGCCCCCAGCGGGCCTGCACCATGCCGACCTTTGGATCGGTGAAGTGATGAATCACTTTTTTCAGGTAATCCGGCTGCGGCTGGAAGTCCGCGTCGAAAATGCAGATGTAGTCGCCCTTCGCTGCGGCCATAGCCTCGTCCAGCGCCCCGGCTTTGAAGCCGTTGCGGTTTGTACGGTGGCGGTAATCCACGTCATAACCCTGAGCCTTGAGTTCGGCGGCGAGTTTTTCCGCGTGGGCGGCGGTTTCGTCGGTGGAATCGTCCAACACCTGGATTTGCAGGCGGTCGCGTGGGTAATCCAGGGCGCTGACCGTGCGCAGCAGGTTCCCCACGACATGCAGCTCGTTGAAAATGGGCAGTTGCACCGTGATCACCGGCAGCTCGTCGAACTGGGAAGCGGGCACGGGCGGGTTCGCACGGTGCTTCCAAAAATGATACAGCACTTTGATTCTGTGTGCGCCGAAGGCAGACAGAGCGGTGAACACAAGGATGTAGCTGGTAAACCAGAAAGGATTATCCCACACAATCATATCGGGAGGCCTACGAGGCAGGGGGCGCAATCAATCTCCACCAAGCTGAAACAATCAAGCAGCAAATCGAGTGCCAGAGCCATGAGGAAATTTTCAGCCCCCCGGATCAGACAGGTTCCTTTCTGGCGCTGTCCCGTAGATGCGCCATGATGCGCCGCATGCCCACCGAACAGCGCGACTGGTACGACACGCCTCTTTATTACGACATCGTCTTTGACGACGGCACTTGCCAGGAGGCGGACTTTCTGGAAGCGGCCTTCGCCAAGCACGCGCGACCAGCCCGGGGACGCCGATTGCTGGAACCGGCCTGCGGCAGCGGTCGTCTGGCCCTGGAAATGGCACAGCGCGGCTGGAATGTGAACGGTTTCGACGGCAACGCCCACATGATCACCTTTGCGAAAGAGCGCCTCGCCGCCGCAGGGCTGAAAGCGCGGCTGTGGGAGGACTGGATGCAGAATTTCGAGCTGCCCAAAGGCCTGAAGGGCGGTTTTGACCTCGCTCATTGCCTCGTCAGCACCTTCAAATACCTCCACTCAGAAAAAGACGCCGCCGAGTGCCTGCGCCGCGTCGCCGCCACGCTGCGGCCCGGCGGTTTGTTCTTCCTGGGCCTGCATCTGACCGACTACGAGTCTGGCAAAGAGGAGCATGAGCGCTGGGTGGCGCGGCGTGGGCCTGTTGAAGTCGTTTGCAACACACACACCTGGCCTGCCGACCCCAAATCACGCCTCGAAGACTTGCGCACCCGGTTGAAGATCACCGACGCGGGCCGCACGCACACGCAGGAGACGCGCTGGCAGTTCCGCACCTACAATGCCGCGCAATTGAAGACGCTGCTGCGCAAGGTGCCGGAGCTTGAGTTCGTCGAGTGCTACGACTTCACTTACGACATCACCGACCCACGCCGCTTTGACGACAGCTATGCCGATGTGCTGCTCGTGCTGCGCAAGTCAGGCGCTGCTTAAATTTCCTCACGCCGTCTCCCCACGTCGCAGATCCGGCATCAGCCGCACCGGCTTCGTGCTCGTGTGGCCTGTTTGCGCCAGCTCCAGCACCAGCTTTGACAGCCGCTTCGCAAATTTCGCCGCATCCGCCGAGTAGCGTGTCACGCGCGGCACCACATGTTCGAGAAACGCATCGTCATCGCGTGACACCACCGCAAAATCACGCGGCAGCCGGTGTCCGCTGCGCAGCAGATGCGTGATGACCGTCAGTGTGTGAATGGACCGGGCCACGACAAAGGCTGTCGGCGCTGGTTTGCGCTTCAGCAGCACATCCAACTGCTCAACGACCTGCTCGGCGGTTTCATGGTGCTGCAGCAGGATCGGCGCGGCATTCGAGGTCGCAAACGCCTCGCGAAAACCGTGCGCGCTTTCCACATCACCACCGTGCGAGGAGCCCGGCAGCAGCAGCGCGATCTGCCGGTGCCCTTTTTGCATCAGCATCGTCGCGGCATGACGGCAGGTGGCTCGGTAATCGAGATCGACGGATGGCAGCTCCAGCCCGTCCGCGCATGATCCTGCGATCACCGTCGCGATGTTTTGCTCGGCAAACCAGCGCTGCATCACCGGCGCCGAGCGGAACAGCACCCACGCGGCGGCTTGCACGCGCTGGGTGAGTTTTTTCAGTCCGCCCGCAGGTTTCGCCACAAAGCAGTGCGCGCTCGCATGCACTTCCAGTTGGTGGCCCGCTTCTGCCAGCAACTCCCGCAACGCGTCCACCCAGAACAGCACAAAGGGCGGCATCGCCTGCTGCGGCACGGGAGACAGCAGCGCGATCATGTTCGATCTGGCTTTGCCAGGCTGCTTGGCACTCACGGCTAGAATGCGGCGCTTCTTATTCTCCACCGCGCTGATCACGCCTTCGCGTTCCAGTTGCGCCAGCACAGCGCGCAGCGTCGGACGGCTGATGCGCAGTCGCGTGCAGAGCGTACGCTCGGAGGGCAAAACATCGATCCATTCACCCGCCAGCAAAGCCTCGCGCAAAAAGTCCGCGCTGTGCGTGATCAAAGAAGGCCTGGGTGGAACGGCATGCATGATTCGGCCCGCATCATGCCCTGGTCATCGCATTTGACCACGGAGATTTCACGCTCCGCATCGTTTCGTCATTCGTCATTCTGAATTCGTCATTTCCACCTCATGCTCCCTCACTCCGACCTCGTCCAACTCAAGCGCTGGAACACCCCCACCATCTACAACGGCTGGGAGCAGATCACCAAGCGTGATCCTGCCGCTGATGCCTTCAACCTCGAAGAAACCCGCGACTTCATGTCACAGATGGGGCCGATGGTCGGTTACGCCATCACAGTCGTCATCGAGCCGAGCAACAAGGCACATCGCGAGGCCAATCCCGATGGCTGGAACGAATACCGTCGCTACGTCGCCAGCATGCCCGGTCCCAAGATCGTCTGCGTGCAGGATCTCGACAAGCCGCGCACCATCGGTGCCTTCTGGGGCGAGGTGAACAGCAACATGCACCGTGCCCTCGGTTGCGTGGGCACCATCGTCGATGGTGCGATCCGCGATGTCGATGAAATGACCAACGCCGGCTTCAAAGCGCTCGCTCGCCGCCTTTGCGTCGGCCACGCGTATGTTCATCCCGTGCGCTGGAACTGCGAAGTCGAGGTCTTTGGCCGTAAAGTCTCTCCTGGCGACCTCATCCATGCCGACAAGCACGGTTTCATCATCATCTCGCCTGACGAGCAACCCAAAATCCTCGAAGCCTCCCGCTTCATGGACGCCAACGAATGCCAGACCGTCATCCCCGCCGCGCGTGGCAGCGCCGGACTCAGCAGCGACCAAGTCCTCGCCAACCTCGCCGAGGCCGGAGCGCAGTTTGGTAAGAACGCCCGGGGAAAATTCCAGCGTGAGGGAGAGTGGTAGATTCGATGAGTCATTGAAGCAGCACTCCCGACCAACCGCATTCGAGCGCAATTTTTTCTGTCACACACTCACAACTGCCAACCACCATGAAACTCGCTTACGTCATCACCATTGCGCTCAGTGGCTTCCTCACGGCTGCCGAGCCTTTCATTGAAAAACAAGACCTGTTCACCGTCGGCGAAGATCCCGCCTACAGCCTGTATCACATTCCAGGCCTCGTCGTCACGGCGAAGGGCACCGTGCTCGCCTGGTGCGAGGCGCGGAAACGTGCCGCCGGTGTCAGCGACTGGGATGACATCCGCATTCTCCTGCGCCGCAGCACCGACGATGGCAAAACCTGGAGCGCGTCGAAAAGCATCGCCAACGTCGAAGGCCCGAAGCAGAAAAACCCTTTCGCTCTCAAGATGAAAAACGTCGATCCCAACGACGTGACCTACAACAACCCCGTCCTCATCGCTGACAAGGGCGGCGCTGTTCACATGCTCTTCTGCCTCGAATACGAGCGCGTCTTTTACCAGCGCAGCGAGGACGACGGTCTCACTTTCAGCAAACCCACCGAGATCACCTCCGCGTTTGAGGCCTTCAAGAAAGACTACGACTGGAAAGTGCTCGCCACCGGCCCTAACCACAGCATCCAGCTCAAAACCAGCCGCCTCGTTGTCCCCGTCTGGCTTTCCACCGGCACCGGCGGAAATGCGCATCGCCCCAGCGTCACCGCGACCATTTACAGTGATGATTCAGGCAAGAGTTGGAAGGCCGGCGACATCGCCGTGCCCTGCACCGAGGAATGGATCAACCCGAACGAGACCGTCGCCATCGAACTCAACGACGGCAGTGTCATGCTCAACGTCCGCAGCGAGTCGAAAGCGCATCGCCGCCTCATCACCATCAGCAAAGACGGCGCGACCGGCTGGAGCACTCCGAAGTTTGATGACGCGCTGCTCGAACCCATCTGCATGGGCGGCATTGTGCGCTATAATCACGACGGGCAAAGCCTCATCCTCTTTTCCAATCCTCACAATCTCGACAAAGCCAAAGGCAAGGCCGAACCCGGCAAAAACCGCGACCGCAAGAATGTCAGCGTGAAGATCAGTCGCGACGAAGGCCGGAGCTGGCCGGTGAACAAGCTCATCGAAGACGGCCCCAGCATGTACTCCGACATCGCCGTCACCCAGTCCGGTGCCATTCTCTGCTTCTACGGTCGGAGTGGTGACAACCAAGGTGTGGCCGCCTTTGCTGGCGGGCGTCTGACGCTCGCCCGTTTCAATCTTGAATGGATCACCACGCCATGAAGTTGTTCTCTGTGGTTGCCCGCATTTTGCTTGATCTGTCCTGGCGGGCTGTCTCGCTGTGCTCGGCTCTCTGTGTCCTCAGTGGTTGCCTCAACGCCGCCGAGCCGCTGTTAGTGTGCGGAATGCGTCGGGCACGACTCTTCACCCCAGCACGCCCTTCACGATCTCGCCATGAATGTCCGTGAGGCGGTAATCACGTCCTTGGAAGCGGTAGGTGAGGCGGGTGTGGTCGAGGCCGAGGAGGTGGAGCGCGGTGGCGTTGAGGTCGTGGATGTGGACGGGGTCTTTGACGATGTTGTAGCTGAAGTCGTCGGTCTCGCCGTGGACGTGGCCGCCTTTGACACCGGCTCCAGCCATCCAGACGCTGTAGCAGCGCGGGTGGTGATCGCGGCCGTGATTGTCGCGGGTGAGCACGCCCTGCGAATACACCGTGCGGCCAAACTCGCCGCCCCAGATGACGAGCGTGTCATCGAGCATGCCGCGCTCTTTGAGCTCCGCCAAAAGCGCCGCGGTGGGCTGATCGGTGTCGTGGCACTGGCTCTTGATGCCGCTGGGCAGGTTGTTGTGCTGATCCCAGCCGCGATGGTAGAGCTGGATGAAGCGCACGCCACGCTCGGCGAGTCGGCGGGCGAGGATGCAGTTCGCGGCATACGTTCCCGGCTTCTTCGATTCGGGACCGTAGCGCTCGTAGATGTCGGCGGGCTCTTTGGAGAGATCGGCGAGATCAGGCACGGCAGACTGCATGCGGAAGGCCATCTCGTATTGATCAATGCGGGCCTGCGTTTCGGGATCGTGGTAATCGGCGAGCTTGAGGCGGTTCAACGCGGCGACATCGTCGAGCATGGCACGGCGTCGCTCCGTGGTGATACCCGGCGGATTGGAAAGGAAGAGCACGGGGTCCTTGCCGGAGCTCATGCGCACGCCCTGATACTTCGACGGCAGGAAACCGCTGCCCCACATGCGTTCGTGCAGTGGTTGCGCGTTCGTGGGGCCGCTGGGACGCGAGATGAGCGCGACAAAGGCTGGCAGGTCCGCGTTGTCGGAGCCAAGGCCATACGACACCCACGCGCCAAACGCGGGTCGCCCGCCGATTTGATGTCCGGTTTGAAGCAACGTCATCGCCGGATCGTGGTTGATCGCCTCCGTGTGCAGCGAGCGGATCAGGCAGATCTCATCGGCGAACTTCGACGTGTGCGGCAGTAACTCGCTCAGCCACATGCCGCTTTGGCCATGCTGCGCAAACTTGAATACCGACGGCGCGATCGGGAAACGCTTCTGCCCCGCTGTCATGCCCGTGAGCCGCTGCTCGCCACGCACCGAGTTCGGCAAATCCTTGTCGAACTGCGAGGCGAGCCCCGGCTTGTAATCAAACAGATCGAGCTGCGACGGCGCGCCCGCCTGCGTGAGCCAGATGATGCGCTTCGCCTTCGGCGCAAAGTGCGCCGAAGGCACGGCGAAGAGTTTTGGATTTGCGAGCGATGCCAGCGCAAGGCTCTTAAGCCAGTTGCGACGCGAAAAAGGGGCGAGGGAGGATTCGGTGCTCATGAGGTCACTCCTTGGTGATGGTTTCGTCGAGATTGATCAGCGTGCTGGCGACCGTGGTGTAGGCAGCGAGTTCAGCAGCGCTCAGTTTGTCGTCCGTTTTGGCCTCGCCGAAGGTGAGAAGCTGTTTGGCGGCTTCTGCGTCTTTCGTGAAGTCTTTGATGGATCGCTCCACCGCGGTCGTGAGGACTTGGAGTTCGTGTTGGCTCGGTTTTCGTCCGAGAAGCAGTCGAAAACCATGCGTGAGGCGAGACTCGATGCTCGTGCCGCCTTCCTTGATCATGCGTTGCGCCAGAAACCGAGCCGCTTCGACATACGTCGGGTCATTCATCAAATTGAGCGCCTGCAGCGGCGTGTTCGAGCGTGAACGACGAAGGGCGCAGGTCTCGCGGAAAGGCGCATCAAAGAGCAGCATGCCGGGATGCGGCACGCTGCGCTTCCAGTAGGTGTAAAGGCTGCGACGATGCAGATCGTCGCCACTGCCTTGCTGGTAGGTGGCCTTGGGATTGTCACGCTGCGCCACGACCTGCTCATAAAGCCCCGGCGGATGATACGGCTTCACGCTCGGACCGCCGATTTTCTCCACAAGCAGCCCACTCGCCGCCAAGGCTTGATCGCGAATCACCTCGGCGCTCAGGCGATGACGCGGCCCACGTGAGAGCCATTGATTCGACAGATCGGACTGATCCGACGAATGACGCGAACTCTGCTGATAGGTCTCGCTCGTCACGATCAGCTTCACGAGCTTCTTCACATCCCAGCCGCTTTCTTGAAACGTCACGGCAAGCCAGTCGAGCAGCTCCGGATGGCTCGGCGGCTCGCCTTGAGAGCCAAAGTCCTCGCTTGTGCGCACGAGACCGGTGCCGAAGAAATGCTGCCAGAAGCGGTTCACGATCACGCGGGCCGTGAGTGGGTTCTCGCGGCTCACGAGCCACTTGGCGAGGCCGAGACGATTGCGCGGTAAATCGGCAGCGAGGGCGGGCAAAACGGCCGGCGTGGCAGCGCTGACCTTCTCACCCGGCTTGTCGTAAGCCCCGCGCATCAGGATGAAGGTCGGACGCATCTCCTTCTGCTCCTCCATGACCAGCGTGGTCGGAATCTCCGCCTCCGCAGCGGCGATCTGCTTCTTCAAAGCAGCCTCCTCTTCACTCAGGCGACGGTGCTCAGGCATCTGCGCCAGGCGAAAGCTCGCGAGCTGTTTGCGCTCGGCCGCGGTGCGTTTGGCGGCCTCTTTTTGCGCGATCGTCACGATGCTCGCGGGCGCGATCAGTTCCGTCGCATTCTTGGTGGCAAACAAACGCCACTGCGAAGGCCCGCCGGCATTCTCGACACCGATCGAGATCGCCACCTCGGCACCTTCGAGAGGCTTTTCGAGCTCAAACAGCGCCTGCACTGGCTTGCCGGGTGCCACCGAGAGCACGGATTTGGTTTTGCGGTCGTTGTCGAGCACGTTGGCATGCGTGGCGTCGATGGCGTGGAGCTTCGTTTTGCCGACTTTGAGCTCGCTCCATTGAAAACTGGCCGAAGGAGCCGTCGTCGAGCATTCGAGACGCAGCGCGGTGATTTTGCCCGCTGGCAGCTTCACCCGGATCACGATGTTGTTGGCCCGCGTTTCCTGCGGACCGACCAAAACGGCCTTGTCGACGATTTGAGGCGGATTATCGCCCCCGGTCGCTTTTTGCGGCTCCAGCGGCTGCCAGTCGATCTTCGTCGCCGCGAGCTTTTTCGCCCAAGGCTCGAGATCACCGGCTGCGAGGCCTTTGAGCTGATCTTCGACCGGTTTGAGCTTCGCATTCAGCGCGGTGATTTTCGCCTCGAGCTCCGGCGCGGGCAGTTTCACAAAAGGCGGCGCATTGGTGCGCACCGGATTGCTGTAAATACCCACGCCGCGTTCCGGAACATTGTGGAAGAAGGCCTTCATCGCGTAAAAATCGTGCTGCGTGAAGGGATCGAACTTGTGATCGTGACAGCGGGCGCAGTTGAAGGTCTGGCCGAGCCAAACGGCGGCGGTCGTCTCCACGCGGTCCGCCGTGTATTCGGCCAAAAACTCCTCCGCGATGATGCCGCCCTCCTCATTGAGCATGTGATTGCGATGAAACCCCGTGGCGATCTTTTGATCCAGCGTTGCTCCCGGCAGCAAATCCCCCGCGATCTGCTCGATGGTGAACTGATCGAAAGGCATGTTCGCATTGAACGCCTTGATCACCCAGTCCCGCCAAGGCCACAGCTCGCGATCACGATCCACCTGGTAGCCGTTCGTGTCCGCAAACCTCGCCGCATCCAGCCACCCGACCGCCATGTGTTCCCCGTAGTGCGGTGATTGCAGCAACCGGTCAATAAAGTCATTCAGGTCAGCCTCGTCAGATGGCTTCGGCGGCAGCCCAGTGAGATCCAAAGCCAGCCTCCGGATCAAAGTCTCCCGTGATGCCCTGGGCGCAGGCTGAAGCCCATGCTTCTTCAACTCCGCCCGAATGAAATCATCAATCGAGTTGCCGGACTTCGGCTTCACCGGCGGCACGAAGGCCCAATGCGGCTCATACTTCGCTCCTTCGGCGATCCACTGCTTCAGCGTGTCCTTTTGCTTCGCCGAGAGCGTCTTGTGCGACTCAGCCGGTGGCATCAGATCATCGGCGTCAGTCGTGGTGATGCGTTCGATCAGGTTCTGTGGCCCCAGCTTGATCAGTTCCTCCCGCACGTCGAGCCGCAGATCGCCCTTGCGGTTGTTTTTGTCCGGGCCGTGGCAGTAAAAGCAGTTGTCACTGAGGATCGGGCGGATGTCGCGATTGAACGACAAATCCGCCGCGCCAGCCAGCGTGGTGATCGAGAGCAAAGAAAGGCGAAAAAGCATCCGCAGTCATACGCCGCAACACACGCGGCTCACTCGGCCTACTTTTTCTTCACCGGCGTGCTTGGTAGCGAAGAAACATTCAGCGTGAAGGGCTTCGCGGGCTGCTTGCCGAGGAGTTGAAGATCAAACCACTCGACCATGCGCTCCGTGTCCTGCGGCATCTCCTGCCAGCCACCGTGGCCTGCGCCCTGGCGGATGACTAGTTCGCACACGGTGCCGACTTCGTGGCAGCGTTTCAAAAAGCGCTCGGATTGCGTGATGGAGACCTGCGGGTCGGCGTCGCCATGCACGATGAAGATCGGCGGCTGTCCTTTGTGGACCCAGTAGATCGACGACAGCTCGCGCCCGAGTGCTTCACGGCCTTCCGGTGTGGCCGCTTTAGGGCCAAACGCGGCGGCGTAGGCTGCCAGCTTGCCGATGCCGACAGCGTTGTCGCCGGGCTCGAACCAGTTCAGGTAATCGGTGGGAGGATAGAAGCACGCGACGGCATTCACGGCGCTGCTTTCGCGATCAACCGGGTCAGCTGCCTTCGGATTGCCCGGACCGCCACGAGTCGCGAGCATCAAACTGAGATGACCACCTGCGCTGCTGCCGGTGACGCCGAGCTTCTGCGGGTCCACGCCATACGATGCGGCATTCGCACGGACAAAACGCACCGAGCGATTCAGATCGGCCACGATCTCCTCGACCTGAAACCTCGGCTGCGTGCCATGCACGACCACGAACGTGGTGTAGCCCGCCTTCGGCCAGCCGCCGTCGTTGATGCCGTTGTGGTTCGATTTCCAGCCGCCGCTCACGATCTTGATGATGCCTGCGCCGTTCGGTTTAGCTGGCTTGAACACGTCCATCGTCAGCGCCACGCCGTCATGCTTCGTGTAAATGATGTCGCGGATGCGTTCTGGCTCCTGAGCGAGAAGAGACGTGGTGACGAGAGCAAGGGTGAAGAGGAGTTTCATAATAAGGAACGTGGAAACTAAACACCCCAATGCTGCGCGATCTTCCGCTTCAGGAAATCGACGCTCCTGGCGAGCTGCTCCATGCCATCGACGCCGTCCTCGATGCTGATCCAGCCGTTGAAGCCTTTGCTCTTCAGCTCGGTGAAGATGGCGTCGTAGTCGTTGAGGCCTTTGCCGATCTCTCCGTGGCGCAAACGCTTCGCATAGCCTTGCGCACCGCCTTCTTCTTTGCGCAGGTCTTCGATGGTGCCCTCGGCGAGGTAGCGGTCACTCGCGTGCATGGTGACGACGCGATGCGACACGCGTTTCAGCAGTTCGATGGGGTCCTCACCGGCGAGGTAGGTGTTCGAGGGATCGTAGTTCACGCCGAAATTCGGGTGGTTCACGGCATCGACGAGCTTGCAGAAGACATCCATCTTCTGCGCGAACTCGGGATACTCCCAGAAGTCGTCCTTGTAGTGGTTTTCAATGATGAGCGTGATGCCGCGCTCCTGCGCATACGGCAGGCAGGCGTGGATGGAGTCGGCGGCGAGCTTCACGCCCTCATCTAGGGTCAACTCAGGCCGGCGCTGGCCGCTGAGCACGCGGCAGTAGCTGCCGCCGAGCGTGTGCGTCATGTCGATCCAGCGTTTCTGCTTGGCGATCTCCTTTTCGCGGAAGGCGGCGTCTGGGTGCGTGAAGTCCGGCGAGCAGCACATCATCGGGATGACCTTGCCGGTGTCCTCGACCTCCTGGCGAAAGCGCGGCCAGTTTTTCTCATCGGCCATCTCCAGGAAACCCGCATACCACTCCAGGCCCTGCACATCGAGCGTGGAGGCGAGCTTGATCCATTCGGAGACGGTCATCGTCCCTTCTTTGCAAAGGGCGACCATGAAGGCTTTCGGGAAGGCGGCGAGTTTGGGCATGGACCCAGCATAACGAAGGGCGGCCCGCTTGCACCACGACAAAGTGTGTGTGATTTGCGACCTGCGTCCCCGCCTGCCGCCTCGAGTTCTTATCTTTAGTGGCGGCACTTCCGGCCAGATCACCGAGCATTGATGCCCGCCTGAACCTGCGCGATGGCCTGTCCGATCTGCGCTTGGACGTTGCTGCCGCGCTGTGCCGCTTTGATGGCCTGCTTGATGGTCTTGATGGCATTGACCTTGAATCCGGCCTTGTTGCCCGTGGCGTTCTGCAGGTGCTGCTGGGCTTGTTCGAGCAGCGGCACGGGGTTTGGGGAGGCCTGTGCCTGCTGAAGAAGCTGGATGGCCTTCTCCATGCGGGGTTCGACGGCATTCAGCGTGCTGCACAGTCCAAGTGTGATGCAGACGACGGCGAGGAGGTGGGTTAGATGGCGGTTCATAGGTTTGGTTGTGTTTGTGCAGGTGTCGTTTGGGTGGATATGGGGGTGCGTTCCCTGGATTCGCTCACCCGATGCACCGTCCGGGTCGCGTTCCGGCAAAAGAGCCAAAGATTCTTCAAAATCTGCCGCCACGCCTCATTTCGGACGTTTCGACTTGTCCTTGCCCTGATGGAGGTTGGCAATGGCCGCGTTGATCTTTGACTCCATTTTGCTTCTGTTGCCAGCCTGCAGCTCCTGGATGGCCTCTTCAATCTTGTCGGTCACGTCTTCCTTTTCCCCGCCCTTGTTTCCCTTGTTGGCCTTGGAGATGCGGGTTTTGGCGGACTCCAGCAAGGGCAGGGGATCGGCGGCTTTCTTCGCGGCCTGGAGCTCATCGAGAGCTTTGCGTTGCTGGGGCAGGTCGGCGAAGGCCACGGACGCAGTGCTGAAAAGCAGCACCGAGCAGACGATGTTGAGGAGGGCAAGGAAGTGTTTCATGGATGTGGGCGGATCTTGGAGGCAGGAGCGAAATGCTCCATTCACCTGAGCATGCCCCATTCGTGATTCGTTCCGGCAGAAAAGTTGAGATAATTTCAATGCCTGGCCAAACGCGTCATTTGTCCCACTCGACAAGCAGGCCTGCGCTGGCGTTTTTGCGCCTCACAGGATCATCGAACCAGCAAAGCCTCCCATGATGCTTGATGACGATGCCAAACGGTCCCGGTACCGGCTGGCCCATGGTGGAGGAATAATCGGGCTCGCCCTCGGGCCAATCGGTGAAGGTGAAGGGCTCGCCGGTGATCCATGTGAACGGCTGGCCGCTGGCTGCCGCGCTCGCGCCCAGCCAGATGCTGGAGGAGCGATGAGCCGCATCGAGCTGCGTGCGGAAGGTCGCGTAGATCCATTTGCACTCTTCCTTGCTCGTGATCGTGGCGAGGTGTCCTCCCATCGTCTCTGCTTTCGCCTTTGCCTCGGTCCAGCCCATCGCGCCGGGAACGAACTGGTAGCGGTGCCCGGCGAAGGTGTGTACGAGCGTGAGCGTCTCATGCATTTCAGTGCCTTGCCGGCCATCCCACAGCACCTTCACACCGATGGCCAGCAGGATCATTGCGGCTGCGGCCAGAGCCGGCTTCCATGCTTTCCTAAGCACGGGCCGCCGCGTGACGACTGGATCAACGCGCAGCCAGTTTTCCAACGCATCGGCCAGCTCCGCCGCAGTGGCGTGGCGGGCGGCGGGCGACTTCTCCAGGCATTTCATCAGGATCGCGGCCAGTTCGCGGTGCGGCGTGCGCGGCGTAGGTGGCGGTTTTTCAGCCACCTGCTTCAGCAGCTCGATGAGATCGTCCGATTCAAACGCATGATGGCCCTCCACCAGTTCGTAAAGGATCGCCCCGAGGCTGTAGATGTCCGTGGCGGGTGTGAGCTCGCGCACGCCGCCACGCGCCTGCTCCGGGCTCATGTAATGCGGGGTGCCCACCACCCCTGTCATTGTCAGGCCCGACTCCTGGCCCATTTTCCGCGCGAGACCAAAATCCGTGACGTGCGGCTCACCAACGGCATCGAGCAGGATGTTCCCCGGCTTCAGATCCCGGTGCAGGATACCCTTGGCGTGCGCGTGTTGCACGGCGCGGGCGACTTTGACCATGAGCGCCACCGCCTTTCGAGGGGCTGCCTGATATTCCGCCATGTGAAACTGCAGCGTGCCGCCCGCCACGAGCTTCATGCTGAAATATGGCTGCCCCTCATGCGCTCCGACTTCATAGATCGGCACGATGTTTGGATGATCCAGCGAGGCGGCAGCCGTGGCCTCCGCCCGCAGTCGTTGGGTGTCCGCCTCCTTGCTCAGCAGAGGGCGGTGCCGCAGCATCTTCAGCGCCACTACGCGGTCCAGAGACACCTGGCGCGCCCGAAAAACGACGCCTGATGAACCATGCGCGATCTCATCAAGCAGCACATAGTCGCCGAAGTAGCCGACCTTGTCTCCCGCGGCGGGAATCGGCACAGATGCAGTTAGGGTTTCGTTCGGCTCCAGAAAACCATTCTTTTCTCCTTCCGCCCCCAGCATCGTCTCAATGCGGCCACGCAGGGCGAAATCCCCACCACATGCTTCAGTGATGAAGCGGGCACGCTCCCCAGCGTCCGAGATCTCACGGGCTGCGAGGAAGATCTCCTTCTGTCGTGAGATGGATGAATTGGAAGGGGGCATTGCGGGAAGGTTCGCAGGTTGAAGCAGGGCTCTGTCGAAAGACGATGCCACGGAGACATGCCCCGTCGCTCATCCATTCCGGCAAAATTCAGGCCAGCTCGGTCCGCAGCCACGCGCGGGCAAAAGCCCACTGTCGGTTCAGCTCCCGTTCTGGAACTCCGGTCATGTCCGCGATCTCCGGCCACGACAAGCCTGCAAAAAAGCGCAGCCCCACGACTTCCGCGAGGAACGGCTCTTTTTTTCCCAGCCGTTCCAGCGCCTCATCGAGCGCCAGCAATTCCTTGTCGGGCATGGGGGCGGAGATCTCCACATCCTCAAGAACCAGATGCTCATGATTGCCGCCGCGTTTGAGGCGGTTCTTGTCACGCGCGCGATTGATGAGAATGCGCCGCATGGCTTGCGCCGCCGCGCCGAAGAAATGACGGCGGTTTTCCCAGCGTGGCGCGCTGTCTTTGGACACGCGCATCCACGCTTCATGCACCAGCGCTGTAGCCGTCAGCGTCTGCTGGGCATCGCCCGCCACCATGCCACGGGCCAGTTTGCGCAGATCATCATAGACCTGCGGCAACAATTCCGAAGAGCTGGCATCGGCTTCGGCAGGCGGAAGTAACTCGTCCACATAAGCAGCGTGGTGGGTGCTCGCCCGTCTGTCAAATCACGAAGCCATCACGGCTTCGTCGGAATGGTGCTCGCGTCCTTCGGCGGATTGCGGCCGATGAAGGGGTGCTGCTCCAAATCGAAAACCTGGCCGCTGATGGGGCCGCATTCGTCGGCGAGGAGCCAGGCGGCGCAGGCGGCGATCTCGTCGGGCCAGAGGATGCGGCCGGCGGGGGCATAGACCTTTGGCAGATCGGCATACCAGTCGTCTTTGAGGCCGTGGGAGCGTTTGCGTTTGGCTTCGTTCTCGGTCAGCACCCAGCCGGGATTGATTTGATTCACACGCACGCCGTCCTCACGCATGAGTGTGTCCCCCAGATTGCGCGTGAGGGTCATGAGAGCGCCTTTGGAGACGCTGTAGGGCATCAAATTGGGCTCGCCGCTCCACGCATTGACGCTGCCGATGTTGATGACGCTGCCGCGTGCTTCACGCAGATGCGGCAAGGCGGCGCGGATGAGGAGATAAGGCACCACGCAGTTGATCTCGAGCATGCGGCGGAACCATTTCGCATCCGTGTCGTGAATGTTGCCGAGGCCGACCTGCGCGGCGTTGTTCACCACAGCGTCGAGCTTGCCAAAGGCACTCACAGCCTTCTCGACGAGCAATTGCGGCGCATACTCCTCCGCGAGGTCTTTGAGCACGAGCGCCGCCTTGTCCGCGCCGAACTCCGCGAGCGTTTCCGCGCCCAAATCGGCCTCCAGGCCATGGATGAGCACTTTCGCACCTTCGGCGACACAACGCTTCGCTATGGCCTTGCCGATGCCGGTGACGCTGCCGGTGATGAGGATGACTTTGTTTTCGAGACGGTTCATGGAGGTGCGGAGCATAACGAGCTCTGCGCCCTTTTCACCACGACAAAGTGTGTGCGAAATGCGGCATAGCAAAAAGTGGCTGCGGCTTTAGCCGCATTCATGGCATCACTTCGGCTAAAGCCGCAGCCACTCTCTCAACGCCAGACTTCATCCTTCGCGGGATCGCCGGGCACGTCGAGGAGCTGGACTTTGTTGATGCTCACAAAGCGGGCGTGGTCGGTGAACTGGCGGACGATGCGCTTTTGCTCGTCGAGCTCGAAGAACTGGGCGGTGGTGGCGAGGTAGCCGTGGCCGAGCCAGTTGATGACAAGGGTGTCGCCGTCGGGCAGGCGCTGGAAGCCGCTGATGAGGCGCAGCGGGTTGTTCGGCACATCCTGCGTGCCGAGCTTCCACACGGTTTTGCCTTCGCGGTCGAGTTCGAGCAATGCCTCGCCTTCGCCGCAGGCGATGAGGAGGTGGCCGTTGGGCAGTTCGCGGACTTCGTGAGGATCGCCGGGCGTTTGGATCGAGCGGAGGAGTTTGCCTTCGGCGCTGAGTTCGAGGATGGCGCGGTCGCCTTTGGCGCTGATGAGATAGCGCCCATCTTTCGTGCGACGGCAGCCGCGCATTTGATCATGCGTGTTCTTGGTCTTCACTGGCACGGCGATCTCACGGACGATCTGGCCATCGCGACCGACTTCGATGAGTCGCCTCGTGCCGCCCTCGACGACCATGACATTGCCATCCGGCAAGGGCTGGCAGCCGTGGACTTCGGTCTTCTCGGGGGCGCGGTAGCTCCAAATGACCTTATGGTCGAGCGTGACTTCGCGAGCGCCGCGCAGGTGGCTGAAGAGCACGTTGCCATTCGCCAGCATCCACACGTCCTGCGGTTTCTCGGCGGGATGCTCCCACTCCACGCGACCATCCGCAGCGATGATGGCGACTTTGTTGCCGCCGTAATCACTGACGAGCATGCGACGGCCAAAGGGCGTGACGTGCGCCGCGGCGACTGTCACGGGATCGCTGAGGAGGTTGCGGTTGTTCCGTTGCAAGGGCGGCTCGGGGCTCTCCCACCCGCGCGGGGCACCGAGATGCACCACATGTTGGCCGGTAACATCGTCGATGCGGATGTTGTCCATGACGAAGCCATTGCGCGAGCAACGCCAGCAATGAATCGCGCTGCCACCGCTCTTGATGACATTGCCGATGACCTCGTAGCCATCGAGATTGAAGTTCGGCTCGATGCTGGTGACGCCCGTCTCCATGTAGTTGTAGTTGCACTTCACGTTGCGCAGGTGACCGCGAAACGACGGATGGCCGAGCAGATAGCCTGAACCATTCGGATTGATCGTGCGGGTGCGCTGGATGGTGATGTCTTCGGCGTCAAAGGACTCGCCGGGGCCAGTTTTGCCGCCTGGCAGGAACTTCCCGGTATGTTCGCCGTAGCACATCACGGAGCGGTTCGTGTCCATCATGGTGATGCCCTCCACGAGCACGCCTCGCACGCGGCCATGGACGAGCACGCAGGCGTTGATGTCCTTCACGAGAAAGCCGGGCTGCACGTTGTGCGTGGCATTCATGTCGATGGTGCCTTTGCCCGTGATGCGGACGTTTTCAATGGTGTCCGGCTGGCGGCCATGACCGACCCGGATGCCATAGGCGACGGGTCCATCGTAGGTGCTAAACCAAGTGCTTCCTTTGTTGTGCCCGGTCTTGTTGCCAAAGCGGACCTGCACGCCATGCGCGAGCGTCTGCCACTCGCCCGTGATCGGCACGCGCTGATGCGGCGTCTCGGCGAACTTGCTGGAGGACGGCGGCAGCTTGGCGGTGCCTTGTGGATTGTCGGCGCTTTCAAAAACGCCCCAAGCAAAGGTGTCCGCACCGCCGTCGCTGCCTTCGGAGTCGATCTTGAGGGTGAAGATGCACGGCTTGATGAGGTCAAAGCTACCGCCCATTTCCAAATCGTCGAGTTTCTTGCCCGCGTCCTGATCGGTGGTGATCTCGGGCTCGGCTTCTAGCTTCGTCGTGTCGTCCGCGAGCTTCAGCGTGGCCCCTTCGCTCAGCTCAATGTGGATCGCTTTGTCCACATAAAGGATGGAGCGGTGCTTCGTGAGGCCGTGCTGGTGCAAGCCGGGCAGAAAGACCATTTTGTCGCCAGGTGCCGCGCGATCCATGACGGCTTGCGGGTTGTCACCAGGCTTGATCGAATGCTGCGCAGCATGAAGCAGCGGCGCGAGGGCGAGGAGGAAGAGAAAACGCATGGTTGGCAGGGTTGGGTGTTAAAGTTGAGCCATCGGTTGCACCATCGGCCAGAGCTTGATCTCCTCGGCGACGAGATGCGCGGGCAGTTGGGCGGTTTGAACGAGGAGCTGGCCGAGATCGGCAGGCGAGATGCATTGCGCGAGCACAGCGGGATCGCGTGGCGGAAGGTTCGCGGCCTCGGTGAATTCGGTTTGACCCCAGGAAGGCAAAACGGAGGTCACGCGCACGCCGTGAGGTCGCAACTCGGTGAGCAGGCATCGCGTGAACATGAGTAAACCGGCCTTCGCGGCCGAATACACGCTCCAACCCGGCCACGCATGCGTGGAGCAGGCGCTGCCGATGTTCACGATGAGGCCGCTGCCCTGCTTTTGCATGATCGCGGCAGCGCGACGGCAGCCAAGCATCGCCCCCGTGAGATTGCTGGCGATGCTTTGGGTGATGGCCTCATCCGTCTGCTCGCTGGCCGGGCCAATCTTGACACCCTCGCCTGCGTTGTTGATCAAGACATCGAGCCGACCGGTTTGGGCGATCACCTCCGCCATCAAGCGATCCCAAGCGGCTCCGTCCGCCACATCGGCCACGAAAGGCGTCGCCCCGATGCGGTTGGCGGTCTCTCGCAGCCTGACCTCGTTTCGTCCTGTGATCCACACACGCGCCCCAGCCTTCGCAAAGGCCTCCGCGATGCCCGCGCCGTAGCCGCGCGAGCCGCCGGTGACGATGACAGTGGAGGAGCTTAGGTTTGTCATTTGGGCTGTGCGTTGAAATGGAGAACCGATTGAAGGTCACGAACTACGCGTTTGCAATGGCAAATCTTGTTCCGTATATCAAACACATGCCCAAAGCGCGAAAAACCGCCGCCAACCCTCTCAGCCGCTACAAGGTGCCCATCCTCGACCGCACCCTGGACCTGCTGGAACTGCTTTCGCGGCATCCGGAGGGCCTGACGCTCACCACGATGACCGAGGCGCTTGCGATGCCGAAGAACTCCGTCTTTCGCATTGCCACCACACTCACGCTCCGTGGCTATGCCGAACGCGATGAAGGCACGAAGGCCTACCGCGCCAGCCGCAAGCTCCTCAGCCTCGGTCATGCCGCCGTGGGCGGCGAGCGACTCATCCAGGCCGCCGCACCCATCCTCACCGCCTTGCGCGATGCCACCGGCGAAACCGCGCTGCTCGGCACCCTCGCTGGCAATCACGGCGTCGTGCTCGATCAAGTCGCGTCCTCGCATCCGGTGAAGGTCGTCGTCGAGATCGGTCACGCCTTCACCCTGCACACCGCCGCACCCGCAAAGGCCATGCTCGCCCACTGGAGCCCCGAGGCCCAAAAAAACTTCGTGCAGCAGATGAAGTTCCCCAAACACACGCGCCACACCATCACCAGCGCCACCGCCTTCCTCGCTGAACTGAAGCAAGCCCGCCAAAACGGCTACGCCCTCGACCGCGGCGAAGAGAGCGAGACCTTCGCCTGCGTCGCCGCACCTGTCTTTGATCATCGCAGCCATCCCGTCGCCTCCATCTGGATCAGCGGCCCCTCGGATCGCGTCACGCCGGGCAGTTTGGACAAGCTGGGCCAGAAAGTGAAGCAGTTCGCGGATCAGCTTTCGCGGCAGCTCGGGTATCAGGCGTGAGGGAGATAGCTCTCAAATCTCATGCCAGAATCCCCTTCACCACCTTGCTGGGCTCCACGCCGGTGAGGCGGAAGTCGAGGCCTTGGTGGCGGTAGGTGAAGCGTTCGTGCTGGATGCCGCAGAGGTGGAGGAGGGTGGCTTGCAGGTCGTGGACATGCACGGGGTTCTCAGCGACGTGGTAGGCGAAGTCGTCGCTGCTGCCGTAGATGCACCCGCGCTTCACACCACCACCGGCGAGCCACATGGTGAAGGCGCGTGGATGATGATCGCGGCCGTGGGCCTTGGGATTGTTGATGTCGCCCTGAACGAAGGGCGTGCGGCCGAACTCGCCGCCCCAGATGACGAGTGTGTCATCGAGCAGACCGCGATTTTTGAGATCCTTCACAAGGGCAGCGCTGGGTTGATCGGTGTCCTTGCACTGGATGGGGAGTTGCGTGGGCAGGTTGCCGTGCTGGTCCCAGCCGGCGTGCATGAGCTGCACATAGCGCACGCCGCGCTCGGCGAGACGGCGGGCCATGAGGCAGTTGTAGGCATAGCTGCCTTTGCGTTTCACATCGGGGCCATAGAGTTCGAGCACGCTCTGCGGTTCGTCGCTCAGATCGGTGAGTTCGGGCACACTGGCCTGCATCTTGAAGGCCATTTCGTATTGAGCGATGCGCGTGGTGATTTCGGGATCGCCGAGCCGCTCGTGAGCGTGGTGGTTCATCTCGGCGAGGCCATCGAGCATGGTGCGGCGCAGGTCGCGGTTAATGCCATCAGGATTGCTGAGGAAGAGCACCGGATCGCCTGCGCCTCGAAACGGCACGCCTTGATACTGCCCTGGCAGAAAGCCTGCACCCCAGTAGTAATCATAGAAGAACTGGCCGCACGAGGCCTCTTGATCACGCGAGGTCATGACGACAAACGAAGGCAAATTGTCCGAGTTGGAACCGAGGCCGTAGCTGAGCCACGCACCGAGGCTCGGACGGCCCGGCAGGTTGTGACCGGTGAGCAGATGCGTCACGGCGGGAGCGTGATTGATCTGCTCGCCATGCATGGAGCGGATGAATGAGCAGTCATCGACGATGCTAGCCGTGTGTGGCAGCAGATCGCTGATCCACATGCCGCATTGGCCGCGCTCCTTGCCGCCAAACGCTGCTGGCAGGCAGGGCTTGCTCTTCTGGTTCGCCGTCATCGTAGTGAGCCTGAGACCACCGAGCACGCTCTCGGGGATGTTTTGATTGCGGCGCTTCTGCAGCTCAGGCTTGTCATCAAAGAGGTCCACATGCGACGGGCCGCCGGTTTGCATCATGTAGATCACGCGCTTCGCTTTGGGTGCAAAATGAGGCAGCGATGGCAACCCCTTCTCCGCTGCCATCAGCGACTGCAAAGCAGGTGTGCCGAGTGTGAGTGCCGTGGTGCCAAGGAAGCGACGACGGGTGAGATTGAGGGCGTGTTGATGGAGAGGGTTCATGGGTTCAGCGTCTCGTCGAGGTTCAGGATCATGAGGCAAACCGTGGTCCAGGCTGCGTGTTCAGCGGGTGGGAGTTTGCCGAGTCGTTTTGATTCGCCGGTGGCGATGAGTTGCTCGGCATCCTTGGGCTGGGCTTGGTAGTGGGTGCGGGCTTTGGTCAGTGTTTGCTTGAGAGTGGTCATGCCCGGCGCATCGAGATGATGGCCAGTGGCATTGCGGAAGGCTGTCTTCAGTCGCGCATCGTCATCTGACAACACGGCGAGCTTCTCGGCCCACACGCGGGCGGCTTCCACATAAGTGACATCATTGAGGGTGGTGAGGGCATGGAGCGGCGTGCTGGTGCGCTGAGGTTTGACGGCACAGCTTTGTCGCGCAGGCACATCGAAGAAGCTCGCCGGAGCCACGCTGCGTCTCCAGAAGGTGTAGAGGCTGCGCCGATACAAGTCCTCGCCCGTGCCCTGGAAGTAGCGATTCTTGCCAAAGCTCATCTCCTCCCAGATGCCGGGCGGTTGATACGGCATGACTGCGGGTCCGCCGCGCTTCTCCACGAGCAAGCCGGATAGGGCGAGTGCTTGATCACGCAGGAAGCGCGAGTCAAGCCGGTGACGCGGGCCGCGTGCGAGCAAAATGTTCTCGGGGTCCTTCGCAAGCAAGGCTGGCGTCACGACCGCACTCTGGCGGTAGGTCTTGGATTGCACGATGAGTCGTATCATGTGCTGCACATCCCAGCCGCTGTCGCGAAACTCCACGGCCAGCCAGTCGAGCAGTTCGGGATGCGATGGCAGCGCGCCTTGCAGCCCGAAGTCATCGGGCGTCTTCACGATGCCGCGACCAAAGAACTGCTGCCACAGACGATTGATCACCACGCGCGACATCAGCGGATGCTGGGGCGATACGAGCCACTTCGCCAAGGCCATGCGGTCAGCCTTGGTGCCCACAGGCAGAGGTGGCAAGGAAGCAGGCACGGCAGGCGGCACGATGTCGCCGGGAGTCTCGTAGTTGCCGCGCTTCAAGATGTGCGTCTCGCGCTTCTTTTCATCCCGCATCACCATGACGTGTGGGATCTGTTGCTGAATCCTGTCTTCCTCGGCACGCAGTTCATCAATGGTCTTCATCGGCACCGACCACCGCGCATCACCGCGCAGAAACAGCTCCACCAGCGCTCGCTCCGTTTTGTTCGTTAGCTTCTCGTAGTTTAGCGACTCCAACTTGATCGTGCCTGCGATCCGGCGCAGGCCGTCTTCCTCAATCCGCTTCAATAAAAGTTCGCCATCCGCACGCACCTCCTTCACCCATGTTTCGAACGGCGCTTTGAACTCCTTGTTCCTAACCATCAGAGCCTTCTCCGCGCTGTCCCGTTTCGATTGCGCGGACTTCATTTGAGCCTCCTGCTCCGGAGTGGCGAGCATCAGATACGGTGACTCCATCGCGTAAAGGCTGTCATACATGTTGCTGTAGCTCTTTTTGCCAAAGCGCTTGTCCACACCGCCGGTCTCCACGAGCTGGTTGAACAGCGCGAACATCGAATAGTAGTCCTTCTGCGTGATCGGGTCGAACTTGTGATCGTGGCACTGGCTGCAGCCCATCGTCAGGCCCAGCCAGACGGCGCTGGTGGTCTCCACGCGATCAAACACGGTCTTCGTGCGATTCTCCTCCGCGATGGTCCCGCCCTCCGCATTGAGCATGTGATTGCGATTGAACGCGGTGGCCACGAGTTGGTCCTGCGTGGGCTTCTCCAGCATGTCACCAGCGAGCTGCTCGATGGTGAAGCGATCAAAGCGCATGTTGTCATTAAACGCCCTCACCACCCAGTCGCGCCACGGCCAGTTCATGCGGATGGAGTCCATCTGGTAGCCGTTCGTGTCCGCGTAGCGTGCCGCATCGAGCCAATCCATCGCCATGCGTTCGCCATAGCGCGGTGACTTCAGCAGGCGAGCAATGGCAGCCGCATAGGCCTGCTCAAAATCCTTTGCCGCTGTTTTCTCAAACGCATCCAACTCCGCAATCGTCGGCGGCATGCCGGTCAGGTCGAACGTCAGTCGACGCAGCAGCAATCCTGCCTCTGCCTGGGACGAAAAGGCGAGACCTTCCGCCTTCAATCGCTGCTCAATGAAGTGGTCAATGGCAGACAAAGTGGCTTCGGCTTTAGCCGAATCTTCTGTCCCAGATGCGGCTGAAGCCGCAGCCACTTTCCTTGGCGGCACGAACGCCCAATGCGCTTCATACTTCGCGCCTTGCTCGATCCAGCGTTTGATCAGTTCCCGCTGCTCACTGGTGAAGGGCTTCTTGTGCGCCTTCGGCGGCGGCATCACCTCGTCTTCATCCGCGCTGATGACGCGCAGCCACAGCTCCGACTTGCTCGGATCGCCCGGCACAATGGCCCGCACGCCATCGTTGTCCTTTAGCGCCGACTCCCGCAAATCCAGCCGCAGCCCCGCCTCGCGATGCTTTTCATCAAAGCCATGGCAGTAGTAACAATTGTCCGACAGCAGTGGCCGGATGTCGCGATTGAACGACACCTCTGCGGCCATCGCGGCGAGGGGACTGAGGGTGAGCAGAGTGAGGGCGAACTTCATGAGCGCTGAATACTACGCCGCTCATTCACCCTTCTCAGTTACGAGGGTTCGTAAGCTCACGCTTTCCCCACCAATCTCTCCGCCACGGCCTTCGACACGGCGGCAGTAGCGCAATTGACATGGAGCTTGCGGTAGATGCTGCGGGTGACGTAGTCGGCAGTATGCGGATTCAGGCCGGTGGCGTCGGCGATTTGTTTGCGGGGCATTCCGGCGACCATGCATTTGAGGACGGACTGCTCACGCTCATCGAGGCCGTAGTCCTTCTTGGCGGGTGCGAGCTTGGTAAACATGGCGAGCACGCGCGTGGCGATGCGTGGATTCATCGGCGAGCCTCCGGCGATGGCTTGATCGATGGCGGTGATGACTTGGGCCATGGGCTCCGATTTCAACAAGTAGCCCGAGGCTCCGGCGCAGATGGCGCGGAAGATTTTATCATCGTCTTCGAACACCGTGAGAATGAGAATGCTGGTGGCTGGGGCGCGGCTTTTCAGATGGGCGATGCCTTCGATCCCATCCATGCCCGGCAGGCCGACATCGAGCAGGATCACCTGCGGTGCCTCCTCCGCATCCAGAGCCGAGATCGCGTCCTCACAGTTCGCAAAGGCACGCACGTCATGCTGGTGCGGCTTCATCGTGAGCGCACGTTCCGTGCCCCGGCGAAAGGCGGCGTTATCTTCGATGATCCAGATATGAGGCATAATAGGGGAATGACGAACTCAAGATGCAAGCGGCACTCGCAGCGTGAGTGTGGTGCCTTGATTGGATGAAGAGAGAGTGAAGGTGCCGCCTAGCTGCTTCGCACGCTCGCGGAGGCTGTTCAGGCCCATGCCTGAATATGCAGCAGCCGGATCAAAGCCGCGTCCGTTGTCGCGAATGACGAGTTCGAAGTCAGAGGCCATGATTTGCGCGGAAAGCTCGACATGCGTGGCCTTCGCGTGACGCAGGATGTTGGTGAGCGCTTCCTTGAAAAACAGAAACACATGACGTCTCGACTCCACTGGCCATGCGGCGGGCAGATCGTTAGCGGTGGCTTTCCAGGTCACGCCATGGTTCGGCAGCAGACGTTTCGCCACGCGTTGCAAGTGCTCCATGAGATCAATGCCGGACTCTTGTCGTGCACCGACAAGCCACAGCACCTCGCGCATCGCATCGGTCGTTTCGTGCGCGATGCGATTGATCTCCTGCCAGTCCTCCGCCGTCGCATCACCTTGCAGCGAGGAGGTTTCGCTGATGACGGCGATACCCGCGAGGTTGCTGCCGATCTCGTCGTGCATGTCGCGGGCCAGTTGAGCACGAAACTGCTCCTGCGCCCGCACCGCACGGCGATGCGAGCGCCAGAAAAGGAGGGCCGCTGCGCCGATGACGCTGATCACCGCAAGTCCCAGTGTCCACACCGCTCGCGTCTGCGCCATCGTCGTGAGCATCGGGATCTTCGCCGCGAGCCCCGCCACCTGTTCCTCCAGCCGACGGCGCTCCTCCCATTGCTCCAACCACAGCGGCAAATCCATCAGGCGGCCGTAGCTTGTGTGATCATCCGTCAGCAGCTCAAGCGGACGCGGCGGATCACGCGCCGGATCGCCCGAGGTGGTCACCTTCGCACCTCGCGACACCTTTTCACCGCCGGCAAACAACTCCAGCTCAGACACGGCGAACGATGTTAACGTGGGCCGTTGCGGTGCCAGCATCACCACGCGCACATGCCTCGCTGTGCGACCTCCGGCAGGAATCGTCACGACGTTGTTGCCGGGATTCGGGAAGTCGATTTCGGGATTCTCGAAAACCGCCACCGCATCACTGAAATCACTGTTTTTCGCCAACTCGACACGAAAACGCGACGGAAACGAAAAGCCCGGCACGTCCGCGCCTTGTCGAGCATGCAGCGGATGCAGCCGCACCTCATCAAGCGGCATCTCGCGGCCCAGATCCACGCTCATCCAGGGATGCGGCAGATCCGACTGAAGGCTCGCAAACAACGCATCAAACGCCGGCACCGAGCTGCGATCAATCGGCGGCCCCAGCGGCGTGCGGCCATCTGTGAGGTGATGATTCATCCAGCGCGGCGGCAGCCCCGTGCCACCCTGATGCTGCACCTTGGCCCCGAGCACGATGTTGAGCTTGCCAGCCATCACCATCATCTCAGCGAGCGCGAAGGTCCATCGACCCTCCACCTGCGCCAGCTTTGTCACCGTGAGCCGCAGATAACGCGCCCGCGTTTCCGGCACATGCGCCACCACCGGCGCCACGCTCGACTGGACATGATCCACCTCCGTGCGCACCAGCAGCGGCGTGAACGTCGAAAACTGCGCATCATCCGAAGCATCCAGCCGAAACCGCACCGGGAACGCATACGGCGACTGCGTCACGCCCTGAAAATCCACCACCGCAGGGATCAGCACCACCGTGTCAAAACGTCGTATCTCACCGAGGTCCACCTGCACAAACGGCGACTCCGGCGGCGGCTCCTCCATCATGCGATGCTGGATGCCAAACTCCGGCACCGTGTTTCCGATCATCGGCTGCCCAAGCGACTCCAGCGCCTTCTCCGCCCTCAACAACTCCGCTCTCGCCTCCTTCAAATCACCGCTGAACGCATCCAACCACGCTGCCTCCGCGCCTGGAGCGAGGAGGAGCAGGCTGAGCAACACTGAGAACAACCGTTTCAATCCCCGCACGATGCACCGCATCCCCTCCGCCGCCACGGCGAGAAATCGCCCCACTTTACGAAAACGCGTTAGGCTACCGGGGACTGAGTCACAGCCCTGGCGGTGTGATGGCCGTGTTTTCGTAGAGGATGACACCGCCGCGTTTCACGATTTCGCGCTGCACGGACTTCACATCGACGCCGCGAACGCTGCTGCCTGAGTTTTGCGCATGGATCGCCGCGATGCCGCTGGCTTCACCCAAGGCCATGAAGACGGGTTCCATGCGCAGGGTTTGATAGCCGACGTGGCTCGCGGAACATGCCACGGGGACGAGCAGGCCATCGACACACTTCGGCACCAGGATGCGATACGGGAGCTGGAAAGGATCGTGCGAGATGAAGAAGTAGCCTGGACGCAGCAGCGGATACGCGGGGTCGTATTTGCGCACGGCGTGCGAGTCGAACTCGAACTCCGTCACCGCAATGCCATCGGCAAAACGGGCAGGCAGTCCGGTGTCGAAGATGGGTTTGGCGTCGTTCTGCGTCAGCGTGTATTCGCCCCAGATGCGACGACCTTGGCGCACATAGATGTGATGCGGGCGGTGGCGATGGTCGGTGAACTCATCCTTCGGAAAGCCCCACTGGCTGGCTTCGTCGCGGATGGCCTGGGGCACGGCGGGATCGTTTTGCAGCAACCAGACGAGCCCCTCGTTGTGACTCCAGTAGCGGGCAAAGATGCGCTCGCGCTCGGCGGGACCGGCTTCGGGCCAGCGCCAGTTTTCCTCGGCCAGATCGAGCGACTCGGCAGGCACGCCGGTGTCCTGATGCGGATGGTCGCTGTTCACCTCGAACTTCCCGTTCGGCATCTCGTAGAGCTGGATGACTTGATTGAAGCGCGTGATTTTGCCCTCGGCGATTTGCGCGAGGACGTGTCGGTAGTCGTCGCGATTGAAGGCAGCGGGTTTTTCGACCGGCACGGAGTTCGCTTTGTCCTTCGTGAGGTGAAAGCGGAAGCAAAAGGCCTGGATGCCATCGTCGGCTTCGCCGGTAGAGCCGGGCAGCGGATTGTAGTCTTTGAAGCGAACGTAGATGTGCCCGGCATGAGGCTCGCCAAAGGTCGCCCGGCTCTCGCGACCGACGCGATAGGGCACGCCCGCCAACGCGGCGACGTCGCCCTCATAAGTGCAATCGATGAAGGTCGCTGCGCGGAACTCGGTCTGCGTGCCGGGCTTGCTCAAATCCTCCGCCGTGATGCTGACGAGTTTCACCGTCGGTCCAAAGTCCTTCGGCGCGGCTCCGTCGATGCGTTTGCCCGGTGTGGCGACTTTTTCCGTGCCATCGCTGCCGATGACACGCGCCGAGATGACGCGATGCCGCTGAAGCAGCGTGATGTTTTTCTCCGCCGCGAGCATGTCGCGGAACACTTTCTCCGCGATGTGCGGCTCGAACATGTTGCCGCCCTTGCACACCTTCACCTGCTTCGAGTCCGCGCCGTAAGTTGTGGTGTAATGCTCCACGATGCGGCGTTTGAACTCGTTGTAGAGTCCGCCCACCGCGCCGTGCTTGCGGATGTCGGTGTTCGTCAAACCGCCTGCCACAATGCCACCGACGTGCGCCGATTCTTCGAGTACGATGACCTTCGCGCCACTTTTCGCCGCCGCCACGGCTGAGGCGACTCCGGCTGGATTGGCCGCGACCACGACGACATCCGCCTGCTCCGCCGCGAGCATGGTGGTGAAGGCAAGAAGGATAGCGAGCAAGAGCTTCATGCGAGTGAATCAGGTTCGTAGCCGAAGAAGGGATAATCGTTCTCTGGGACAAAGGTGGCTGCGGTTTCAGCCGAAGTTTTCGACGCAGCTTGAACAATGATCGGTGTGGCCACGGCGGCAGCGACGGTGCCTTTGAGGGCATTGAGCAGCGCTTCGCGGCGGGTGAGTTGAGTTTCTTGTTTTGGGTTCATGGGATTCATCGGTTTCGCCAAATGGCGCAGTGCATTTGGTTTATTGTTCGGTCACCACCTCATCCAGGCTGAGCAAGGGTGTGGTTTCATAGTATGAAAATCACACGCTGAGGCCGTTAAGGGTTTCCGCGTTGCTGGTGCCAAACTTGCCGGTCTCCACGCCCATCTCCTGCAGCATCTGCACCCACAGGTTGCACAGCGGCGGCGGGTTTTTCGGGTCATGGGCGATGTGCTGGCCATGCTTGAAGCGTCCGCCCGTGAGCAGCACCGGCAGATTGGTGGATTCGTGGCTCGAGGCGTTGCCCATGCCCGCGCCGAAAACGCTCATGGTGTTATCGAGCAGGCGTGAGCCGCCATCGCGTGCCTCCTTCATGCGCCCGATGAATTTCCCCCACTCCAGCAGCAGGTCCCGCTCCAGGATGGCGAGCTGGGAGAGCTTGCCCTTGTCCTGCCCGTGGTGGCTGAGGTCGTGATAGGCAAAGCTGGTGCCGGGCTTCGACGGTGTCTTGCTGGTGCCGACGTAGTAGAGCGTGACGATGCGCGTGAGATCGGTCTGCACGGCGAGGCGGGCCACTTCGAGCATGAGACCGAAGCGCGTGGTATCCTCGCCGGGGCCGGGATCCTTGATGATGGGCACACCGGGCTTCGGCTTGGGCTGCCGGGCGAAGTTTTCCGAGCGCACCATGCGCTGCTCCAGCTCACGCACGCTGGTGAAGTATTGGTCCAGCTTGTCGCGGTCGCCAGCGCTCACATCGCGCTGCAAACGCTTGGCTTCACCGGCCACGCGGTCGAGGATCGACTGTCCCTCCTGCACGCGTGCCACTTCCTCCGCGACTTCCGCAGGCGTGCCATCGATGAAAAGTGTGGCGAACGCACGGGCGGCGCTCGTTTCCGGGGGAATGGCCACGCCGCTGCGCGTGTAGCTGCAACTGTAGGCTCCACTCGTGGAAAAATTCAGCGAGGCATGGCGCGTGTCGCGACCGATTTTGTCGGCGGCGAGTTGATCGAGCGAGACGGTGTTTTTGAATGAAGGCGAACCCGGATGCGGCGCACCGGTGAAAAAGGATTTGTCCGACGCATGACCGTCACGCACCTCGGGATGATTGAGGCCGGAGATGATGCTGAATTCCTTTCGGTGCGGCTGCAATCCTTCGAGGTAGGGCGTTGCGATGTAGTCGGCTCCCGCTTCTTTCGGAAACAAGTTAGGCGCGTGGAAACTGAAGTAATTCAGGAGCCCGATGAAGCGCATCGGCGGCTTCGGATCCGCCGCAAACGCAGCCGACATGGCATCGAGCCAAGGGAGCGCGAGCGTGATGCCAGCGCCCTTGAGCATCGCCCGACGGGAGATGGAGCGCTGTGTGGTGAAGGTGACGTTTTTCATGAGGGACGTTCGGTTGATTTACTTGTGAGTGAAGACACGGCTTTGGATGACCTCATGCACGAGTGTGCGCAGGCCGTGGTCGCTGGATGCGGCGCGGTGTATGATGGCTTCGACGACTTCGCGGTCGGCGAACTGCAACTGAGCACCGGTGAAGTGAGTGATGAGTTTTTCGGTGACGCAGTGGGCGAGTTGCTCGGGCTGCGCGAGGATGAGTTGCTTGAACTCATCCACGTCTTTGAACGGGCGGCCATCAGCCATGATGAAGCTCGGGTCCACAGGACGTCCCTGGGTATAAAAGCGAACGTCGGTGCCGGGGACGCTCACGACTTTGTCCTTCGCGCTGTCGGGAATGGCGCGATAGTTGGTGCGCCAGCGGCCGGTGACATCGAAGTTCTCCAGCGCGAAGCCCGGCGGATCGAGCTTCGCGTGACAAGTGGCGCACGCTTGTTGATTGCGATGCTTGTCGAGTTGCTCGCGGATGGTGGTGGCACCGCGAATGTCTGGCTCGATGGCGGGCACGTTCTTCGGCGGCGGGTCGGGTGGCGTGCCGAGGATGCGGTCGAGCACGTAAGCGCCGCGCACCACGGGCGAGGTGCTGGTGCCGTTGGCGGAGACTTTCAACACCGCACCTTGCGTGATGAAACCACCGCGCCGTGAACTGGGAGTGAGGCTCACTTTGCGAATTTGCTCACCTTTCACTCCGGCGATGCCGTAGTGCTCGGCGAGGCGTTCGTTGAGCATCGCGAAGTCGCTGTGCACGATGTTGCGCACGCTGAGGTTGCGGCTGAGCAACTCGTTGAAGAAGCGCTCGGTCTCACTGACCATGGACTGCTGAAGGTATTGCTCAAACTCGGGGTAGAGCTTCGTGTCGGGCTGGGTGAAATCGATGTCGCGGAGATTGAGCCAGCTTCCGAGGAAGTTTTGCGTGAAGTGCTTCGCTCTCGGTGAAGCGAGCATGCGCTCAGTCTGCGCGCGCAAGGTCGCGGGTTCATGCAGCTTCTTCTGCGCGGCGAGTGCGTGGAGTTCATCATCCGGCGCGGTGCTCCACAGGCCGTAGCTGAGCCGTGAGGCGAGCGCGTGGTCATCGAGCGGGCCGGGCTTTTCCTGGAGGAAGAGAAACTTCGGCGAGCAGAGCGCCATCTTGTAGGCAGCGCGCAAGGCTTCATCAAAACGACGGCCTTTTTGCATCTGCTCCTTCACAAGCGCGAGATGCTCGATCACTTCTTCATCGGTCACTGGGCGACGGAATACTTTCGGTAGGAATCCAGCGAGCAAGCGGCGGGCATCGGCTTCGGGTTGCGATGAAACAACGCGCAGGTCCTTGGTAGCCACCTTTGCGTTCGCAGGCTGCAGCGGCAGGTTGCCGTAGAGCAGTTGATGACCACGCGGCGGCCATTGCTCAAGCAGCGGGCCCTCGATTTCCACCCACTCGACGACCGCGCAGATGCCGCCGACCATCGAGCGTTCGTCCGGCGTCTCAGGCACGATGCGATAGGGCGAAAGCCAAAGCGTCTTGCCTTGCGGCACGCGCGCTTCGTATTCGAACTCGCGAAACTCCGTGGGACTCATCTCCACGTAGGTGTTCTCAGAGGTCAGCCCATTGTAGGGCCACACGGCAAGCGCGACCTTGAGCACGATGTGGCGATCAGGGCGCTTCTTGTCATTCGCATTCGCGTTCGGTCCCTCTTTGTCAATCATCGCCCGTGCGCGGATGCGGAAGCGATAGCGGGCGTCTGGCACAGGAGGTGACCACGCTCCCAAAGCGCCATGCGGGCCGTTGCCGCCATTCCAGCGGATGGCGAGAAACCCCTCGGGCGAATGCGTCCACTGGCTGTTCTGAAAGCCCGGCGCATTCCAGTCGTGCCAGGTTTCGTTGTAGTCGGTGCGGATCTTTTTTGTCTCGGGCTTCGGCGTGGTGATCGTCGCTTCCTTCAACGCGAGGTCCGCCGCCTGCAAGTAACGCTCCAGATGCACCGCAGAGAGATTCAGCGCCGCACCGATGTTGTCGAAGCCGCCTGCCGTGCCGTCTTCTGGCAACAAGTCACGCAGAGGCGTGTCGATGCCGAGCAGATCGTGAACTGTGTTCACATACTCGGTGCGATTCAGCCGCCGGTAAACCACGCGGCCATCCGACTCCTGCTTGTGTCGGCTGAAAGTATGCAGCTCATCATGCAACGTCTTCAAAAAGCTGCTGCTCACTTCCGATGGCGGACGATTCTTCTTCTTCGGTGGCATCTCGCCGCGCTCCACCTTGTCGAAGACCTTGGTCCATTGCAGGAGGTTCTCCACGTCATCGGGCTTCCATTTCAGCGCCGCCAAATCGAGCCCGCCTTTCTTTGAGTCTGCATCGTGGCAATCGTAGCAGTGCTGGTCGAACATCGGCTCCAGTTTACCGCCGAGTTCAGCGGCTGATGCGGAAGCGAGCACAACCGCGCAAAACAAAGTGGTGATGTTTAAGGCACTCTTCATCACGGCTGCTTCGGGGTGGTAGGTTGGACGCTGGCTGCATCGCCAGTTTTCGGGACAGCTCGCGCGAGACGAAACCCCGTGTCGGGATATTTCTTCGCCGGTTTGGAGCTGGTGCGCACGAACGACTTCATTTTCTCAAACGTATGCGCCACACTGCCACCTCTCATGCCGCGTTGAGTATCGAAGACGAGCGCCTCGTTCCATTCCCACGCATTGCCGCTTTGATCAAACGTGCCGTAATAGCTGGCGGAACCGGGATAACTTCCCACCGGATACATCCGCGTGTAGGCACTGGGCGGAAGGTTGCCGACGTTCTTCTGCGAGTAGTTCGCCGAGTTCGGTTCACTTGCGCCTTCGGCCCGGAACTGCGGCTGTTCGTTGCTGCGCGTGGGATAGAGCCAGTAATCGCCAACCGGCCCACCCTTCGATTGCGGCTGAAAATACGCCGCCTTATACCACTCGTTCTCCGTCGCGATCCACACCTTCGCACCCGGCTCATGCCGCGCGAGGCCGCCGTGCTTCGCGATGTCATACGCGCCGGTTTCAGTGTCGCCCTTGCCCTGGCCATTGTGCAGCCAGTTCACAAAACGCATCGCATCGAGAAAGCTCACATACACCACCGGCTTCTTCTCCTGACCCGCGATGACTTCATAGCGATACGCTCCCGGCGCACCCATGCGATTGATAAATACCGGCAAGTCGTTGCGAATGCCGCCCTGATTGTTATCCGTCAACAGCGCGCTGCCCATGCTCGCATTCCACAGTCCGCGCGGATCATTCGCCGCCACCGCATTCAAGAACTCCGCATACTGCCCGATGGTTACCTCGAACTTCGCCATCTGAAACTCATACGCTACCGCGCCATAGCCCGTCTTGTCCGGCGCATTGCCCGCATCACCCACCGTGACCCATTCGCTGTCGAGGGCGTGCGCATCCATTCCGCAGACGAGAAGCAACAGGAGCCACGGCTTCATTTTTTCTCCTCCAGCGGCTCAAAGCTCACATCGTCATACCAACCGTTCACCACGTCCTTGCTGCCACCGCCCACGGCGAACTGCACCGTCTCTTTTGGCGCATCGCCCGCATGGGTCTCGTAGGTCAACACTTGTTTCCCATCGATGAACGCCATGATCGTCTTGCCGTGCATCTCGATGACCAGAGCGTGCCAGGCATCGAGAGAAAGTGCGATCTTCTCCACCTTCGCCGCACCGATGAACTTGCGGTTCATCTTCTTCTCCTTCTTCAGCGCCTCCGCTTCCGATGAACCCTTTGGATACAAGTTCTCCTCGTCCCAGGCTGTGATGCTGCTTTGCCGGATGTGCACACCCGCGAGATGAAAATTCGCCTCCAGGATCGGATTCGGCCCATTGAACCCAATCGCCGCCATGCCGCCCTCCTCCATCTTGAAACGCAGGCTCAACCGCACATCCTTGCCACTGATCTTTCGCTGCAAGCCCGATGGATGCAGCTTCCCAAACGTCTGCCCTCGCAGCACGCCGTCCTGAATCTGCCACCAGCGGTGCATGTTCTCTGGGCCCGAAGCGACCTTCCCATCCGGCAGCCATCCATAGGACGACCAGTTCTTCATGAAGGCCGCCTCGTTGGAAAAATCCTCCTTCCAGCGGGAAAGGTCGGGCTGGGCGTCCGCGGCATGCAGCCGCGCGCCCGCCATCAGCAGAGGAAACAAGAACAGCAGAGTCTTCATGGTTGGGGCGGAAAATACACGCGGTGCAGAACTCTGTTTGCGCCGGAATCGCTCCGCAGCCTGATTGTCCATTGTCGATGTCGGAAAACACATGGTCACGGCTGCTGGTTCGTCTTCCTCATCCAGCGGAACTCCGTGCCGTCGCAAGCGCATGGACATCAATTGGAGTCTCATTGCTTCCTCCCAGTCAGTCCGTGCAACAGCTTCGTGGCTTCCTCCTGTGACACCAGTCCGGTTTCCGCCAGCCTCTGCGCGGCCCTTGCCTCGACATCCGGCCACACAGAGGCGCATTCCTTCGCGTGGCCCTTGAGAATCGCAACCTGGCTCGGATGAATGAACGCCCATTGGAACGGATCGCCGCGGCGGCCCATGCCGACATAACGATGCACCTGCCACCAGCGCAGCAGCGCAGCGGTGCCGTTAGCGAGGCTTTCGGCAGCCTGCGACTCGTTTCCAGGCTTCTCAGCAACCGCCTCGAGCAGTTTCCGCCGCGAATCAACTTGTGCGGCCATGATCTCCAAATACCGTGCTGGGCCGCCGGGGATGCTCTTCGCCAGATCGGTATCGAGCCTCAGCGCGAGGACTCTCGCCGCGAGATCGGCGGGCAGTTCGGCGAGCGGGAGTTTCAAGCACGACCATGCCGGAATCAGCACGCCGGCAGCGTCACCCAGTTGGCGTGCGAGATCAGCAAGGACTTCATCCTCGGGTTTGTCCAAGTAGCTGAGGTCAGCGGCGGCGCGGCCAAAGAAGAAGAGGTTCGGCAGCACGAGCACGGCATTCTGGCAGTTGCCAAAGACGCCTTGTGCGGTGCTGGAGAGTTCGCTTTCCTGCTTCAAGACCTGACGGATGATGTCAAACTGAAGCACCGTGGCCGGCGGGGTCGGCTCGAACTCGATGGCTTCGTAGCACATGATGGTCGAGCGCGACATCAGGCCCGCCCGTTCCGTCTCGGCCACCGGGATGCGACCATTGGCCCAGCCTTCGCGATGACTGCGGCCGGGCAGCAGTTCCCACTCGCCGGTCATCTCCTTCTTCAAGGCTTCCAACGACAGACGCACAGGCGGGGCCACCGGAGCGGACCAGAACCCCTTCGAAGTTTTACGCCCCCAACCGCTCCACAACCACGGAATCACCCGCTTGCCCGGCACGGCTTGCTGGTCGCTCTTCAAAATCCGCAGATACTCCTCGATGGGCGCGCCGAAGTAGCCGCCGGGATCTCCGTCAATGACCACGTAGGCATCCGCATTATCAACCAGTTGCAGAATGGACTGGCGATGTTCCAGGTAGGTCTTGGCTTTTGCTTCGTCGTCAAATCGGACAACGTGGGTTGTAGAATAGAGGCTGCGATCTTTCCAGGGCAACGCGCGCACCTCTTCTTTCGAGATGACGTTTGGACAATAAGTGAACCAGCATTCCAGTCCGGTCGCCTTGGCATCATCGATCACGGCGCGATAGCTGCGCAACGTCGCGGTGTCCTCCGCCGAGAGTGGCATGGGTGCCGTCTCCGGCGTGGGCCAGATCATCACGGTGTTGTAGCCCAGATGCTTCAGCAGGCGGAACATCTGCGCAAAGTCCTGCCGGTCCCAGGACCGCACCGAAAAGGGGTGCTCCATGACCCAGCAACCGTGGAGATAAAATCCACGGCGCTCGAAGCCGGTCTTGGTGGCTGGTGCTTCTTGTGCCAAGGCAGTGCCGGGAAGAAAAACGGATGCAACCGACAGAAGGAACAGACACGAGAGTCCGCGACTGAGTTTGTCCCAGCGAGATGATGTGAGCGTGGAGTTTTTCATAGAGTAGCGTAGTTTCACTCGGATAATTCCGTTTGTCTTCCGTGCAAATGGCGAAAACTTCCAGAATCCTTACCTCATGACTGAGCCAATTTTTCTCCGCAGCACAGAAACCGAGCAGTTCGGTTTCTCATTTGTCAGCGGGACTCAAGCGCCGGTGCAGCGGTTGCACCGGCACGACGAGATTGAAGTGGGAGTCACAGAGCACGGCAGTGTGGATTCGATCATTGGACGCACCCGAACGCTCATCCCTCCCGGGCGCCTGCTCGTCTTTTGGGCCTCGCAACCTCATGGGCCCGTGGCTGTCGATGCTGGCACGCACGCGCACGTAGTGCATGTGCCCCTCCCATACCTGACAGATGCGGGGATTCCACCTGAATTCATGCGTCGTTTGCTGGAGGGCGAGGTCATCTACGCCGCTCCTCAGAGCGAGGCGCAAGTCCCTGACATTCTGCTGCTGAAGCACTGGGTGATGATGCTGGCCAATCATGGCGCGATGGGCAGCCAGATTGTGTTGCACGAAGTCATCGCCCGGCTGCTGCGAATGGCGGCGGAACGAGCATCCGGGGACAGCGAAGCAGGTTCATCGGCGGGGGGCGCACTGCTTGTCAGTCACAAGCAACGCCATTTCCTCAACATAGTGAGGCTCCTCGCCGAACGATGCGCGGAGCCATGGACGGTGGAGCGAATCGCTGCCGAGGTGGGCCTCAATTCCGGTTATGCCATGCGCCTCTTCCATGAAATTGGTGGCATCAGTATCATTGCCTGCCTCACACAGCAGCGTGTCGCTCTCGCTCAACGCCTCCTGCTCACCACCGATGCAAAGATTTTGGACATCGCCTTCGATAGCGGCTTTGCAAGTGTCAGCTCGTTCTATGAGATGTTTGCCCGGACCTGCGATCAGTCGCCTGCGAAGTATCGGCGGTTGATGCGAGACGCCAAGGCGTCCCGCTTGACGAAGTCATAGCGCCTTTGGTTCGCGGGGTCCTGCGTCTTCTTGGTCTGCCAAAAATCCAAGACCTGTCGTTCGTGCGGTCCGTAGCGGACATTCGCCAGGGTGGGAGGTGGCAGCGGATAAGGTGGCGACCCTTCGCTGGGTTTTGCGGCTTTGTCCTGAGCGGGAGCTGCCACCAGCGCGAGCAGCAGGGCCATGGAGAGCGCGAGAAAGTGCTTCATCGGGGGATCGTGGTTTACTTCGTCACCGCAGGCACAGGCCAGTCATCCGTGCGGAAGGGTGAGGCAGGCAAACCCGCGCCATTCGCGAGGCTGTAGTCGGGCCAGTCTTTCCACGCATAACGGACGGCCACGGGCTGCGCGCCATCGTGGATCTGCCACCACCGGCGCATGTTCTCCGGGCCGGAAACCACCTTTCCATCCGCCAGCCAGCCATAGGAGGCCCAGTTCTTCATGAAGGCCGCCTCGTCGGAAAAATCCTCCTTCCAGCGGCCTCCGCGGCCTCCAGCCGGGCGAATGCCATCAGAAGGGAAAACAAACACAGTAGAAGTTTCATCATGGGGCCGAAAAATACACGCAGGTGGAACCCCTTTTTGCTCTTGGAGGGCTCCGCAGCACAATGGTCCATGGTTGATGTCGGAAAAGACATGGTCACTGCTCTCGCTTTGTCCCCAGTGGCTCGATGCTCACGTCGTCATACCACGTCGCAAGCACGGTCTTGCCATTGCCACCGACACCGAAGCCGATGCTCGTCTTGGGCACATCGCCGGAGAGCGTCGTGTATTGGAGCACGGGCTGGGCATCGATGCTGACCCGCAGTTCCTTGCCCCGCACTTCGACGGTGAGATCGTGCCACGCATCGGGCGCCAGGGTGATCTTCTCCGTCTTCGCGTAGTAGAACTTGCGATTCCACTCACCCTTCTTTTTCATCTCCGCTGCTTCTGGCGAATCCTTGGGATATAAAACATCATTATCCGCCGCCACGATGCTGTTCG
>NZ_JBIIKX010000121.1:0-10075 GCF_044232965.1 Prosthecobacter sp.
AGGAAGCCTCCTGCCGCAAGCGCAAATCAACCCTGGTAGTAACTCACCCCATATCCGCTCACTCGGTTGTTTTCGACCCGTTGCTGAGCGCGGCCAGGCACACGGCCCGCAGTCGCTCGGTGAAATCTGCCGCGTTTTCGTCCGGCGGGCTGGCCAGCGGCTCCCCCAGGGTGATGCGCAGCTTGATTTTTCGGTCTGGCAGCCGCCACAGCGGCCAGCCTTTGCACAGGTAGTCGCTGTTGGTCTCGATGAAAACCGGCCACACCGGCGCGCTCGACTGCGTGGCGATGATGCCGATGCCGCCCTGGAAACGATTCACGGCGTTCTCCTGCTTCCGGGTGCGCGTGCCCTCGGGGAAAAACAGCAGGCGGTCGCCCTGGCGCAGCGCCTCGATGGCGTGCTGCAGCATCTTGTGTGCGGGCTTGTTTGGAATGAAGCCCGCCAGCTTGGCCCCGCCGCGCAGGAAGGGGTTGTGCATCAGCGACGCCTTCAAAATGCAGCGCAGGCCGCGTATTTTCGCGATCACGAACACCGCGTCCCACAACGCCGGGTGGTTCGGCGCGATGATCAGCCCGCCGCTGACGCCCTCCAGCGCCTCAAACCCGCGAAATTCGTACTCAAACACCCCGCACAGCCTCAGCAGCCGTAAAAAGTCATGAAACGCCTCCTGCAGCAGCCACTGGCCGATCGTGCGTGATTTCTCCAATGGCAGCAGCGGAGCGAGCACCAGCCCCGCCAGCACAAAAAGCAGGCCGCCCACCGCCCAGTAGGCCATGCTCAGCACCAGAACGAATGCGAGCCAGAGGCGATGCAGCAGCTTCATCAGCATGCGGTGGTGCTTTGGAGTTTGCCCTGCGGTTGATTCATGAATATGAGCGAAACATGCATTCACCGCCCGATCTTGTCCAAGCGCTTTCCGCACTCCCGCACGGCCCGGAGTTTCGTTTCATTGATGAACTCACTGAACTCGTGCCCGGTGTATCAGCCAAGGCGGTGTGGAAGCTCAAAGGCGATGAGGAGTTCCTGCGCGGCCATTTTCCCGGCGCACCGCTCATGCCCGGCGTGCTCATGATCGAGGCGCTGGCGCAGCTCGGTGGCATCCTCGTGCAGACGCGACCCGGCGAAGCGCCGCTGAAAAACCTGCGCCTCACGGCCGTGCGCCAGATCAAAATCCTCGGCAGCATTACTCCCGGCCAGTCGCTTCACCTCAGCGGTTCGCTGCAAGGCATGCTCGAAACCTTGGGGCAGGTGATCGGTGAAATCCGCGATGACGCGGGCAACGTCATCATCACCGGATCGGTCACGCTCGCTGGGGAGCGCTGATCACTTCGGCAGGCTCAGAACAAAGCACGCGCCGTCTTTGTGCGCCGTATCCAGCGTGATCGCACCTCCCAGTGCTGTCGCCAGTCTGCGACACAGGGCCAAGCCCAGACCCACACCCGGTGCAGAATGCGCCGCCTGATCCGCGCTCTTGTGAAACGGATGAAAAATGCGCCGCCGCTCGCTGCGGGAGATGCCGCCGCCGTGATCACGCACGCGCAGCATCGCGAACTTGCCGCTCGTGTCCGCCTCCACATGGATCACCGGCTCCGCCGCGCGCGGGGCGGCGTATTTGCAGGCGTTATCGACGAGATTGAAAAGAATCTGCTCCACCGCCGCCGCGTCGATGTGCAGTTGGGTTTTGCGATCCATCTCCGTGGCATGAATTCTCACCTCCATGCCGCAATCATCGGCGCGTTGCTTCAAACGCGGGAAAATGCGGTCCAGCAGCTCGCCGATGGTCACATTCTCGGCTCTCGCTTTCGCGCTGCCGCGCTCGAGGCGCGCATAGGCCAGTACATTCTCGACGAGATGACTCAATCGCCCCGCCTCGCCAGTGAGCGTGTCAAGATAGGTCTTCCGCTGCGCCTCATCCGTCACCATGCCGTCCGCCAACATCTCCGAGTAAAGGCGGAACGTCGTCAGTGGCGTGCGCAGCTCATGCGTCACGGCGGAAACGAAATCCGCGCGGCGTTCGCTCAGCGCCACGGTGCCATGCAGCACCAGGCCGACCGCCGCCGCCGCCAGCAGCACGCAGGCCAGCGCGATGGCGAGCGATTTGCGCAACGGCGTCCAAAATGGCAGCGGTGGCAGTTGAATCACGCCCGCGACCAGTCGCACCGGCAGCGCCGCGAAGCGCAGTGGATCATCCGTGGGCCGCGTTCCCAGGCTCACGTTCGCGGCTGGTTCGAGATGCGCATCGGGAAACAAATCGGTGATCTCTTTCAGCCACGCCTCACGCAGCGCCGGCCAGTCCAGCCACACGCCCTGCACCATGCGCGCGCCATCCACCACCGCCTCACGCGTCAGCACCAGATGTTTGCCAAGCCACACGCCTTGGAAAGGGCGCGAACTCGTAACTGTCATGTTGGATTTCACGGTCACGGTGTTCTTAGATGCATCGACAGGCGCAGCCGGAGCAGACGTTGATGGAGCGCCAAGCATTCTTGTTGCGGCAGCGGGAGTCGGTAACGCTGGTGCTGCCGCCAGCGGTGAGGCTCCTGCTTGTCTTTCCTCTTCCTTTTTCATCGGCTTGGGCGCAGGCAGCGCCTTCATTTCTTTGTCGGCTGTTTTCGCCAATTCCAACGTCCCGACCCCAGTCTTCATCTTGATCATCGGCTGTTGCTTGATCGCCTCCTCATTCTGCGCGGTCACCGCCCGGCTGCGCAACGCGTTCTCCGCGCTGTTGAGCTGAAGTTGCTGCTGTGTGGCTATTTGCCCCTGCTGGACCGCCCAGGCGTTGTTGCGTGGCAGATTCGCGTCGTTGGTGGCGAGCGGCTTGCTGTCATCCAGGCCAAGACGAGGCACGCTGGCCTGTTCGGCGAGAATTTGCCGGTTGTAGATCGGCGGCCCGCTCGGTGCGGGAGCTGGTGTGTGTGTCCTGCCGCTGGGCCAGTAGGATGAGACCTCTGCTTTGGGCGCGATCGAATGAGCCGGTTGCGCCAGCAGCTCACGCAGACCGCTGAGGCGTTGCTCGCAGCGCGTCAGATCGTCCGCGTTTACGAATTGCGCCAGCGCCAGAGTGCGCTCGCCATTCTGCGGCACTTGCGGGGATATGATCTGCCCGCGTGAGTCCATCTGAAAGTGCAGCAGCACATGCTCCGGCGTCTCCGCGAGCAAGGGAGATGGCACCAGCACCTCGCCTTTCGCCACATTACTATACGTCTTGTTCACCAGGCCTTCCGGCGCGTGGAACGGCCGGAAATCATGCGGTGGCCGCGCGTTCTCGCGAATCATCAGCGCGCTCGCTTGGAAATCGAGACGCCACAACGCCAGCCGTACGCGCTCCTGCTGGTCCGCGTCCCGCGCGGCCTCCTCACGCGTGCGCTCCAGCGCCAGCGTGTGCCAGCTCACCCACGCCATCGCCGCGAGCAGCAGCCCGAGACAGGCCAGGAAGGTGATCCAGATGTGGAGCGGTTTGCGCATGGGTCTAATCAAGCGAGCTGGTAGCCTTTGCCTCGAACGGTAACGATCACACGCGGCGACTCGGCATCATCTCGCAGTTTGTGGCGAAGATTGGCGATGTGCATGTCCACGGTGCGCGTCTCCGTCTGCTTGTTGTCGATGTGCCACACGCGCTGAAGCAGTTCCTCGCGCGAAACGGGTCGGCCACGATTCAAAGCGAGATAGCGCAGCACGTCGCGCTCACGTTCGGAAAGCTCGGCGCGTTCGCCATTCTCGAATCGAGCTTCGCTTTGGCCGAAATCGATTGTCGCGACGGCCAGTGTCAACGTTTCGCTCACAGGCTGGCGTTCAGGTGCTCGGCGCAGCACGGCCTCGACGCGGGCGAGCAATTCGCGCACGCTGAACGGTTTCACCACATAATCATCCGCGCCGAGACGCAGACCGCGCACGCGGTCATTCTCCTCGCCACGCGCCGAGAGAATGATGACCGGCGTTCCAGGCCGCTCACGCCGCAGCGCTTTCAAGATGTCGAAGCCGCTCGCATGCGGCAGCACCAGATCGAGCAGCATGAGGTCAAAGGTCGCGCTCAAGGCCAGCTTCAGCCCCTTTTCACCGTCTCCAGCCTCCAAGGTCGTGTGCCCGGCAAACTTGAGAGCATCCAAGACGCCGCGACGAATCGCGGCGTCGTCTTCGATGACCAGAATGGTGTGCATGCGGAAAGGTTAACGGGTCTATTTCTCCCACGCGATGCCTTTTTTCTCCGCCTGCGTGCGCAACGCTTTCACCATCGCGGTGTCCAGCGTGTCGTTCTTGGCGGACTCCTTGCGTTGGGTGGCGACGTAGGCCTCGCGTTCCTTGTTCAGGGTCAGCACCTTCTTTTGAATCTCCTCACGCTCGGCGGTTTTCTTCACCAGGTGAGCCTTGCGCTCCTCGACGGTCATTTTTTTCATCTCCTCGGGCAGGTCGGCCTCTTTGACCTTCGTGATGTCGAAGCTCTTGTCCTTGCTGGCATCCACGAGATCCCAGCCGCTGTTGAAGTAATTCGCGCTGGCCTTGCTGACGATGCGCTGCACCTGCGCCCCCGACTCGGGCTTCGCGGCGGCATTGCTGTCCTGTGCGACTTGACGGGCCTTCGCGGCGGGAGCGGCGGCACCGTAGTTGATGTAGGTCTTGTTCAACTCCTCGTTGAGCTTCACGATCTCTTTGTCCTGTGGCGCTTTGATGTGAACGATGGCCTGGTTCTGGTCGATCACGAGGTATTTGCCGTCCGCCAGCAGCGCGCCCTGGTTCCAATGCTCCGCGATGCCCTGCGCCTCGCTGCCGCAATGGATCGTGTTCACGATGATGCCCTTGGCGATGGCGTCTTTGCAGCTCTGCTTCGAATCAATCGGCCCCTGCGTGAACGGTTCATTGCCGGCGATGAAGATGGCCTTGTAAACCTTCGGGCTCGGATTCCAGGCAAGGTCCAATGTCGCCCGCTGGATCACCGCGCCGCAGTATTCGTCGCCGCCGTTTGTGGTGAGGGCGAAAAGTTCCTCGGAAACCTTGTCGAGATCGCGTGTGAGCGGCTGAATCTGGCGAATCCAGTTCTCCTCGGCACGCAGCGCCGATTTGCCGTATTCGTAAAGCGCCACCTGCACGACGGGCGTCTTGCCGTCCTGTTTGGCGGTGATGAATTCGTTCACCAGCTTCCAGAGCTGCGTTTTGGCCTGCTCAATGAGGCCCTGCATGCTGCCGCTGGTGTCGAGAAGCACGGCGATTTGGACCAGTGGCCCATCAACGGTGGTTTCAACCTTGGTGACTTCCGCCACAGGTGCGGGCGGTTGAACTTCTTTGGCGATGGCGATGCACGCGGTCAGAGCCGTGGCGATGAGGATGTGTTTCGTTTTCATGGATGTGGTTTGGGTGGAGTGGACGGGAGAAATTCAGCGGATGAGCACGATCTGGCCGCGATGCTCGAGCAGCAGCTCGCCACGCAGCGCGAGGAGGCTCTGGCGGTTGTCGGCGGCGAGTTCATCGACCAGGCGGCCAAACTCGGTGCTGCCGATCTCGATGGTTCGGTCTGGCGCGCGCTCGGCCTTGGCGGCGTTCGCATCGCTCCAGCGGTTGCCTTTGTTGAAAAAGGCTCCGGCTTGAACCTGTTGCACGCTGGTGATCTCGACGGCGTTCATCTTGTCATCGAGGAAGCGATTGCGGACGTTGAGCTGCTTCGATTCGGCGGCCTTGTTGATGTTGCCTGCCTGCGACACCGCCGCCGGTCCGCTGCGCATCTTCATGGCTTTGTCGCTGTAGTTGAAGGCAGCACGAGCGGCGTTTGCGGGCGCTGCGGCCAAAGTGGTGCCTTCTTCGGCCAGGAAGGCGGTGTATTCAGTCAAAATGCCGAACTGCGTCGAGAGGCGAACGATCTCACTCACCAGTTCGGTCGTGTTGGCCGTCGCGCCATCCGCGCCGAGATCACGAATCGCCTCGCTGAGCACCGCGATCTTGTTGCTGGCCCACAAGCGGGCCACGAAGGCGTTCGCGGTGCTCGCTTTGTCGAGGTTGAAGGTGAAATCGAACTTCCGTTCGCCTTCCGCCGATGCGCCAGTGAGCTGGAAGTGCAGCGGTGCTTCACCGCGATAGGTGCCGGACAAAAGAATCTGCTCGCCTTCAAACACATCGGGCAGCGGCGATGGAATCAGGTCACTCACGCGATTCGGATCATCCAGCACACGCAGCGCGGGCCGGGTGAGCAACGGACCACGCAAGCGGTCGAATACGCGGCCGACTTTGACCTCCACGTCTTCCTTCGGCAGCACAAACTCAGCGCTGGCGCGTGTTTCACGGGCGATGCGTGACAGCAGCGGCGTGTTCACATCCACACCGACGCCGAAGGTGAACACGCGGCGCTGATGTGGGTTGCCCTTCGCCACCGCTTCACGAATCGCCTTCTCCGAGGTCTGGCCGATGGTCGGCAGGCCGTCGGTGAGGAACAGCACGAGCGGCAGCATGCCATTGAGCGGCTTTTGGCGCAGCGCCTCGACCACGGAGTCATGAATGTTCGTGCCGCCGCTCACGCGCAGAGCGCTGATGTAGTCGCGGGCTTGCTTCGTCGTCTCGGCGTTCTTGATCACCGGCTGCGCGGCGAACATTTCGACCGCCTCGTTATAGACAATGAGGTTGAAGCCCTCGTCGTCATTCAAACCCTCGATCACCTGCAACGCAGCGGCCTTCACCTGATCCAGCTTCGGTCCCGCCATGCTGCCGCTGCGGTCGATGACGAGTGTCACTTCGCGTTTGATCGGCGCTGCGTCGGCTTTTGTCTTCGGCGGGGCGATCATAACAAGGAAATAGCCGCCGCCGATCTTCGGATCGGGATAAGCGAGCAACGAGGCCGTCATCTCGTCCTTCGTCTCGCGCAGCAACGACACACGGAAGGCTCCAGGGTCTTTGGTTTCACAGGAAAGGCTCGCTTCGTTGCCGCTTGGCTGCTTCACGGCGATCTCATGGCTCGGCGAATAAACCGAGGCGATGCGCGAGGCCGATTTGACGCGCATGGAGAGCTTCCACGGCACGGAATACTCCACCGCCTCCGAACGTGGTAGAACGTAGTCAAGACGAGCGCCATCGGCTTCGAGAAGCTGTTCATACGTCACCCGCACCTTCTGCGTGCCGTTGGCCGGCACCGGAAACACGCTCGATTTGACGACTGCGTTGCCCACAAACTCCAGCAACGCCGGGTCACGCGTCTGTGCCACGATGCTGTCGTAGATGCGGCGTGCTTCATCACGCGGCAGTAACCGGGCTGTGGCCTCTGCATTGCCGCCTTCAAACGCAAACGCCTTCAAAACGGCCCCCTGGGGCACAGGCACAAGCAGTTCCGACTCCAGCGGGCGATTCGTCGGATTACGCAGCGCGATGTCGAGCGTCGTCGTGGCGATTTGATCCGCGAGGTCGATGCGGGCATCGACTTGAGTGACCTGGACCGCCTGAGTGTGGATGAGGCGGGTGTTAGGTGAGATCCACGCATTTTGCGCGATGAGGTTCGTGGCGAGAAAGAGGGCACAAAGAATCGTCTTCATGCCGCCATGGTGATCCAGGCCAGATCAGGCGTCTGTAAACGGACTGTAAAGAGGCGGAGGCCTGGCAGGTTTTTGAAGAATGAACCGTGCGTCCACGCCGTTCCCAGCGCCGCCATGATCCGCCTCGCACTCTGTCTCTTCGCCCTTTGCTCTTCGCTCTCCGCCGCTACGCAGCCGAACGTTGTCTTATTCCTCGTTGATGACATGGGCTGGATGGACAGCGGCGTGTATGGCTCGAAGTATTACGAGACGCCGAACATCGACCGTTTTGCCACGCGGGCGATGCGCTTCACAAACGCCTACTCTCAGCCGCTATGCTCGCCGACACGTGCTTCGCTGCTGACAGGCCAGTACACGGCGCGGCATGGCATCACGACGGCGAGCGGGCACCAGCCGCCACAGCCTGCTAGGCATGTGTTTTTGAAGGAGTCTGCTCCACCGAACGCGCCGATGCTGCTGCCGGAGAGCAAGAACTACCTCGAACCCGCGCAGATCACGCTGGCGGAGACGCTGAAGGAAGCGGGCTATCGCACGGCGCACATCGGAAAATGGCATCTCGGCCTCACGCAACCGCATTGGCCGGAGCAGCAGGGGTTTGATGTGGCGTTTCACTGCCATCCTGATCCCGGCCCCCCGGGCGAGTATTTTTCTCCTTACGGCGTGCTTGCCGAGGGGAAGCCGGGTGGCAAAACGAAGGTGGGCACGATCACGGACGGCCTGGAGGGCGAATACATCGTGGACCGACAAGCGGCGGAGGCGGCGAAGTTCATCGCTGCGAGCAAGAGCGGGCCGTTTTTCCTCAATCTGTGGTGCTACGGCGTCCACGGGCCGTGGGGGCACAAGGAGGAATACACGAAGGCCTTCGTGGCGAAAAAAGATCCCAGCAGTCGGCAGGGCAATCCGATCATGGCCTCGATGCTGAAGAGTGTGGACGAGTGCTTTGGCCGCATTCTCGATGAACTCGACAAACACGGCCTTACCGACAACACGCTGATCCTTTTCACCTCCGACAACGGCGGCAACACGCACAGCAACATCACCACCGAAGGCAAAAAAGCCGCCAGCGAGGCCTGGACGAAGTGGTCGGGCAATCAACCGCCGACGATGAACACGCCGCTGCGCGATGGCAAAGGCACGCTTTACGAAGGCGGCACGCGCGTGCCCATGATGTGGTCCTGGGCCGGAAAAATCGCCCCCGGCAGCACCAGCGAAGCCGTCGTCGGTCCCATCGACGTGTATCCAACGGTCATCGACTTGCTCGGCATCGCCAAACCGGAGCAGCAGGTCTTGGATGGCATCAGCTACGCCAAGGTGCTCAAAGGCGAAGGCCCGCTCAACCGCACCGCCTACTTCAACTACCATCCGCATGCGGGTGCGAACAGAGCTGGCGGCGTGTGGGTGCGCAGCGGTGACTTCAAGCTGCTGCGCTGGTTTGGCAATCCGAGCACGCACGAGCTCTACAACCTCAAAGACGACCTCAGCGAGTCCAAAGACCTCGCCGAAGCCATGCCGGACAAAGTGAAGGAGCTTGGCGCCCTCATCGATGGCTTCCTCAAAGACACTGGCGCGACGTATCCGCGCCCCAATCCCGCCTACAAACCCGTCGCAGCCCAGGCACCTTCCAAGAGTGTCGATCCGCTCGCTGGCTGGAAGGAGCGTGGCTGCAAAGCCACGATCACCGACGGCATCCTCAGCATGAAAGCCACCGGCAGGCCCGAAGCGTCTTTCCTCGGTCACGGCATGGCCAGGATAAGCGGGCCTGCGATTGTGAAATTGCGCGTGCGCAGTGGCGCAGGCGGAGCGGGCAAGATTGAAAGCTATCCGAATGGCTCCGCTGATCCTAGTGGCATGATTGCCGTGCCGTTGGAGGTCAAAGCCGGTGACTGGCAGGAGCTGAAGATCGACCTGAGCGCCAAGGCGCTGATCGGCACCCTGCGTGTCTATCTTCCTGACGCCGAGATCGACTTCATCGAAGTCGCTCCGTTGAAGGGAAAAGCGCAACGCTGGGAATTCTGAGCGCGTTGAGGGTGATGCCATGATCCGCCACACCGTTGTCTTTCGTCTCAAGCATGCGCCTGGCTCCGAAGCCGAGCATGATTTTCTCCAGGCCGCCTGCGCGCTCGCGAACATTGAAGGCGTGCAAAAGTTTGAGTGCCTGCGCCAGGTCAGTGCCAAGAACCCCTATACTTTCGGCCTCTCGATGGAGTTCGCGGATGCGGCTTCATACGCTTTCTACAGTGATCATCCAGATCACAGCGCCTTTGTGCAGCAGCGCTGGATTCCCGAGGTCGAGGAGTTCATGGAGATCGACTACGAGCCGACTGGCGGCCTGTGAGTGGAAAAGAAAAACGCCGCGCCGGGGATTGAAACCCCGGCGCGGCGTTGTGGAGTGCAGGATCGAATTAGCTGATGTGCTTGGAGACGAGCTTGGTCATCTCAAACATCGTCACCGTCTTCTTGCCGCCGAACACGGCCTTCAATGCGTCATCGGCATTGATGTTGCGCTTGTTCTTGGCGTCCTGGAGACCGTTCTTCTTGATGTAGTCCCAGAGCTTCTTCGTGATCTGGCC
>NZ_JBIIKX010000065.1:0-32913 GCF_044232965.1 Prosthecobacter sp.
TCATGCAAATCACGGGCGAGGCGCTCGCGGAGCCGCCCGGCGTCCCGGCGGCGCACGCGGCGCTGGTGGATGAGTCCCCAGATGAACCCGCCGATCAGCAAGGCGCCGGCGGCGATACTGCCTTGCATCAGTTGGTCCTGGCTGGTGGCTCGTAGGGTGGTGAATCGGGCGCTGAGGTCGGCGTGCTCACGCTGGAGGGATTGACGATGCCGAAGCTGGGTGAGCCATTCTGGCAATGGCAGCAGCGTTCCAATGTTGGCCTTGCCATCCGTGAGTGCGGCAAGGCTGTAAGCAGGATCGTCGAGCTGGTCGCTGGCGAAGGCCTTGGCCTTCAGAGCGACGTTCTCACCTCCGGCAAAGGCCATGATCTCCGACAGCGCCAGCAGGAAGTCACCTGAGCGCTGCCAAAGTGAATATGTCGTCAGACGAATGGCCCGCACAGGCTGCTTACGCAGGGAGAAGCTCACCAGGTTCATGCCTGGGGTGGTAAAGCTGCTGTCCTTGAAGTCGGCAATGACCTTCGCCTCACTGAAGTCCTCGCTGGCAGAGACTTCCAGACGAAAGCGCTCCGGGAACCCGTAGGTGCCCCACGTAGCCAGCTCCCGGCGAGGCAGAGGCACCAGTGTGATCTCATCCAGCTCTACCGTTTGTGGTAAAATGATGCCAACCTGCTTCTGATCCTGTCCTGAAGTGGCAAGCGCACTGTGAAAGCCTTTGATGCTTGGAACTCCTGGTGCCAACGGCAAATCAAGTGGCGTAATGTGATCCGTAAGATTCTCGACACTCCAGGCTGGCGGCTGGATGCGGCTTCTCGGTGCCACGACCTCAGCCCCAAGCGCCACGTTCCTTGTGCCAGAGAAGACCATCAATTCAGACAGCGCGAACACTCGCAGCTCACTTCTCTGCCAAGGCTTGGTAGCCGTGACACGGATTCGCTGTGCTTGGATGGGCTTGATCTGCACCACCACCGGAAAGCCATCAGGAGTGGGAACATCGGCCTCAGACTCATGAATGATCTGGGATCGGCCCGCAGCGTCCGTGACCTCCATCCGATAGCGCAAAGGGAAACCAAAAGAAGTGCCATGGCCATCGTCCTTGAGCGCAGGCACAGGAATGAGCGCTATCGCGTCCACCAAAGGCTTCTCCGGCAGCGCCACCTCGACCCAAAGGGCTTCGTCATCATCCACCCGGCTGCTTTGGAAGCCTCTGCGGCTGGACGTGTGAGCCATGCGTGCCTCAGGCAGTGTTTTCAGCTCTGCCTCGATGGCCACCATGCGCTGGCGCATTTGTTCAAGCTCCGCCCGCGACCAGAACGCAAGCCGCTCGGCCCACGGAGCCGTGGACTGGGCGAGCAGGCTGGCTGCGAGCAGGGTGACGATTTTCACGAGCGGATGAGTAGGAGGACGTTCGGGCTGATGGACCGATGAGTATCTTGAAGACAAGGTTAGCATCTCCAGACGATCCTGCCCACCTCCCGTATTTTCGTGAGGGGCCAAATGGCGCTGTTTACCTAATGATGAATGTTTTGAACCATGATAAAGCGTTTCACTCCACTCATCGCAGCGCTGGCTGTGTGCCTGCTTGTTGGGTTGCTGGTATGGCATTCTGAAGCGCCGATTCCGTCACAGACGGATGTCGTGAAGATGGTGGCGGTTTCGCCGAAGCCGCCAATGGCTGCACCCGTGCGGGAGCCAGCACCAGTTCAGGGCCGTCTGGCTTCCGCAGCATCCGGCAGGCTCAAAAGGCCGCTGACGGGACCTTCGGACTTGGTGTTGCCGGAGCGGGTGACTGCCCTTTGGCAGAAACCGGTGCCAGAGCCGGTGTTTGAGGAGTTTCGGCGGTGGACGGAGAGTTTTCTCACATCCGGGGTGGATGCGGAGCAAGGCGTCGAACTGGCTTTGCAGCGGCGTCAGGAGATGCTGGACCTTATTGATAAGGATCCGCGGCGGGCGCTGGAACTGGCGGTGCCGGAGTCGGTGCGGCAGCGGTTGCCGGCGGGTGTGTTGGCCTTGCTGGAGCAGCGAGTGGATGCGCGGGGCGATCTGCTGGTGCAGGCGAAGACTTCTGCCACGGGTGGCTGCGAGATCACGCGCACGGCGACTTTGCAGGATGGGCAGGTGTTCGAGGCGCACACGTATGGACGACGTGGGGCGATGCCGACTCGCGACAACATTGGCATTCACGGTGTGGCGCTGGATGGCAAGATGGCGCTGTCGGATCTGCCGGGTCGTGTGCTGGAGCCGGTGGAAGTCGCGGCGAGAGTGGCGGCGGGAGAGAAGATCGAAGTCGGCGCTGATCTGACGGGCACTGCGCCTCAAGCGGATGATCTTGAGGAAGTGGTGATCGCTTGGGACGACACCCGCATGACCCGGTTCCGTGGTAAGGCTCCTGCCACAGCGGCTTTGATCGATGCGGAGAGCGGGGAGCAATCCGCCGAGCCTGCGACTGATGGGTCCGATCTCGACGGCGTGATCGCGGCTAGCCCTTGGACCGAGGGGCAGAAGACGTTGCTGATCATCCGCGTGGATTTCCCGGACTACCAAGGACAGGTGGTCAGCGATGCCACGCTGCAGCAACTCATCGCGGACACGAACACGGTCTATACCGAGATGTCCTCGGGCAAGGCCAGTTTTGCTCCGTTCGGTCAAGGATCAGCGATCACGCCGACGGTGCGAATGCCGAATAACTCGTCGGTTTATGCGAGTCATACGAAGTTCAGCCGAGTTCTGAACGAGGCTCGCACAGCGGCGGCGGCGGCGGGCTACAACTACCTGAACTACACGCATGAAGTGGTCGTCATGGGAGCAACGCCCGTCGTGCCAGCCACCGCCGGCATGGCGAATGTGGGAGCGCGCGGTGCGTGGCTACACAACTCCCAGTGGAACCTCAAAACCTGCGCTCATGAACTGGGGCATAATTTTGGCCTGCCTCACGCGGGTGCCTGGGACACGGATGACGGCAGCGTGATCGGCCCTGGCGAGGTGTGGGACTACGGCAATGAGTTCGACATGATGGGCGTGGGCAGTTCATCCGCGTTTCTGCGCCACTTCGGTGTGACGTTTAAAGAGTTCCTCGGCTGGCTGCCCACCACAGACGTGCTGAAGATCACCGCCGATGGCAGCACCACCACTCGCATCCGGGCAGAGGACAAAGTGCAGACGGATGGGAATCGGCGGGCTCTGGCGGTGGATCGTGCGGGCAGCACCGACGACTACTGGGTGGAGTATCGGCAGCTCTTTGGCACCAGCTTTGGACTGCGTGATGGCGTGGTGGTGAACTGGGCGGACATCAATGGCGGCTATCAGCAGCCGCTGCTGCTCGACATGAAGCCGAGCACGTCTCAGAAGACCGACTCCGTGCTGCCGATGGGCAAGACGTTTTCCGACTCGGCAGCGGGCGTTCACATCACGCCCGTGGCTCGCGGCACGGATGGGGATGGTGTAGCCTGGATGGATGTCACCGTGAATCGCGGCACGTTCGCAGGCAATACGAAGCCCACCGTCACGCTCAGCTCCACCAATGCCAATCCAGCCGTGAACACGAGCGTGACCTTCACCGCCGCAGCTAGCGATCCGAATGGCGACACGCTGGCCTATTTTTGGGAATGGGGCGATGGCACGACGACAGCGAACAACAGCGCCACCGCGAACAAGAGCTGGAGCACTGCCGGCACCAGAACCGTGCGCTGCATCGTCACGGACATGAAGGGCCAGACCACCACGGCAACGCTGCTGGTGCAGGTGGGCACCACCACCACCTTCTCCATTCAAGGCGTGGTGAGCACCACGCTGGGCGCACCGATGCAAGGCGTCGTGGTGAGTGCCGGGTCCACTCAGAGTGACACGACGGATGGTGATGGAGCCTATTCCATCACGGGTCTCGCGGCAGGCAGCTACACGCTCACGGCGACGAAGACAGGAGCGAGTTTTGTGACTAGCGGCTTTACCAATCCGGTGACCGTTGGTCCCAATCAGGTGGGCAAAAACTTCCTCGCACCGCCCGGCGCACCCGCCTTCACCGCCACGATGAAACCGGGCCTCACGGATCAAGGATCGAGCACGGGCGCGATTCCGCTGCCGCTGGCGGATGCGGACACCGCGCTGACCTCGCTCACTTTGACCGGTGTATCTTCAAATCAAGCCATCATCCCAGATGCGAACATTCTCTTCGGCACGGCTGGAACGATACGCACCATCACGGTATCCGCCGCTAGCACGGTGAGCGGAACTGTGGACATCACGATCACCGCTGCCGATCCCGAGGGGAACTCCGGCAGCTATGTGTGGCCCGTCACGGTGAATGCGAAACCCGTGCTCGCGGTGACGACACCCGCCACATCGGAGAACACGCCGGTAGACATCGATTTGCGTGCTTTTGTCTCTGACGACATCACCGCCGATGAACAACTCTTCTTTGAGGTGGATCGGGTGCGAAACGGCAAGATGACGCTGCTTCCGGATGGCTACACCGCACGCTTCACACCGAATCCGAACTTCAACGGCACGACCAACTATCGCCTCGTGGTGCGTGACCAGTCGCTCGGAGCTGGCTTCCGTTTCCTCTACGATTTTGAGCCGCCTGACAGCCACGAGGATTCCCTGAGCACGGATCAATCCAACTTCAATCGCACTGGCACCCTGCAAGCCATCAACAGCGGCACCTTTGGTTATGATGCCAGCGTGCCACCCGCGCTGACACCGCAATCCGCCAAGGCTCTGGTGCTGGCACAGAACGGTGCCAGCGGTGCTCGAATGCGGCGCACGCTGACCACTTCAGATCACAACTTCAATGATGCGGACTGGACCTTCTCCGTCTGGGTGAAGCGCGGCGGCACAGATACGGAGGATTTTGTGTTCCATCTTGGCGATGGCGATGGTCACGGCACCGAGAGCGAACTGGAGCTTTTCTTTGCCGCAGGCAGCGATGTGCTGAAGCTGCAAAAGTGGGGCGCTGGCGGCTTGGAAAAAGAAATCATCTGCACCGACATTGTCGCCGGTCAGTGGCATCACATCACGCTGAGCTATGATCGCACGGCGACGAACACCGGCACATGCTTCCTCTACGTGGACAAGTTTCTACGTGGCAGCGTGACTGCAGTGACGATGAACGTCAATCAATCCACGCCCTTGGTGGCTGGCGGCCACGCCAGCACCACGGCAAACGTGGATCGCTGGTTCGATGGGGTGATGGACGAGGTCTTATTCCAGAGCGGACTCTCCACCCGCACCGAAATCGCCAACCGCTCACGCATGGGAGCGCGGCATCACCACGGCCTTAGCGCCATAGGCAACAGTTTGTCGCTGACTGTCACGGGCAGCAATCAAGCGCCATCCATCGCCACGGTGCCGGATCGTTACATCCCGGTCAACGCATCGGCCTCGCCAGTGGCGGTGCGTTTGTCCGATGCAGAGTCAGAAGCGCGGACTCTCACGCTTACGGCTGTCTCTTCAAACCAGACGATCCTTCCGAATGCGAGTGTCACCGTTGGCGCTGCTCCAGCGGCTTGGACGACGGGCGACATCGGCACCGTCGGCACCGCAGGCACGCTAACTGAGAGTCGCGGCACTTACATCGTGAATGGGGCTGGCGCAGCAGGTGTAGGTCCGGCAGCAGGCGATGACTTCCAATGGGTGCGGCAGAGTTTTACTGGCGATGCGGAGATGATCGCGCGTGTGGTCTCCGTGGATCACACCGCTTCGAATGCCGAGGCCGGCCTCATGATGCGTGAGTCCACTGCCGCCACGGCACGCTTTGTTTGTGTGCGTGCCACCGGCAGTGAAGGCGTCAGCTTTGTGCAACGTGGAACCGCATCAACGGATGCCGTGGTGACGGCCATTCTACCGCTCGCCAGCGCACCTGGCTGGCTGCGACTTGTGCGCACGGGCAGCGTTTACACAGCTTTCTACGCTACGGATAATGACGGCACCGCAGGCCCCTGGCAGGCCGTCGGCACGGAGCAAACCGTTGCCTTCACCGGCACCACGCACGACATCGGCATGGCGGTCTCCAGCCGCGTGAGCACCACACTTTGCGCAGCCGTCTTCGACAACCTCGGCGGCACCGTTCTGCGTGGAGGTGAGCGCACCGTCTCGCTCACGCCCGCCGCAGGTCAGTCCGGCAGCAGCGTCATCACACTCACCGCCAGCGATGGCGCACTGACGGCGAACACGAGCTTCACCGTCATCGTGGATGGCGCAGCGCCGAGCACCACTGTCTGGAACTCCACCACCAGCGGGACGCTGAACTGGAGCACAGGTGCCAACTGGACCGGCAGTGTGCCGCCACCGAGCAGCCGATTCTCCACCATCCAGTTCTTCACGGGACAAACTCTGCCCTCAGGCACCATCAGCTCGAACAACAACAGCGTCGGCGGTCACGCGCTGAACGTGCTCACACTCGGCGGCACCGGCCCCAACAGCGGCAGCACCACGCTATCGCTCAGTGGCAATGCCTTGCTCCTCCGCCGCGAGTCGTTGCTCGATCCCATCATCAACCTCACCGCCACCAACGGCACTGGATTGACCTGGAACGTCAGCGCCCCTCTCACGATGGAAGACAGCACCACCTTCCAAGGCGCAGGCACAGCCACCTTCAACTTCAGCGGCATCCTCAGCGGCGCTGGCAACCTCATCAAATCAGGCACGAGCAAACTCATCCTCGCTGGCGCGAACGACTACACCGGCTCCACCACGATCAGCGGTGGCATCTTGCAGATCGGCGATGATGGAGCCACCGGCTCACTGCCCGCCGGTGCCGTCGTGAACAACGCCACGCTGCGCTTAGACCGCACCGGCACGCTGCTCGTGCCCAATGCCATCAGCGGCAGCGGCGGCGTCACTGTGGATTGCCCGACCAACAACGGCACCGTCGTGTTCAGCGGCAACAATAGCTTCACCGGCCATGTCACGGTCAACTCCGGTGCGCTGCGCATCACCAACAGCAGCGCACTCGGCTCCACCTTCTCCACGAAGAACATCATCCTCACCAATGCAGTGGCAGGCAATCCGCAGCTCAGGCTCGATGGCAGCAACGGCCCGATTGATCTGCCCGCAGGCTTCTCTTTCAAGATCGGCAATGCCGCCGGAGCCATCTTCAATGAGGCAGGCGACAACATCCTGCGCGGTAACATCGTGCTCACCAGCGGAGGAAACGCCGAAGGCCGTGTGTCCACCATGGCAGGCAGTCTTCGTCTGGCGGGAACCATCACCAACGACACCGCTGTTGCGCGAACCTTCGTGATCGGAGGCGCAACTGGCACAGGACAGGTGGAAGGCAACATCAGCGACGGAACGCTCACGGGCGGCACCATCGCCTTGAGAAAGATCGAGAACGGCACCTGGACACTCACGGGCGCCAACACCTTCACCGGAGCCACCACGCTGAACGCAGGTACCCTGCGCATCAATGCCCCCGGCTCGCTCCACGCCAGCAGCACAGTCACGGTGAATGCCGCCACCCTCGGCGGCGACGGCAGCATCGGAGGCTCTGTCATTGTCAATGCCTCTGGCCGCATCGCTCCCGGCTCCACCACGGGTTCCGCAAGCACGCTCGCCATCGGCGGCGGTCTCAATGTCACCGCCATGACCACAGGCACAGGCAAACTCGTCTTCGAACTCGGCGCTCCCACCGCCAGCGACAAGGTAACCGTCGGCGGCACCTTCACCTTCGGCACGGGCACCCTCGGCATGGACGATTTCGCCTTCACCGCCCTCAGTGGCCTCACCGCAGGCACCTACAAGCTCATCACCAGTGGCGGCATCAGCGGCACCCTGGACTCCGCCAAGCTCACCGGCACCCTCGGCGGCTTCAACGCCACCCTCAGCCTCAACGGCAACGACCTCGAACTCACTCTAGTGCATCCCTTCACCACCTGGCAGAGCCTCAACGGCACCAGCGGCAGCATCACCACCGACCACGACAACGACGGCGTCCCTGACGGCATCGAATACTTCCTCGGCGGCACCAGCAACACCACTGGCCAGACCGTTTTGCCCGGCATCACCAACACCAGCGGCACCCTAAGCATAACCTGGGCCAAAGCCGCCACCTACCTCGGCGTTCACGGCACCGATTTTGTCATCGAAACCTCCACCACTCTCACGGGCTCGTGGACCATTGAGACCGTCGGAGTAAACTTAACGATCACCGGCAACAACGTGACCTACACCTTCCCTGCGTCTGGTGACCGGCGATTCGTGCGACTGAAGGTAATGTCGCAATGAGTTACCTTGTTCTTTGCGGCTTTTGACGGTCGCATGTGTCATCTGAGCCAAGACAGCGGAACTTTTTGTGCCAAGCTCCGAGGCGTGAAACCTCTCCTTGCCTTCGTCTCCCTCGCCGCCCTGCCATCACTATTGTGGTCCGTTGACATCACCGAAGGCGAGATGGCCGGTTATCTCTTCGCCCCGGCGGAAAAAGTGCCGGAGGAGTTCAATGGCGGCTTCTCGCTCTACGCAGCGGCGTGGCCGCTGGTGGGCACGTATCCGGGACATCGATTTCAGACGGGGCTTTGCGGGACGTGGATGCATCCGCAGTGGTCGGAGGCGGAGAAGCCGAAGGAGAAATGCTACACGGACATCGAGGGCGGGCTCGGCTGGTGGCGTGACACGCATTTTCCGACGATCACGCCGAAGTTCATCATGGGCGGCGTGGGGCCGAACTTCTCCGTGATCGCAAACGGTCCCGGCTACGGCGCGGGCACGTGGGAAAAGCCGCGCGGGCAGTATGGCGTGGCGCAACTCAGCCCTTGGCTGCTGATGCCACTGGATGGTCTGAACCTGAAGCAAGGCACGAGCGGCGAGCTTTTCGGCTATGGCTACTTGCCGCTGCCGCTCACGAACAAAAAAAGCACCACCGCAGGCAAAAACGTGCCGACCGGCAACCAGTGCTGGACGCTGTTTTTGAGCACCGGGAACTTCAAAGGCCCCGTCGCCTTCTTCACGCCGTTTTTCTGGTCGCAGGCGCTCATCGAGCATCCCGAGTGGACCGGCAAGCTGCTCGACTCCTGCCCAGCGGGCCCGAACAAGCCCATCCAAATGGAGACGCAGCATGTGCCCGCGATTTTGACCGACAAACAGGCCCGCGTCGCGCCCACACGCTTCCCCATCGGCGCGGATGGCACCTCCACCGTGCTGCATCGACTCACCGCGTATAAAAAAGAAGCGCTGTGGGAGGATGTGCAGCGCTGGTTTGAGGGCGGCGCAGCAGCGGATGGCAAGATCAAGCCCGAGGCCGCGGCGATTCACACCTTCCGCAGCGGCGGCGGCTCGAACTGGAGCATCTACCCACCCGGCACGAAGCGCGATGACAAGACACCGCTCGCCTGGAATGCCTTCGCCACGTCCTTCACGCCGAATCCGATCACCTTCGGCTATCAATGGAACGCGCAGCTCACCGGCCGCGAAGGCTCGCTCGTCGTGCTGCCCGAGTATTTCCAACTCGGCACCAATCCTCGCGGCAAGCCGCTGTGGCAGGTCATGGATGCCAAACAAGGCCCTGCCGACGCCAAGCTCACCCAGCACCGCTTTGAAACGCCTCAAGAAAAGCCGCAGGAGGCACGCACGACACCCGAAGATGCGAACAGTTGCTGGAAAAAGCCCGGCCCCGTCGCCGGCCCCTTCAAAGCCCAGCTCGGCGATGGCAGCACGGTCACTTACTATTGGTATCGCTTCGCCGACCAGCCCGCGATGCTCAACGCCGACCTCACGCCCGAAGAACGCGAGCAAGTGCAGCAACGCGTCGAGAAACTACATCGCGCGTGGACGAAGGATCGCGCTTACCTCACGCCACCCGATCTCGGCACGCTCGCCAGCATCGATCCTGCTTTGATTCTCACTCCGCCGCCCGGTTTGGAGATCGGCTACGTCCCCATCGCCACGCGGCAGGAACTGGAGAAATAGCACAGCCATCATGAGATCACTCTTCGTCATTCTCGTGCTCGGCTGTGGTCATGTCTTTGCGATCACGAGGCCGAACATCGTCTTTATCCTCGCTGACGATCTCGGCTACGGCGATGTGCTTTGCTACAACGCCGACGCGAAGATCCCGACACCTAACATCGACAAGCTCGCGAGCGAAGGCATGCGCTTCACCGATGCGCACAGTCCGGCCACGGTTTGCACCCCATCGCGTTACAGCCTCATGACGGGACAGATGGCGTTTCGCGTGCCGAATGGCGGCACGGTGTTTCAGGGCACGGGTGGGCCGTCGTTGATCGCACCGGGCAAGCTCACGCTGCCGGGGCTGTTGAAGAAGCAGGGCTATGCCACCGCAGCGGTCGGCAAATGGCATATCGGGCTCACGTTTCGCGATCAGGCGGGTGAGGCGATCCACTCGGGTGAACGCGCCGCCGTGCAGCGCATCGATTACTCGCGCCGCATCGAAGGCGGACCGCTCGATCATGGTTTTGACCAGTTCTTCGGCACCGCATGCTGCCCCACCACCGAGTGGCTTTACGCCTTCATCGACGGCGATCACATCCCCGTTCCGCCCACCGGTCCCATCGACAAATCGAAGCTCCCGAAGCATCCGTATGCTAACGATTGCCGCGCCGGATTCATCGCGCCCGACTTTCCGATGGAGGAAGTGGATCTCATGTTCTTGAAGAAGAGCCGCGAGTTCATCGCGCAACATGCACGCACCTCACCGAAGCAGCCTTTCTTCCTCTACCATGCCACGCAGGCGGTGCATTTGCCCTCGTTCGCCGCGCCGGAGTTCCAAGGGAAATCGAAGGCCGGGCCGCATGGCGACTTCATCGCCGAGTTCGACCACATCGTCGGCGAATTGATGCGCGAACTCGAAACGCACGGCCTAGCTGACAACACGCTCGTCATTCTCAGCAGCGACAACGGCCCCGAAGTGGCGAGCATCGTCCACATGCGTGCCGATCATGCTCACGACGGCGCCAAGCCGTGGCGCGGCATCAAACGCGATGCCTGGGAAGGCGGCCACCGCGTGCCCTTCATCGTGCGCTGGCCCGGAAAGGTCAAAGCGACCACCACCAGCGATCAAACCCTCTGCCTCACCGACATTCTCGCCACCGTGGCAGCGATCACCGGCACCGAATTGCCACACGATGCCGCCGAAGACAGTTTCAACCTGCTCCCCGCCCTCGAAGGCACCGCCACCGCTCCCATCCGGCCCTATCTGCTCACCCAGGCCTTTGGCGGACACCGCACGCTTTCGATTCGTCGCGGCCAGTGGAAATACATCGCCCACCGCGGCTCCGGCGGAAACAACTACGACAAAGGCGAGCTCAAGCCCTTCGCCCTGCCCGACACCGATCCCGAAGCCCCCGCCCAACTCTACGACCTCGCCTCCGATCCCGGCGAGACGGCGAATCTTTACTCCAAGAAACCGGAGATCGTGAAGGAACTCCAAGCGCTGCTCGAACAAACCAAATCCACCGGTCGCAGTCGTCCATGAGGATTCTCGTCACCATTCTTTGTGCACTCAGCATCCTCGGTCAGGCCCGGGCGGCGGAGAACAGGCCCAATGTGCTCTTCATCGCGCTGGATGATCTCAATGACTGGATTGGGTGTCTGGGCGGGCATCCGCAGACGAAGACGCCGAATCTGGATCGGCTGGCGGCGAGCGGGGTGTTGTTTCGGAATGCCTACACGGCGGCGGCTTCGTGCAATCCGTCTCGCACGGCGATCTTCAGCGGGCGGCCGCCGCATCGCTCGGGGCTTTATCATAACCTGCAAAAGATGCGCGAGGTGATGCCGGAAGCGGAGCTGTTGCCGCAGTATTTTTCGAAGCAGGGCTATTGGAGCGCGGGATCGGGCAAGATGCTGCACTACATCATCGATCCGCCGTCGTGGGATGATTACTTCCCGGCCAAAGCGAAGGACAATCCCTTTCCGCACACGTTTTATCCCGCGAAGCGGCCCGTGAACCTGCCGCGTGGCGGCGACTGGCAATACGTCGAAACCGACTGGGCGGCGCTGGATGTCACGGATGAGCAGTTTGGCGGCGATTGGGCGGTGACGAAGTGGATTGGCGAGCAACTTCAGCGCAAACACGACAAACCCTTCTTCCTCGCTTGCGGCATCTACCGGCCGCATGAGCCGTGGTTTGTGCCGAAGAAGTATTTCGAGCCGTTCCCGCTCGAAAGCATCCAGCTTCCGCCCGGTTACAAAGCGGATGATGTCGATGATTTGCCGCCTGCGGGCCAGCGACTCGCGCGGAATCGCTACTTTGCGCACATTCAGAAGCACGAGCAGTGGGAGAAGGGCATCCAGGCCTATCTCGCGTCGATTCACTTCGCGGATGCGATGCTCGGTCGGGTGCTCGATGCGCTCGAAAAGAGCCCGCAGCGCGACAACACGATCGTCGTGCTCTGGAGCGATCACGGCTGGCATCTCGGCGAGAAGGAGCACTGGCAAAAGTTCACCGGCTGGCGTGTCTGCGCCCGCGTGCCGCTCATGATCCGCGTGCCGAAAGGCGCGCCCGGTTTGCCCGAAGGCACCACGCCCGGCAGCGTGTGTGATCGCCCGGTGAGCCTCGTCGATCTGTTCGGCACGCTCAGCGACCTTTGCGGCCTGCCGCCGAAACCGGACATCGACAACCGCAGCCTCGCGCCGCTTTTGCGCAACCCGAAGGCCGAATGGCCGTGCGCCGCTCTCACGCATCTCGACAAGCCCGAGAACTACGCCATCAGCACGCAACGCTGGCGCTACATCCACTACGCCGGCGACGAAGAAGAGCTCTACGACCTCGAAACCGATCCGCACGAATGGACCAACCTCGCCACCCAGCCCGAGCATGCTAACAAGCTCGCTGAGATGCGTTTGCTTGCTCCGAAGAACCTCGCGCCTGTCCACCAATCGAAACCATGAACATCGTCTCCATTTTCAACGACGTGATCGGTCCTGTGATGCGCGGGCCATCGAGTTCGCACTGCGCGGCGGCGCTGCGCATCGGACGACTGGCGCGGGATTTGATGGAGGGCGAGATTAGCGAGGTGCTTGTCGAGTTCGATCGTGCGGGTTCGCTGCCGACGACGCATGAGAGCCAGGGCAGCGACATGGGGTTGTTTGGAGGTTTGCTGGGATGGGAGGCTGATGATGAGCGGCTACCGGAGTCGGCGAAGGCGCTGGCAGAGGCCGGGATCAAGCTGCGCATCGAAACCGTCGATGTCGGTGATCCGCATCCGAACACTTACCGGCTCACATTGAAGAACTCGCGTGAAACACACACGCTCATCGCCATCTCCACTGGCGGCGGCATGATGGAAGTGCTGAGCATCGACGGCGTGGAACTGCAGATGGACGGCGGGTATCATGAGACGTTGATTTGGGCACCGAAAGGCGCTGCGTCGCGTTTCGAGGCCGATGAGGTCATTGTTCACGATTTGGGCAATGCGCAGCTCATCCAGGTCAAATCCGACCGATTCGTCGGATCAGACGAATCACTCACCACCAAGCGGCTCTCCCCCGTGCTTCCGGTGCCTTCGCGGAAAAACATGCAAGTGCCTTTCACCAGCTGCTCCGACATGTTGAAGCACGATGGCGGCCAAAACACGCCGCTTTGGCATCTCGCCATCGAGTATGAGCGGGCTCGTGGCAGCTTCACCGAGCACGAAGTCATCGACAAAATGATCGCCATCGTACGGATCCTGCGAAAATCCATCGCCAGCGGCATCGCGGGCACGAGTTACGAGGATCGTGTGCTGCATCATCAAAGCGGACGCTTTGCCGAGATGATGAACGCGGGCCGCCTGCTCGATGGGGGTGCGCTGAACCGCATCATCCTCTACGTCACCGCCTTGATGGAGGTAAAGAGCAGCATGGGCGTGATCGTTGCTGCGCCGACGGCGGGTGCCTGCGCGGCGCTGCCTGGCGCGGTGATCGCCATGGCGGAGTCGATGGGCAAAGACGAAGAAGAAATGGCCAAGGCAATGCTCGCCGCCGGGTTGATCGGTGTCTTCATCGCCACGCGCTGGACCTTCGCGGCCGAAGTCGGCGGTTGTCAGGCGGAGGGCGGTTCTGCGGCCTCGATGGCGGCGGCAGCACTCGTCACGCTTGCAGGCGGCACTCGGGATCAGGCCATCGCAGCGGCCTCGATGGCGTTTCAGAGCATGCTGGGGCTGATTTGCGATCCTATCGCGAACCGAGTCGAGGCACCGTGCCTCGGCAAAAACGTCATGGCGGCCAGCAATGCGCTTTCGTGCGCGAACATGGCGCTGGCTGGCTATGACCCGCTGATCCCGCTGGATGAGGTCATCGACGCAGCGAAGCATGTGTCCGAAATGATGCCGCGAGAGCATCGCTGCACATCGCTCGGCGGTTTGGCGATCACACCGACGTCGTTGGAGATCGAGCGGAAGCTCGCAACGCTGAAAAGCAAGGGCTGCGGCAGTTGTCACTGCTAAGTCCGAAAGAATCACGCCTCACACCCCTTCTAATCCCACCATGAAACGCCGCTCCTTCATCTCCACGTCCGCCGCCACTGCCTTTGGCTTCCAGTTTGTCCCCGCACATGTCGTGCGTGCTCAAAGCGGGGCTCAAACGCCGTCCAACAAACTCCGCATCGCCGCGATCGGTGTAGGTGGACGTGGTGCAGCCGATTTGGGCGACATGGCGGGCGAGGACATCGTGGCGCTGTGTGATGTCGATGAACGCAGCGCGGCAGGAAGCTTTAAAAAGTTCCCGAACGCGAAGCGCTTCACGGATTTTCGAAAAATGTTCGACGCGATGAACAACGAGATCGACGCCGTGCTCGTCGCGACACCGGATCACACGCATGCAGTCGCTGTGCTGGCCGCCATCGGTCACGGAAAACATGTGTATTGTGAGAAGCCCCTGGCGCATACCGTCGCCGAAGTGCGGGCGATGCGGAAGGCGGCGCTGGAGAAGAAAGTGATCACGCAGGTGGGCAATCAGGGACATTCGTCGGACAGCATCCGGCTTTTCGTCGAAATGGTGCAGTCGGGAGCCATCGGCAACGTGTCGGAGATTCACGCGGGCTGCGATGCTTTCCGCGAGGTGTATTGCCAGATCGGCAAGCAGCAGGCGATCCAAGCGGAGAAGCACGACGTGCCACAGGGTCTCGACTGGGATCTGTGGCAGGGACCGGTGAAGACGCAGGCGTTTCATCCGGCGTATGTGCCGTTTAGCTGGCGCGGCTTTTCGGCGTATGGCAGCGGCTGCATCGGCGACTGGATCTGTCATGTCGTCGATCCGTCGTTCTGGGCGCTGGATCTCGGCATGCCCACGGCCGTCACGGCGGAAACGAAGGATTACGATCCGGTGAAGCACGCGGCGTTTTATCCGAAGGGCACGCGGATCACCTTTGAGTTCCCGGCGAAGGGGAATCGCGGTCCGGTGAAGCTGATCTGGCACGACGGCGAGTTCGGCATCCCGCAGCCTGAGGAATTGAAGCAGGACAATCGCAAGGTCGTCGGCATCGGCGCGGTGGTGATCGGCGACAAAGGCAAGATCATGCACGGCTCGCACGGCGCTGGCGGTGTGCGCTTGATCCCGGAGGCGAGCATGAAGGACTTCAAAATGCCGGAGAAGACGATTACGCGCGTGCCGAAAGGCAATCACCAGCACGACTGGCTCAACGCTATTCGCGAGAACCGCCCCGCTGGCTCCAGCTTTGAATACGGCGGCTCCTTGAGCGAGATCGGCCTGCTCGGCATGATCGCTGTGCGCCGCAGCGGCACGCGACTGGAGTGGGACAATGCCGCGATGCAATTCACCAACGACGCTGAGGCGACGGCACTGCTGACGCCGGAGTATCGCGCGGGGTGGAGCTTGTGATCCTCCCGGCGAAATGATTGCGTGAAAGAGGTCTGTGGTGGCAGGGGTTATGTTTTCTAGCCACTTTAATCCCCCCTCATGGCTGCCCCATTCCCCCAGATTTGTTTTCCACTGCCGGTGCTGTGGTTGTTCACGACGTGCGCGCTGGCCGCGCCGACGGAGCATCCTGGTGCGATCGTTTATAAAAAGCTCTGCGCTGAGTGTCACGGTGATCGCGGGCAGGGCGTGGAGGATGAATATGACGAACCGCTGACCGGTGAGAAGTCGATTGAGGCCCTAGCAAAGTATATCGACCGAACGATGCCGGAGGATGATCCAGAAAAGACGACTGCGGAGGATGCCCAGCTCGTCGCAGCCTACATGCACGATGCGTTTTACTCGCCAGCGGCGCAAGCACGGCTGAATCCGCCGAAGAAGGAGCTGATCCGCCTGACCATCGAGCAGTTCCGCAACAGCGTGATGGATGTGATCGGCCGCTTTCGCATGGGACCGGGCTTTGACCGTCCGATCAATGCCGAGCAGGGGCTGAAGGCTTTTTATCGTGGGGTGGAGCTGCCGAAGCCCGGCGAGAAGGCCGTGGACACGACGCCGAAGAACGGCATCCAGGCCAAGCGTCCGAACAAGACCATCGAGAAGGTCGAACCGGTCATTGCCTTTCATTGGGGACCGGACAGCCCGGAAAAAGCCGTGCTGGAGGCCGAGCAGTTTCAAAATCGATTCGAGGGGAGCGTCGTCGCCCGCGAGACCGGCGTGTATGAGTTTGCCGTGAAGTCGGAGAACGGCTTCCGCCTCTGGATCAATGACACTGCCGAGGGCGATGCGCTCATCGACGGCTGGGTGAGCGCCGGACCGCAGGTGCGGGAGGAAAAGAAGAGCATCTACCTCGTCGGCGGACGCGCTTACTATCTGAGGCTGGAGCATTTCAAATTCAAAGAGAAGTCCGCGTCCATCGAGCTGTGGTGGAAGCCGCCGCATGGCATCAAGGAACTCATCCCCGCGCATGCCATGCGCACGGAGCGCCCGCGCGAACTCATGATCGTGAGCACCGAGTTTCCTGCCGATGACAGCAGCGGCGGTTATCCGCGCGGCACGACGATTTCAAAGGCCTGGGATCAAGCCGTCACCGATGCCGCCATTGCCACCGCCGAGCACGTTGTCGAAAACCTCGGCGAACTCGCGCAAACCAAGGCGGGAGCGCCGGATCGTGGCGAGAAACTGCGCAAATTCGCCCACACCTTCGTCGAGGCCGCTTTTCGCAGGCCTTTGAGCGAGGATTTGAAGCAGCTCTTCGTCGAATCACACTTTGCGAGCTCCAAATCGCCTGAGACGGCGGTGAAGCGAGTGGTGTTGCTCGCGCTGAAATCGCCGCAGTTTCTTTATCCGAACCTCCAGCAGGGCGAAACGCCAGATGACTTCGAGATTGCCTCGCGTCTCGCCCTCACGCTTTGGGATTCGGTTCCTGACAAAAAGCTCGCGCAGGTGGCCGCGTCCGGGAAACTCAAGACTCGTGATCAAATCAAGGCAGAGGCGCAGCGTATGCTGACAGATCCGCGCACGAAGGCCAAACTGCATGGCTTCTTCCATCACTGGCTCGAACTCGAACGTGCCGAGGGTGCCAGCAAGGATCCGAAAATCTTTCCTGACTTCACGCCCGAGTTGATCGCCGATCTGCGCGAGTCGCTGCTGCAATTCATCGACGAGGTCGTGTGGAGCGAGAAATCCGACTACCGTGAGCTGCTCCAGGCCGATTATCTTTTGATGAACGAGCGCCTTGGCAAATTTTACGGCCATCCGGTGACAGGGGACGAGTTCCAGCGTGTGGGCTTTGACCCGAAACAGCGCGCGGGAGTCGTCACGCATCCGTATCTGCTCGCCGCACTCGCCTACACAAAGCAGTCGTCGCCGATTCATCGCGGCGTGTTTTTGACACGCAACATTGTCGGCATGTCGCTCAAGCCGCCGCAGAAAGCCGTCGTGTTCGAGGACAGCCATTTCAACCCCAAGCTCACCATGCGCGAGAAGATCAGCGAGCTGACGCGCAGCGGCGCCTGCATGAGCTGCCACAGCATGATCAACCCGCTCGGCTTCAGCCTGGAGAATTTCGACGCGGTGGGCCGCTGGCGCACCAAGGACAACAACAAGCCCGTGGACGCCGTGAGCGAATTCACCACGCATGAAGGCATGCTCGTCCGGCTCACAGGCGCGCGCGACATCGTGAACTACGTCGCGGCCAACCCTGGCGGCCATCGCGCCTTCATCCGCCATCTCTTCCATCATCTCATCAAGCAAGAACCCACGGCGTATGGGCCCAAAGCGCTCGATGATCTCCAAAAGACATTCGCTGCCTCAGGCTGTCACATTCAGAAACTGCTGGTCGAAATCGCGCTGGTGGCGGCGGCGGACGGCATGGGGAAGTAAACCGCGTTGACGATGAGCGAGCCTGTTTTGAGCCAGAGAGCGGACAAGTGGCTGCATCATGTGCGCGTGTTCAAGACGCGGACGCTTGCCACGCAGGCTTGCGCGAAGGGCAACGTGCTGGTGGGAGGCCAGACGGTAAAGGCGTCGCGCGAATTGAAGCCGGGCGATGTGCTGGAGGCCGTGCGCGGTGATCTGCGTCTGCGTTTGAAGGTGATCGCGTTTCCAGCGCAGCGGCTCGGACCGCCGCGAGTGGCGGCGTTTTGCGAGGATCTGACGCCGGTGGAGTGGTATCAGAAAGCGAGCGAGCTGCGCCGGGAGCGCGAGTTGGTCTCGCCCCGCGCACATGAGATGATCGCGAAGCCGGACAAGAAACAACTGCGTGAGCTGCGGAAGTTCTGGGAAGAGCAGGGGAGTTGAAACGCGGCGGACTCACTTCTCATCCAGCGCACGGCGGATGCGATACTTGATCGCAAGCTGGTGCGCGGGAGAGTTGGCGAAGGTCATCGCCTTGATGCGCTCGATTTGAAACAGGGCGCTGCTCTGGGTGGCATGGAAGTGGCCGCCGGTATGGGCGATGGCGAGCAGGCGGTTGATGTAATCGAGTTGGAGATTCTGACGCATCGTGCTGACGGGCTTCGCAGGATCGTCGCCGGTGCAGATGGCGGTGGTCAGCGTGGACAGGACTTCATCGACGGTGACTTCGTTGCCATAGAGGGCGCTGTCTTGGAGGCGCTGGAGCGTCAGAGAATGCAGGAGGTGTGCGAGCAGGGAAGCCTGCATGCGGAAGACCATGTCGTGCAGCTTTGGATCTTCGGTCTCGTCGCCATGATCGAAACCGCGGCGCTGCTGCTGGAGGTGCGCGTAAAGTTCCGGCGGTGCGGCCATCGCATCGGGCGCGAAGGCGTATTTGGAGATGGCCAGCAACGCACGGCGTTGCTTCTCGGCCTCGACAGGTTTGAAGGGGGCGACACCCTGCGCCTGGCCTTGCACGGCGCGCTCGACATAGACGCCGCCGACATAACGAGAGATCGCGGTGAGCGAGCCGCTGGCGTCCTTGGTCAGCGTGCCGTAAGCCTGGGCGACCTCCTGCCAGCTTTTGCCGGGATCGGCGACGTCTTTGAGGATGTTCTTCAACTCGGTCTTTACCATTTCGCAGCGTTGTTCGCCGTAGGCGATGGGATCGCTGCTCATGTCAAAGAGCATCGCGCGCGGGTCGATGGCCTTGCCGGTGGCGCGCATGTCGTCGGCGTCGTTGGCAAAGGCCAGTTCCGGCTTGTGCGACTGGCTGGCGATGGCTTCGAGGCGTTTCTGTTCCTCGACGGGATCTTCCAAGGATTCGCTGTAGCCGAAGTTGATGGCCCAGTGGTCATACGGGCCGGGTTTGGTGGTGAAATACTGTCCCTGCTTCACGCCCTTGGGCGCGATGTTCACTGGCGGATAATCCATGACGGAACCGGTGAGGCCGACCTTCTCGGTGATCTCGGCATTGTGGACGTTCACGGTGTCGTGGAGCTGGCTGGAGCGGAAATTGTGGTTCAAACCGAGCGTGTGGCCGACCTCGTGCAGCGCGAGGTAGTAGAGCGATTCTTTGATGAGGCGGTCCACCTCGATGCGGTCGCTCTTTTGCAGGCGCAGCATCGTCTGGCCGAGCTGGATGCCCTGGCGGGCGCAGTTGCAGGCGAGGCAGGCGTGTGGATTGAGGCGGGTCGCGCCTTCGTTTTGCTCGGTGGCGAGGCCGAGGTCGTCGTAGAGCTTCTTCGTGAGCAGGCGCTTCGTGATGTAGCTGTACTCCAGCATGATGTCCGCGCCGAGGATCTGGCCGGTGCGCGGATTGGCAAAGCTGGGGCCGTAGCCGCCGAAGGGCGGGTTCACGCTGCTGGTCCAGCGCAGGACGTTGTGCTCGATGTCGCCTGCATCCCACTTGGCGTCATCGGGCTGCTGTTTGACGACGACGGCGTCTTTGAAGCCTGCGGTTTCAAACGCTTCGTTCCACTTGAGCACGGCGGTGCGGATGGTGTCGCGGAATTCGACGGGCGTGGTGTTTTCGATCCAGAAGACGATGGGCTCCACCGGTTCGCTCAATGCAGTGCCGGGCTTTTGCTTCACGAGGTTCCAGCGGTGAATGACATCGCGATACGGCGCGGCGTCGATGCTGGTCATGTCGGTGATCTGGTGGGTGAAGTAACCGATGCGCTGATCGTCGAGGCGCGGTTTGAAATCGCTCTCCGGCATCGCGATGAGCGTGTGCTGCACCTGCACGGTGATGTAACGCGCGTCGGTGATGTCCTCGTCGTGCTTGCCAGAGGGCGTGGGGTTTTCAAAGACGTACTCGGCGATGACGGCGGTGTTCTTTGGGTAGCCGTTGATGCGCATGATCTTCGTCTTCGGTTCCGAGAGGCGACCGAGCAGGGAACGCTCACCACCCCCGAACTTCACCATCGTCAGCGTCTCGCGCAGGAAGAGATTCGTGGCGGCCACGAGCACGCCGTCCGCGTCCTCGGCCACGATGCTTTCGCTGGCGAGGATGGCCTGGCTGATGTTGGCGTTGCGCGCCTTGGCGAGCGGGTTCTGCGGATCAAAATAGATCGAGGTGTTCTTTTCGACGAACTCGACGCGGTCCCAAACTTTGCGCAGCGAAAAGATCGTCTCCTCGCCGTAGCGACCGCGGTTGTGTCCGGCGGCGACGGGGCCATCGACGCTGTGATTGAAGTAAATGAACTCGGGGCCGAGCTGGCTTTTGGCGATGTAGAGCCAAGGCGCGCCTTTCTCCGTGTCCAGGTACATGCGGAAGAGACCGTCGAGGCGTTGGAAGCCCTTGGTGAAGTCGGCGACGGATTTTTTCTTCGATTTGTTGTCCTCGGCAGGCTTCGCGGCCGTGGCGGGTGCCGGGGCAGGGGATTGCGGGGTTTGAACGGCGGCGGGCGGCTGGGCTGGAGCGGGAGTCGGCGGGTTCGGCGCTGGCTTGCCAGGAACGGGCACGGGTTCCGGCTTTGGCTCCGGTTTTGCAGGTTCAGGCTTGGGTTCTGGTTTCGCCGGATCGCGTTTCGGCTCCGGTTTGGCCGGTTCAGGCTTCGAAGGCTCCGGCTTGGGCTGCGGTTTTGGCTCTGGTGCAGCATGTAGGTTCGCGAGGGTGAATGCGAACGTGAGGGTGGCGAGGAATGAGCGGTTCAGCATGGCTGGAGCGGGAGGTTGATGGGAGATGATAACGGGTAGGAACGTTTCACGCACACATTTCATGGTAAGAATTGTGCAGGCCTTGCGTTTCCGCGCCTGGAACCACCCCTTCCGCCCCCTATGAACGCCTCCTGCTTCCTTTTTGTGTGCCTGATTTTTACCTCTGCCACGCTTCACGCGGCGATGTTGCCTGAGAGTCAGAAGATCGACCAGCTTCTTGCCCAAGGCTGGGAAAAGGCCGGGGTGAAGCCGAATCCGCCAGCCTCGGACGACGTGCTCGTCCGCCGCCTCTATCTCGACATCACAGGCCGCATCCCGACCGTCGAGGAGGCGCAGGCTTATCAGAAGTCGAGCGATCCGCAGAAGCGTGCCAAGCTCATCGACACGCTGCTGGCCTCCGACGGCCACACCAGCCACATGTTCAACTACTGGGCGGACATTCTGCGCCTCTCTGACAACGTGAAAGGCCGTCTCACGGCCGAGGCTTACGAGGAGTGGCTCAAGAAACAGCTCAAGGCGAACACCCCGTATGATCAGTTCGTGAAGAACCTTCTCACCACCGACGGCGGCGTGTGGGACAGCGGCAGCATCGGCTTCTGGCAGCGTGACGAGAACAAGCTCGACCACCTCGCCTACACCGTGCAGGTCTTCCTGGGCACCAGCATCGTCTGCGCGCAGTGCCATGACCACCCTTTCGACAAGTGGACGCAGATGGACTACTACCACATGGCCGCCTTCACCTACGGCATGGACACGAAAGGGAACGGCTTCAACCTCAAGCCTGAGAAACCCAAGCAGCAGTTCGACAAAAAGCTGCTCGCCAGCATGACGCCGAAGGAGCGCCGCGAGTACATCAAGAAGATGCAGGCCGGGCAAAAGGATGCCGCCAAGTCCGACACCGCCGGCGTCAGCCGCGAGGACATGCAGAAGGTCAAACAGGCCATGCAGGATGTGATGAAGCCTCTGCGCTACACCAGCGCCGAGTGGAACGAAGGCAAGCTGCCCACCCTGCCTGCTGATTACAAATACCCGGATGCCAAGCCCGGTGAAAAAGTCACCGCCAAGGTCATGTTTGGCAACGAGGCGGCCGCCAAGCCCGGACAGACCACCTTGCAGGCCTTTGCCGACTGGATGACCAGCCCGGAGAACCCGCGCTTCACCACGGTGATCGCCAACCGCATGTGGAAGAAAGCCTTCGGCATCGGTTTGATCGAACCCGTGGATGAAATGACCGACAGCACCGTAGCCAGCAATCCGGCGCTCATGGACTACCTCGGAGAGCTGATGATCGAGAAGGAATACTCGCTCAAATCCTTCCTGCGCGTGCTTTACAACACCGACACCTACCAGCGTGCCGCCACCACGCAGGAAGTGCCCCTTGGCGAGACTTACCACTTCACGGGCCCCGTGCTCCGCCGCATGAGCGCGGAGCAGGTCTGGGACTCCTTTGTCACCCTGTCCAAAGGCAACGTCGATGACGCCGTCGATGAGGAAAACACCCGCCTGCACCAGTATCTCGACGATTTGTCCATGTTCCTCGGCACCATCAAAGCCAAGGGCGCGGCCGGTTTGATCGAAATCGCCCGGGCCAACGCCGACAAGCTCGCGGCGAACCAGGCAAAGCTCGATGAGATGAAGGCGAAGCTCGCCGCGGTGAAGGACAAGGGAGGGGACACCGCCGCCGAGGCCAAGGAACTCTCGCGTCAGGCCCAGCAGCTCCGCAAGGAGACTGAGCGTGACTTCCTCGTCGCCCTCATCGGCGAGGACCGCGCCAAAGACCTGCGCCAGGGCTACAACGCCAAGCAGCCGGAAAAAACCAAGCGTCCGCAGATCGATCCCAAACAGCTCGCCAGCATGACCAAGGAGCAGCGCCGTGAGTTCTTGAAGAACTACAAAAAAGGCGGCAGCGGCAACAAGGACGTCAGTCTGGCCACCCGCGCCAGCGAGCAGCCCAGCCCGGCGCGTCCTGGCACTTTCCTGCGCACTTTCGGCCAGAGCGACCGCGAACTCATCCAGAACGCCAGCGACGACGCCTCCGTGCCACAAGCGCTCACCCTGCTCAACGGGCCGGTGGCCGACATTCTCAGCAGCCCGGCTTCCAAGCTCAATCAAGACCTCGCCAAGGCCGAATCGGCCGAACAGAAGATCAACACGCTTTATCTGGCCCTCCTCGGCCGCCACCCCAACGCCGCTGAACAAGGCGTGCTCAACGGCGTCATCCAGGAGCGCGGAGACAAGGCCGTGGCGGATGTCACGCACGCGCTGATCACCGGGTCGCAGTTCCTGTTCGTGCAGTAAGCCAAACCCCACACTTCCACCGCCATGAAAGACCTCCTCAACGCCTGCGACGATCAAACTCGCCGCGACTTTGCCAAAAACATCGCCAAGACCTGCCTTGGCGTTTCCGTCATGAGCGCCCTGGCTCCACGCGGCTTCGCCGCACCGTTTGAAGGTGCTTCCAAAGCCAAACAGGCCGCCACCGCCAAGCGCGTGATCTATTTGTACATGTCCGGCGGCATGACGCACCTCGACACCTTCGGTGTCGTGCCCGGCGCGGACACCATGGGCAGCACCAAGGCCATCAAGACCTCCGCCGATGGCGTGCAGATCGGCGAGTACCTGCCTGAAACCGCCAAGATGATGCATCGCGGTGCCATCATCAACTCACTCACCTCCACGCAGGGAGCGCATGCTCAGGGGAATTACTTCCAGCACACCAGCTACACCATGCGCGGTGCCACGCGGCATCCCACGATGGGCGCGTGGCTGCAAAAGTTCCAGGGCAAGGGCAACACCGACCTCCCTGGCTCCGTCATCATCACCAGCGACAGCAAACACCCCGGCGGCGGCTTCTTCGAGGCCGCCTTCCAGCCGCTCATCCTCAACGATCCCGCCAAAGGCCTGCAAAACAGCCACATGCCCGCCAGCCTTAGCGAGAGCGATTTCGACTACCGCCTCGGCCTCTCCGCCAAGCTCGACCAAGGTTTCCGCCAGGCCTACAACTACAACGGCGTCAAAGCCTACGCCGAGGTCTATAAGGACGCCATCAAGGTCATGAAGAGCGAGGATCTCGCAGCCTTCGACCTCAGCCAAGAATCCGAAGAGACGCACGCCGCCTATGGCGACAGCTCTTTCGCACAGGGCTGCATGCTCGCGCGTCGGCTCATCGAACACGGCGTGAAGTTCGTCGAAGTCACCCTCGGTGGCTGGGACATGCACCAGGACATCTACGCCCGTCTGCCGGAACGTGCTGCCGATCTCGACCAAGCCCTCGGTACCCTCCTCGCCGATCTTGATCGTCGTGGCCTGCTGGATGACACGCTCGTCGTCCTCACCTCCGAATTCGGCCGCACGCCCAAGATCAATCAGAACGACGGCCGCGACCATTACCCCAAGGCCTTCAGCTCCGTCCTCTGGGGCGGTGGCATCGCCGGAGGTCAGGTGTATGGCAAGACCGACAAAGGCATCGAAGTCACTGAAAACAAAGTCAGCGTGCCCGACTTCAACGCCACCATCGCCTACGCCCTCGGCCTGCCGCTCGACATGGTGCTCTACTCCTCCACGAAGAGACCCTTCACCGTCACCGACAAAGGACAGCCCATCACGAGCCTGTTTGGTTGATCGCGGGGAAGGGGGACAAGTTGACGACCCGGCAGCACGCTCTGGCCGCCCGGTTACGCAGCGCGGGACTGTTCTGAAGATGTGCCTGCTGTCACGGATCATCACCTGCCTCTTTCCTGCCCCTCTTCGTTCCCACCCTTCAGTTTGCCACTACCCCTCCGCCCGCTCCAGCCGCTCCTTCAGTCGCTTCCAGTCCGGGCAAAGCTGCTGCAACAAAGCCCGGAACTTCGGGCCGTGGTCGGGGTGCTTGAGGTGGCAGATTTCATGAGTGATGACGTAGTCGATGCAGGCGGAGGGCGCTTTGATAAGCTCGGGGTTGAGGTAGATGGTGCCGCTTTTGAGGGCGCTGCCCCAGCGTTTGGGCATGGAGCGCAGGCGGAAGCGGGGCTTGGGCAGCTTGCGCTGCTGGCACCAGCCGATCCACGGGATCAATCGCTTCTCGAACTGCTCCTGAGCATGGCGTCGATACCAACCTTCAAGGGCATCTTTGATCTCGATCTCACCGCCCTTGGGGGTCGTGACGTGCAGATAAGCACCCCGAAGCGCCACCTGTTCGGGCTCACCTTTGGCGAGCTTGAGCCGGTATTGACGGCCCATGTAGTGATGAGTGGCCCCGTTCACATAGCGCAGCGTGGGCCGTGTGGCGTTCATTTCGCGGAAAGTGCGGCGTTGGGTACGTATCCAGGCGGCTCGTTTCTCCACGCGGGGGAGAATGAGTTCGAGTGGGGCGTGGAGAGGTGCCACCAGTTCGAGCGTGCCATCGGGTAGCACGCTGATGGCCAGGGTCTTGCGGTTCGAGCGTTTGAGCTGCGCCGGACCGGCGGGAGTGTCGATGATCTCGGTTCTAGACATCGTCGGTGCGGTGCATGGCGATGCGGATGACGTTTTCGATGATCGCATCCATCTGGACAAAGCTCAGCACGATGCCCTTCTGCTTTTGCAGATCGAAAAGGAAATCATCGAGGTCGTTCCTCATCCGGTTCTGGGCATCCACGTTCTCCCGCCAGCGCACCACGGCGTGTTTGCGGATGATCTTCTCCATCTCGAAGGCGGCTTCGGCCAAAACTTCGTCGGCAGCGGGCTTGCGGGGCGGGAGATCGGCCCCGTAGGCCGGTCCGTCTTCACGGAGGACGCCGTCATCTTCGGTGGTATCGGCCGGGGGCTGGGTATTAATCTGCGTCTTGAGTTCACCAAACAGCGCCCGTGAAAAGTCATTCGCTTGCAGCGCCTCGGGCACATCCTTCACATTGCCGCCGCGCACCTCTTCCATGATGTCGGTCACTTTGGCCAGATACTCGGCTTCGCTGATGCGCTCGGCCTTGTAGTCGTCGATGGCCTGCTGGAGCAGGGCGGAGAGCTTGCGGTAGAAGAACGGGTCTTCCTCCATCTTTTCGGTGATCGTCTTCTTGGTGCGGTTGGCGATGGTGTCAGCCTTGGCGCGGGGAGACTTGGCTTTCTCCACCTCGGCCTCGAAGGCCTCGCGCTCGAAGATGTTCACCGGTTCCACCACTTGGATCACCTCGTCGGCCTGCACATAGGTGTTCAGCATCTTCTGGATCTGCTTCTCGTAGTCGCGGTAGTCGATCTCCTCGGCGTAGCGCAGCTTCACGCTGGCGCGGAGCTTCTGGAAGAAGGCCGCGTCGGTCTTGTAGCGCTGGGCTTGTTCGGTGGGCGTGGCGGTGACCCAGTGGATGCTGGAGGAGGCCATCTTCAGCACGCGGCAAAAGCGCCAGAGGCGGGTGTAGAAGTCCTCGCGCACCTCCTTCTTTTCCAGCGCCAGCTCAAAGGACTCCTCGTCCTTCTTGTTCTTCACTTCCTTGAAAAGGTCCCATAGCACATCATGCAGCGCGGGCAGTTTCTTGATCTCGTCGGCGATGTTCGTCAGCGTGCCTTCGAGGTCTTCCGCGTCGAACTTGCCTTCCAGGCTGCTGTAAAGCTCCAGCGCGTCATGCAACTCGGCTACTACGCCGTAGTAATCAATGATGTAACCGTAGTCCTTGCCAGGGTGCAGGCGGTTCACGCGGGCGATGGCTTGCAGCAGCGTGTGACCGCTCAGGCTGCGGGCGATGTAGAGCACCACGTTGCGTGGCGCATCAAAGCCGGTGAGCAGCTTGTCCACCACGATGAGAATTTCCGGCTCATCGCCCTTCTTGAAGGCATCAATGATGCGCCGGTTGTATTCCTTTTCGGTGCCATACTTCGCCATCATGGCCTTCCAGAAGAGTTCCACGCTCTCGTCCTTCTCGGCGGTTTGATGCTCCTCGGCGTTCTCGATCTCACCGGGGCCGGAGATGATGACTTCCGTCTTCACTTTGCCAAATTGATCAAAGAACCCCTTCAGCAGCAGCGCCTCCTTCTTGCCGGGTGCGGTAAGCTGGCCTTTGAAGCCTGTGCCCTTCCACTGCTTGGAGAAATGCTGGCTCACATCCCAGGCGATCAGGTAAAGGCGGCTGTGCAGGCGGTTCAGCTCGTCACGGGCGGTGAACTTGCGTTTCAGGTCGGCCTTCTGCTCTTTGGTCAGGCCATCACACATGGCCTCAAACATCGTGTCCACGGGTGTTTGGTTTACCTGCTGCACGATGTGACGGCCCTCATAGAGCAGCGGCACCACGGCGTTGTCGTCCACGGCATCGCGGATCGTGTAGGCGGGTTCGATGAAACCGCCAAACTTCGTCGCGGTGCTCTTTTCCTTCTTCATCAGCGGCGTGCCGGTGAAGCCGATGTAGCAGGCATTGGGCAGTGCCTTCTGCATCTGGATGTTCGCGTCGCCGTATTGGCTGCGGTGGCTTTCATCCACGAGGACAAAGAGATCGTCCTTCAGCCGATGCAGCTCACGGGCGGCTTTGGCAGCCGTCTCGAATTTGAAGAGCACCGTGGTGATCACGGCCACGCGTTCATCGCGCAGCAGTTCGATGAGATGCGCCCCGGTCTTGGCCTGCTGAGGGTCTTTGCCGCATTGGTGGAAGGTCTTGGTGATCTGCTCATCGAGGTCGATGCGGTCCGTCACGATGACGATGCGCGGGTTGGGGATGCCTTCATCCATCGCTAGCGCCTTGCCCAGCAGCACCATGGCTAGCGATTTGCCGCTGCCTTGCGTCTGCCAGATGACTCCGCCCTTGCGGCGGCCCTGCACATCCCGCTGCTTCACGCGGTCCAGCGTGGCCTTGATGGCAAAGTACTGCTGGTAGCGGGCCACCTTCTTCACCGCGCCGCCCTCGTCGTAGAGGATGAACTGCCGGGCGAGTTCGATTAGCCGCTCCGGGCGGCAGAGGGACCACAGCAGTTTGTCCTGCTCCGTCGGTTCCCGTTCGTGCATCATCTGTTCTTCAAAGTCCGCCTTGGCGAAGGCAAAGACACCACGGAAGAGCTTCGCGTGCTCCTCAGGTCGCAGTTGGGTGTTCACCACCTGCCGCACCTGCGCGGTCACGTCCTGCATCTCCTTCCACTTCGCCCAGAATTTGAGGGAGGTGCCCGTGGTGGCGTAGCTGCCGTCGTTCTTGTTCAGCGCCAGCGCCAGTTGGCTGTAGAGGAAGAGTTGCGGGATCTCCTCCGGCTGCCAGTTGCGGATGTTCTGGTTCATCGCTTCCTCCAGCGAGTCCTTGGCATCCGGTCGCTTGCACTCGATCACGACAAAGGGGATGCCGTTCACAAAGCACACGATGTCCGGCCTGCGCGTCTCCTTGCTGCCGGTGCGCTCCACCTCAAACTCCGCCGTGACGTGGAAGACGTTATTGCGCGGGTTCTGCCAGTCGATGTAGCGCAGCGTGAAACCTTTGGTTTCTGTGTCGATGGTCTGGTCCAGGCTTTTGCCCAGCGTGAGCAAATCATAGACCTTCTCGCTGGTGCGCACGAGGCCTTCAAAAGGGATGTCCCTCAGCGCTTCGATGCCTTTGGCGATGTTCTCGTCCGTGAAAGGCAGTTCCCGGCCTTTGAAGCTGATCTTGTTCAGGCGTTTGAGTTGCCCGGCCAGCACGTTTTCGAGGATCACTCGGCCAAACTTGCCTTTCCGCTCCACCGCGCATTCCTCCGGCGTCAGGTAGGTGTAACCGAGCTGCTGGAGCAGCCGCAGCGCGGGAATCTGGCTGATGGGGGCTTCTTGGAAGGAGGGGGGCATTAAAAAAGAATGGGTTGCAAACCAAAGCTTGTGGGTTCTACTTAGCGTGTGGCTGGTCACTGCGTAGCGGGGGCTGGCCTTCTTCTTTGGGGAGGACGACAAGCCCCCAGCCCTGATAGCTCCCGTGCGGATTGCGGCGGAACTTTTGCTCCACAATACGGAAGTCTTCCTTGGGTTCCTTGCCGAGCAGGTGCCTGCCGATGGGCGTCACAATGAGGTCCGCGATTTCGAGACCGACCAACCCTGCATCCTTCCCGCGAAGCCGCAGGCCGCTGATGCGATCATCGATCCACGATGCCTGCATGAACTTGGTGCCCTGTACCTTCAGGTTGAGCCATGCCAGATCCATCTCCCGGTCCAGTTCCGGCCCGCGCTTTTCCGCAACGATCCAGCCACCGTCCTTCACCTTTCCTAGATCAAAGCAGAATCGCTCCACCACCACATTCAAGCTTAGAAAGTAAGGGTCGAGCGCCGCAGGACCGTAGCGACTCAGATGCGTCGTCTTGTGAATCCCGCAGGCGATGACCTTGAAGTCTAGGCCTTCGATCAGCTCGTTCAGTCCCTCGTAGAACCGCTGACGGAAAGACCGGTCCTTCAGCTTTTCAAAGCCGTTCCGGTTCCGTGTGATGTCAGCCGTGTGCATCACCAGGGCTGAGGTGCCGAACAGTGATTGCTTAAACGCATCCATGCGCGGCTGCGCCACCTCTTGCACATAGTCGTCATCCATGACCACGCCACCCAGGACAAAGACGGGATACTGGGGATCAATGACCTCAAGGTTGTGATCGCCGGACTCGTCCAGATAGAGTGTCTTCATCGCCATCCTCCTTCGCTCGAGTTGGAAACAAAATACCCGCCAAGTTGCGCATCGTGGAGAGGCGTGGCGGGCGTGTTGTGGAGACAATTCAACATGAACCGTCTCCTTTCAATCTCACATTTCCTTCTTTGATCTTCACCGGTGGCTTGCCCGTCAGCAGCCGCTGGACCAAGCCAAGCTTTAGCGCGTCGAGGACGCATCGCTGGGCGCGCAGGAGGTTGTGGAAAGAACTGAATCATGGCGTTCAGGCGTTCTTCCGGTGGTGATCCAAGGAAGCAGGGTTCGAGACTTTGAGCTGTTCGAGCAACTCGGGGGTCATCGACTCGGGCGTTTCGTCCCATGGCAGCCCCAGCGCATGGAAATAGGGGCGGAAGCCTTCCTTCACGATGCGACTGATCTGCCAGATGAAAGGCTCAGGGTTTTCGCGGACATGAGCCTCTTCCAGGAAGGTGTAATAGGCCAGTCGCACATCCACGGGCAGCACCGCAGGTGGGTAACCGGCCTTCATGAGCTCCAGGTTCATGAGCAGGCGTGAGGTGCGGCCATTGCCATCGACGAAGGGATGGATTTTGACGAAGTCGCTGTGCACACGGGCGGCGCGTTCGACGGGATGCAGGGCCATCGCCTCGGTTTGATACCAGGTGATGAAGTTCTCCATCAGCTCGGGGATCAGGACTTGATCCGGTGGCAGATGCTCCGCGCCGGAGATACGCACGTTCACGGTGCGGTAGCGGCCCGCGTTGTCGTCATCAATGCCTTTGAGGATGAGCTGGTGCAGGGATTTGATCGTCCACTCCGTCAGCGGCTCGTTCTTCTGCACGAGGTCTTCCAGCAGCAGGATGGCGTTCTTGTGGTTCACGGCTTCCAGATGCTCGCGGATGGACTTCCCGCCGATGGTGATGCCCTCTAGCGCCACCTTGGTTTCCTGAAGGGTGAGCGTGTTGCCCTCAATGGCATTGGAATGGTAGGTCCAGCGCACGATGAGGTCTTCCCGCAGATTGCGCACGATGGCCCAGTCCAGCGGACGATGCTGGTCGAGCGTGGCCTTGAGGCGGTCGATGTCGGGGAAGGAGTGCACGATCAGGAATGGGAGTTGGGGGCCAGCTGCCTCCTGATCTTCACAAGGGCGTTCCGGCCTTTGGCATAGCCAAAATCAGGCACCCGCCGCTGAAGTTGCCCGATCACAATGCCAGGATGCCTTTCCATCTCAGCCGCAAATGTTTCGATCTGGCTCATGGCGAACTCCGGTGCGGCGGACTTCACAAACGCTTTGAAGGCTGCTTCCGGTATCAGCCACGACGTGGCCTGGGCATCCGCCCCGTCCTCGTCTTCTCCGTTCTGCTCAATGAATACATAGTCACCTCTCAGGCAGTGGGCCAGTTCGTGCAGCAGGGTGAACCAGAAGTTGTCGATGCGATCATACCGCAACGACATGGCGACCACCGGATGGCCGTGCACCGGCAGGATGGCTCCGTCCAGATAGGTCTTCGGCAGATGTGGCAGCACCAGGAAACCGATGCCCAGTTTTGCCAGGAATCCCGGGACCTGCGCCACGCCGGCTTCAGTGGTCGCCAGTTTCAACAATTTGGGAATGGCCTTCTCCAGCGCGGCCTTGCTGTATTTGGGCAGCTTTTTCACCAGCGGACCGGCCAGGTGCTCCACCCTCTTGGCCCAGGCCACTTTGGCGGACCAGTCTGGTCCCCGATGCTCGGAGGAGCGGAAGCTGATGCTCAGTTCAGCACGGGCGCCGATGGAGCTGATACCCAGGAAGGCGCACACGGCAGACTCTTGTTCATCGATGGGCGATTTTCGCGTAATGCCCAGCCAGCCACGTTTGATCAGTTCAAGGAGCGGCGTGGCGCTGTGGAGCTGGCTGCGCCGTGCCACGTCGTGCGCGGACTTTTGCTGCCTGGCCAGATGCAGGTTGTAGTTCGATTGCAGCGTGGACCAGAAGGCGGCGTCCACGCCGAAGGCTTCGCCGAGTTCAATGGCGGTCTCCGCCGTGATCTGCTTCTTGCCGGTGATGATTTCGCTGATGACTTGGGCTGGGCGGCCCATGACCTCCGCGAGGTCATTCTGCGTCCAGCCGCGCCCATCCAGCTCGCGCTGAATGAGTTGGCCGGGTGGCACTGCGCGTGCCGGGCCTTTCGTTGGCTTGTGCATGGGTTGTTCTCCTGTCTTGTTGTTGTCCGGTTCAGTGATAGTCTTCGATGTCCTTGATCAGCAGGAAGTTGCCTTCCGCATCGCTGAGGATCTCCACGATCAGACGCCACTGCTTGTTCAGCCGCAGGGAGCGCTCGTGTTTGCGCTTTCCCTTGAGCTTCTCGAAGTGCAGCGACTTCAGTCCGTAGAGAGTGCGTTCGTCAGGCGCACTGTCGATGATTGCCATGACTTCAAAAAACGCGGCCGCTGCTCCCGCGTCATACTTGGCGGCACCTTTGTCCTCCTCGTAGAGCTGGAGTAGCTTGCGTGTTTTGAAGGTGAATCTCATCCGGGCTGATTTTCACATTTCACCCTTGGGGTGAAATGGGCTTGAGGTCAAGTGGTTGTTTGCGTTGTCTTCACTCGCAGTTTCCCCGTCAGCAGGCGCTGCATCAGGCCGCGCTTTTGCTGGTCGAGGGCGGTGCGTTGGGTGCGGAGGAGGGTGAGTTGCTGGTCGGCGGTGTCGAAGACTTGGGCGATGGCCTTTTGCTCTTCTTTGCTGGGGAGCCAGATGTGGATGCGGGAGAACTCGTCGTAGCGGAGGCTGCCGCGTCGATCCACGGAGGCGCTGGTGTTGATCTGGTAGAAGTGAATCAGCAACGGGCTCTTCAGCACGCGGAAGAGGTAGCTGTCGTCCACGGCCTCGGTGGTCTTGAAGACGGTGTAGATGGGACTCACGCCCCGTCTCCGCACCCTGGAGGCCGTGTTGATGGAGCTTGATGTAGCTGCCATCGACATGCCGCAGCACGCCCCTGGCTTTCTTGCCGAACCATACCACCAGCGCGTCCCATACCCCGCAG
>NZ_JBIIKX010000014.1:0-104845 GCF_044232965.1 Prosthecobacter sp.
CGGGAGAAGTCGCGCAGTCCGCCCCCAATGGCAGCAGCCACATCAGGCGCATGTAGCGGCGCAGGTCGTCCGTGCCATGAATCATGCGCACGTCTGGAATATGCAGACCGCTGCCGTTGCCCGCTTTGTGAAGCAGGTCATCGAGGGGGCGGCTGTCTATGCAGAAGTGAATACCGGAGGGAAGAAGGGCCATGGGATGTGGAGGGGTCGGAAACAAGGGCGTGGAGTGGTGAATGGTGAGGCTCATGCAAGCCAGTCGCGCTGGGTGAGGACGGGCACGCTGAGTTGCTGGCAGAGACGGATGGTGTGGCCGGTGCCGCCGCCAGTGGGGTTGGATTCATCGACGAAGAAGATTGCCAACGAGGCCGGGGCGAGACCGAGCCCGGTACTGCCAATCACCTTGAAGCCATCCCGCACGAGGTAGAGAGACTTGCTGTAGGCCGGTGTGCCAGAGACACCGCGAAGGTAGAGGTCAAAGAGCCGGCGATTCTCTGGGGAGGCGGCGATGCAGGCCTGTGTGAGCGGTTCCTTTTCGCAGCGCGGCAGCTCATTCAGCGCGTGGCAAACGGCACCGGCTGGGCGACGACCCCGCCCCATGCCAGGCGTGGGAAGCAAGAGCTGCAAGCGGTGTGCGTCCACCTCGGCCACGCCTTGTGCGAAGGCGTCATCACTGCCCTCGGCATTGCCGCTGCGGAAGATGGCGTGTGGCAGGGCCTCGGCGAGCAGGCGGGCGAACCGGGAGAGAAGGTGACGCTGCGCATCCGGGACGCGGCGCGTGCCCTCCAGCAGGATGACGGGCGACGGGATCTGAGGCAGGGCGGCGGTGAGAGCGGGAGGAAGCATGGGGGGGACAACACGATGGATAATGTCCTTTATAGCACCCGGGGTGGGACAAACATGGGGTGACAGGTCAGTTAATTTGCTTCATTTTTCCGGATATGAGCCGCCCCAAGCCCTCGCCTTCCCGTCGTCTCAGCCAGGAGGCTCCTGCCACCGCCGTTCGCTCTGGGGTGAGTCGCCCGGCGATGTGGCGGGTGATGGAGATCCACAAGATCATCCGCGCGGGCCGATTCCCGAACTGCTCGACGCTGGCTGCGGAGATCGAGGTGACGCCGAAGACGGTCCAGCGGGACATCAGCTTCATGCGGGACCAATTGGGCATGCCGCTGAAATACCATGCCCTCAAGCACGGCTATTTTTACACGCAGGAGGTGCATGAGTTTCCCATGCTACAACTCTCGAGGAACGATCTAGTGGCACTTTTCCTGGCACGGCATGCGCTGGAGCCCCTGCGCGGGACGAGGCTGGAGCGGATGCTGACGGAGAGCTTCAGCAAAATCGCCGAGGCCTGTCCTGGGGAAGTGTCTATCGCCTGGCATGAGCTGGACGAGGCTTTCTCAGTCAAGGCATCGGGGGTGCTACCGGCAGATGTGACGCTGTTTGGCGATCTGCTGGATGCGGTGCGTGCCTGCCGGGAGGTGAACTTTGATTATCACAAGCTCACCGGCAGCAAACCGGAGCAGCGCACGGTGCATCCTTATCACGTCGGCCAGATCGAGCACGGCTGGTATTTGTTTGCCTATGACCCGGCGCGAAGGGCGGTGCGCACCTTTGCTCTGCAGCGCATTACCAACCTGAGCATGCTGAAGACGAAGTTCGTGCGGGAGACGGGGTTCAATGCCCGCGACCACCTGGGCGGCGGCTTTGGCGTGTGGAGCTATGATGGCGACGAACGGAGGAAGCACGAGGTGCATGTCCGCTTTGAGGGCTATGCTGCCCGCGTCGTGGCGGAGCGGCAGTGGCACCCCACGCAGGCCATCCGCAAGCTGAAGGCGGACGGCAGCGTGATCGAATTCCAGGCGGACCTGTCCGGCCTGGAGGAGATCACCCGCTGGGTGCTGAGCTGGGGCAGCAAGGCGAAGGTGCTGGGACCGCCGGAGCTGATGCGGCGCGTGGCCGAGGAGGTGGATGGGATGAAGGTGGAAAACCATCCTGCGAGGCACTGACAAAACTGACAAAACCGGGTTCTGTCAGTTTTGTCAGTTCATGCGGCGTGTGTTTTTGTCTTCGAGCGTGGGTTCAGACGGTAGAAAAAGGTGGGACGCCCTCCTTTTTCGGTCGGCTGGTGAGGGGTGGCGATGAGGTAGTTATGGCCGGTGAGAAGCTCACAGGCTGCCTCCGCGGTATGTGAGGTTGCCAGACCACTCCAGCCTTTGCGATAAACATCCCGGGCGGTGAATGGCTCCGGCAAAATTGAATCGTCATTCAGCAGCTTTTTGTGCAGCGCCATCGCCCCTTGGCAATCCGCTTCGGTGCCAGCTCCATAAAGGCGGGCTGCATGGGTCTCGAGATAGGCAGCCCACGACAGAGAACGGTCAAGGGCCGATAAGGAGACCGGACCTGTCTGCCAGTCGGCGACATGGATGAGCACCGCCAGCGCAGGCACCAGTTTGCGATACTTTGCCAGATGCGCCTCAAAGGCCGGTAGCAGAGTTTCAGTGCGCAGGCGGTTCTCAAGCTGGCAGCGCCAAGCACGGAAGCGTTCCTGGGCATCCGGGGCGAAGCGTAAAACCGGAATGCCATCGCGGTTTGGCATGACACCAGCCTTGATCAGGTGCGCATGAGTTAGGCCTTCCATGGACTGGAAGACCTCCGTGGCATCCTCCTCGGCTTTTTTGTCGAGCGGGCGGTCCACGTCGCGCCAGTGCGGGGGAATATCAGGCCAGACTGCTAGGGAGAAGCGCTGAAGGAAACCATCCGCACCCGCGCTGTCAGAGTTGGCTGCCCGGACATGGGAGGCAATCACACCCGGCTGGATGCTGCCCAGCACACTAACCGCGCAGGCCTCGATCACGCGGCTTCCGCGACCAATGCGGTCGAAGGTGAACGACTCTTTGCCACTCCAGGCCTGAAGCAGGAAACTGCGGAGGCTTTGGTTTCCATCGCGCTCCAGCATGGCAAAGAGCCCTGCCAACTCGTCCTGGTAGAGGAGCGTTCCCATCGGATTGTCGCGGAGCACTTCACCAAGCGCCTCCAGGCTGGCGTCGTTCACGATCAGGCGGCGCTCCGGCGCATTCTCGGTATCGCCTTCATCCAGGAGCTGGGTGAAGTCGAAATCGAGACTACCCCGGACAGCCTTTTTGGCTTCCTGCTCCAGCGCCTGGCGCTTGAGTTTCCCGGCGATCTGCTGGGCTTTACGATCCCGGTCCGACTGCTCGTAGGCTTCATTCGCCAGACTCTGAAGCTTTCTGAGCGGACGCAGGGCGGCATGCATGGATGGAGACTTCATCAGCGAGGGACGGCCAATCAGCATGGCCCAGAGGTGGGGAAACTCGAAGTGACCTTCGTCCTGCTCCTTGGGTTGGATGGCGAAGCGACGGCCTGCCACACTGGATAAGGCCGCCATGGCTGCCACGGCTGGAAAGTCCGCGGGGCACTGCATGCGGTCGGCAATGTCGGCAATCCAGGGTGCCAGCGACTTGGGAAGCCATTCCGGGTCGAAGGCTTGCACCGGGGACTGTTTTGCTATGAGCGGCAGCGGTTCCGGCAAGGACTCGCCCGTGCTGATGGCGATGTCTTCAATCACCTGGGCTTTACCCCGGAGCAGTGCCGCCAGTTCCTGCGGTGAGGTGTTGGCCCCCTCAATGACACGCAACGAATCTGCCGCCGCACGGCGGGCGTGGGCCACAGCAACCTGTTTGGCATGCCACTCGGCATGTTCCCGGTTGATCAACGAATGAGACCCTTGGAGGAGGATGAGGATGTCATTCGGGTCACTCACCGCACCGTCGGCCAGCATGGACGTTTTAATCGTGAGCAGGCACACAGGCTGCCCTGCGGCGCGGATACGCAGGGCAAAGCCCCATATCAGGCTGCATTCGCGATCCAGAAAGGCTGATGCATCGGGAAGGATGCGTGCCATGGCGGACAGGTGATCGGTGGCACCCTCGAGGATCGCGGCGATGATCTGGCGTTCGCTGTCAGTGGCAGACAGCCCCTTGCCGGAGAAATCGTCGATGGGCTTCACGGCTTGCCTCCCTTCTCGATTTCCAGCAACACCTGCTGGAGGACGCTGGAAAGCGTGCGCACGCCACGGAGCGGTGATTCATCATGGTGGCTGTGACGAGGCCAGAAGGCCGGGGGGGCTGACTTGCGGGTAAAGCGGTGGCTGCGAGAGGACCTGCTGGCCCCCTCCGAATGAGTTGCGGAGTTCATGGTGGTTTTCTATTTGAACCCGGCCAGCCTCAGGAGTATGAACGATGACTTCCTACATCAGAGCGCTCGTTGTCCTTTGTGGCGGCGGGCGTTTTGTATTTTTGTTTCGGTGGGTTTGTTTGGCCTGCTTGGTGGTCTTTTATCGCCGGGCGCGTGCGCACGCGTGTGTGCGTGAGAGCGAGCGCGGGGGAATGGGTGCAAAAAGATTTTGAGACCATCTTAGCGGGAGAAGTGAGGGCGCGGGCGTGGCAGGTGACGCTTGCCCTTCGGAAGAGGTGGGCGAAGGCCGCGAAAGGGGTGATTCAGCCAGCGAAAGTAGCGGGCCTTGTCCTGTCCCTCGCGTTCGGCTTTCTGGACGGACTTGCGGAACTTGGCGTCTTGACGGAGCCAGCGCTGAATCGTCTTGGGCGAGACCCGCACGAACTGGGCGGCACGACGGCGGGACTCACCAGCGCTGAGCTGCTTCAGAAACAACACCACGACCTGCGGCAGGCGCTTGCTGGGACGTCCAGGGCGGCCCGTGCGGGGCGCGTAGGTGGCCAGGGTGCCGAAATAGGAAGGTTTCATCGCGAAATCCTTCCAGGGGTTAAGATTCGATGCCGCCCGTCGCCTTGGACTCAAGAAAGGCCTTCAGGGAGTGGAAGGACACCAAGCGAGTGCCTTTGATCTGTCCGCGCTCCTTGAGCGAAACCGACTTCACCAACCCACGGTTCAGCAAGTTGTACAAAGTAGGTTTGCTGACGCGAGAATACTGACAGGCTTCTGAGACGCGGAGCCAGTCGTTGGGGATTGTGCGTGTTTGGTCCAGACTGAGGTGAGTTTCAGAGGTGTGAACCGAATTCTTGCTTGGGGGGTGAGCCATGTTGGACATGGCGCGTGAAGATAGCCAAAGTGAGAGGAAGTCACCGAAGGAAAGTGCGGTACTTCGATGTACCGCAAAATTAACTGCTCTGTTTTTTGAAGGACTTCTTGATCTGATCGAAGAAGTTCTTGAACTCCTTTTGATCGAGTGCCAAACCCTGAAACGTCAGTTCATCGGGCATGCCAGGTGACTTCGATGTCACTCTAGTCACGTCGAGTTCAGTCCGAAATTCGGAGATGGTGGGATTCCTCCCGTGTCTCTGCCAGAATTCGTAAAACGTGTGCTCCAAAATTTGTCGCGTGGGCGAGCTCTTGTTTCTCGTCCTGCGTGCACCCTCCAGATTCTCTGCGATAGCGCCCGGATCTTTTTCTCGTTCCAAGTATGCGTGGAACTTTCCAGCCTCGAATACCCACCCCATGAGCATGCACAGATGGCCTAAATGGTTGCAGTCACCTGCGCTCTCAAGATGTTCGACTTGCTCCAGGATATTCTTGCAGGCTTCAGCAAGGCTTTCAGCAAATGCATGCCGTTGTGGATACCGTGGAGGGGGAGTTTTGAGGAGTGCCTCCTTCCACTTATTGTACTCTTCAATCGTCGAGATTGCCTCCATTTTCTTTCCGTCAATTTTTTCAGGCAGGTGCCTATGTTCCAAATAACACCAAGCGAATTGGAGGGAGTGCTCCAGCTTCTCTTTGAATTCTTTGATTAACTGGTCGCTCGAAATACTGCCGACCATAGGGAACCCTGGAAATGGCAGCCCTAGTTGCCGGTGAGCTAGATGACGCAACAAATGATCGGGCGTCCAGTGACTGCCTTCATACAACATGACAATTGGTATCAGGGAATTTGTCTGTGCCGGCGGAATCCTTCTTTTTCTGGCCGTTTGAAGTGTGTCATTAGCCGCCCAAGCAATACCTACCTCAATCAACCCTCCCCGAGTTGTTCGCTTATCGAAGGCGATTTTCCGTTCTTGCACGGCAAGTCTCCAATCATTCGGAGACAAAATCGAAGGAAAAATAACTTCCGCGATGTCGAGGTCGGGGCGCGAACTCTCGAGTAGTTTTATTTGTTTTTCAGTTAATGCCATATTCTATGTTTTGATATTCGGCAAGGCTTCCAAAGCGGAGCGTTTTGTCTTGGTTTCAATATGGGTGTAGTGCGTATTCATCTCGGCGGAGTCATGGCCGATGATGTCCTGCACGACGGCGGGGGATACGCCCGCATTCTTCAGGAGGCTGGTCGCTGTGTGACGCAGAGAATGGAAAGAGAGGTCGCTGGTTGCACGGGCGGAGGCGCGTCCTTTCCCTGAGCTTTTGCCGTGGCCGCGTTTGTCAGTCACTCCTGCGGCCGCCAGCAAGTCGCCGAACTGGCGAGACACCATGGGCGAGTTCCCCTTTAAAAATGCTTTGGCGGCCTTGGGATGGAGGTGCGCTGATGGCTCATCTCCAGCAGGAACGCTTTCAATGTGCTCCATCAGGGGGCCGCAAATCGGTATGCGGACCATGCGCCCTGTCTTGGCGGTGCGGAGATGAATCTCTCCCGCCTGGAGGTCAACGTTGGCCCATGAAAGCACGGCTACATCACCCAACCTCTGGCCCGTGTAGAATCCGAAGAGGATCAGCGACCTCCATTCGTCGTTCGCGACCTTGAGTACCTCTTTTAGTTCCTCGATAGCAAAGGGGCGTCGTCCTTCTGCCGAGGCCACTTTCAGTCGCGGACAATCCTTAGCGGGGTTCTCGGCGATGAATTTATCGCGCCGGGCATCTTCAAAGACAACGCGGAGTTGCTTGATGAACTTGTTGCAGGTGGCTGCGGAAACCCGGCTGGCCTGTTCGTCACGGAACGCGATGAACTGGCGAGTATCAAGGTCAGCAAGCGGGCGTTTCGCCTTTTCGCCTAGCCAGCGCAAAAAGAGGCCGCAGGTGGCGCTGTAGGACACCAAGCTGCCGGGAGCGATCTCCCCCTTTCGACGTTCTAGCCAGCGCTCGACAAAATCAGCCACCGAGGCATCCGGCAGCTCCTCTTGATGGGCGGCGCGATAAATGTCCGCGATTACTCGATGTGCCTGCCGGGCCTTGGTTCTTTCCTTCGACAATCTCTCCCATTCGTCGGCTTTGGACTGGGCCGCCTTCCTCAGCTTCTCTTTGGTCGAACGCTGAACCCGACGACCATCCGGCATGGTGATGCATGCGAACCAGAATGGAGATCGTTCTTTCCTGCGAAGTGAAGCCATGACCTTGGTTTAGTGGCAACAATAATGGCAACATCATTGGTGTAAATCAAGGTCAAAGAGGTCATTGAAGTATCTGTTTCCCTGGGAAGAGGCGTTCCAGAGAAGCCCGGATTAGTTCCGAGGGTTCGAATCCCTCCCTGTCCGCCACTACGCAAACGACCGATTCTAGGAAAATCGGGGTATCACGCCAAACCGAGGGTTTGGCCGATGAACTGGATGAAATGGTAAAACAGCCAGGTGTAGAACGCCCAGGCGACGATCAACAGGCCGATGATCATGCCGATGAGCATGAAGATGCCGAGGTAAAAACGCAGTGTACTGCGCTTCACGCCGTCCTTGTTGCCAGCTTGCCAAGCGGTGAGCAGGCGCAGGTTGCGTGTGTTGGATTTGAAAAACATGGACGCGACCGCGCCGAATCCGGGAACGAGGCCCATGAGGAAATTGAAGCCCATGTTCAACGCCATGCGCAGAAACACCGGGATCGAGATGCCGCTGCGCAGGGCATCCAAAAGAATGATCACGCCCGCTCCTGAGGCCACGGTATCCCCCACGCCGGGAATCAGCGCCAGAATTGGATCGAGGCCGATTTTGAAATTCGTGCCGGGAACGCGCAGCAGCTCGTCGAGGTATTTCGCGAGGATGCGGGCGGTGGCGCGCTCCGTGGGGTCTTTGCTCGCCGCCAGCCTGGCGGCGATGGGATTGATCTGCGGCGGCATAACCTCATCCACTTTAAGTTCTGGAGTGGGAAGAGGCATGACGTTTGGAATGATGAAGGAATCCGGCCGCTAGCTCTTGCTCGGCAGATCGACGAGCATCTGCGCGTTGCTGGGGTAACGCTCCAGCAGCGAGATGACGCGCTGGATGGCCTCAACGGGCTTGTGACCGGCGAGACCGCGACGCAGCATATGAATTTTGTCGAGCTGGAAGGCCTGCAGCAGCAGTTCCTCGCGGCGCGTGCCGGATTTGAAGATGTTCACGGCGGGAAACACGAACTGCTCGGCAATGCGGCGGTCGAGCACGAGCTCCATGTTGCCGGTGCCTTTGAACTCCTGGAAGATGAGGTCGTCCATGCGGCTGCCGGTCTCGATAAGCGCGGTGCCGAGGATGGTGAGGGAGCCTGCGGTGCGCGTGTTGCGCGCGGCGGCAAACAAGCGGCGCGGAATCTCCAGGGCGCCGACACCGACACCACCGCTCATGGTGGCACCGCTTTTGGCGGTGTTGTTAAAGGCACGGGCCATGCGGGTGATGGAGTCCATGAGCATGAAGACATGCTCTCCGCACTCCACGAGGCGCTTGGCGCGCTCGATGGCGAAGGTGGCGATGCGCGTGTGGCTCTTCACGTCCTGGTCGTTGTTGCTGGCGAAGATTTCGGCCTGCGGCAGGATGCGCTTGAACTCGGTGACTTCTTCCGGGCGCTCATCGACGAGCAAGATCATGAGATGCACGCCGGGGTGGTTTTCAACGACGGCCTCGGCGATGTGCTGGAGCATCGTGGTCTTGCCCGCACGCGGCGGTGCAACGATCAGACCACGCTGACCGCGTCCGACGGGAGCCATCATGTCGATGACGCGAGTGGTGAGGCGGTCTTTGACGGTCTCAAGCTGGTAGCGCTTGTTCGGGTTCACCGCCTTGAGCTCCTCGAACAACGGCAGGTCGCGCATGACGAACGGATTGCGCCCGTTGACCTCGGTGACCTCGGTGATCTGCGGACCACGCTGGCCTTTGCACTGCACACCGACGATCTGCATGCCCTCGCGCAAACCATATTTGCGGATGAACTCGGGCGCGATGAAGGCGTCCAGCGGATGCTGGGCATAATTGCGGTCCCGCTGGCGCAGGAAGCCGTAGCCTTTGGGGGACATTTCGAGAATGCCATTGGCAGGCTCCGGCGGTCCGAGCTGCTTTTCCGGCTCCGGTTCGCGCTCCTGGGTGAACTGGGGACGCGGCTCCTGGTTGCGCGGGCCTTCGCCACCACGTTCAGGACGCTCACCGCCACGCTCACCACGGCGTTGCGAATCGCGCTCGGCCCGGCGCTGCTTCCAGCGCTCAAACTTCATTTTGCGGCGCTCTTTGGCGGTCATCGGACGCAACTGGCCGTTGGCGTCCATGATCATGTTGCGCGGCGTGTTGGGATCGCCCTCGGCGGAGGCTTCTGAAGCCTCGTCTCCTCCAGCGTCCCCTTCCCCGTTTGTATCGGCAGGCGCAGCAGCCTCGGCGGCCACAGGGGGCGCGGCAGGCTCGACAACGACAGGCGCGACTTCAACGAGTTCAGGTGTCGCGACGACGGGAGCCACTTCGGCTTCAACCGGAGCGGCAGTTTCCTGCAAAGGCAGTTCTGCCTCAGACTCGGCCGCTTTCTTTTTCGCGGTTTTGCGTGCGATTTTGACCGGGGCTTTCTTGGCGGCCACTTTGGTCACAGCGACTTTCTTGGCGGCCACTTTTTTGGCCGGGGCTTTGCGCTTGGGCTTCGTTTCAACGGCTTCAGCAGCCTCGGCGGTGAGTTCTTCGGGCATAGGGAAATAAAAAGGGGTTAGCCGAGCTGGTCGGCGATGGCGTCGTCGATCTCGAAGTTGGCGTGGACGTTTTGGGCGTCGTCGTAGTCGTCGAGGACGTCGTAGAGGCGGATGAGTGACTTCGCACTGTCCACGTCGCTGATGGTGACGGTGGTCTGCGGCTGGTAGATGAGCTTTTGGCTGCGGGAGACGAGCTTTTTGTCGCGCAGCGCGTTGGCGACCTGAAAGAGCTTGTCAGTGGCCGTGTAAACGACCCAGTCGTCACCGTCGTCCTGGATATCGTCTGCTCCAGCTTCTAGCGCCAACTCCATGAGCTGATCCTCGCTGGCGACGCTTTTGTCGAGCCGGATTTCTCCGCGCCGCTGGAACATATAGGCCACGCTGCCGGAGTCGGCGAAAGTGCCGTTGTTCTTGGAAAGCAGAACACGGATGTCGTTGGCGCTTCGGTTGCGGTTGTCGGTGACGATTTCGATCATCATCGCGACGCCGCCGGGACCATAGGCCTCGTAAAGAATTTCTTCCAAAGCCGCGCCCGCGATCTCGCCGGTGCCTTTTTTAATGGCACGGTCGATGTTGTCATTCGGGACATTCGCGGCACGGGCGGCAAGGATGGCGCTGCGCAGACGGGCGTTCATGTCGGGGCTGCCCCCGCCTGACTTGGCCGCGAGCGTGATTTCCTTCGCCAACTTGCTGAAGGCATTGCCGCGCTTGGCATCCGTGATGGCTTTGCCACGCTTGATCTTGGACCATTTATTGTGGCCTGCCATGTTTGGGAACGATGTCGGTTAAGAATAACGCATGCGGAGAGGCCGTGACGGCGGCCATCCGTGCGTGGGTTGTTGGGAAATGTCAGGGGGAATGGAAAAAAGCGGCATCGCCGCGGTGTGCTCCGGGAGGAATGACGGCCGCGCAACGAGTGCGGGGTCGCGTTTCATCAGCACGAGGGCTGGGGAAACATCGGCAGGCCTGCCGGGAACATCACCAAGTGTTCACCAAGTTGAGAGAACCTGGAACGCCGACAAGTGTGCGGGCGGCCCGGCGATCTGGCAAGAGGTTTTTCTCGGAGGGATTCAAGATTGATCAAGGGGGCGCGTATTCGGGTGGTGATTCCTCGTCTCATCTCATGGATCTGCCTGATCGCGGTGACGCGGGCAGAATCCCCGCCGCCTGCGGAGCCGCTGTGGTCGCTCCATCCTTTTGGGTTGCAGACACAACCGTCAGTGAAGAACAAGGCATGGCCGCGCTCCCGCGTGGACTACTTCATCCTCTCGCGACTGGAAAAGGAAAACCTCACGCCGAATGGTGACGCTGAGTCGCTGACGCTGCTACGACGGGCGTATTTTGATCTCATCGGCCTGCCGCCGCCGCTGGAGGTGCAGGAACACTTCACGCAGGACCAATTTCCCGCCGTCGTGGATGCGCTGCTGGCATCGCCTGAGTTTGGGGCGCGTTGGGGGCGGCATTGGCTCGATGTGGCGCGCTACGCCGAGACGAGCGGCAACACACGCAACATGGCTTATGTGCTGGCGTGGCGTTACCGGAACTACGTCGTGCGCGCCTTCAATCGCGACACACCGTTTGATGAATTCATCCGCGAGCAGGTCGCCGGTGATCTGTTGCCACCGGCGAATGATCCAGCGCGGCGTGATGACCAACTGCTGGCCACCGGCTTTCTCAATGTGGGCACCAAGTCCCTCGGAGAGCAGGACAAGGACCTCTACGACATGAACGTGGCCGATGATCAGATCGATGCGACCTGCCATGCCTTTCTAGCTCTCAGCGCGAACTGCGCTCGCTGCCACGATCACAAGTTCGACCCCATTCCGACGCAGGACTATCATGCGCTCGCGGGCATCTTCCGCAGCACGCAGAACCTCTCCGGCGTGCAGACCAACAATGTCACGAAGGAAGCCGACGCCATGCCGCTGGGCCCTGATGGCATGCAGCGGATCGCCGAGGTGAAACAGCACGAGAAAGACCTCGCTGACATGCAGAAAGACTATGTCGAGGTGGCAAAGAAGCGGAACACGATGCGTGAGGAACTCGTCAAAGCGGGTTTTGACCCTGCCCGCAAGCCCGTGACGATGCCCAAAGAGATGATGGAGAAGATGAGCACGCTGGGAACCCTCGAACAGGACGTGAGCGCCTGGCAGAAGAAGCTTGCCGAGAAGCAGAAAACCGCGCCTGTGCCGCCTCCGCTCGGCATGTCGGTGAAGGAAGCCGAAACGCCCATCGACTGCCCTGTGTATGACAAGGGCGAGATCAAAAAGCCGCTCGCACCGGTGAAGCGCGGTGCTTTGTCGGCCATCCCGGTGAAACTCGCCGCCATCGGCCCGAAGGAGAGCGGACGCCGCCAGCTCGCCGACTGGATCGCGAGCCCGCAGAATCCGCTCACCGCGCGAGTGATCGTGAATCGCGTGTGGCAGCATGTGTTCGGCCGTGGATTGGTCGAAACGCCCGATGATTTCGGCCGCATGGGCAGCAAGCCGAGTCACCCGGAACTTCACGATGACCTCGCCGCTCGTTTTGTGCGCGATGGATGGTCGATCAAGGCCTTGATTCGCGAACTGATGCTCTCACGCACCTATCAGCTCAGTTCTGCCTCACGCGCCGACGATCCGACGAATGTGCTGCTGGCGCGCGCGAACAAAAAGCGCCTCGAAGCCGAGCCGCTGCGTGATGCCATGCTTTTTATCGGCGGATCGCTGAACCTCGCGCCACGCGAGGGCTCGCCCGTCGCTGACAAAGCGAAGGACATCACGCCACAGGGACGGGAAGTCGGCCGGAAGCACTTTCTCAACGATCTGACAGACGACACGACGCACCGCAGCATCTACCTGCCCATCGTGCGCGGAGCGCAAATGCCGATGATGCAGTGCTTCAACGCCGCCGATCCCGGCCAGGTCATCGGCAGTCGCAGCGCGAGCATCACTCCCGCGCAATCGCTGCTCCTGATGAACAGCGATCTGGTGATGCTGCAGGCCGAAAGCTTTGCCAAACGGCTCCCTGGAGCCACCGAGGACGAAAAACTCATCAACGCCTGGAAAATGGCCTTCTGCCGCGAGCCACGAGCAGGCGAACTCACCTCCATGCGAGATTTTTTGCGCCTTAAAGGCGATTGGGCGCAGCTTTGCCATGCGTTGATGCAAAGCGGGGAGTTTCAAGCCGTAGATTGATGCTGATGCACCCGTCGTTCACCCGCCGTCATCTGCTCAGCGCCTCCAGCGCGGGATTTGGCATGCTGGCTTTGCAGGGTTTGTTTGGCGCGCAGAGTCCGCTGGTAACGAGGCGGACGCATTTTCCGTCGAAAGCGAAGCGGGTGATTTTTTTGTTTATGCAAGGCGGGCCGTCGCAGGTGGACACGTTTGATTTCAAACCGGCGCTGACCAAGCAGCATGGCAAGCCGGTGGCGAAGGACAGTCCGACGGTGTTTTACCAGTCGCCGTGGGCCTTCAAGCCGCGCGGGCAGAGCGGGATGCTGGTTTCAGATCTGCTGCCAAACATCGCGCGGCATGCGGACGACCTGTGCGTGATCAATTCGATGCACACAGACCATAATGCGCATCCACAGGCCATTTTACAGATGAACACGGGCAGCTTCGCCTTCACGCGGCCGAGCGTGGGCGCGTGGTGCGTGTATGGCCTGGGCACGGAAAATCAGAATCTGCCGGGCTTCATCACGATCAATCCCGAGTTCAGCGGCGGCGGGCCTTTGAAGCATGGAAACGCTTTTTTGCCCGCCGCATGCGGCGGCACGCCGATCGGGCATGGCGGAGGAGGGAGCGCCACAGCGCCTGAAAAACCGCTCAAAGGCATCGAACTGCCGTTCATGAAGAATGCGCGTCTGAAGACGGAGGAGCAGAGAAGGCAGCTCGATCTCGTGCAGACACTGAATCGCCAAAAACTGGCCGCCGATGGCTCCAACGAGGCATTGGAAGGTTTGATCACCTCCGCCGAGCTCGCCTTCAACATGCAGCGTGAAATGCCAGACGTGATGGACGTGACCAAGGAGAACGCGGCGACGCAGGAGATGTATGGCATCGGCGATGGAAAGCCGACGGATCAAATTGGTCGCGCCTGTTTGATGGCGCGGCGCTTCTGCGAGGCCGGCGTGCGATTCGTGCAAGTGAATCACTCGTTCTGGGATGACCACTCGGACATTTTTAAAGGTCATCCGCAGCACGCGCTGGAGACAGATCAACCGGTGGGGGCCTTGCTGACGGATTTGAAGCAGCGCGGCCTGCTGGAGGACACGCTTGTGCTCTGGGGCGGCGAGTTTGGGCGTCCGCCGCTGCTGAACAAGAACAACGGCCGCGACCACAACAATGTGGGCTTCACCATGTGGATGGCGGGCGGTGGTGTGAAGCCCGGCATCCGCTACGGCAGCACCGACGAGACGGGAGCAAGGGCGGAGCAGGACAAAGTTCACCTGCACGACTTGCATGCGACGATGCTGCATCTGCTGGGATTGAATCACGAACAACTCACCTACCGCTATGCGGGTCGCGACTTTCGCCTCACGGATGTGTATGGCGAGGTGAAGCACGGATTGATCGCTTAACGCGTCATCTTTTTGCCTTTTTTGGGAGACGGATTCTCAGACTCGTCGGGCTTTTCTTCGATCTTCTCGTTAAACTTCAGCACTTTGGGCGGTGTCGGCGTGGGACCATCCCACAGGAAATGCTCCAGCCGAATCTTGGTGGCCCGCTCACGCGCCTCCTGCTCGCGGTCCCCGCGACGCTGCGCCACTTGCTCGGCAAGGCGCGCGGCGGGTTCCCATTGACGCGCGGCCTCTAGCAAGTCGATGCCGAAGAACCCAGCTTTGGCAAACCACACATAGTCCGCAGGGCTTGCAGGCGGAGTGATGTCGGCCGTGCGCAGCACATTGTAGCAGACCTCCAGCGCCTCGGTGTCCCGTTTGGCATCGTGGTGTGCTGTGGCGAGGGTGAACCCGGCACGAGCCTTCCAGAAGAATGACAGGGAGTTGTCAGCCAAAAAGGCGTCCAGCAGCGAGATGGCGGCATCCAGACGCGCTGGCTCGGTTTTACCGAGCAGCAGCAGCACCTCGGCCTTCTCGCAGGAGGTCATGCGACGCTGCTCCGCATCGAGATTCTTCAAGGCCAGCAGCTTGTCCAGCGCGGCGAGCGCCTCGGTCAGTCGGCCCTGGGCGCGCTCAGAAAGCGCCTGCTGGCGGCGGGCGGCAACGGCAAGCGGACCACCTTTTTGCGCTAGTTCCTCCCAGGTGGCGAGCGCCCGGACGCGGCCCTCGGCGCTCATGACCGAGGAGGCGGACATGGCCGCAAAATAGAGTGCGGTGTCGGCGTGTGGAGTGTCAGGATAATCGCGGGCGATGATTTCAAACTCCGTGCGCGCGCTGGCAAAATCCTCCAGCCGGTAATGCGCCCCGGCGATCTTCATTCGAACCTCTGGGACAAACGGTCCTTTCGGCCATGCCTTGAGAAAAACCGCCCCTGCGGTGATCACCGCCTTCAAATCCCCCGCCACGTCATGCAGCCACAACCGCGTGAGATCAATGCGCTGGGTCTGTGACTGGCTCAGCGCGGGCGCGGCGGTGGCGGCATCAAGTGTGGTTCGTGCGTCCTGCACACGCGGCGGCACAGCCATGAGCAGCCACTCTGCCAGCGCGATGCAGGCGTCCGCAAAGCGGGGGTGCTCGGGATGAGCGCGGATGAAGGCACGCAGTCCAGTCTCCGCCTCCGGCTGATGTTTGGCGGCGGCAAACAGGGCTTTTTCCAGTTCCAACGTGGCGACAGAGTCATCCGTCCCCTGCCCTGCCGTCGCGGAACTGGCCACGACCGCGAGCTGGCCAAGCAGACTTTGATACAGCGTGAAATCCCCCGCGAGAACGGCCGTGACAGCCGCATTGAACAAAGCGCGCCGGCGATCTGTGAGCGTAGTCGCGATGTTGGCGGCGTTTTGAAACAACTGCAGCGCCTGACGATGGTCTCCCCGCCGAAACAACAAACCGCCTGCGGAGAAATCAATCGCGGCAGACGCTCCGCCGGACAACTGGCGCCAGGCATCCGCCAGCGCGAGAGCGCGCTCGTCTGCGCCATGCTCCGCGTGCAGTTCCATCGCCAGACGCATGGCATCAGCGCGGCGTGGGTGCCCCTCCTGAATTTGCAGCATGGCCTCCAACAAGCTGACGGCCTCCATGTCGCGCTTCTCGGCGGCAAGCCATTTCGCGACGATGAAGAGAGCGTGGCCGCGCAGTTCTGACGTGGCTTTGACGAGCGCCAGTGAAGGCTCCGGCTGCTGCTGCGCGGTGTTGCCGGTAGAAATCCAGCGCAGCACGGCCTCCGGCAGTTCTCTGGGCTCTTGCAGGCGCTGATGTGCCTGGTCAAGCAAGTCGAATGCCTCGGTCCACAGGCCTGTCTCCAGCGTCGTGTCGAGAAACTTCATCAAGTGCTCATGGGCCTCGGCAAACTGCCTCTGTTGCAGCAAAATTTCCGCTTGTAGCAGGATGGCGGCATGTCGCACACGCTCCCCGCCGGCCGCAGAGGCCGGCATGGTGTCCAGCAACTGCTTCGCCGCAGCGCTCTGCCCCTGCTGCAAAAGGGCGCGGGCTCGAAGATAGCTGCTGGCGGCGTTCTGCGGCTCACCGGCCAGCGCGGCACCAGGTTTGCCATCGCTCAGATCCATTTCAGTTTGCAGCCGTGCAGCCTGTTCTCGCAGCGGCTCATCCACGGAGGCCAGCAGCGGTCCGATCTCTTCACGAGCGGCGGTGTTATCTCCCAGAGCGGCGAGAATCTGCGCCAGCAGCAGTCGCGCGCGTGGCTGGCGTGGTGATGGATTTTCCTGCGTGATCACCTTGCGGGCCGCCGCCAAATCCCCCTTGATCGCAAGCGCCTGGGCACGCCAAAATGCCTCGTCATCAAGATCGTGTGCCTCCGCCAGTTGCAGCACACGGCCCGCGTCTTCCGCACGCGCCCAAGCCTCGGCAGCAAAAGTGGCGAGCTGGCGCAATTCGACACGCGTCCAGTTTTTCTGTTTGAGCAACCTCTCTGCCTTCACACCGGCAACTCCCGGCAACCCGTCCGACAAGGCCTGCCGCGCGGCGACAAACTCAGACGTGTCATCCAACCCCGCTGAAAATCCAACAGTGGGAAAGAGGGCGAGGACGGCAAAAAAAAGGCTGCGAGGCTTGGGCATGCGCCCACAGCCTATCGCAGCCTTCACGGAGAATCCAGAAGCAGATGCGCCGGATCAAAGCCCCATGCCACCGGCCTTCATGGCGGTGAATCCCAGAGCCACTGCCGCGATCACTCCCACCAGAGCCAGACACATGCCCACGATGATGAGAATGCCGGAAAACTTCCAGTAGCGACGCTGCTCGGCAAGGGCGGCGTCCAGATCGGCCACAGAATGCGATGCGGCAAGGCGGCCGATGCTGTTGGCATACTTCCACATCTTTAAAGCGGGGTAGATGATGACAAAGGACATGACCCCGTAATAGATGGCCATGCCAAACATGACACCCGCATTGTAGGAGGCGTTTCCTCCCATTTTCGACGCCCCGGTAGCGCCTGCAATAAGCACAAACACCGCGACAATAATCATCATGATCGCTCCAATCCACATCAGCACGGACATGAAGCGCACCCACGGCTTGGTGCCGGTGAGTTGGGCGATCGTGCTGGGCGAGACAGCATCCCCGCCTGCACCGCTGGCGGCGCCGTAGAGGTTGGCGGATGGGGAGGAGTAAGGATTGGCTTCCATAGGATGTGATGATGAGTGTTCGCTGCCCAGACCGGCATTATCTCCGGCATTTTTGGAGGCTACGTTAAAAAATCGGTGGTTGTCAAAATCAAACGGCACCGCTTCATTCAACATCAATGGCGGAGGCACGCGCGGACACCTTGCAATCAGTCGAACTCGCAGACGGCGTGGAAATCCAGCTCCGTGTCGCGGGTCCGGCGGCTCGCAGCATGGCTTTCACCATCGACCTGCTGCTGCGGGTGGCCATTTACGCCGCAGTGGGACTTTCTGCGCTCTTCCTGTTGGTGGGGGCCATCGGCCCGGAACTGACGGGCGGGCTGTTTTTATTGTTCATGTTTTTGATGGAGTGGTTTTACAACGTGTTCTTTGAAGCGGGTTCGCACGGTGCCACACCGGGACAACGAACGATGAAACTGCGCGTGATGAGCGCCACCGGCGGCCCAGTGACCCTGGCACAGGCGGTTCTGCGTAATTTTTTGCGCGTGGTGGATTTCATGCCAGGCCTCTACCTCACCGGCATCTTGTGCATGCTGTTCACGAAGCGGTTTCAACGCCTGGGTGATCTCGTGGCGAACACCGTCGTCACTTATGTCGATCCACCGCCCGTCCGCACGGCTCATACTGAACTCCGCGCCGAACGCCGTGCCCCGCCGCAAGTACTCACCCGCGAGGAACAGGCCGCGCTGCTTCAATTCATGGAACGCGCGCCGCAATGGGCGGACGAACGCCGTCTGGAACTCTCCAGCCTGGCGGAGCCGCTCACAGGCGCGCCGGGCATGGAAGGTCTGCGCCGTCTGTGCGGCATGGGCCTGTGGTTACAGGAACCCGAGGAGAAAAACGGCAAACCGCCGCCGCTGAAAGGAGCACCGCCGCTGCCCGCATGACTCCGGCCCAGTTTGAAAAAAACATCGAGCCGCGCTGGCAGAAGCTGGAGCAACTGCTCACCGACGTGGAGCATGCGAAGCCTCGCGAGGACGTCATCGAGCTGCCCGCCACCTTCCGCCAGGTCTGCCATGATCTGAGCGTGGCGCAGCATCGCATGAGCCCACAGCGCGTGACGCAGCGGCTCAACGCGCTGGCCATCCGCGCCTACCGAGTGCTGGAGCGCCGCAGTGCCGGGGGCTGGGAGAGCCTGGTGCGGTTGCTGGCGGTGGAGTTTCCTCAAGCCGTGCGCACGGAGTGGCGGCTGTTCTGGTTCTGCACCGCGCTGTTCTACGGCCCGGCGGTGCTGATGGCGGCCATCACGCCCTTTTATCCCGAGTGGGCCATGTCTCTGCTCGGTCCTGACGGCATGATGACGATCGAGAGCATGTATGGGGAGAAAAGCACGCCCTCCGACTATGTGCGTGACAATTTCGGCTCCGGCTTCGCCGCTTTCTGCTTCTACATCTGGAACAACGTCAGCATCGACTTCAAAACCTTCGCCGGTGGCATCGTGGGCGGCATCGGCTCGTTGTTCGTGCTGCTGTTCAACGCCATCTACCTCGGCGCGGTGTTCGGTTATGTGCATTACTCCGGCAATCCGCTCACGCTATACACCTGGGTCATCGCCCACGGCGCTCCCGAACTCACCGGCATCGTGATCTCCGCGATGGCAGGCCTGCGCCTTGGCCTCTCCGTGCTCAAACCGGGACGACTGGAGCGCCGCGCGGCTTTGGTGCTGGCAGGGCGGCAGGCTTTGCCGCTGCTCATCGGCGCGGCGGCGCTGACCAGCATCGCGGCGGTGCTGGAAGGCTTCTGGTCGCCGCTCGATCTGCCACCTGCCATGAAGTTCACGGCAGGCGGCGTGTGCTGGCTGCTGGTGGCGGCTTTCTTCATCTTCAGCGGCAGGAGGCAGGCAAATGCGTCTTGAGGACATGACCGTGACCCTGCGCCCGCGGCAGCCGTGGGAAGCCGTCGATCTCGGCTGCGCGATGGTGCGGCGTGATTTCGGCCGATTGATGGCTTTGTGGGCCTGCACCGTGTTTCCACTCTGGGTCATCATTTGTCTGCTGATGCGTGATATGCCCGTTTGGATTCCGCTCGTCGTGTGGTGGCTGAAGCCGCTCTACGACCGCGTGCCGTTGTTTTTCCTGAGCCGCGCCGCCTTCGGTGTGCGGCCCGGCTTTGTCGAAACCTGGAAGGCCTGGCCGCGTCTGTGGCTAACGAATTTTCTGCCCGCGCTGCTGTGGCGGCGGTTTTCCTTCATCCGCAGTTTCGCGCTACCCGCGCAAATGCTGGAAGGCTTGCGTGGAGCGGCGGTGAAGCGCCGCATCAAGACACTCGCCATGGATGGCGGCGGTTCAGGTTTCTCCATGTCCTATGCGTTCTCCAAGATCGAGTTGCTTTGCTGGATCGGCCTGATGTGGGGAACCTACGGTTTGTTGCCAGAATCCGCCACGCCCGACTGGCAGGGCATGATTCAGTCGTTCGACTATGAAAACACCATTCCCGATGCCTTCCTGTGGTGGGGCGCGGTCTGCCACATGATCATCGTCACGTTGATCGAGCCGTTTTACGTTGGCGCGGGCTTTGCGCTTTATTTGAACTGCCGCACGCGCATCGAAGGCTGGGATGTGGAACTGGCCTTCCGCCGCATGGCATCACGCCTGACCACCGCCGCAGCTCTGTTGTTGATCAGTTTCACGTTTGTGAGCATGCCCGTGCAGGCCGCACCAGGCGATAAAGCCGCTCAAACCATCGAAAAGGTGCTCAAACATCCCGACTTCGAGATTCACAAGGTCAAGACCAAGGAGTGGGTGCCTGAGTTTGAAGACGAGAAGGAAGACGAAAAGAAGAAACCGCACCTCGAAATCATCGGTGTGATCGGTGAAATCCTGTTCTGGGGCATTCTCATCGGCTTGGTGGCGTGGCTGGTCGTGTACCTCGTGAAAAACCGCCATGTCTTCATCTCACGCGGCGTCGGCAAGAAAGCCGTGGAAGCACCGAAGGTCATCATGGGCATGAACATCACCCGCGAGAGCCTGCCGGACGACATCGTGGCCGCCGCTCGCTCCGCCTGGGCCGCCGGAGATGCCAAGGAGGCGCTCAGCCTGCTCTATCGCGGTTCCCTCTCTTGGCTCGTCACCCGCCGCCGTGTGCCGATCTCTGACAGCGACACCGAGGAGGACTGCCTCACCCACGTCATCGCCGCCGGTGAAAAAACCGAGGCCGCTTACTTCAAACACCTCACCGGCGCATGGGTGCAGGTGGCCTACGCCGTTCTGCCCGTTTCAAACACGGAGATGAACACGCTGTGTGATCAATGGCCGTTTGTGGAGAAAGGAGACGCGGCATGAAAACGCTCATGCTTCGCAGCCTCTTCGCGCTTGGCACGGTGCTTCTGCTCTGCGGCTGCAAAGGCCGCTGGGAGGACATCGAAAAAACCACTGGCTATCGTGGCAAAGCACGCGTGAACCCCTTCCTCGCCGCCGAACGTCTGCTGACCGATCTCGGGCACCAGGCACGCGGCGCGAAGTCGCTCACGAAGATGCCCTCGCATGACAGCGTCATCCTCATCTCGGGTGAAAACGGCCTGCCGGAAGGCCGCGCCAAACAACTGCTGCGCTGGACCTACAGCGGCGGCCATCTCATCTACTGCCTCGGTGGCACCCGCGCTTACAACGACTTCCAAACGCAGTTCGGCTCCTTTATCTCCGCCATGCTCAAGGAGGAGGAAAAAGACCCGATCCTGACCCAACTCGGTGTCAGCGCTGAGAAACGTGTGCCGTTGGAGGAACTCGAAGGCATGGTCAAAGATGTCCTCAACGAGGTCGCCAAAGACGGATCGAAAAAAGCCGAACCGCCCGCGAAGAAGGACGAGAAAAGGAACAAGAAATCCAAAGAGGATGAGGAAGACGAGTCCTGGCTCGAATCAGCGCAGGAAGTGAAGTGGAACGGTCAAAGCTACCGTCTCAGCCTCGGCGGTCATCAGCAGTTGATGCTGGATCGTTCCCTGAAGTCGGGCGAGTTCGCCGCCGGGCCCAAAGACGCGGCCCTGGCGCTGCATTTGCAGCATGGCATGGGCCGCGTGACGTTGCTGGCGCATGCACGCCCCTTCCGCAATCATTGGATCGGCGAGCGTGATCACGCACGCTGGCTCTCCGCGCTCGTCGGCGAGCATGGAACCAAGGAAGTGCTCTTTGTGGCCAGCTCTTCCGGCAGTTTCCTCGCCTTGCTCTGGCAGCACGGCTGGATGGCGCTCGTGGCACTAACCGTGTGCCTCATTTTCTGGCTGTGGTGGCAGATGCCGCGCTTCGGCCCGCTGGCCGAGGTCGAACTCGACTCCACGCGCCACTTTGCCAGCCACATCGGCGCGCTGGGAGAATTCTTCTGGCGTATGCGCCGTGGGCCGCTGCTCGTGACCGCCGCCCGCGATGCCGTGTGGGAGCGCGTGCGTGAGCGCCACCCATCCCTGCACAACAGCAGCCGCCAGATGAGCGATGTCCTCGTCGCAGAAATCGCCCGCCGCACTCATCTGCCCGCCGAACGCGTCACCGCCGCCTTCGACGTGGCTCCGCCCGACAGCGCCCACAACCTCGTCGCCCTCATGCGCGATCTCCAGGCCATCCGTCGCGCGCTTTAACATGAACACCATGCCGCACCATCATTCTGCCGGGCCGGAGGCCCGCAAGACATTAGCCAGGGGTGCAACCCCTGGAACAGAATGCGTACGGCCGAACGACCGCAAGGCCGCGCCCTGGAAGGGCGCGAGAAGGCTACGCCTGCAAGAAGGCGCATGGCATCTCTCAGGCTTCTCGCACCCATTCAGGGCGCGACTCCAGAAGTCATCTGCTGTCACACGATCCCAGGGATTACATCCCTGGCTCATTTCCTTCGAGCCTCCGGCTCGCCATGGAGTGCCACTTCTCACGCTCACCCTTTAAACTGCTCATCCAATCAACACACCCATGAATCCGATCCCCACAGAAACGCCCAGCGCCTATGCGCCGCCATCGCTGCCGCAAAGCACGACGATTTTTCAAAGCATCCACGCCGCCGTCGGCCAGGTCTTCGTGGGCCAGGAAGAAGTGCTGCATCAGGTGCTCGCCGCGTTGCTCGCCGGCGGCCATGTGCTGCTGGAGGGCAAGCCCGGCCTCGGCAAGACGCATCTCGTGCTCGCCCTTTCACGCACCTTTGGCGGCAGCTTCCGGCGCATCCAGTTCACGCCTGATTTGATGCCCTCGGACGTCTGTGGCCACACTTTGTTCGACATGAGCAGCAGCACCTTCCGCGTACGCCGCGGCCCGGTCTTCGCCAATCTGCTGCTGGCGGATGAAATCAACCGCGCCCCCGCCAAAACACAGTCCTCGCTGCTCGAAGTGATGCAGGAGGCGCAGGTCACGATTGATGGCGAGAGCCACACACTCGCGCCGCCCTTCATGACCTTCGCCACGCAGAATCCCATCGAGCACGAGGGCACCTACCCGCTGCCCGAGGCCCAGCTCGACCGCTTCCTGCTCAAGGTGCTCATCGACTATCCTGATGTGGCGAATGAAACCTGGGTGGTGAAGGCCGTTTCATCCCGCGCCTCCGGTGGCGGACTCTCCGCCAGCACGGTTCAGCAAGTTTGCACACCGCAGGACATCATCGCGGCTCAGGAAGAAGCCGCCGCCGTCCATGCGGTCGATCAGGTCGTCGATTACGCCGTGAACATCGTCCGCGCCACACGCCAGCACAGCGCCATCTCCCTCGGTGCCGGCACACGCGGTGCGATCAGCCTCGTCCGCATCGCCAAATCCTACGCGCTGCTCGAAGGCCGCAACTACATCACGCCTGCCGATGTGAAACGCGCCGTGCTCCCCGTGCTGCGCCATCGCGTGCAGCTCGCGCCCGAAATCGCCATCAGCGGCCAGACCGTGGACGACATGCTCATGTCCCTGCTCAAGACCATCGAAGCCCCCCGCGTCTGATTTTCATGCGCCCGACTGCCCTGCTGCTCAAACTGCTCACCGCCTGGCTCGTCCTCGCGGTGATGGCCTGTGTTTGGGCGCAGTTTGTCATCCTGTGGCAAATTGGCGGCGGCTTGTTGCTGCTGGTGATGATCGTGGACACGCTCACACTGCCGCGTCGAGGCCGGATCACCGGCCAGCGCTCCGTTCCAGGTCGTTTTGCGCTAGGTGTGGCCTCGCCGTTGACTTTGACCGTCACGCATGCCGCCAGACGTGCGCTCCAGCTTGAGGTGTTCGACGGCATCCCGACCGCAGCGGAAGCCGAAGGCCTGCCGCATCGCGTGAACGTGCCTGCGGGCGAGTTTGCCGCCATCAGCTATCAAGCGCGTTTTGTACGGCGTGGGCAGCACGCCTTCTCACCCGCTCATGTGCTCGCCGATTCCATGCTCGGCCTGTGGCGCAATCGCCATTTCATCGCGGGCGAGAGCCAGACGAAGGCTTATCCAAACTACGAACCCGTCGTGCGCTTCGCCATGCTGGCGATGGCGAACCGAGTTGAGACCATGGGCATCATCAAACGCCGCCGCATGGGCGCGTCGCTCGATTTCCATCAACTGCGCGACTACCAGGACGGCGATGTGCTCTCCCGCATCGACTGGAAGGCCACCTCGCGACGCTCCACGCTCGTGAGTCGTGATTATGAGGAGACGCGCAATCAAACTATCCTCCTCGTGCCCGATTGCGGCCGCCGCATGCGCGCGCTGGATGGCGGCCTCAGCCAGTTCGATCACTGCTTGAACGCGATGCTGCTCATCGCCTTCATCGCGCTTCGTCAAGGCGATGAAGTCGGCGTCGCAGGCTTCGGCGGTGTGCAGCGCTGGCTGCCGCCCGTCAAAGGCGCGCACAGCATGCCGAAGCTGCTCAACCATCTTTACAACTACGAGGCCAGCGCCGAGCCGAGCGACTTCATCGAGGCCGCCGAGCGCGTGATGACGCTGCAACGCCGCCGTGCGCTCGTGATCCTGCTCACCAACCTGCGCAGCGAAGATGGCGCGACACTGGCCTCCGCCGTCAGTGCCATGCAGCGCCGCCATCTCGTGCTCACCGCCACCCTGCGCGAGCAAGAGCTCGAACAACGCGCCGACGCGCCCATCGACCACCTGCACGACGCGCTGCAATACGGCGCCCTCACCCACTACTTCGGCGAGCGCCGCCGCCTGCTCGAATCCCTCCGCGCCCAACGCGTCCTCACCGTGGACGAGTCCGCGCAAATGCTGCCCGTGGCCTTGGCGAACAAGTATCTCGACGTGAAGGCCGGCGGATTGCTTTAGCGGCCTATTGAAAAACACCAAGGAAGGGCAAGACATCGGATGGCTGCGCCTTCCAGCAGGCCTTGTCAGATCCTGCGGCGGGCTGAGGACAGCCACCTACCTCCGAAAGGTCCACGCGAGGATGCGGCTCTTCTTCTGGCCCTGCGCCATGTCGATGATCTTCATCTCAGTGGCATTGACCTGTCGCAGGGCCTTTTCGAGGCGTGGCAGATGCTCGCTTTTGGAAACGAGCGTCGTGAACCATCCGCAGTTCGACGCAAACGCCACGCTCTCCTCGATCATGCGCCGGATGAAGGCCAGTTCACCACCCTCGCACCACAGTTCACCTGCCCTGCCGCCAAAATTGAGCACCTCCTTCTTCCCGCCGAGGTTGCGCAGCTTCCGTTGCGTTCCTGCCGTCGCTTCCGCTGCCGAGGCATGAAACGGCGGATTGCACATCGTCAGGTCAAAGTGCTCGCCAGGCTGGATGATGCCCTGAAAGCACTTCATCGCTGACTTTTGAAGGCGGCACTCGATCAATCCCGACACGCTCGGATTCGAAGCGACGAGTTTCTTCGCCCAGCGAAGCGCCACGGGGTCCATTTCGGCTCCGATGAAGTTCCAGCCATACTCACTGGCTCCGATCAGCGGATAGATGCAGTTCGCGCCCGTGCCGATGTCGAGCACCCTCACCTCAGGCCCACGTCGCAGTGAAATCAGATCCGCCAGATGATGGATGTAATCGCTGCGTCCAGGAATCGGCGGGCAGAGATAACCGGGCGGGATGTCCCAGTGCTGCAAACCATACGCGTGCTTCAGCAGTGCCTGATTCAGCGCCTTCACCGCCTGCGGATCGGCGTAGTCGATGCTGTCATCGCCATGCGCGTTCGGTTTCAAAAAAGCGGCCAGTGCTGGACTGCACGCGATGAGTTGTGGAAAGTCATAGCGCGTGCGGAAACGATTTCGCGGGTGCAGCCCGCTCTTCGTGTCCACGCTCATCGCTTCCCACCTCCCGGTGGCGTGCGGTCATCGCCGAAGTATTTCTCGCTGCGATAGCGCAGCCACACCCGCAGCTCCTGCGGCACCTTCTCGCGTTCCGCCTCGCTCAGCGACTCATAGAGCGCCATCGCCTTCTCGCGTTCACCCCGGCAGGCGCGGTTGTTGTGCGCCTCCCAGTAGCTCCGCGCCACGCGGATGCGACTGCACACCTCTTTGATCAGAGCGGCACCGGTGAGCGGCTTGGCATTGGCTTTCTTCTTCGCGGGCATGGGGAGTCGCTGATGTTGGCCGAAAAAAACGAAAAAGCCCGAAAAGACTCATTCCTCTCGACTCGGAGTCATGTGAGGCTGCTAGACGCCGAGACCAGCCCTGTGTATCTAACAGCCTTCGTTTTCCTTATGTCAGACTCTCGCAACTCCCGTGGTGGTGCCATCGCAACCCGTGGTCTGCTCGTGCAGGCGCTCGCGGCCTTGCTGGACATCACCCATGGCGAGAACGCCTTCACCGAGGTCACACTCGAACCCCTGCAAGGAAACGACAAGTTCGACTTCCTTTGGAAAAACGAGCGCGGTTCCCACGCCAAACAGGTGAAGTCCACCGAGAACACCTTCACCAAACCCGACGTAGAACGCTGGGCTAAAGAGCTCAAAGAACAGCGCACAGACGAGCACTGCTCTCTCGTCCTCATCGGCAACATCCCACCGGCCCTTGCTGGCCTCGATCCCATCGAAGGAGTTGTCATCGAAACGAAGAACCTCGACCTTCATGCCTTCATCGAGCAGGCCGCGCATCGGTTGGCTAAGTTCTTGGAAAGTGAGAAACAGCCCGAGGGCACAGCGAATCAGCGTGAGGCCCTGGTTCATGCTCTGGAGTCCAAACTCCAGCACTATGCCACCGAGGCACGGACGCTCACTCGGGACGCGTTCATCAGCCTCCTTCGCACATGGATCGGCTCCGTTCCGAAGGCGGGCATTGCCGCCGACATTTCCAGCATCGTCAAACACGCCCCCGCCGACCTCATTGGCCGCGAAGACGAGATGAAACTCCTCCATGATGCTTGGGCAAAAGTTCAGAGCCAAGAGATCAAGCGTCCGCACGTCCTCACCTTTGTTGCCCTCGGTGGTGAGGGCAAGACCTCGCTCGTGGCGAAGTGGGCAGCTGAACTCGCGCAACAGGACTGGCCCGGCTGCGATACAGTGTTTGCGTGGTCCTTCTACAGCCAGGGGATGAGGGAGTCGGTATCGTCCGACTTATTTCTCAAGGAAGCTCTCACCTTTTTCGGCGACGCTGAAACGGCGAACAGCAGCAAGGGAGCCTACGACAAAGGTCGGCGACTGGCACAGCTCGTTGGCGAAAGTCGGGCGCTTCTAATTCTCGACGGTGTGGAACCGCTGCAATACTCGCCCACGTCGCCCACGCCAGGTGAACTCAAGGACCAAGGTATTGCCGCACTCCTCAAAGCGTTGTCCTCCAACAATCACGGACTCTGCGTCGTCACAACGCGGTATGACATCAGGGATCTGCGGAATTTCTGGCTGACAACGGCCCCGCAACAAAAGTTACCCCGCCTTTCCCCAGACGCCGGCGTGGCCCTCCTCAGATTGCTCGGGGTTAATGGCGCACAGCCAGAATTCGAGGCGCTTGTTGAGGATGTGAAGGGGCATGCACTCACCTTGAACCTGCTCGGAAGTTATATCCGTGACGCTCTTGCTGGTGACATTCGGAAACGTGATTTAGTGAAGTTGGAGGAGGCGGATACCGAGGAACAAGGCGGACACGCCTTCCGCGTCATTGAAGCCTATGTGCGATGGTTCCAACGCGAGGGCGAGAATGGATACCGTGCCGTCGCAGTGCTTCGATGTCTGGGATTGTTTGATCGGCCAGTGACTGCGGACTGCTTCGCGGTGTTGCAGAAACCTCCCGCCATCTCTGGCATGACCAAAGCTCTTGTTTGAATGAGTGAAGCGCAAAAGAACATGACACTCACTCGATTGGAAGGCGCGAAATTGGTTACGGTCAATAGAGATCCGAGTGGTGCACTTACTTCACTGGATACCCACCCACTACTGCGCGAATATTTCGCTCAGGAACGGCGCACTCGACACATCGAGGCTTGGAGTACTGCACACCGAAGATTATTTGAACACCTTTGTGCGACTACACCTGATGAACCTAAACCCACACTCGAAAATCTCCAACCCCTCTATCAAGCCTTATCTCATGGCTGTCAGGCAGGATTGCATCAAGAGGCTTGTGACCAAGTTTACAAACGTCGTATTCAGCGCGGAAAGCAGGCATACTCCACAAATAAACTCGGCGCGCTTGGCTCCGACTTGGCAGCAGTCGCCTGCTTCTTTGACACCCGGTGGAGTGGTGTCTCGGCCAAGCTCACGGAGGTTACCCGAGCATGGATATTGAATGAAGCCGCGACGCGCTTACGTGCTTTAGGTCGGCTCACCGAGGCACTTGAGCCAATGAGAGCCGGATTGAGATGCTATGTCAGAGAGGAACAGTGGACGCATGCCGCAGTCATGGCCAGCAACCTGAGCGAGCTAGAGTTAATTCTTGGAGGGGTTATCGCAGCGGTCAGGGAGGCAAAACTGTCCGTCACCTATTCCGAATATCAGGGTCCGGCGCATTGGAGAATGGGCACGCGAACAGTCCACGCCGATGCACTTCACCAGGCAGGCCTTCTGACCGAAGCGGAGACGATCTTCTGCGAAGCCGAGAAAATACAAGAGGAAGATCAGCCTAGCCGTCCTCTCATGTACTCAGTGTCGGGCTTCCGCTATTGCGAGAAGCTTTTGAGGGAAAGTGAGCGTAGCGCGTGGCGGGCGATCCTCGGTATGCGGAATTGTCCTCATTCACCTGCCGACCAACTAAGCTCAGAACGCGCTGAGGAGAATACCACGGCATATCGTTTCATGTGCCGCGCCGTCTTCGCACGTGCGACTCGAACACTCGAATGGATGTATGCAACCTCTGGTGCTCCGCTCCTCACCATTGCGCTGAACCGCCTCACCATAGGACGTTCCATACTATATGAGACGGTTCTAGACTGCGGTGTGCAGGGTCCATTGTGCTTTCCTATTGATAAAAAAAACACAGAGAACTGTGCCATCCATCTGTCCGCCGCGGTTAACGGCCTCCGCAACTCAGGAGACACTACATTCATTCCCCGTGGCCTCCTCACTCGCGCATGGCTGCAGAGTATTATGGGCTACGGCACCGGCCTCGATAGCGCAGAGAGCGATCTGGACGAAGCATGGGAAATCGCCGAGCGCGGGCCGATGCCGTTGCACATGGCGGACATTCATCTGCATCGCGCCCGGTTGTTCTTCCGTGAAGCCAAGTATCCTTGGGGGTCTCCTCAGCATGATCTGGCAGAAGCACGGCTTCTAATCCTCAAGCACGGCTACCTGCGCCGGAAAGAGGAGTTGGAGGATGCCGAAGCGGTGGTGTTGCACAGGACCTGAACCGGATTCCCACCGCAGACGGCTGACCCCTAAAATCTCAACAACCAGGCCTCCAGTCGCAACAAGGGGCGGATTCAACCTCCTTTTCTCAAAGATGAGCTCATTTTTGCCGAATCTGACCTCATATCGATGGCACTATGACCTCATATCATGGGCTACATGACCCCATATCGCGGTCAATATGATCCCATATCGTGGACAACATGACCTCATATCGAGGGCAACATGATCCCATATCGTGAGCAACATGATCCCATGTCGATGGCAACATGATCCCATATCGAGGGCAACATGACCCCATATCACGGTCAACATGATCTCATATCGAGGGCAACATGACCCCATCTCGTGGGCAACATGATCCCATTTCGAGGGCAACATGAGCTCATATCGCGGACAACATGACCCCATAGCATGGCCAGAATGTTCAACAGAGACGATGGAATCCACGGGAAGGCCGCCGCGACTCGGTGCGTAGTTCCTGCATGCCGCTCCGCTCCTTGCTGCTCGTTGTCCTGCTCACCCAAACCGTCCTCGCCCAAACTGGCACGGTTCCGGCCGATCGTCCCCGATCACGTCCCCCGTCGGCGCTGACGGGCTGGGCGGACTGGGAGAAAGGCGAGGAGTTGCTCAAGCGCATCCAGGTGCCGCCTGCACCGGTGCTTTCGGCAGAAGAAGAGGCGAAGACCTTCAAGATGGCACCGGGGTATCGGGCGGAGCTGGTGGCGTGTGAGCCGATGGTACAGTGCCCGATCTTCTTTGAGTTTGATCCCGAGGGGCGCATCTGGGTGGTGGAGTATCAGGGTTACATGCGGGATGTGCAGGGCAGCGGCGAGGGCGATCCGATCTGCCGCGTGGTGGTGCTGGAGGATACGGATGGCGATGGCAAGGCGGACAAGAGCACGGTGTTTCTCGACAAGCTGGTCATGCCACGCAGCTTCGCCTTCGTGAAGGGCGGCATCCTGCTCCAGGAGCCGCCGAAGCTGTGGTTCTGCGAGGACAAGGATGGTGATCTGCGCTGTGACAACCGAACGGAGGTCGGCACGATGGGCGTGGGCGGGAATCCACAGCACACGGCGAATGGCTTGCGCCGAGGCATCGACAACTGGCTGCACTGCGCGGACTGGCCGCATCGCTATCAGTGGAAGGACGGCAAGCTCATCGACGAACCGACGCTGCATCGCGGTCAGTTTGGCGTGAGCTTTGATGAAACGGGCCGCTTCATCTCCTGCTACGAAAACAGCGCCATGCACCTGGACCTGATCCCGGCGGAGGCGATCCTGCGGCATCCGAACCTCGCCAAACTCGCGCAACGCGGCGGACGCGGCAGCTTCGGTGTGAATGTGAACGTGGCGAAGGACGCGGCGGAGTGCTTTCCCATCCGCGTGACACCGGCGGTGACGCTCGGTGCCCTGGAACTGCGCGATGATGGCCGCCTACGCACCTACACCATCGTGTCCGGCACCTGCTTCTACGATGGGGATCAATTCCCGCCGGAGATGCATGGCAATGTGTTCGTGCCGGACTCAGCGGGGCACTTGGTCGGCACGTTGAAACTCACGAAAGGCATCGCTCCGCAAGCGACACGTTTTTTTCCAGCGGAGCAGGAGTTGATCGCCAGCACCGACGAGCGCTTCCGCCCCGTGAATGCCCGCGTGGGGCCGGATGGCGCACTCTATCTCGCGGACATGTATCACGGCATCATCGAGCACGTCATCTTCATCGTGCCGTGGCTGACGAAGCAGATCGAGCAGCGCAAGCTCTACGAAGGCAACGATCACGGTCGCATCTGGCGGATCGTGCATGAGCGGAGGGCGGAGGGCACAGAGCGGAGGGTCGGGATGGAGAAATGGAGTGATGGAGAGCTGGTGGAGGCGCTGGGGCATGCGAATGGCTGGCAGCGAAACACGGCACAGCGGCTGCTGGTGGAGCGTGAGGAAGACATCGGCGATCCGAACCGCTTTGCGGAGCCGCTGCATCGTCTGCATGCGCTGTGGACACTGAAAGGCATGGGCAAGCTGACGAAGCCACTTTTGCAACAAGCGGCGCGGGATGCCGATCCACGCGTGCGGGCAGCAGCAGCGAGGCTCGGTGCGGAGATTTCGCTCACGGATGAGCCAGACGCGGGGGTGCGATTGCAGGCCTTGCTCACTCCGCAACCCACCGGTACGCTGGTGGGGCATCTGACACGCCATGAGGATGACCTGAGCCGCATCGCCGCGATGACAGGTCTGCATGGTCGTGAGATGGAGGCGCTGGATCTGCTGCTGAAGCATGCGGATTGGCAGAAGGAGTCGGCGCATCGTCGCGAGACGCTGCGACTGCTCACCCAGCTCATCGGCATGGATGATATGCACAGCGAGGTCGTGTCACGAATCGAGCGAACAACGAACTGGAAGCGCGAGGCGCTGATTGATGGCTTTTTAACAACGCAGCCGAATGATCCGAGGCAGATCAAACCGGTGACATTGAGCGAGAGACCGAAGTTTCTCGATGAACTGGCCGCGAATCGTGAGATTGCCGCCCGTGAGCGATTGCAGCGCTTGCGGATGTGCCTGACGTGGCCGGGCGCGGAGAACGCGGTGACTTCCACACGCAAGCAGTCGCTCAGTGATGCGGCGCAGAAGCAGATCGAGCGTGGAGCGGCGGTGTATCAGACGGTGTGCGGTCTTTGCCATCAGCCAACGGGCTACGGCATCCCCAACGTGGCACCACCGCTGGCGGAGAGTGAGTGGGCCACGGGCGAACCGGAGCGACTCATCCGCATCGCGCTGCATGGCTTGTATGGCGAGATCGAGGTGAACGGTCAGAAGTGGAACCTTGCCATGCCCGGCCAGGGGGCGAATCCAGCACTGGATGATGCAAAGCTGGCCGATGTGCTCAGCTATGTGCGCAATGCCTGGGGCAATGAAGCGAGCGTGATTGAAGCCGCTCAAGTGGCGCTGGTGCGTGAGCAGACCAAGACGCGCAAGATGCCCTGGACGGCGGACACGCTGATGCAGGTGGATGTGAAAGGCGGCAGCGCGATCCAGGCCGATGCGGATGGTGTTCTGCTGCTTCCCGCGAGTGCCGCGAAGACCTACGGGCAGAAACTGGCCTATCGAGCTTCGCTAAACGTGCTCGCGCCCTGGCGCATCGACACGGACGTGGCGGAGTGGTTGATCCAGGTGCCGACGGACGGCGAGTATGAGGTGCTGGCGACTTTGGCAGCGGATGAAGCGTCCGCAGGCGATGCGTATGTGGTCGAAGCCGAGAACACCAGCGTGAAAGGCGTGGTGAAGGCCACGGGTGGGTATGAGAGCTTCCAAGAGCAGTCCGCAGGCACGATCAAGCTCAAGGCAGGCGTGCAATCGCTGCTGATGCGGCCGGAAGGCGCGCTAAAGCAGGAACTGGCGGATGTGCGGGCGCTGCGGCTGCGACGGAAATGATGGAGCGCGTGTATGGCTTGAGCCTACTCGCCATTTTCCCCGACGTGCGGTGCGGTAGGAAAGCCAGGCGAGTAGGTTTCACCATACTCGCGCTCCGGGCGAAGGAGGTGGCAGAGTCAAACGGGGAGAATACTCGCGCTCATGGGTTGCCATGGCTGATTCTCCGGTCTATCTCGGCGCGTGGAAGACACCGACTATAAAGTTAAACTGGAGATTTTCGAAGGCCCGCTGGACCTGTTGCTGTACCTCATCAAGAAGGAGGAGATCGACATTTACAACGTGTCGCTCGAGCGCATCACGCGGCAGTACCTGGATTACATCGACACCTTCAAGGCTCTCAATATCGAGCTGGCGAGCGAATTCATCGTGATGGCTGCCAATTTGATGTACATCAAGAGCCGTGAGCTGCTGCCGAAGGATGTGCAGCCGCCGGAAGAGGATGCTGAGGAGAACGACCCGCGCTGGGAGCTGATCCGTCAGCTCGTGGAGTACAAGAAATTCAAGGAGGCCGCCCAGTTCCTCGGCGTGCAGGAGGTGAAGGGCGATGAATTGTTCGTCACGACGCCGGAACTGCCCGATCTGGACGCCCCGGTGGAGACGCTGGGCCAGGTGGGCATCTTTGACCTGATCCGCGCTTTCCAGCGCATCCTGAAGCGCTTCGAGAACGCCAGCGACTTCCGTGAGATCGTCAACGACCGTTACACGGTGGCGGACAAGATCGAGCACCTGCTCGAAATCGTGGCTGTGGGCAGCAAGGTGCGGTTTGAAGATCTCTTCACCAGCGCCGCCAGCCGTGGCGAGGTGATCGTGACCTTCCTGGCCATGCTGGAGCTGATCAAACTCAACCACCTGCAAGTCGAGCAGGAGCAGTTGCTGGGTGATATTGTGGTGGTGCGGCCGGCGGTGTAGCGCAATCGTCCCGATTGCGGCGGTGTCATTCCCACCAGCGGGACGCAGTGCTACTTTCCCTTCGCAACCGTAGGAGCGGGCGGAGCCACACGGGTGAACTTTGTGGCCGTGCCGAGCAGCCAAAACAGGCCTCCGATGCTGCCAATCAGGGCAAACGCGGCCAGCACGGTCCAAAGGCCGGGGAGAAGCGGTTTGCGGAAGCGGCGGCGTCTTGCCATCAGGAAATGTGACACGGCTTGCCGCACTGTGCCAGTGCGGCTATGATCGAAGATGCTTTCCTGGCTCAACAACGACCACTTTCCGCTCTATCTGGCCCCCATGGCCGGGGTAACGGACGTGATCTTCCGCCGTTTATGCAAGGAACAGGGCGCGGATGTGATGGTGACGGAGTTCGTCAGCGCCGAGGGCATTCTCCAGCGCGATGACCGAACGCGGCACTACACGGACTTCGATGACGGTCAGCACCCCATCGGCGTACAGCTTTTCGGTTCCGACGGCGTGCGCATGGGCGAAGCAGCGCGAAAAATCATCGACTGGAAGCAGCCGGACTTCATCGACATCAACTTCGGCTGCCCGGTGAACAAGGTAGTGGCAAAGAACGGCGGTTCGTCATTGCTCAAAGACTGCCCGCTGCTCGCCAGCGTGGCGCGTGAGGTCGCCAAGGCGGTGCCGATTCCCGTCACGGCCAAGATGCGCATCGGCTGGGACGCGGATCATGTGAATGCCGTCGAAGTCGCGAAGATTCTCGAAGACTGCGGCATGCAGGCGATCGCCGTGCATGGCCGCACGCGGGCGCAGGGCTACACCGGCCTCGCTGACTGGGATGTCATTGGGCAAGTGGCCGACGCGGTGAAGATTCCCGTCATCGGCAATGGCGACATCGCCAGCGGTCTCGATGTGGAGATTCGTCGCGCTCAAACCAACGTGAAGGGCATCATGATCGGCCGTGCAGCGATGGCGAACCCGTGGGTCTTCAAAGAAGCGAAGCATTACCTCGCCACCGGCACGCATGCGCCGCACGCCAGCGTCGAAGAGCGCTTCAACTTCATGCGTCGCCACTGCAAACTGGCCATTGAGCGCAATGTGCGCATGGAAGAACTGCAAACGATGCGATCCATGCGCAATCGTCTCATGAACTACACGAAGTCGATCCCCGGCGGCAAATGGCTGCGCCAGCACTTCTCGCAAATCGGCAGCGTGATGCAGTTGGAGGACATTTTTGCCTCGTATCTCGATCATCAGGCCGCGCACAGCCACGAACACGCTTCTCAAGACTCCCCTACCCTCGCATGACGTTTTCTAATCCCTGGTTCATCGCCGCCCTCGTCGGCGTGCTCGGTCTGTTTCATCTCGAAATCATCGCCACGTTTCTGAACCTCGCGCAGTTCCGCCATGCGCTGCCACAGCGGTTGAAGGAGATCTTTTCGGATGAAACGGTGCAGAAGGCCGGTGAGTATGCCGCCACGTCATCCAGGCTCGATTTACTGCGCAGCACTGCCTCGGTGGCGGTGCTGATCGCGGTCTGGTGGGGCGGCGGCTTCGGCTGGCTGGAGCGCTGGAGCACGGGTTGGGGCTGGAACGAGATCCAAACCGGCGTTTGCGTGATCGGCCTCATCATGCTGGTGCAAAACGTGATGTCCCTGCCCTTTGATGCCTGGGACACGTTCAAGATTGAGGCCGAATACGGCTTCAACCGCACCACACCCGGCACCTTCATCAAGGATCGCGTCAAGGAGCTGCTGCTCACGGCCTTGCTTGGCGGGCCGTTGCTGGCGCTGATCTTGTGGTTCTTCCAGACGCAGGAGCATGCGGTGCTTTACACCTGGCTCACGGTGGCGGGATTCAGCATCGTGATGGCGTGGGTCTCACCACGCTTGCTGATGCCGCTGTTTTTGAAGTTTCAGCCTCTTAAGGATGGGCCATTGCGTGAGGCTTTGCTGGCACTGGCGGCCCGTTTGAAGTTCCCCGTGGTCGATGTGTCGGTGGTGGATGGTTCACGTCGGTCCAGCAAGGCGAACGCCTTTCTCTCTGGCTTCGGCAAGAACAAGCGCATCGCGCTGTTCGACACGCTGATCGAAAAACACACGCAGGCGGAGCTAGAGGCGATTTTGGCGCATGAGATCGGCCATCACAAATGCCGCCATGTGCCGCAGCAGCTCGTGCTCGGCCTGCTGGAGAGCGGGCTGATGTTTTATCTGCTGCACGCGGCCTTGCAGTCACCTGCCTTCTTCAAGGCCTTCGGCGTCGCCAGCATGCCCATGGGGCTTGGGTTGGTGCTGTTCAGCATTCTGTATTCTCCCGCCAGCCTGCTGCTGGGCCTGCTGAGCAGCGCCTTGAGCCGGAGACATGAGTTTCAGGCCGATGCCTTTGCCAAAGCGGCCTGCGGGGCCGAACCGTTGATGGCTGGGCTGAAAAAACTCTCGGTCGATCACCTCTCGCACCCGAATCCTCATGCGCTCACGGTGTGGCTGCATTACTCGCACCCGCCCGTCGGCCAGAGGCTGGCGGCGCTGGAGGGGTGAATTGCCATCATCCCTGTAGTTTCTTCGCACGTTTGATAAATATGCCATCCCAAGGGCGTAGGCTCTGACAACACCCCCCACATACCCATGAAAAGCCCTCTGCGAGCTTCTCTCTTCACACTCGCTTTCACCTCCTACAGCGCCCTGGCTCTGGCCAATCCCGCGCCTGCAACTCCAGCCGCACCTGCGGCGGCCCCTGCTGCACCGACTCCCGTTGTGGCTGCGGCCCCCGCGCCCGCTGCGGCTCCTGGTGTGGATTTCATCCGAGATGTGCAGCCCATTTTCGAGAACAAGTGCCTCGAATGCCACAATCCGAACAAGATCAAAGGCAAGCTGCTCATGGATTCCGCTGTGGCCCTGCTCAAAGGCGGCGACACCGGTCCGGGTCTCGTCGCAGGCAAGCCCGATGAGAGCGAGATCATCAAACGCGTCGTGCTCCCCAAAGATCACGATGACATCATGCCTCCCAAGGGCGGACCGTTGGCCGCGAATGAGGTCGATGTGCTGAAGCGCTGGATTGCGGAAGGTGCCAAGTGGCCCCAGGGCTTGGTGCTCAACTACAAGACCCCCGAGCAGCGCAAGGCCATCGCCGAGTTGCAAAAGAAGCTGCCCACGCTCAAGCGCGTCCAGATTCTGCCGGAGCGCTACTCGCTCGAAACGAAACGCGACTTTCATCAGGTCATCGTGCTGGCCACGTTCCAGGATGCCACCACCAAGGATGTGACCAGCCTGTGCGACCTCAAGATCGCCGACAGCAAGGTCGCCACGCTCGACGGCCTCGTCTTGAAGCCGGTGGCTGACGCGGGAAGCACCGAACTCATCGCCACCATCGGCGGACAGACTGCGAAAGCGGCAGTGACGGTCAAAGACGGTACCAAGGACCGTGCGATTTCCTTCCGCCTCGACTGCATGCCGGTGTTCATGCGCGGTGGCTGCAACCAGGGCGGCTGCCACGGTGCCGCACGCGGTAAGGACGGCTTCCGCACCTCTCTCTTCGGCATGGACCCTGCCGGCGACTTCATCCGCATCACCCGTGAAATGCCAGGCCGCCGCATCAACCTCGCCATCCCGGAAGAAAGCTCTCTCATTGAAAAAGCCGTCGGTGCCGTGCCCCATTCGGGGAACCAGTGCTTTGAGCCGGATTCTGTGTATAACAAGGCTCTCGTCGAATGGATCACAGCCGGTGCGCCGGATGACAAACCTGACGTCGCCAAATGCACCGGCATTGAGGTGTTTCCGAGCCAGATCGTCATGGAGGGCAAAAACGCCACCCAGCAGATCACCGTGCGCGCCAGCTATTCCGACGGCACTGACCGCGATGTGACCAACCTCGCGTTGTTCATGTCGAACAACGACCCCACCGCCAGCATCAACAAGGAGGGCCTCGTCACCTCTGGCGATCGCGGCGCTGCCTTCATGCTGGCCCGGTTCGATGTTTACTCTGTCACCAGCCAGGTGCTCGTCATCCCAGGACAGCTCCAGTATGAGCGTCCGAAACTCGCCGAGACCAACTACATCGACACGCTAGTCAATGAGAACCTCCACAAGCTGCGCATCCTGCCCTCCGGCATCTGCACCGATGAAGAGTTCGTCCGCCGCGCTTTCATCGACATCGCGGGCATTTACCCGCAGTCCTCCGAAATGCGCGCCTTCCTGGCCGACAAAAACCCGAACAAGCGCTCGGCATTGATCGACAGCCTGCTTGAGCGGAAGGAGTTCACCGAGCTGTGGGTGATGAAGTGGGCCGAGCTGCTGCAAATCCGCTCCTCCATCAACAACAACCAGCCGCCCTTCTACAAGAACGCGCTGCTTTACTACAACTGGCTCTCCGAGCGCATCGGCAAAAACGTGCCGATCAATGAGATCGTCGTCGAACTGCTCTCCGCCACCGGCGGCACCGTCAGCAGCCCGGCGGTGAATTTCTACCAGACCGAGCTCGACCAGCTCAAGCTCACGGAAAACGTGGCCCAGGTGTTCATGGGCATGCGCATTCAATGTGCGCAGTGCCACAACCATCCCTTCGACCGCTGGACGATGGACGACTACTACGGCTTCAAGGCTTTCTTCTCGCAGATCGGCCGCAAGCAGACCGACGACCCAGCGGAAGTCATCGTTTACAACAGCAAGGGCGGCGAATCCCGCCACTTCCTGACCCAGGCCGTCATGAAGCCCAAATTCCTCGGTGGTGACACCCCGGAACTTAAGCCCACCGACGACCGCCGCAAGGTGCTGGCCGACTGGATGGCCTCACCGCGCAATCCTTACTTCGCTCGCAACATTGCCAACATCACCTGGGCGCACTTCAACGGAACCGGTATTGTGGAACCCGTGGATGACGTCCGCGTCTCCAACCCGCCGTCCAACCCTGAGTTGATGGGAGAGCTGGCCAAAAAGCTCACGGAGTATAACTACGACATGCGCAAATTCGTCCGCGACATCTGCAACTCGCAGACCTACCAGCGCAGCACGAAGGTCAATGAGACCAACGCCGGCGACAAACGCAACTTCTCCCATGCCCAGGTTCGCCGCGTGCGTGCCGAAGTGCTGCTGGACGCCATCTCACAGATCACCGACACGCCAAACAAATTCCAGGGCCTGCCTCTCGGCGCCCGTGCCGTGCAGATCGCCGACGGAGCCGTGACGAACTACTTCCTCACCACCTTTGGCCGTGCCAAACGCGAGTCCGTCTGCTCCTGCGAGGTCAAGATGGAGCCCACGCTCTCCCAGGCGCTGCACTTGATGAATGGTGACGCCGTCAACGACCGCATCAAGCAGGGCCGCGTCGTCGCCAAGATGATCCAGGAGAAGAAGGGGGACCGCGAGATCGTCGAAGACCTCTTCCTTCGCGTCTTCGGTCGCATGCCGCTGGAAAAAGAATGGGCTTCTGTGCAGCAGGCGATCGGCAGTGACACCGGCGCCCGACAGTCCGTTCTCGAAGACTTGTTCTGGGCGCTGCTGAACTCGAAGGAGTTCTACTTCAATCACTGATCCTGTTCGGATTCTTCAGAGCGGGTGTGTTGAGCCAGTCTCAGCACACCCGCTTTTTTATGATGTGGCCACAAGTTCAACTTTCGATGGGGACGGAACTCACATCCGCGCCTTCTGCTGTACAATCCACGCCCGGGAGACCTTGGAGTTGAATTCAAATCCCGGCAGCCTGCGGTCCACCACGGCATACAGCGAGCTTGCCAGGGCGATCACCACCTCAGTGTCCCCCTGCGATTGAAAGTAAGCGGCTGACTGGTTGTAGCCGATGATCTTCTCCTTCATCACACGCAACACCTCATCCCTTCGCGAAATCGCCAGGGAACGAAGATCCGCCGCTTCCTGGCGAAACATTTGCGCGAGACGCGGATTCGGCCCCGAAAGCTTGCTGCCCACCGATTCGGTGTGCTGGGCGAGCTTTTCTTTCGCCAGCGCCCTGTTCTCCGCCTCGACCAGGGCTTTTTCCGCCATGACCAGTTCCTGCTCCTTCTGAAAGAGGTCTTTGAAAATAAAGATGAGGGCATCCACTGCCCTTTGGGCTGTTCCTTCCTGAGTTTTTGCCAACGCCGTGAGTCGCCGCACACTTTCCACCGCCTCCGGCAATCCTGGCTGCTGTGCCAGGCGCAGCGGTCGCAGGCAGAGCACCACGGCCGGGGTGGCCAGAGGACTGGTGGAGGCGGCATCCTGCTCCGGCACCGCTGGGAAGCCGATGGTGGTGAGCATGAGCCAAGGAAGGAATGCTTTCATCGTTCCCTTGGAAAGCCCGGCGGACGCTTTTCGTTACGCTTAAAGATTCAGGCTACTCGTGCCGCAACGCCTCCACCGGATTCATCTTGGCGGCTCGACGCGCCGGATAAATGCCGAAGGCGATGCCAGTGAGCACGGAGATCGAGAAAGCCAGGATGGGCGACCACATCTTGATGACCGTGGTGACGCCCGCGAACTTTTGCACCGCCAAGGGAATGCCAAGCCCGAGCGCGACCCCCAGGACACCGCCGACCCCGGCCAGCAGCACAGTTTCGATGAGGAACTGCACGACGATGTCCGCCTGGCGTGCTCCCAAAGCACGGCGGATGCCGATCTCACGCGTGCGCTCGGTCACGCTGGCAAGCATGATGTTCATGATGCCGATGCCGCCGACGAGCAGCGAGATGGCGGCGATGCTGCCCAGAACGATGCTGAAGATCCGCTTGGTGCGCTCCGCCTGCTTGAGAAGTTCCACCGGCACAATGATACGCCAGTCCTCCTTCTTGTGATTGGTGCCCATGAGATGCCGGATGGCTTCCGCACGGCTTTCAACCTGCTTCACATCCTCAACCCGGATGACGGCCTCGTGAAACTGCACCTTCTCAGCCTCAAAGCTCCCGGTGCGGTAGCGGAAAAAGGTCTCTCCATACTGGTCCATCAGCGTGGAAAATGGGATCATGATCTGTGCCGGAGCGTTGCTGTTGGAACTGCCCGCGTCGGTGCCGACGCTCTGCCCCTCGTCCTGGATGATCCCGACCACCTTGTAGTAATACCCCTTCACACGCACGGACTTGCCGGTGGGGGTGGAGAGTGGAAAGAGCCGTCCGGCCACCGTCTCGTTGATGACACACACGGGAACCCGCCCGTCCATCTCCAGATCGGTGAAAAAGCGGCCCTGGATGATCTGGCGGTTCCTCATCTGCGGGTAAACCGGCAAGACTCCCATGACGAGGCCGTCAATGCTGCGGTCTAGGTTCCAGATGTTCTCGGAGATGTGACGGCTGGGCACGACAATGTCGATCCCTGGCACGGTCTGGCGAATCTGCTGGATGTCGCGGGTGGTGAGACCGTACTCGCTGATCATACTGCGTGATTCGCCGCTGGAGCCCTGCCCGTCCGGCGGTTTGACGCTTTGCAGGATGATGTTCTGGCTGCCGAGCTTGCGGATCTGTTCCTGCGCCTCATGACTGGCCCCTTCCCCGATGGCCAGCATCGCCACGACCGAGGCCACGCCGAACACCACGCCCAGTGCGGTCAGAAAGGAGCGCAGCTTGTGCAGCCAGATGGTTTTGATGCCAAGCGACAGCGTGCGCCACAAATGCTGTGGCGAGGCGACGAGTCGAAGGACAGGATGCCGGGCGAGAAAGGACATTAAATTGGGGGGACCAACAATACGGCAACCACCCGCCAAAATTGCCACGATCTCACCTCCCTTCCGATCACTCGTCCGCCAGCCTCTGCGGCATTCCCAATTCTGCGGTGTGAGTCAGTGTTTTTTCAGGTGCTCGGCAAGGGTGAGGTTTCGCAGCATGACCTAGGCAATAAGGGCTTCCCCAAGCCTGAGAGAAGCAGCGGGGAAAATGACAGGCCCATGCTCCATTTTGGCATTGAGGTCAGGGCGCGGCTTGGTTTAAAACAATAGGAAATCAACCACCTCGCCCAACCCAATTGAGCATCAGGCGTTTCAGCCGACGAATTCTTCTTTTCATCACGGGATGCGTTCTGTGCGTATGGCTGTGGAGTCGGCATGAGCAGCAGCCCCCTAGCTCACGCCCCATGCCTTCGGCGCAGACGGTGGCGGTGACGCAGGCGGTGGTTGGAGAGGTGGACTCGGCGGTGAGTTCTGAAAGGCAGGTGAGAAGTGCGCCAACGGGAGTCTTGAAGATTTCGGGTGATCCATTGGCCGATTTTTCGGCGTGGACAGACGTTTATTTGCCAGCTACCCCGGCCGAAAAAGCCGGACTGCTTGAAGAGGGCGTGAAGCTGGCCCAGGAGCGCCGTCCAGTCTTCAAGGCGCTGATCATGGCAGATCCACGGGAGGCAATCCAGCAGGCGGTGCCGATGGTGGTGCGGCAGAAGCTGCCGCCGGAGATCGTTTCGCTGCTGGAAAAGCGGATGAATGCCATAGGATCGCTGCATCTGCGCATGGGGGTGCCTACAGACAGCAGGGGAACGAACGAGAACACCGTCAAGCAGCGCAGGGCGGTGTTTGGCGATGGCAGGGCCTACAATGCCCATGTCTATGGCCGCCGCGAAGTGGCGACGAGCGTGGAGGCGGCCTCGCTCAACGGCGTGGCGATCGACAGTGAGATGGCGGTGAGCGAGCAGCCTTCCCGAACGTTGGAAGTCGGCGAGGTGCCGCCAGCGGGCAAGGAGGCGGTGGTGGACTGCCCGGTGTCTGGCAAGCAAGTCTTCGAGTCGCCGCAGGTGATCACTGAGGAGATCACGGTCACGACGCCAGCGGTGGAGACGGGCGGTCAGGTCGTGTTCTTTTGCGATGGTGCGCATATTGTCAGCTACAACGAGACGTTGATCCTTGGAGAAGGTGCCACGGGCGGTGCGTTTGGTTACACCGGCATCCTGCCGAACGCACCGACGCCCTCCCTTGGTGTCATCAAGGTGCTGGTGATCCCCATGACCTACGCGGACCAAAACGCGACGCCCGCGTCGGAGGCGACGCTGTACGAGACGCTGCGCAATGTGAGCGAACATTACTCGAAGGCCTCTTATGGCCGCCTCACTCTGGTGGGCACCGTCTGCCCGCTGGTGAAGCTGCCGTACAACGAGGCCTGGTATGTGAACCGGGACACCAGCAATGGCGGTGACATTGACGGTGAAGGCCTGGAGCATCTGCACTCGCGAGATGAAGCACGAAAGCTCGGCTATGACTCGAACGAGTACGACAGTATCTGCGTGAGGCACAACGGCGGCCCGGGCTCCTACGGCGGCCTGGCGACTGTGCCTGGCAGCACGGTGTGGCTGCGCACCGATTCCGCCGGCACCTGGGCGCATGAGATCGGCCATTCCTTCGGGCTGCTGCATGCGAACTTCTGGGAGACCTCTGGCACGAGCAGTATCGGCCCCGGCGGCAATGATGAATACGGCCATTCCTATGACATCGTGGGAACCAGTGGCTCGTTTCCGAACGGCCACTACAATGTCGCGGGCAAAAACCAGATCCGCTGGCTTGGGGATGCGTATGTGCAGAGCGTGAGCAGCAGCGGCCTCTACCGCATCCATGCGCAGGACACCGGCGTGCTCGATCCCGCCCGCCGCTACGCGCTGCGGCTCGTCAAAGATGCCCAGCGCACTTACTGGGGCGAGGTCAGGTCGCTCTTCGACACGATCCCATGGATCAAAAACGGCCTCATGCTCGGCTGGCGCTATCCGAACGGCAGCGGGCAGAACCTGCAACTCCTCGACACGACTCCAGGCTCGCCGTTTTTGAAAGAAGACGCGCCGATCTCGCTCGGCAGCACGTTTTCCGACACCGAGAGCGGCATCCACATGACGACGGTGGCGATGAATGACAATCCGCGTTATGTGGATGTGCAAATCCACCTGGGTAGTTTCCCGACGAACCAACGGCCCACGCTGACGCTCACGCCCTCCGCCACCAGCGTGCCGGTGAACGGCACCGTGACCTTCACGGCTGCGGCCAATGATCCCGACGGCGACACGCTGGCCTACTCCTGGCAAAATTTTGGCGACTCGGCCTTCAAAGCGGTCTCTCCCAACGTGCCGGTGATCACACGGCAGTTCACGACGGCCGGCACCTATGTAGTCACCTGCACGGTGAGCGACATGAAAGGCGGCACCAGCGCCCGCAGCCAGCTCATCACCGTGGGCAACGGCAACAGCCGCTTCACCATCCGCGGACGAGTGACCGCCGGTGGGCAGGGGCTGCAGGACGTGGTGGTCACTGCCAACGGCATCAATGGGGTCATCACCGACGCCGACGGTTGGTATGTGATCCCCAATCTCTCCGCCACGACCTATGCGGTGACACCGCTGCTCTATGGCTATAGCTTTGACGAGGAGTTCAACAATCCCGTCAGCGTTGGGCCGAGCTTCACCGGGGCGAATTTCCGGGCCGTTGCCCAGCCCGTGGTCACGATCAGCACTCCGGTGCCTGCGGCGAATGAGCTTGCGCCAGTGACCCCTGGCACCTTCCGCCTCACCCGCGTGGGTGACACCAGTCAAAGCCTGCTGGTGAATGTGAACACAGCCCAGGGCACTGCCGCCAAGGGCACGGATTACAATTTTTCCCCCGACTATGTGAGCGCCGCGCTCGGCTTCAGCACCTTCACGATCCCGGCAGGCTCCGCCACGCTCGACATCACCCTCACGCCACTGACAGACGCCACCCAGGAGGGGCCGGAGACCGCCACCCTCCAGCTCGGGCCTGGCAATGGCTACATCGTCAACATGCCTTCTACCGCCACGATTGTGATCAACGATGACGACACCGCGCTGCCCAAGGTGTCCATTTCCGCTGCAACGAGCCGCGCCCTGGAAGGCAGCGCCGCTCCGGCGGTTTTCACGGTGGCCCGCACCGGCTCCACAGCGGCCGCATTGACGGTCAATTACACGGTGGACGGCAGTGCCACGAGCGGCACCGACTTCACGGCGCTGTCAGGCAGCGTCACGATCCCCATCAACGCCGACGCGGCGGTGGTGAATGTGCAGCCGCTGGCCGACGCGATCTCCGAATCCCAGGAAACGGTGCGCCTCACGCTCAGCGCCAATGCGGCGTATCTGATCGATCCCACGCTCACCAACGCCTCGGCGAGTCTCGATGATGATGACCAGCAGACCGTGACAATCGCGGTGACCGATGCCATGGCGCAGGAACTCGATCTGAGCGTCCCTGGCACGCAGGCTGACACGGGCACCTTTGTCGTCACCCGCAGCGGGGACATCTCCGCGCCGCTGACGGTCTATTATGCTTTCTCGGGCGCCCAAGGCTCCGGCATCATGGCGCTGCATGGCATCGACTTTGAGGCGCTGCCCGGCAGCGTGGTCATCCCGGCGGGGCAAACACAGGCCAGCGTGACGGTGATGCCGCGCTTTGATCAGCTTGGCGAAGGGCCGGAACAGGCCGTCATCCACCTCGGAGCGGCCGCCTCCAACTATGCCATCAGCGGCAGCAACACCGCCACAGTCACCATCACAGACGGAGCGGCAGACCAGCCCTACATCGACGTCGTCACCATCAGCAATGCCACGGAGGGCAGCGGCACCGCTACTTTCCGCATCACCGCCCGCGGCGGCACGGGGACAACCTCGCTGGCGGTGAGCTATGCATTCAGTGGCACCGCCGTCAGCGGTGATTTTAGCGTCAGCGGCACCGGGAACACGCTCACCGGCACCAGCATCACCCTGAACAACGGTGCCACCGTCACGAAGGACATCACCATCACCGCCACGAACGACACCGACCTTGAGGACCTCGAAACACTCACGCTCACACTCAGCCCTGGCAGCTACCAGACCTACAACGAGACCGCCGCCGCCACCATGTGGCTGAGGGACAATGACAACACAAACACCGTGTATGTCACCACACAGGTGGGCACAGCGGGCAGCGTCAGCTTCACCGAAGGGGCCACCACCTCGCCGGTGCGGTTTTATGTTTCACGCACCGGCAGCACCAGCGCTGCTTTGACGGTGAACTACACGCTCGGCGGCAGCGCCACCAGCGGCAGCGACTACACCGCTCCCAGCGGCAGCGTCACCATCGCAGCCGGCTCGCTGGGGGCAAACGTGGATCTCACCATCACCAATGACACCACGTTTGAGGGCACGGAGACCATCACCTTCGATTTCGCCGCCGGCAGTTACTCACGCGGCCCCGGCGCGGTGATGTACATCACGGACAATGACACCGCCACGGCCACCGTGGCTTTCAGCCAGGCAAGCTCGGCGGGCAATGAGGGCACGACCAGCGTGAGCATTCCCGTGACACTCAGCGCCGCGCAAGCCGGTCCCGTGACGGTGCAGTATGCCGCAGGCAGTTCCACCACCTCCGGCACCACCACGACACTGACCACGCATGCGCTGCCCTACTGGGTGCGCCTGGTGAAAACGGGCAGCAGCATCACCCACTTTGAATCCAACGACGGCACGATCTGGACGCAGCGCGGCAGCAGCTTCACCGTCAGCGGCCTCGCCAGCGACTACCTCGCCGGGATCGCGGTGGCCTCCGGCTCCGCCACCGCCACCACGGCCACCATTGACAATCTCACCGTCACCGGCCTCTCCGCCGGCGGTTCGACCGGTGCCGAAACGGCGGCCAACATCGGCAATGCGGGCCCCTCCGGCACTCACACGCTGAGCTCGGGCTCCTATGCCTTCAACACACCCGGCAGCGGCATCAGCACCAGCGCCACGACGGACAATTGCCGTTTCGTGTATATGCCGGTCACCGCCTCGGCGAACTGCACCATCACCGCCCGCCTCGTCGCCATCGGCACGACCAGCACCAGCGCCCGCCTCGGTGTGATGCTGCGCAGTTCCACCGCGCAAAACTCAATCTATGCCGCCAGCCTCGCCACCGGCGCCGCCAGCAGCTTGTTCTACACCATGAACCGCACGGCGGCCGGCGGCAGTTCGAACAACCCCACGACACTGAGCACCCCTGTGCTGCCGCAGTGGTTCCGCCTCACCCGCACGGGCGACTCCTTTGCCAGCGACTTTTCCAAAGACGGCTCCACTTGGACGGCCATCGGCACCGCTCAGACACTCGCACCGGGTCCGCGCATGCTCGCCGGCCTCGCCGTCTCCGCCGCGAGCGATGGTAGCATCGCCACTGGCGTTTTTGACAATGTGACGCTCAATGCTCAATGGTTCGCCGGCCACAAACCTTCTCGGCCGCACCGTCGGCTTCACGAACGAAATCGGCGGCGAAAGCCTCAGCGCAGGCGTTTGGACTCTCACCGGCAGCGGCGCGGGCATCACCGGCGCGAGCGATGAGGCGCACTTTGCCGCCACGGAAGTCAGCGGAGACTTCACTCTTGTCGCCAGACTCCTCAGCCTCTCCGACGGTGCGAACGGGGCGCAGGCGGGCGTGATGATGCGGCAGACACGCGACGGCTACTCGCGCCACCTTCATGCCGGCTTCGTCAAAAGCGGCAGCCTGGAGCGCCGTCTGCGCCTCCAGACCACCACAAACGCCTTCGGCAGCGGCATTGACTTCACCCTGCCCCCCGGCGTGCTGACCTTCGCCCCCGGCGACACGAGCGAGGACATCGTGCTCACCATCAACAACGACAGCGTCGATGAACCGGACAACGTGGTGACCATCCAGTTGTTTAGCGCCAATGGTGCCGGTCTGGGAACGCTCAGCACCCATGGCTACACCATTCTCGATGACGACGGCCCGCCGGGCATCCCGTTCGTGAGTTTCGCAGCGGCCACGGGTTCCAGCGCGGAGGGTGCCGGCACCGGTGGCATAGCCGTGAGTCTGTCTTATCCCGCCTCTGCGGCCACCAGCGTGGACTACTCCGTCACCGGCGGCACCGCGACCGGCGGTGGCACGGATTACACGCTCGCCAGCGGCACGTTGAGCTTTGCACCTGGGGAAACCGTGCAGGCCATCCCCTTCACGCTGAACGAAGACAGCACCCCGGAAAGTGATGAAACCATCGTCGTGACGCTCTCGGGGGTGTCCGGCCTCCAACTTGGCTCCATCAGCGCCCACACCCTCACCCTCACCGACAATGACCAAACCGTCGTGACCATCACCGCCAATGATGCCAACGCCGCCGAGGCTGGTGATGCGGGCCAGTTCACCCTCACCCGCACGGGCGACGCCACGAACCCGCTCGTCGTGAACCTCACGGTCAACGGCAGCGCCTCAAACAGCACCGACTACGCTCAGATTTTGCTCACCCAAACCATTTCGGCAGGTGACACCACCGCCACGATCGATGTGTCGCCGGTCAATGATGCCACCAATGAAGGCGCGGAAACCGTCGCGCTCACGCTCGCCGCAGGCTCGTACGTCATTGGCAACCCCAGCAGCGCCACCGTCACGGTGCTCGACGACGACCGCAGCACCGTCACGATTGCCGCCAACGATCCGAACGCCGCCGAAACCACCGGAAATCCCGGTCAGTTCACCCTCACCCGCACCGCGCCAACGACCGGTGCGCTCGCCGTCACCGTCGCCCTCTCCGGCAATGCCACCAACACCACCGACTACAGCACCATCGCCTCCACGGTGAACTTTGCCGCCAACGAGACCTCACGCGCGATCAACGTCACACCCGTCAACGACAGTGCCATCGAGGGCGAGGAACTGGTCACCGTCACCATCTCCAGCGGCGCCAGCTACGACATCGGCACTCCGTCCTTTGCCAACGTCACCATCACCGACAATGACGCGGCCCCCTCACTGTACATCAGCAGCCCCGGACTGCAGAGCACGCTCTTTGCCTCTGGCAACGGCGTCATCCTCAACGCGGTGATCAGCGACGACGGCCTGCCTGCCGCTGTCACACAAAGCTGGAGCCAGATCAGTGGCCCCGCCGCTGCTGCCATCGAGTCTCCCTCCTCCGCCACCACTGCGGTCACTTTCACCACCCCTGGTAGCTACACCTTCCGCATCACCGCCACCGACACGCAGTTCACCGTCAGCGACGAGGTCACCGTCGTCGTCGGCAGCGGCCTCGTCGCTTCTGATTGGATCACGCAGGACTTTGGCCCGTCCACGGCCCGGCGCGGCCAAGGCGTCGCCTACAACGGCCTGTTCACCGTCACCGGCACCGGCGCGGGTTATGCCTCCACTTCCAACGACCAGGCCCACGTCATGACCCGCCAGGCCAGCGGTGATGGCAGCATCACCGCCCGGCTCACCGCCCTCACGGTCAGCACCGCTCTCGCCGGCGTCACCATTCGCGATTCCATGCTGCGCGCCGGTCGCCGTGCCGTGCTCGGCTACATCCCCGGCACAGGCTTGCAGTTCCGTGCCCGCACAGCCAGCGGCAACGACACGCTCATCGCCACCCAGACCGGCCTGAGCCTGCCGCTTTGGCTCAAACTCGAACGCAACGACAGCACCGATGCCGTCATCGCCTCCTACGCGCCCGACGCGGCAGGCAGTCCTGGCGCCTGGACACAGCTCGGAGCCACCACCACCATCACCATGGACACGCAGGCTCAATACGGCCTCACCACCACCAACAACAGTACCGCCGGCCTCGCCACCGGCACCTTTGACAACGTCACGCTCACCCCTGCGCCGAGCGGCCCCGCCTTGCTCAGCGAGGATGCCAGCACCTCGCCCGCCGCCGCAGGCAGTGGCGGTGAATCCGCCGGCACCCACACCATCATCGGCAGCACCAGCGGCTACTACCACGGCTGGCAGTACACTGGCGACATGGTCGTCACCTGCCGTCTCGTCACCTTCAGTTCCGGCGCGGGCAGCGCCATCGGCGGCCTGCGGCTGGCAGAGAGCATGGAGTCCGCCGGCTACGCTCACTTTGGCCGCATCCCCACCAGCGCCTACGATGGCTATCTGTGGCAGAATTTTGCCGGCGGCACCGGCGCAGGACTGCCCTCTGGCGTTTCCGCGGGCAACTGGATTCGCCTCGTGCGCAAGAGCAACAGCGTCACCGCCTACCGCGCCACCAACGTCGCCGGCGCTCCCGGCGCTTGGACGCAGGTCGGCCAGCCGCAGACCGTCGTCATGACCACGCCCGTCTTCGTCGGCTTCTACGTCAACAACGCCAGCGGCGTCGGCCTGAACACCGTCACCTTCTCCAATCTCACCATCGCACCGCTGAACCAAGCCCCCGTCGTCGGCATCGCCAGCACCGCCACCTGGCCCTCAAACCCCATCGCCCTCGATGGCAGTGTCTCCGATGACACCTTCCCCGTCCCCGTCAGCCTCACCAGCACCTGGAGCCGACGCACCGGCCCTGGCACTGTCACCTTCGGCACCCCCTTGCTCGCCGACTCCACCGCCACGCTCTCCCAGGAAGGCAGCTATGTGCTCCGCCTCACGGCCGATGACACCAGCGCCGAGTCATTCCAGGACATCGCCTTCACCGGCTACCTGAACGCCTTCCAGGTCTGGCAGGCGCAAAACTGGGGCGGCACCGGCGATCCCAACGCGCAGCAGCTCCTCGATCCCGACTTCGACGGCCAGCGCAACCTCCTCGAATACGCCTTCGGCACCGCACCCCAGGCCAGCAGCAGTTCCCCCGTCGTGTATGACCTGGCCGCAGTCAGCGCACAGCAATACCTGCGCATGACCATCCCCAAAAACCCCGCCGCCACCAACGTGACCTTCACCGTGGAAGCCACCAGCACCCTCGCCGACCCGCTCAGTTGGAGCAGCGGCAGCCTCATCATTGAAGCCGACACCAGCACCCAGCTCATCGTGCGTGACCACATTCCAGTCGGCAGCGGCCAGCCCCGCTTCATGCGCGTTCGAGTGAGTTTGCAGGAGCCTTGAGCCAGAGCAGAAGGCGTCTGCGGTGCCTTTCCCTGAAAGTCTTTCAGCTTGAATCAAAGTGGCTGCCGCCTTTCACATCATGCGAGCACGGCAGCACCGAGGCAGCGTTGGCCCCGCTCCGATCATTCCCCCGCCTGCGTACCGAGCACCATCTCGCTTACCGCAGCGGACTTTGACGCGGGCTTCTTCACCTCCACGACAAAGGGCGGCGATTCAGCGCCGATTTTGCCGCCTTGATCGAGGAAGCGGTTCATTTCGGCGAGCGCCATGTCAAAGCGCGGATCGCCCGAGCGCATGTAGGCGCTGACACGCAGGACGAGCGCGCGGCCGTTCCACGGAAACGGCTCTCCCAGGCTGCGGAGCGCCTCAAGCTGCTGCGGCACCTTCAGATGCATGGCCATCTCACAGCGGGTGCCCATGCGTGTGCTGCGGGCGATCTCCACGGGATATTCGCGGCCGAGTTTTTCAAAAATGACCGTGAAGCGCGGATCGGTGGCTGCCTTGTGTGTCTTTGACAGTTCAGGCAGCAACGCGAGCGCTTCGTTCACGAGTAAGACATGGCACCAGGGAGACTGCATGAGTCCGTCGAGCCCTTGCTCAATGTGCCCCAGCACTTCCGCCGGCTTTTGCCGTACATAACTGGCGACGGCCCTGAGAAACGGCACATCGCCCGGAGACACCGACGCCACGGCATCAATGGCGGCAAACGCATCTTCCGCGCCCGTGCGAGCCTTCGCATGCGCCAGCAGGATGCGATCTGCCAGCACAGATTGTGCGAGCCTCGGTGCGGCCAGGAAATCGGCATAGCGCTGCTTCCAGAACGATTTCAGGCTTTCAACATGCGTGCGAACGGCTGCCGGCACACTCGAAGGCAGCACGTCATCGGTGGCGGACTGCCATAGGCGGCCTGGAAGATGCAGGCGCTCGGCCAGGTAGAGATTCATGTCGATAGCGGCATCGACTTTCGGCAGGTGGCATTCAGCACGTGTCGCGGCACGGGCCAAGTCGAGCGAACAGTTCGCCTGCTTCGCCACGCTGCGGGCAAAGCTGAACTCCAGACGGTTCATATCGTCGGTGTTCACGGTCTTCGTTGCGGCGGCGAGAGCGGAGCAGTAGTCACTGTTAGCGAGGCAGCCGGTGAGGAAACCTTCGGCGGTGTCCGTCTTCCAAAAGTGGCGCAACGCCTCGGCCATCGGCTCGATTTTGACGCGCTGGCGGATGGATTCGAGCGACCAGGGCGTGTCCTCGTTGGAGCAGATGAGCAGCATATCGACACTCTGGGTGGCCCAGACCTCCACCTTGGGAAACACCTGCCGCAGCGTGGTGATGACGGTGTTGATGGTGCTCGGCTCCACCTCGTAGCCTTGCAGCCATTGGCAGAAAATGCCGTTCTTGTTCAAGCGCTGGCTCGCGTTGGTGTAAAACTCACGCGTGTAGAGATTCGCCACGCCGGCACGGCAGGGATTCGACGGCTCGGAGACGATGAGATCGTAGTTCTCGCCTTTCGTGAGGAGAAACTCACGCGCATCGCCGGTGATGTTGTTGACGCGCGGATGTTTCATCGCGTTGCGGCTCACCGGATCGAAAAACTCGGCCACCTTGCGAATTTCCGCCTCCAGTTCGAGCACATCGACGCGCTGCATGCCCGGCACATCGGCCAGCCAACCAGCGGTGGTGCCGGTGCCCAGGCCGACGACGCAGGCGTTCTGCGGCTTCGGATGCAGCACCGCGCCCGCGATGCCCAGCATCACCTGCGTTCCAGCGTCTCCCACGGCGGAGCCGTCGCTCTTGCCGTTGGTCAAAAACGCATACTGCGACCCGCCGACGACCGCGACACTGGTCTCACGGCCATCGTAGGCCTGCACCAGTGTGCGCTGCGCGTCGCGCCGCCATGTTTCCAAACCCAGCGAGGTGCGGAAGTCATCCTTCACGCGGCCGTAGCCGATGGGTGTGTGCATCCACGCCGCCGTAGGGCCGCTGGCTCCGAGAGCGCAGAAGCCGCAGGCCAGCAGCGCCAGAACGGCGAAGCGACCGTTCCATGAGAAAGTGGTGCTTGCTGCATGCTGACGACGCATTTGCAGCCACAGCGACGCGCCGGACATCGTGGCGATCAGCGTCGCCGCGAGCAGCCAGCAACCTTTTAATCCAATCAACGGCACCAGGATGAAACCGCCGAGCAACGAACCCGAGATGGAGCCAAACGTGTTCCAGAGATAGGCACGGCCAAGCTGCCTACCCACGCCCGCGTTGCCACGTCCGAGCAGGGACACCAGCAGAGGAAACTGAATGCCGCTGAGCAGCGACGGCAGAAACGCCAGCGAACCCATCACCACCGCCCAGCCCAGCGCCATCTCCGTGAGTCCCACGCCGCGTAGGCTGTCATTCAAGATGAGCGCCAGATGTGCGATGCGATCTCCCAGCGCATACGGCACCAGCACCGCCAGCGCCTGCAAGGCCGAGACAATCATGAAGCCGCCGAGGCTAGGCTCCGCTTTTTTCAAAATCAGTGAGTACAACAGCCCGCCAATGCCCATCCCCGCCAAAACCACGCACAGCACGAGACCAAAGCCGTAAACCGAACCGCCCAGCAGCGGTGTCGCGACGCGATACCAGACCAGTTCCGCCACGAAAAACGTGAACCCGCTCATGAATGCCGCCGCCAGCACGAACGAGGCCGGGGCTTTGGCCGCCACCTGCTCATCGACCGAAGATTCAGTCTCCACCGACGGCTGACGCGGCTCTTTCTCCTGGAACATCGAGATCGCACCTGCCGCTAGGGCGATGCCTAGATTCGCCAGCACGGCGATGGTCAACGCGCCTTTGTTGCCAAGCGTCGGCAGCAGCCAAAAGGTGCTCAGCACTGCGCCGGTGACCGCTCCGGCGATGTTGATGCCGTAAAAGAACGCCGTGATCGAGCGACGCGGATCGTCATCACGCTGCGCAAACTTCATCGCCGCAGGCAACGTGCCGCCCATCAAGAAACAGGGCAAGCCGAGCACCAGCGCCGTCATGAGCAGTTGCAGGCAGGTGGCAGCACCAAGTCCCATGCCTGCCGTTCCACCCGTTTTAAGGTAAAGCGAACGCGCCAGCGCCAGCATGGCCGGAGAAGCCACCGCAGCGATGGCAATGCCCACTTCCAGCCGCGCATAAAATCGAAAAGGCCGCCCCACACGCTCCACCCAGGCCCCAAACAACTTCCCGCCAAATCCCAGACCGCCCATGAACACCGCCATCACCGCCGCCGCCGCCGGGGCCGCCCCGCCGAACACCAACCGGAACTCTCGTAGCCAGACCGTCTGGTAAATGAGCGCGCAAAAACCCGAGAGAAACAGGATCAAAGCCAGGGTGAACTGCGTGAGCTGAACGCGCGATTTGGGGGCTGAAGATGAGGTCATAGCATTTGGAATTCCGAACAATTAACAATAATTATATATAATTACCATATTTTTACAAACTAAAATGTAGACACTCGGCGCTGTTTTGTAGTCCCGCCTTCAGGCGGTCCGGGGCTTCCAGAGCCGCCTGAAGGCGGGACTACAGTGCCCAAACCCCTGCCATCTGAGCCTGAAAACGCTCGATTTCACCGCAAGGCGTAATCACGCGGTTTCAACATCCCGTCTTGAGGCGACTCGTCCCCTCCCCTTTTGAAGTTCTCGCCCAGCCCCTCATTCTCTTTATTCTTTACCGCATGAAACCTCTCTCCCGTTGCCAGCTTTTGAAGTTCAGCGCCTTGTTGCTGCTGCTGACAGTTTCCAGCGGCTGCACCCGAGAAGCCTGGCACAAAGCTTTCACGGGGAAGGTTTTGCAGGTTTCCTACGACGATCTTGGCCCTGAGGCTATGGTCGTGTCGGCGCTTGGGGCACGAGGCAAGGATCTGACCGTCACCGTTCATCATGGAGCCACGGATGAGGAGGCCCAGCCACGCCTGCTGAATGTTCATCAGGGCATGCTGCTCCTGCGCAAAAATTACCGCCACCTGCCCCAAACTCCCGAGAACGACGCGCTGCGCGAGCGCATGGCCCGCGCCTACAGCCGCATGTTTCAATACTACCGAACACGCCGCGATGCCATGATGGCGACGCCTCCCTCGTTCGGACGCGGGTCCATGGGCCGCATGATGCTCATGCCTCCCATGCCGCCGACCATTTGAACTCAGTTCAGCGCCTCACGCGCCGATTGGAATAGATAATGTCCCCAGCCATGCTGGGCGTCGCCATTCCAGTCCGGATCGTAGTGCTGGCTCTTGAAGATGAAGCGCTCAGGATGCGGCATGAGGCCAAACACGCGACCGGTGTCGTCTTGCAGGCCAGCGATGGCGTTTGTGGAGCCGTTCACGTTGCTCGTGTAGAGCAGCGCCGCGTGGCCGGATTTGACGTATTTCGCCGCGTCATCGCCCTCAGTCACGAGACGGCCTTCAGCATGCGCGATGGGCAGTTCAAAGGTGTCTGGCAGTTTGGTGAGGTAGGGGCTGGTTTTGGCCGCCGTTTTCTTCAAACCAACCCAGCGGCAGATAAAACGACCGCTGTCATTGTGAATCAGGCTGCCCTTCGGCAGCAGATCGAGCTGCGTGAGGATTTGGAAGCCGTTGCAGATGCCCAGGGCGTAGCCGCCATTGGCCACGAAGGTCTTGAGGCGGTCTCCCAGCTTCGATTTCGTGATGAGCTGGGCGATGCGGCCGGACATCACATAATCCCCGTAACTGAAGCCCCCGGAAAACACGATCATCTGCGCCTTGTCGAGCGCCGCAGGCTCTAGCAGGGCCACAGGCATGACCTCGGCGGTAAATCCCGCCGCCTCCAGGGCGCGGGCGGTTTCGGCGTCACAATTCGTTCCGGGAAATTTGAGGAGCAGGGCGTGTGGCATGGGCGGTGATTCGTTCCGCATCTAGGCCAAGCCGCCGCCGCATGCAACCGCTTTGCCCGGTTGCACACGCCGGGGCATGCACTAGCTTTCCCCCATCATGTTCAAAGAACTCCTTTCCCCCCTCAACACCTTCATCTACGGCTTTCTGCTCTGCGGCATTTTCTTGGTGCAGTCGCTTTACGGTCACTGGAAGACCAAGCGCGAGCTTAAGCGCTACAAAGGCATGCTTAGCGACAAACTCGATCTCGACTCGAAGCAAAGCCAGGACATCAACAAGGAACGCGCCAGCCTGAAGCAAGAAAACGAGAACCTGCGCATGCAGATCGCCCGCCTGAACGAGCGCCCAGACAACAAGATGCAGCGCGAGCTGGAAATCCTGGCCCGGGCTGAGAAACAGATGGTCATCAGCGCCCCAGGCTTCGCCCCGGCCTGGGAAATGGCCAAGTCCACGGCCCTCGGCCAGCTTGAGAATGAGGAAAAAGGTCAGTCCTTCCCGCAAAAAATCTTCCGCAAGCTGATCGGCTCCGGTTCCGCCCAGACCAACGTCGCCCTGCCGGAATCCGCCGCCGCCGCTGCCAAGAACGGCGAGGCCACCGCGAACGCCGCCTGATTTTACGCGCGACATGACCCGCACGGAGGCCTACCTCGCGCTGAATCTGCTGCCGCAGGTCGGACCCGTGCGTGTGCGCAAGCTGTTGCGGCACTTCGGCAGTCCTGAACGCATCCTCACCGCCAAATCGTCCGAGATTCTGCAAGTCGAGGGCTTCGGACTCGCACAGGCCGAGTCCATCGCCGGATGGGAGACGCAGATCGACCTCGGCGGTGAGCTGCAAAAGATCCGTGACCGCGAACTCACGATCCTCACGCAGGAAGACGAGCTGTACCCGCCCCTGCTGCGTGAAATTCATGATCCACCCGTGGTGCTTTACGTCTGGGGCAATCTCACGAAACGCGACCACAACGCGCTCGGCGTCGTCGGCAGCCGCCACGCCACGCATTACGGACTCAGCGCCACGAAGAAGCTCAGTTTTCAGATCGCGTATGCGGGTTACGCCGTCATCAGTGGTCTGGCGCGTGGCATTGACACGGCGGCGCATGAGGCCGCTCTCGCGGCGAAGGGGCGCACCATTGCCATTCTCGGTTCCGGGATCGGCAAACTGTATCCGCCAGAGAACATGGCGCTCGCCGAGCGCATCGCGCAAAACGGCGCGGTGATCAGCGAGTATCCCGTGGATCGCATCGCCGACAAACAGACCTTCCCTTACCGCAATCGTGTCGTCGCGGGCTGGAGCTGCGGATTGATCGTCGTCGAGGCTCCGTTGCGCAGCGGCTCACTTATCACGGCGCAGCAGGCCACCGAGCAGGGCCGCACCGTCTATGCCGTGCCCGGCCCCATCGACAAACCAACCTCCGCCGGCTGCAATCGCCTCATTCAACAAGGTGCCAAGCTCATCATGGATGGCGCGGATGTGCTCGATGATCTGATGACGCTCTTCCCCACCGCGCCCAGCGCCCCGAAGGTGGAAGAGCCACGGCCAGTCGTCTCGCTCACACTGGAGGAAGAAATCCTCTACAACGCCATCGGCACCGAGGAGGCGCACATCAACGACATCACCACCGCAAGCGGCCTCACCGTGGCCACGGTCTCCTCCACCCTGATGCGCCTCGAAATGAAGCGGCTGATCCGCGCTTTGCCGGGACGTAGGTATGTGAGGCTGGTGTGAATTTCATGCCGCCACCGGCGGTTTCCATGCGGCGATGGCATCTGGCGATTTGGATTTCATGCCGAGCCGCTGTGTGGTGAATTCGTCCGGCAGCAGGATCTCTGTGGCAGAGCCAAGGCTGAGAGCGCCGAGGAAATGCATCTCCGTCCGCTCCGCCGACTCTGCCAGCCAGGCGAAGGCACGATGGTAGAGGCTCATGAACGCATCGACATAGGGCGCGACGGTTTCCGAGGCCTCGGAGGCCATTTTGAGACCGGTGGCACGCATGCTGGCGACATCGGCTGACATCAGCGAGCCTGCGGGCATCTCTGGCATGCCGCGTGGCTGCAAATGCTCGTTCAAGGTCATGGCCCTGCCATTTCCCGCAAACGGATACGGCGCGCCGTCCATCGTGCTGATGATCTGGCGCACGAGATTGAGCATCTTCGGCACCACGGACTGAAGCGCGGTCAGGAAAGCACTGGGATCATCGACGTTGGCAAACTTCGCGCCCAAAGTTTGAAACGCGAAGAAGGTGGTGAGCAGTTCGCGGAAGGATGGCAGCGCCCCGGTCATCGCCTCATAGATCGTCACCCATGCGGGCAGGTCCTTGCGGCGTTCCTGCAGCCAGTCGTTGAGGTCCGCCTGCTCGCTCCACCAGAGCAGGCCGAGTGCGGCGGCGAAGCGGCTCTCCAGCACGCGCTCTCGCTCCTGCAACGGCCCTTCCATGTGCTCCATGACCATGCGCTGGCGGGCTGCCTCGGCACGCAGTGAGGTTGGGCTGGCATCTTCGGTTCCAAACTGCATCCGAGAGACAGTGAATCCGGCGAGACTGAGCGTGGCGGCAGCCTCCAGATCTCGACGCCGCTGCCATGCCTGATTCCACTCCTGCAGCGCCACTTTGAACTGCGGCCCCCATTGCACGATCTCATCGCGCACGCGCAAAATCTCGCGCTGCAGTTCCACCCGCGCCGTGGAAGTCGATGGTGTGCTGCCCAGTCCGCACATCGCCCGCTCAGGATGCGCCAGCCCGCCAAAGTAACGACGAATGACCAGCAACGACTCTTCCTCACGGCGGTTTTGATGAATGACCTCCTCATCCGCCACCATGCGGTGCTCATGCAGATTGAGTCCAAGATCGTGCTGGTAGTAGAAATAAGTGACCTGCCGCGAGAGATCGACAAGCTGCCGCATCACGGCCGCCGCCGGCTGCGCCGGAGACAGATACTCCACGAGCGCCGCACCCTTCGGCGGCTTGGCGTCCTTCTCGTTTTCCGTTTCTGTTTTAATGCCAGCCTCAGCGCGCACGGCATTGCGGTCCTTGGCTGTTTTCGCCACATGCCGGGCCATGAGGAGCGACAAATTTTCCGGCAGCCGGTGCTGGATGACACCACGGCGGATTTCCTGACACGCAGACTTCCAAGCATCCTCAAGCAGATCGAGCTTCCGCCACATGCGGGCGCTGGCAGTAGTGCCGATGACATTGGCTCCGCATTGATCCGCCGTGCGCCGGATGATCCAAAGCGTGGCCGTACTCACCAGACGTGACGCGATGGCAAACAGCATGAAGGGAATCTTAGCCGCCCACATCCAGCCGCGCAGCACCTGCCGGGCGATCTTGTGGGACTTCGACTCCTTGCGTGGTGCATCATGCATTTGCATCTCCCACGGATCACGCTCCATCACGGCGCGGAAGAACCACGCGTTCATCTCCCGCACCGCGTGAATGAAGATCGTGCTGAAACCGCCAGCATTGTGGCTCAGCTCATGAGCCAGCAGGCCCGCCAGTTCGCGGGCGGTGATGACCGAGATCACGGGCAGGCCGAGGTGCAGCGTGGTTTGCCCGGTCAAAATGCCCACCAGCCCGCCAAACATCGAGCTGCGCACCGAGATCGTCGTGTCCAGCCACACCTGCACCGGAGGCTGCGCCCGCAGATGCCAGCACAGCGTGTGGATGAGCTCAAAAAGTTGCGGCTGTGTGGCAGCGGTGATTTGCAGCGCCACCTTGGCCGTTTTCGGCCGTGGACGCAGCGGGCGCAGCATGAAGACCCACGTCACGCCCATGAAAGCAAACTTCAGCAGCTCGGGAATCACCCGCCACTGAAACACCCCTGTTCGCGCCATCTGTCCGGTGATCTGATAGACCTGCCAGCACATCCAGCCGAACAAACCCGCGACCAGCAGCACATAGCAGAACTGCAAAACCAGCGAGATCAGCGCCGTGACCGCTAGCAGCCCAAATTGCAACGGCCCGCGCCACGGTGCGATGCGCACTGGCTTGGGCGGTTGCTGGGGCGTGTGAGGGGCAGACATGCGGGTGCGGGCCGTCGAAAGGCGGCGCAGGCCATATAATCAATCTCATTTAATATGGTAATTCTATTTAATTATTGGCATTTACTCGCCTAGCGAAGCCTCAGCAGGGCAAGTTTGCCGCCAGAATGCCGTTTCAGTGCCATGAAGGCGCTTTGTTTGCTCACCCTACTGTTCGCTGTTTTACCTCTCAAAGCTGCCACAAAGCCGGTCAATTTGGTCTTCATCCTCACGGACAACCAAGGTGCCTGGACCCTCGGCTGTTACGGAAATCCCGACATCCGCACGCCGCACATCGACAAACTGGCCGCCGAGGGCATCCGCTTCACTCGTGCACTCAGCAGCAATCCCGTCTGCTCCCCGACCCGCGCCACTTTCCTCACGGGACTCATCCCATCTCAGCACGGCGTTCACTCCTTCCTCGATCCGAAGTTCATGATGGGACCGGAAGCCTACAACACGCTCCATGAGTTTACCTCCCTCGGAGAAGTCCTGCGCGACTCCGGCTACACCTGCGGCCTGAGTGGCAAATGGCATCTCGGGGCCAACATGACGCCCAGCGAAGGCTTCACCACCTGGACCACCAAGCCGGATGGCAGCACGAAAGAGTTTTACGACCAGGAGATCATTGAGGACGGCAAGCTGCGCACCGAACCGGGTTACACGACCGATCTCTGGACCCGCAAGGGCGTCGAGTTCATCCAGGCGAACAAAGACCGGCCCTTCCTCCTCTACCTTGCCTACAACGGTCCTTACTCACTCGGCAAACTCATGCTCAACGCGGCGAAAAATCGCCACGCCGCCTACTACGCCGACAAGCCGCTGCATTCCTTCCCGCGCGATGCCATGCATCCCTGGCAGCACGCCAACAAAGAATTTCACAACACCGATGCCGGTCGCCGCCGCATGGCCGCCGAAGTCAGTGGCGTCGATGACGACGTGGGCGAGATCATGGCCGCGCTTAAGGCCAACGGCCTCGATGAAAACACCCTCGTTGTCTATTCCAGCGATCAAGGCTGGATGGGCGGCCAAAACGGCATGTGGGGCATGGGCGATCACTTTCGACCCACCGGTGCGCATGAGTTGATGATGCAGATCCCGCTCATCTTCCGCCAGTCCGGCCAAATCCCCGCCGCACAGACCTGCGATGCTCTCGTAAGCAATTACGACTTCATGCCCAGCGTCCTCAGCCATCTCGGCCTCGCCAACAAGATGCCACAAACGCCCAAATCCCCCGGCCGTGACTTCTCCCCTGCCCTGCGCGGCGAAAAACTCACGAACTGGGACAACACCATCTTCTACGAGATGGAAACCACCCGCGCCATCCGCACCGAGCGCTGGAAATACGTCTCCCGCTTTCCCGACGGCCCCTTCGAGCTCTACGACATGCAATCCGACCCGCAGGAGCGCTTCAATCAGTTCGGCCAGCACGGCACCGAGGCAACCAAAGCCGATCTCGCCAAGCAGCTCGACGCCTTCTTCACGAAATACGCCGATCCCAAGTACGACATCTGGAAAGGCGGCGGTTCAAAGGCGAAGCTGCACACGAAATGACAGAGGCTCATATCCGATCAGCTCTATCCAAGGGTAATGTGAAGCAAAAGATGGCCCCGTGCCCAGCCTCGGCTTTGGGCCAGATCCGCCCGCCATGGTCTTCGATGATGTTTTTGCAGATGGACAGCCCAAGACCTGTGCCATTGGCTTTTCCATGCGTGAAAAAAGGCATGAATAGCTTCTCCACGATACCGGGGGGGAAGCCAGGACCGCTGTCTTCAACCTCGGTCATAATCTCGCGCTCGTTGTGCTGAAAACGCAGGCTGATGGAACCGCCCTCGGGCATGATGTCAGCGGCGTTGCCAAAGAGATTGTAGAAAACATGATTGAGACGACGCGAATTGATCGGGAGAACGATGTCGGGCACCGCAGTCCGAGTCTCGACGTGAACTTTTTTACTGGCGAGCTCCTCATGGGTGTCCTCGATGATTTCAGCAACATAAGCAGCAAAACTCACAGACTCGACAGAATGCTGAGTGGAGCCTTCACTGACGCGGAGCAGTTCGTTGAGCATGTGATTGAGGCGCTCCACTTGCTGATGCATGCGCTTCTTGGCCTGCTCGCGAAGCGCCATGCTGGCACGCTCAGAGGCGGCGGCATCACCGGCCAGGAGGATGATGCTGAGCGGGTTTTTTAAATCATGAACGATCGAGCGCGCAAAGCGGCCAAAGAGGGTGAGGCGCTCGGCTTCGATCATCTGGTGAACAAAACGAGTGTTTGTTTCACGCATGCGATTACTAAACGCATGCAAGAGGGCGAAAACGAGAGGCGGAGATCGTTCCATCAGATCAACAACTTGATCTCGTGAGACAAATAAGAGCACCGAATCTTGTTTGGCGATGGCAGTGGCGGAACGCGGAGCCTCATTGAGGATGGACATCTCACCAAAGAAATCTCCCGCTGCGAATTCCCCAAGCGAATGGCTACTGGTCTGGCTGACGAAGGTGGTGATATGGACCAACCCGCCAAGGACCGCATACAGGCCGTCGCCAGGGCTGCCTTCGGAGAAAATGGTTTCGCCACTGCGATACTGGCGGACAACAGGTGTGATGCTCCGCTGCTCGATCTCGGCTTGCAGGAGGTTGACGAAAGTGGTTTTGGCAGCGGGATCGTTCATTGGCCTTTGATGAGGGAATCAGAACCTCCGCTCGTTAACGGTGATCACATCACCCGGAATGATGATGGCGGGAGGGTGACCAGGCTGGGAGGCGAGTTTTTCCAAATCGACCACATAAACATGGCTGCCACGCTTCACCAATACCTGAGACTGTCGTGCCAGGCGCGTATAGCCACCCGCGAGAGCGATGGCTTCTTCAATCGGCAGTCGCGGCGGCAGGCCACGCTGAAAGGTGTAGCGCCCAGGCTGAGTCACCTGCCCAAGAACGGCATAGGCCTGTCCGGCAAATTCCGTGACAAGCACCTGGGCACGGGCATCAACGAGCATTTTATTTTGCTTCGCCAGGGCACTGATCCGGCTGGCGAGCGCGGCCGGGGAAAGACCTGCGGCTTTGATCTCGGCCCCGCCCTCGGCGGCAAGGATGGGCAGATTGATCATGCCATTCCAGTCCACGCGCGTCTGTTGAGTGAGATCCGCCTCTCCCGCGAAGCTGATGGTCAGCACATCACCAGGCCGAATGGCCCCACTGGCAGCGGTGGCGGCAGGCGGCGGCGGCAGGGGGCCGCTGGTAAGCGGGCCGGATGAGCACTGAGCGAGGCAGATTGCCAGACAGGGGAGCATAATACAGGCCGTTCTGTTCATGGTGGATGTGATAGCCGTGACTCGCATGCGGTGCAAACCGAAAGGCGGTTAGTAAGTCTGCGGAGGAAAAACAGACGAAAGTCTTGACCCTCCAAGTGCTGACACAGTATGAAATACGAATGAATGCATCGTGCTCGTGTCTGACTTTCTGCATCCTGGCGCTGTACGCGCCGGGAATGGCGGCAGACCCGGCGTCGTTGCTACTGCTGCCTCCCCCCAGCGGCTATGAGTCCGGCTTGTCGCCGTCGCTGCATCGTTCGCCCAATGGTGAAACGCTCTCCGCCATGGCTGGCATGTCGGTGTCCCGTCCTGTCAGCACAAGGCGTCAAGGTGAAGCAGACATCGGTCTGACCACACAACGCAGGCGCTGGAGCAGCCTGGCTTCAACCTCCGGCTCACAACCCATGACCTGGGGAATTGCGAGTGATGTTTCTGCACAGTTGAGCGTGGGTTTGCAGTCGGAGCTCTTTTACACGGACAACATTAAGTACACCGCCAATTCGGGCGCTGTCGGTGCGACGGTCTTCGAACTCACACCGATCATCCGGCTGGACATTGGTGATCCGCAAGAAGGCGCGATGAGTTCGAGCCGTCTTTCCAGCTATTACACCGGCATTCTCTATGTGCCGACAGTGAGGCACCTTTTGGAGGACGGTGAACAGAAAGTTCTACAGCACTTTTTTGGAGAAATCGGACGTTTGACGGACATCACACGCATTTCACTAAGACTGGACTATGACGAGCGCATCTTGTCCTCCTCGGATGACACGTCGCTGGAGGACACTTACACGCTGCTAGAGGCGTCGGGCCTGTTGGAGTATCATTTCACCCCGAAAACCATGCTGCGCTCAAAGCTGACCTATCGTGACATCACGGTAGAGGACGGGCTCGCGAATCGCTTGATCTGGATTGGTGAGGAGGCGCTTGAATGGGCTGCCACGGCAAAGATTACGATTGGCCTAGGCACAGAACTCGGGCTCATCCAGTTTGAGCGCGCTGGTTTGGGCTCGCAAAACTATCAACAGGCACTGCTGCTCGGCCGCTGGAAGCCGACTGCCAAGCTCAACATGTCAGCGAGAGCCGGCCTGGAATGGCGTGACTTTAATGGAGGAACGCCGAAAACGATGCAACTCACTCCCGTGGGCGCGGTGGCGCTTCAGTGGCTCGCAACGGAAAAGACCCGCATCAGCACTCGGTTACGAGTGGGCAATGAGCCTTCCATCGTTCAGCAGGGGGCGTTGTTTCGTGAATACCGGCTCGGGGCGGAGATGATGCATGATCTCAGCTCCCAATGGTATTTGAGTGGCGACCTGCAGTATGTGCGCCGCAACTATGACAGCGGGAGACGTGAATCGGAGCCGGTGACGCGGCTGTTGCTAGGCTACCGCGAAAGTCCTGACCGCGCAGCAAGTCGGCTGAACGTCGAGTTGTATGTTCAATGGAGGCAGCGCAAGCGCCACGGCAATTTCGAGGCTGCCGACCGCTCCCAAGTCGGCATCCAGGTCACCAAGTTCTTCTAAAATCCTTCCAATGACGACTCCTGAGATGATGAACCCTTCCATTCCAAGCATGCGCCAGCGGATTTCAGGCAAATGCACACGGCTGCGGCACCACTTGCGCCATGGCACACGGCGTGGCGTGAAGCGGCTGCTGGATCTGACCTGCGGCATCACCATGGTGTTGGTGCTCTCTCCTGTTCTCATTGCGGCCGCTCTGGCCATCTGGATCATGGATGGGCGTCCGATCTTTTTCAGAGGATCGCGCGTCGGAAAAGATGGCAGGCTGTTCAAGATGCTGAAATTTCGCAGCATGCGGCGGGATGCGGAGGCAATCGCGGCAAAGATCGAGGAGCACAAGATTCTGGCCACACAGGGAAGTTTTGACAGGCCGGAGGACGCCTCCGTGCTCAAACTGCGGCACACCCTGCAAAAGCTCACACCTTCAGACAAATACCACCGTGACCCGCGCATTTTGCCCTTTGGAAGCTTCATGCGGCGTTACTCGATTGATGAGCTGCCTCAGCTTTTTCATATTATCAGCGGCGAGATGAGTTTGGTCGGTCCGCGGCCGCTCGCGGCCTGGGAAGTGGCCGATTTTACACCGCGTGACATGCTGCGGCACAAAATCAAACCCGGCCTCACCGGTTTGTGGCAAATCAGTGACCGAAAAAGCCTCACGCACGACCAAGCCATCGGTTTGGACTTGCAATACGCCGCCCGGCAAAGTCTGTGGCTCGATTTGACCATCCTGCTGAAAACAGTGCCGGTGGCGCTGAAAAACCGTGGCGGCAATTAATTTCCTACCTCCCAAAGCTCATGGTCTGCGATGCCGTTATCCCCAACCAAGCCGCCCTCTGGGTGGATGACCGCCCCTTCCTTCTCTGGGAAATCGGACCGCGCCGTGTCATTGAGCACTGGATGGACACTCTCTTTCGCAGCAACGCCACGCTGCGTATCTGGCTGGAGGAACCTGACGACATGCTGTACTCGTTTGTCTGCGAAACTTTTCCGCTGAACCGACGGGCGCAGGTTTTTAATGGCACTCCGAACTCGCGCCCAGAAGCTTGCACATTCCTCGACAGCAAGGGCTGCATCATCATTCGACGCGGACCTCAGATCACTCCTTACATACCAAGACAGGCTCCGACACGGACTTGGTTTTCCATGGTGCGCCATTGGCTTGCGGATCTTGCAGCCAACGGCAGCCAGTCACCGGAACTGGAATCGCAAATCTCACCCGGAGTCTTCATCGGCCATCATTGCAGCATTTCTAAAGACACGAAGTTTTTCCCACCCTGCTGGGTGGGCTCAGGTTCGACCATCAGCGGAGCCACTCTGGGGCCAAACACCGTCGTGGGCGAAAACTGTGTCATCACAGAGGGCTCTCACATGGAGGAGTCCTACATTCTTAGCAGGACCTATGTCGGACCCGGCGTGCGTTTGTCAGGCATGGTGGCGGGGAACGGTGGCGTGCTCGCGTTGGCCACGGGCGTCCAATTCCATGCGCCCGCTGATTTGGAAAAAAAACCTGTTCTTGAAGCCGGGACATCATCATCCTTAAAATAATACACATGAATAGCCCCAAAGCTCCTTGCCTGCTGCTCCTGGTGCCTGATGAAACTCGTGGCGAATTCATCCGCCATCTGCTTCGCGCGGCCAAGCCTGATGCCGAGTTCATCTCTGCCACACGGCTTGATGAGGCCCTGCGCAAGCTCGAAGGCGGCTCCGTCGCCGCTGCCATCGCCGAGGGAGCCGAAGGCATCGCACTCATCAACTCTGTCTGTGAGCAAGGACTCGATGTGCCGGTTATTTTTATTGCGCCAGATGACGATGGCGATTTGCTCGACCAAGCCCGCGCCGCCGGAGCCAGCGAAGCCATCTTTCGAAGTGAGCTTTCACCCACCACTCTGCAAAACGCACTCCACTACGCCCTGCTCTGGCGCGCACAGGAGACGAATGACGAAACCGCCGCGAGCAAGGCGAAACATGCGGAAATTATCAGCATGGCGCGGACAGAGTCGCTGGCGCGTCTCGCCTCCAGCATCTCCCACGAAGTGCGTAACCCACTGAGCCTCATTTACCTCGCCGCTGACTTTCTGGCCAGGCCCAAGCCCCTCACCGAGGAGGCTAGGGCTAATATCGTCGGCTATCTACGCAGCGGGGCAGGCCGTATTGAGGAAGTGATCACCTCGGCGCTGGCTGCCTGCGCCCCCAGAGAGTTGTCTCTCGCGGCGCATGATGCCAATGACATTGTTGAGGAGGCACTGCGTCTTGCCAAGACTCGCCTGCGCGCGGATGCCCCGGTGCATTTTCACAATGACATGTCGGTCGGCATGCCCGCAATCTTCGCAGACCGCTCCCGCATGGTGTCGGCCATTCACCACCTCCTGACCAATGCCATTGATGCCATGCCGAACGGAGGGGATCTCACCATCAAAACTCGTGTTCATTCCTTCACTAGCAGCGAGCGCGCCGAATGGCAGCGTGAAGGCTGGTTCCGTGCGGGTGACGTCGCGGTCATCATTGAGATCGCCGACACAGGCCACGGCATACCGCCAGACAAATTGAGTCACATCTACGAGCTGTTTTTTACCACCAAGCCCGCCGGTCATGGCGCCGGCCTGGGACTTGCCACCATCAAAAAGATCATCCAACTGCATAATGGTCGTATCGCTATCACCAACCGCCCTGAAGGCGGTGTGTTGGCCGAACTGACCCTGAAAACAGCCGGCACCCAGCCCGTCTGAGGACACAATCAATCATGAACTCCCCAACCACTCGCAAAAAACGCATCCTGCTCGTCGATGACGAGCCTTTCCTTACCAGCTTGTTGCGCATGAACCTTGAAGACACGGACGAATATGAGGTGCGCGAAGAAAACAACTCTCTCAAAGCGCTCGACATCATCAAAGAATTCGTTCCCGACCTCATCATGCTGGATGTCATGATGCCGGATCTCGACGGAGCCGATATCCTGTTCCGGTTGAAGAACGACCAGCGGCTTAAACACATCGCCGTCGTCTTTCACACGGCCACCGTCAGCCGCACCGAACTCAGCTCCCACGGCGGCATCATCAGCGGTTACCCCTTCCTGCCCAAGCCGGCCACGGCGGACCAGATCATTGATTTTATCGAGAAAAACCTGCCCAACCCGCTTGTTAACTAATTATCTGCCCGCACCAGCATGGAAACCGCTGTCTGGATCAACGCACGCTTCCTGCCGCGCCCCGTCTCCGGCGTCGAGCGCGTCGCTCGTGAGTTGATCACGGCATTGTGCGAAAAACTCGACGAAAACGGCTCCGTCACGACCGCCGAAGGCAGGTGCCTGAATTTTCGCCTCATCGCGCCTGCCAGCAGCAACGCAGAATCACCCTGGCCAAACCTCCGCCTGCATCGGCAAGGCGCTGGCGGTGGTCATTTGTGGGAGCAAACCAGTCTCCTCGCCGCCACTCGCGGGGACTGGCTCATCTCCCTCTGCAACACCGGCCCCATGCTCAAGCGACGGCATGTTCTTTACCTCCACGATGCCCAGACCTTCGCCATTCCACAGAACTTCACCTGGAAATTCCGTCTCTGGTACCGTCTGCTGTTCAGCGTCGCCGGCCACATGTCCTCCGCGATTCTGACAAACTCCCAATACTCGTGCGATGAACTGGTGAAGCGCGTCGGCCTCAATCCCGGACGCATCACGCCAGCCTGGCTCGGCGTTGAACACGCCACGCGCACACCGCCTGATCTCGGCGTCTTCGCCAAGCATCAAATCGCCGACACGCCTTATCTCCTCGCGGTCTCCAGCGTCAACCCGAACAAAAACTTCGCCAGCGTCCTGCGCGCCCTGGAACTCCTCGGCCCCGATGCGCCCCCCTGTGTCATCGCTGGTCAAAAATATGCCCGCGTCTTCGGCGGCAGTGGCATTGACGAAACACGTGTCAAACACGTCGGTCACGTCAGCGATGCCGAGCTCTACGCCCTCTACTCACGCGCCTTCTGCCTGCTGTTTCCCTCCTTCTATGAAGGCTTCGGCCTGCCGCCGGTCGAGGCCATGGCCCTCGGCTGCCCGGCCATCGTCTCGAACACCAGCGTCATGCCTGAGATCTGTGGCGACGCTGTTTTGTACTGTGACCCTGCCGACCCCGCGACCTTGGTCTCTGCCATCCAGCGCCTTCGCGCAGACCCCGTCCTTCGCCGCGACCTGGTCTCACGGGGCAAAGAGCGCACACGCCACTTCTCATGGTCCGCCTCCGCCGAAACCCTTCTCAAGACCTTATCCCGCGCCGTGGCGTCACGAGGATGAGTCGGCCTGCCTACCGCCACTTCAACCAAGCATGCCATGTCCGAAGCTAACATCATCCTCGCCCACGATTACTTGATCCAGATGGGAGGTGCTGAACGGCTCTTCGCCTCCATGCATCGCGCGTGGCCAGCCGCACCGATCTACGTCAGTGCCACCGATAACGCGCATTTGCTGCCGGACTTCAAGGACGCGGAGATTCACAACTCATGGATGCAGCAGATGCCGGGGATCAATAAGCATCACAAGAAGCTCTTCCCCATCTACCCCTTCGCCTTCAAATCCTTTGGCCTTCTCGACGCGGATGCCGCCGTGGTCAGCAGCAGCGGGTTTTCCAAGTGGTTGCGCTTCACGCCGCGCACACGCGTCTTTGGCTACTGCCACACGCCGCCGCGCTTTTTTTGGCAAACCGACCACTACCTCAAAAACGAGGTCAAAAGCGGCCTGCTGAAGGCCGTCGCACGACTTTTTGTGCTGTGGCTGAGACCGAGCGACCTCGCGTGCTCGAAAAAGACGCACCACTTCATCGCCAACTCTAAAAACGTCCAAAACCGCATCCGCGAGTTCTACGGCCGTGATTCCGTGGTCATCTATCCCCCTGTGGAAGTGCATAAGTTTCGCGTCACTCCGCAGCATGATGGCTCCTACCTCATTTTGTCGCGTTTGGTGTCCTACAAGGGCATTGACCGCGCTGTGGCCGCGTTTTTGAAAAATGGCCGACGCCTCGTCATTGCTGGCGGTGGTCCTGATCGCGGACGATTGGAGGAACTGGCTGGGGGCGCTCCAAATATCGTCTTCAAAGGCCGCGTATCCGATGCAGATGCCATTTCGCTCATCGAGAACTGTCGCGCGTTTGTTTTGCCCGGCTCGGAAGATTTCGGCATCACCCCACTCGAAGCCCAGGCTGCGGGGAAACCCGTGCTGGCCTTTGGTGACGGCGGCGCACTCGAAACCGTCATTGATGGTCAAACCGGCACGCTGTTCACCGATCCCTCGCCTGAAGGCATCACCGCCTGTGTCGAGCGGCTGGAGTCCATCACCTGGGACCCCGACTTAATCCGCCGGCATGCCGAGCGCTTTGCTGAACCGGTCTTTATCGCCGCCATGCAAAACTACGTCCGTGAGAAAATGGCCGAGCCAGCACCTAGACTGCCATGAACCCGCGCTTCAGCCTCATCGTCCCCACGCTCAACCGCCTCGACGACATGCGGCGGCTCTTCGTCTCCATTCAGCAAAGCACGCTGCAAGACCTCGAAGTCATCGTCATCGACCAAAACGACGGCCCGCTGCTTGATGCGCTCTGTGAGGAGTTCAAAACTGCCTTTCCCTTGCGGCATGAAAAGATCAAACCCGCTGGAGTGGCCCACGCCCGCAACTACGGATTCCAATTCGCCACCGGCGAAATCCTGAATTTCCCCGACGACGACTGCGAACTCACTCCAGACCTGCTCCAGCAAGTCTCCGACCGTTTCGCAGCCAAGCCCGATCTCGACATGCTTTTTGGCCGCGCGGTTGATCGCGAAACACTCACGCGCTCCGTCACTCGCTTCTCCGAGCAGGCACAGCCAGTCACTGCTGGCAATGTTTTCAGCACCACCGTTGAGTTCACCATGTTTCTCAAGCGCCAGGCATGGCTTGATGTCGGCGGGCTCGATGAAAAACTCGGCGTTGGCACCTACTTTGGCGCGGAAGAAGGTTCCGACTTTGTGCTGCGAGCGCTCTACATGAAAAAGCAGCTCCACTATGATCCTGCGCTGCTTTTTTACCACGCGCAGAAGGTCGGGCGCTACGACGCCAAAGAATTTGCCCGCGCCTTCAGCTACGGTCGTGGTTTTGGCCGCCTCACGGTCAAGCATCTGCTCAAACTCCGCCAACTGAGCGCGCTGATCCGTTTTTTAAACTTCCAGGCACGCGCCTGCGCCGCGGTTCTCATCTTCGCCGCGCAGTTCAAATTCTCCAAGAGCCGCTATTACCTGCAAACCATCCTTGGCCGCATCGTTGGCGTGTTTCGTTCGCTGCCTGAATTTTTATGAAGATCACCCTCAACGGCTACTACGGCTTCTCCAACTACGGGGATGAATTGTTCAACCTCGCCAGCGTCCTGGGCGCACGACGCTGGTGGCCGGACCATCCGCTCGACATTCTCGGCTCACCCGTGCATGGCATCGATGCCAAATTCCGCGTGCCTGCATGGTTCCCGCCCGCACTTTACACCGCGCCTCATTTCGGCGGGAAAATGAGCCGCCTCGCCTACCTCGCGGCCGCTCTTCTGACCCGCGACCTCATCGTCTATGCCGGTGGGTCCACGCTTTCCTACAGCAGCATCCTGAAAAAGATTCAGCGCATCGCTGCTGAACGTTCGTGGACGAAATTCGCCGCCATCGGTGTCTCCATCGGCCCCTTTGCGGATGCCGCTGATCAAGAAGAAGCCGCACGCTTCCTGCGCCGCTTCACCTTCATCTCCGTACGTGACAAACAATCCATCGCACTGCTCGAAGAGATGAAAGTGCCGCTCACGCCGCTTTTTGCGCGTGATCTCGTCGGCGCGCTGCCTTTGCTGCTACCAGCAAACGACCAGAAGCAGAAAGCCACCAAAACGCTCGGCGTCTCCGTCTGCAATTACGAATCCTACACTGGCGGCGACGCTGCTCAGGAGCAGCGCCGCAATGAGGCGCTCTTTGAAGGCATTAGCCGTCACGCCAAGCGAGAAGGCACGCTCGTGCGAATCTTTTGCCTCAACACGAACCCGCGCTGGGGCGACATGGCACTCTCACGGCAACTCCAGGCTTACCTCCGTGAGCGCGGCACGGAGTCCGAGATCATCTCCTGCCAGAATAACCTCATCGGCACCTGGCACGGCCTCGCCTCCTGCGCCGCCGTCCTTTGCGTCCGCCTGCACGCGGGCATCACGGCCTATCTCACACACGTCCCCTTCGCCCTCGCCGAGTACCATCGCAAATGCACCGACTACCTCGACGACATCGGCCAGCCCGCCTCACTGCGAATCCCGGCCAATCTCACCGATCCAGCACGCGTCGATGAAGTCATCAACGAGCTCTTTCGAGGTGAGGCGAAACCAACCCTCGCCTCCGAAATCTACTCCGCCGAAGCTGCCAAGAACTTCACCGAGGTGCCGTGGGCAAAGGCTTCTTCCGCAGCCTCGCCCCCTTGATCTCACGACGAATCACAAAGATCACCGCGAACAAAAATGCCCACGCTGCAAACGTTCGCCCGCTGGTGAGGTAAAATAGACGGATTTGATCCGTGAGCGCCATGAAGGCGAAGGGATAGAGCATGAGGCCCGCGATGGAACCACGCTGGAAGGCGCGGTAGAACAACATGAGCATGCAGCCATAGAAAACCCAGAACACGAGGCCGCCGGCGACTCCGTAGTCGGTGAAAGTGGAGAAGATACCCGTGGGATTATTAAACTCAGGATTGCTGTCCTGCAGGACGATGACGCTGACAAGTGCGGCGGGCGCATCACTGCCGCCTAGCGAGTCGCGCACCATGCCGCCGATGACGGGAAACTTCCAAATCCAGTCTAGGGTGGTGTAGGGAAAGCCAAGGTTGCCGAGTTCATGCCAGAGCAGCGCGCCATTGTTCATCGAGGTGACGTAGTAGCCGGACAATCTTACGAGCGTGAACCACAGCAGCGAGGTTTCACCCTGCTCCGAGTAGTAGCCCCAGGAGCGAAAGTATTCGCTGAAGGTGAACAGCGAGTACAGGCCGACCACGCCGATGAGCGGCGCAAAATTCACGAGATGACGCGCAAATCCTGCCCGCAGGCCACGAAGCTGAAACCACAGCACCACGCCTGGCAGCATGAGCTCGATCAGCGCCAGACGTTCGGCCAAAAAGACGGCGCGCATGAGGGTGAGGAAGAACAGCAGCCCCAATGGCCAGCGCACCTTCTTCCAGCCGAGCTGGCAGCCGAGAAACACGCCCGCGAGTCCGACACCAATGCCGACCTGAGTTAGGCTGGTGATGCCCGTGATCGCCGCGTCTTTGCGCAGCCGGATCAGTTCATAAATGGCTCCCGAATCACCCCGTAGAACCGCTGGAATGATGCCGAGCCCTGTTTGCTTCAAAATCGCGCCAAACCACACCATGTAGGCAAAGACGGTGACGACGAGGCCGCAGTAGAAGAGCCGCGTCAGCATGGTCCAGCTCGGGGCGGCCAATGTTTCCGCACTTGATGGCCGCACCAGTCCACGATCCAAAAAAACAGCCAGGAGACAGCCGATCGAAAACGCGAACGCCACCCACAGGCACAGTGCCAGGTCTTCACCCGTGAAAAATTTTGGCAGTCGCCAGTAGAGCTGGTAATCGGCCTCTGGAATCAGCCACGTCACGCAGGCAACGAGCACGAGCGGAATGACGAGGATCCAAAACGGATTCAGCCACCAGATCGCAGCGCGTGTCGCCCGCGCCTTCATTTGGGCACCTCCACAGCTCGCAGGGATGCTTGCTGAAAGGGATTGAGCTTGGCGCGCCAGAGCAGCACAAAGACGGTTGCCGTGATGAAGACCTCCGTCGTCAGCACGGCCCATGCGGCACCGAGGGCGCCGTGAATCGGAATGAAAAGGAGCACCAATGCCACATCCATCACCGCGCCCCACATGACGATGCGGTTATAGGTGCGCTCCATGCCAAGTGGAAACATCCAGCGGATGCCCAGGACGCTATTCACGGCTGAAAACGGGCACACGAGCCCCAACACGCGCAATACCGGCACCGCGGCCTCGTAGCCCTTGCCAAACAGCAAATCCACAAAGCTGGGCGCGGCCAGCGTGAGGCTCAAACCGAGGCACATGCCGATCAGCGCGACCATCACCGTGCCACGACGCACCGTTTTTCGCGCAGCAGGGTAATCATGCTTCACCAAATGCGTAAGCCGCGGATACAGCACCTGATTGACCGGGCCAGTGAGGCTCAGGATGCCGCGCATCAGCCGCTCAGGCCCGCCATAGAAGCTGACCAATGCCGGAGTCGCCATGAGGCCTAGAATGAAGCTGTTGGCTTTCGCATACACATTCACGACGGCGACGAAAAGGAAGAAATGCCACGCATCCTTCAACGTGGCCCATGCGCGTGTCAGCGAGCACAGACCGGCACTGACTTGGCGATACATCAATCGCAATGAAATGAGAAGTGAGAGCGTGATGCTCGCAGCCTGAAAGATAAGCACCGAAGCGGCATCATCGGGTGATTTGATCCAAAGAAACACGCTGACGACGAAGAGCAGCCGAAACAGCACATCCAGCACCGCTGGCAAGCGCATGCGCTCGATGCCTTGAAAATACCACAGCGGGCTCAACCCCTGAGCCACTGCGATCCATAGAGCCCCAATGAGCAACAGCGGGCTTGCGCGAAACTCAGGAATCACCAGCCACAAAATCACCGAGATGGCCGCCGCGATCACGCAGAGCAGCAATTTGCCACCCATGACCTCCGCCACGATCTGGCGCAGCTTTTCTGGCTGGTCCATGTGCCGAGCGACTTCACGCGTGGCGGAATAGGCAAAGCCGTACTCGACAAGCAAGCCGAGCCAGATGGCCGCCGTCTGTGCAAAGAGCACCACGCCCCAGGCCTCCGGCCTTAACACCCGGGCGAGATACGGGATGAGCACCAGCGGCAGCAACGCATTGGCGATGGTCACGCCATAGAGAGCCAGCGCATTCTGCACCAGACGCTGGCGGATGATCTGCATGAACTTGCTCATGTGTAGGAGCCGTAGCTGCCGTAGCCCACCGGGCCGCTCGTCACCTGATTGAGCACAAAGCCAACGGGGGGGCTGCCTTTTGCCTTGGCAAGCAGATGCAACGCCCTGGCCACCGCGCGTCCCGGAGTTTTGGCGGCACGAAGCACCAGCACCGTGTGCTGAACTTGAGCGCTTAAGCGCAAGGCGTCACTGACAGCCAGAACGGGCGCGCTGTCGATGACCACGCGATCATATGAAGCCAGCGCGGACTCCATCATTGCAGTGAGGTTTGGCGAGGCCAGCAACTCAGCCGGCCCTGCGATGGCCGAACCAGCTGTCAGAACGAAGAGATTGTCGATTTTTGCGGGAAGCACAGCCTCGCTCAATGTCATTTTGCCTTTGACCACGTCTGCGAGGCCAGGCAGTTCCTTGCCAAACAGTTGCCCGGCAATGCTCGGCAGACGCAAATCCGCGTCGATCAGCAGCGTGCGGTGTCCCTCCAGCGCGAGCGCGGCGGCAAAATTCACCGCACAAAATGTTTTTCCATCTCCCGGCAGCGCGCTGCAAAACATGAAAGTTCGTCCTTCGCTCAAACACAGCGCCGCGCGCAACGAACGCAGCGCCTCAGCAGCCAATGTGCGGGGATTGTCCACGAGATAAATGCCATGTTGGCCGCTCCCGACGCGGACTTTGGGAATCAGCCCCACGGATGGAATGCCGAGTTGCTGCTCCGCATCATCCACATTCATAAACGGGGCTTTCAACACAGCCGGGCCCACGCAGAAAACTGTGCCACCTGCCACCCCTAGAAACAACGCAATGGCCAGAACCATGCTTTTTTTCGGACTCACCGGGCGGTCCGTCACTATGGCCGGCTCGACAACGCGAATCGCCCCCTGCTCAACGCCTTGCACAATCTGAGTCTCCTTGAGCTGCTTCAGAACCGCCTCATGCATCACGCGATCAGATTCCACCTCGCGGTTCAACGCATTGTATTGGATTGAGATCTTGTTGAGGTCGAGCGCCTGCTTTTCCTGTTCTTGGAGGGCAACGAGAAGTTTTTGCTCGGTTTCCCTGGCGGCGGATAGAGAGGCCTTCACCATCTCGGCGGCCTCCTTAGTAGCCTTGGTCAACGACAGCTTGAGCTTTTCAATCTCGCTCTGCGCCTGCAGATATTTGGGGTTCTTGGAGTCATAGCGCTCTGCCAGGCTGGCAAGCGCCGCCTCTTGCTCGGCAATACGCTGCTTGAGTGCCAGCACATCAGACGTGGCAGCGTTGCCAGTGTAAATCGAAACATCATTCGGGCGGCCTTGCAGTGTCGCCACATCGGACTCGATTTTCATTCGTGCGCCGCGAGCTTCGCTTAAGCTCTTGTTCAATTCTTTCAAGGTCTCCACGACGATGTTTTGCGTTTGCTCGAGCGAAACCGCGCGCTTGTCCTCGCGATAAGACTGAAGCTTTTGCTCGGAAGCATCGAGCTGTCTTTTTAGACGCTCGGCTTCACTCACCAGATGTCCATAGACTGGCTTTGAAGCCGCGAGTTTTTGCTCCATATGCAGCTTTGTGTATTCTTCCACAACCGCCAGGCTCAAATCACGCGCCAGTTCTGCATTCTGCCCGCTCACGGTCACGTCTATGAGTCTCGTGCCCCGTCGCAGCGCGACCTTGACCCGATCACTCATGGTTCGAAGCAGCGCCGCCTCAGTCAGTGGCTCCTTGGTAGTTTTCTTGATCAAACCCAGCAACTTTGACACCAAACCCTCTTTTTCACTCGTGAAACGCGGGTCTTGTTCCAGCTTGGATGTCTTGGCCACACGCAACAGCAGTGCGCTGCTTGAGAGATTTTGCTCAATCGTTTTGAGGATTTCCACTGTCTTCAGGTCTTCCCGCACCGCATCCTGAACGCCCACCACGGACTGTGCCGTCTGCTCCACCTGCACAACTGTCCGTGCTTCATACACCACCGGTGTCAGAATGAGGTAGCCCCCCCCTAGGGCCACTGCAACCAAGGCAAACAAAATCAGCCAAAGCAAACGCTGCCGCACGACCCCCATAATAGTGCCGATATTCCAGCCAAACGAGGGATCAAGTGAGCACTCATTGCCTGAGTGAGAGGAATTGGAATTCATAAAAAAAATTGACCAAGTTAACTCATATCACCCTACCGGCCGTAAGAACAACCACAATTATTGGCAGAAATTCAGTGCATTCAGCCATGTTTCAAGGGCCATGTCCATTAGCACGGCGTTTGCCCCAAAGCTAATTTCGTCAGACACAGTTGAATTTGGGCGAGTTGAGAAGATATCCGAAACTTCCCCAGCCCCTCGTCGTTTCAACGCGCATCCGACCGGAACACCGGACGATCTGCTTATGAAAACGCGCTTTCTTCTGCCCCTTGCCTGCACCTTGCTAGCCACCAGCCTGCTGGCCGAAAATGAGGTCTATCGAACCTGGACCGATGCCCAAGGCCGCAAACTTGAGGCAACCTTCCGCGGCATCGAAAACGGCCAGGTCTTCCTCCAAGTCCGCAACGGTTATGTCTATCGTCTTCCACTCGACAAACTCTCCGCAGCCGACCAGCAGGCCGCGAAAACACTCAAGCCCGAAGGCCTCGGCATTCCTGCCGATCCGAACCTCGCCCAAGCCGCCGCACGCATCGACATGCTGGTCGATGGTGGATTGAAGAAAGCCGGGCAGAAGTCCAATCCACTCGCCTCCGACGAGCAGTTCGTCCGCCGCGTTTATCTCGACATCGCCGGGCGCATCCCCACCCGCGAGGAAGCCCTGGAGTTCATCAACGACACCAGCCTCTCCAAGCGCGCCAAGGTCATCGACAAGCTGCTGAACTCGGATGGCTATAACAGCCACCTGTTCAACTACTTTGCCGACATGATGCGCATGGCTGACTCCGCCAACAAGGTGCGCTACCACACCTACCAGGATTGGCTGAAGCGGCAGATCGGCGACAACGTGCCCTGGGACAAGATCGTGTATTCCATGATGACGGCTGATGGCAAGCTGCTGGAAAATGGTGCCACCGGCTACCTCCTGCGCGATGCAGGCATGCGGCTGGACAACCTGAGCCTCACGCTCAGCACATTCATCGGCGCGAACGTCTCCTGCGCCCAATGCCACGACCATCCCTTCGCTGACTGGACGCAGCGTCAGTTCTATGAAATGGCCTCCTTCTTTGGGGCCACGGAAACCCTCGGGGCGAAACGCACCGGCAAAAGCGAGAACGCGGCGATGATGCGCAAGGCCGTGGCATCCCTGGATGACAAACGTCTCCAGCAGCAGGCCAAAAACGTCCTGCGCGTGAATGGCATGGCAGTGGAAGATACTGGTGCCAACGACCTCAAGCTGCCAGACGATTACAAATACCCGGACGCCAAACCCGGCGAGCACATTGCCCCAAAACTTATCACCTGGAGCGACGACAAAACGAAGAAAGCCTACCAGGGCGTGCAAACCAAAAGCGAGGAAGACCTGCGCGCACAGTTTGCCAAATGGATGACCTCGCCAGACAACCCGCGCTTCGCCATGACCATCGCGAATCGTCTCTGGAAGCGCGCCTTCGGTGTCGGCGTCCGTGAACCTGTCACCGACCTGGACGATCCTGAAGCCGCCGCGAATCCCGCGCTGCTACGCCACCTTGCCGCTGAAATGGTGCGCGTGAAATTCGACCTCAAGCAGTTCATGCGCCTGCTTTATAACACACAGACGTACCAGCGCGAGGCCACCAGCCGCGAACTCAGCGACAACACGCCCTACCTCTTCCCCGGCCCGATCCTTCGCCGCATGTCCGCCGAGCAGGCCTGGGACTCCTGCGCCACCCTCGTTGTCGGCGCGGATGTGGACAAATACAAATCCCACCGCGGCACTGACTACGCCAAGGTCATGAATATTGAGTTCGGCCAGGATGCCTCCCCTGAAACCATCAAGACGCAGATCGAAAACGCCATCTCCGGCATGCGCCAGTACGCTGGCAAAGGCGGCAATCCCAAGAACAACGCCAAAAAGAAAAAGCGCATGATGAGGCAGGAGACGATGAACGAGCAGGAAGACCTCACCATCAGCCCTCCAACGCGCAACGGCCTCGTGCTCGCCCGTGCCTCTGAGCTCAACCAACCAGAGCGTGACCAGCATTTCCTCCGCATGTTCGGCCAGAGCGACCGCCAGATCGCCGACAGCAACACCGAGGAGGGCAGCATCCCGCAGGTGCTCATGCTCATGAATGGCGAGGCGCAGAAGGTCATCGGCCAGGAGGATTCTCTCGTGGTCAAAACCGCCGCCGCGCAAAGCACACCCGAGCAGCAGGTCGAAAGCATCTACCTCAGCTTCTTCAGCCGCAAACCTCACGCCGATGAGCTGGGCACCGCCGTCGCCGCCCTCGGCAATGGCCTCGGCATGCGCGATCTGACCTGGGTGCTATTCAACACCCGTGAGTTTGTCTTTGTGGAATAACCCAGCCGCCTTCGAATCAGCAACGCCATGAATCTCCAAAACAAACTCGATTCCGTCTCCCGCCGCGCTTTTTGCGAACGCTGGGCCAAAACCGCGCTCGGTGTCACCGTGTTGCACGGCACGGCAGACAGCATGCTCGCGGCTGAAACAGCAGCCACGGCCACTCCCTCCACCGGCCCAGGCTTCGGCAAGGCCAAGAACATCATCTTTTTGCAGATGATCGGTGGCATGACGCACATCGACACACTCGATCCCAAGGACGGGCCGACACAGGGGCCGAAAGCACCGATCAAAACCAATGCTGGCTTCCAGCTTGGCGGCACGATGGAAAATCTCGCCAAGCAGGCCGACAAGATCAGCATCATCCGCAGCATGAGCTCCAAGACCGGCGTGCATGCGGCAGGTCAATACATGATCCGCAGTGGTTATGAAGAGCGTGGCACCATCAAGCACCCCAACATCGGTGCCTGGGCGCAGCATTTCAAAGGCGAGAGCCACAAGACACTGCCCTCGAATGTCTGCATCAATCGCCAGCCTCAAAACGGCAACGGCTTCTTCCCCTCCAGCTTCGCGCCGCTGCCCATTCTCGACCCCGATGTCGGCCTGCAATACGCCAGCAGCGATGCCAGCCCCGAAAACATGATCAAGCGTCTGGTGCTTCTCGACCAGCTCGACGCTGGCTTCCGTGAGCGTTTCAAAACCGCCGAGGTGAAAAGCTACACCCAGTTCTATGACAAGACGGTCAGCATCATGTCCAGCACCGATCTTGAGGCCTTCCGTCTCGATGACGAACCGGACGCCTTGAAGGAAAAATACGGCCGTAACAAGTTTGGCCAGGGCTGCCTGCTCGCACGCCGTCTTGTCGAAAAGGGCATTCGTTACATCGAGGTCGCCAAAGGCGGCTGGGACATGCACAACAACATTGACGAAGAACTCGAAGAGCACGGTGCCGAACTCGACGTGGCGCTCGCCGCCCTGCTCGAAGATTTGCAAGCGCGCGGTCTGCTCGAAACGACCCTCGTCGTCCTTTGCTCCGAATTCGGCCGTGGTCCCAAAATCAATGGCAACGCCGGCCGCGATCATCACCCGAAAGTCTTCTCCACTCTGCTCGCCGGCGGCGGCATCAAAGGCGGCTTCATCTACGGCTCCAGCGACAAGGAAGGCATGGCCGTGGCCGACAAACAAGTCAGCCCACAGGATTTCCTCAGCACCATCGGCTGGAGCCTCGGCCTGCCCGTCGATGAAGTCGTCATGTCCCCCAGCAACCGCCCCTTCACCGTGGGAGACAAAGGCAAGCCGGTGATGGAAGTCTTCGCGTAAAGTTGCCTCGTTGCACCGCAACTGGGTTCCTCAGGAAGATCAACTTGCCATCAGCCTCACTGCCGCTGAAACATCGGGCGCTTTCCATCCTGCGCCCGCATGCTCATCACCAGTTCCTCCAACGAACGCGTCAAACACGCCCGCCGCGTGCGCGAAGGCCGTGAGCGTGATTTGATCTTTGTTGAAGGTGAGCGCCTCGTTTCAGAGTGCGCGGCTTCCGAGCTCAAACTGCATGCCTGCTTCACCGCCGCCGAACCTTCAGCAGCACAGCAAGAACTGCTGGAGCGCCTCAATTGCCCCATCTATCAGCTCTCCGAATCGGTGCTCGAATCACTGAGCGACACCACCTCCACCCAAGGCATCATCGTCATCGCCGAACGCCCGTGGCCGACGCTGGATCGCATGTTCGACGGCCAAGCGCCGCTTATCCTCGGCCTCGACCGCATCCAAGACCCCGGCAATCTCGGCACCCTCGTCCGCACCGCCGAAGCCGCCGGTGTGAGCGGCCTTTTCGCCTTCGCTGGCTCCGCCGATGCCTTTTCTCCCAAGACCTTGCGCAGTTCCATGGGTTCCGCCTTCCGCCTTCCCATCCTGCCCGATGTCTCCGGCCTCGGCACGATCGAAACCTGCCGCACTCGTGGCCTCAAAACCGTCGTAGCCACCGGCGAGGCCGATCTTTGCCACTTCGACTACGATTGGCGTCAGCCGACGCTGCTCATCCTCGGCAACGAAGGCCGTGGAGCCAGCGCCGAAATCATGAGCGCCTGCGATCATCGTGTCCGCATTCCGCTGCATGAGCCGGTGGAATCCCTCAACGTCGCCGCCGCAGGTGCCGCGGTCTTGTTTGAAGCCATGCGGCAGCGGAGAGCGTAGAACGGGGTTTCCAACCCGTTCCAGCGGAATTGAAAGTTCCGCCTACGCACCGATCTCCGGCAGGTTCCACTGTCCACGAAACGGTCTGGCATTCATCAACGCATTCGCCGCCTCGTCATTCGTGAACGTTTCCGCCGTCGGATCCCACAACAGCTTGCGCTTGGCCTTCAAAGCCATCGCCGTGAGTTGCGGTAGCGTATCGGAGCGCACGGCGGTTTCGATGTCACAAATCGCGCGCTGCTTCGTCTTGATGGCATCAATGAAATTGCGCGTGTGTTCGACGCTGGCGATCAGCTTGATCGGCATCGTGCCGTCCTTGTTCGCCGGATCACGCAGGATGGCATCATCGCTGGCTTTGATGTTACCACGCAGCACATGCACCCAGCCGGATTCGCCGATAAAGCGGGTGCCGTGACCGATGTCCATGTTCTTCTCGTTCACAAAGGTGATCGGAGCCGCGTTCGCGTATTCAAAACGCATCTTCCAGGTCAAGACAGCGTCGCAGCCGCCTTTGTCAGGGTAAGTCGCCTCGCCCTCGACGCTGATCGGCCCGGTGTCATCGGTACCATTGCCCCACTGGGCGATGTCGAGGTGGTGGATGCCCCAGCAGGAGCTCATGCCGAGCGAGAAATTCGTGATGTTCTCGTGATTGTCACGCTTGAGTTTATCCACATTGAACGACGTCATCGGTGCCGGACCCACCCAGCGCTCCCAGTCCACATGCTCCGGCACTGGCTGCTCTGGAAAGTCCGGCCCGATCTTCCCGCCGGGAACACCGACTTGGATCTCCTTCAGCTTCCCCAACCGTCCGTTGCGCGCGAGTTCGCAGGCCCAGCGGAATTTCATGTCGCTGCGCTGCTGCGTGCCGAACTGAAACACGACGCCTGTCTTCTTCACTGCCGCCCGCACATGCTTCGACTCCACCATCGACATGCCCATCGGCTTCTCGTGGTAGATATGCTTTCCGTTCAAGATCGCATCGGTGGACGGAATGCTGTGCCAGTGCACCGGCAAGGCCATCAGCACGGCATCAATCGACTTATCGCGATTCAATTCACGAAAATCGCGATACACCTTCACATCCGCGCCGCCGTAACGCTCGGCGATGATTCCTTGCGCACGCTCGATGTTCTTGGCATTCACATCACACACCGCCGTCACCCGCACATCTTCGTGATTGAGAAAGGCCCGCATGTCATGCGTTCCCTGCGCGCCGACACCAATGACGCCGAGCGTGATCTTGTTCGACGGCGCCGTCTGCGAGCGCAGCACATGCGCGGGGACAAAAACAGGAGCAACGCCCGTGGCGATGACTTGGGATAGAGAGGAGCGGCGGGATTTCATGGAAAAGACGAGATTACTTCGTTCGCTTTGAGTTTGGCAATACCACAGCTTGCGAACGACTCCCCTCCCCTGCATTTCTCCGCATGTCAGAACACAAGTTTGATTTCGTGGTCATCGGCGGGGGCAGCGGCGGCTACGCGGCGGCCAGAACGGCTCACAGCGCCGGTTTACGTGTCGCAGTGATCGACGGCGCTCAAGAACTTGGCGGCCTCTGCATTCTGCGCGGCTGCATGCCGAGCAAGACGCTCATCGAATCCGCCAACCGCCAGCTCCACATCCGTCACGCCGCCGAGTTCGGCCTTAAAGCCACGTCCCATGGCGTTGATGTGCGCACCATCCGTGATCGCAAGCGCACCCTGATCGCCGACTTCGCCGGTTATCGCCAGGGGCAGCTCGAAGACGGTCGTTTCGTCCTCTATCGTGGTCACGCTCGCTTTTTGAGCCCGCACACCGTCGAAGTCGTCCCGCGTGACGGCTCCGCCAGTTTCCAAATCACCTCACGCAGCTTTTGCATCGCCACCGGCTCTGAGGTTTTCGTGCCCGACGTGCCCGGACTCGCCGAAACCGGCTACTGGACCAGCGATGACGTGCTGGATACCGATTCGCTTCCCAAAACCATCGCCGTGCTCGGCGGCGGGGCCATCGCCCTCGAAATGGCGCACTACCTGGAAGCGATGGGTTGCGCTGTGACGTTGATCCAGCGCAATTCCCAGCTCCTCACCGGCCTCGACCGCGAGTGCAGCGATGTCGTTGCCAAAGCCTACACCGAGCGTGGTATGAGCGTGCATCTCGGCACACACCTCAATCGCATTTCCACTCACGAAGGTCGCAAGCGCATTGAATTCACCACTGACGGACACACGCATGCCATCCGCGTCGATCAAATCCTCCTCGCCATGGGCCGCCAGCCCGAGACACGCGGACTCGATCTCGAAAAAGCGCAGGTGGCGCTGCACAAAGCCAAGATCGTCGTCAACGACCGCATGCAGACCTCCCAGCCGCACATCTTCGCCGCAGGTGATGTGTGCAGCCCGCTCGATGTCGTCCACCTCGCCATCCAGCAGGGTGAAATCGCCGCCCGCAACGCTCATTCTCTTCTGAACAACAAGGCGGCCAACGAAACCATCGACTACCGTCTCCAGCTCTTCGGCGTCTTTTCCCATCCCCAAGTCGCCTGCGTCGGCGCAACGACGGAAAAGCTCAAAAAGGACGACATTCCCTTCCTCAGCGCCAGCTATCCCTTCAACGACCACGGCAAATCCATGGTCATGGGCGAAACCGCCGGCTTCGTGCAGATTCACGCTCACGCCGAAACCGGCGAGATCCTCGGTGCCTGCGTCGTCGGCCCCGAAGCCACCGAACTCATCCACGAAGTCGTCATCGCCATGAACTTCCGCGCCACGGTGAAACAGTTCATGGCGATCCCGCACTACCATCCGACGCTGAGCGAGGTCTGGACTTACCCGGCGGAGGAAATCGCAGACCAACTGTCCTGATCAGCGCCCCTTCCTGTCTCGCTGCCGCTGCCGGAACTCCGACGGGCCGCAGCCGACTTGCCGGGCAAACATGCGGCTGAAGTAATGCCGGTTGGGGAAGCCGAACTCGGCGGCGATTTGATCAATGGTCTTGTCCGTAAGCGCCAAGGCCTCGCCGGAAAGGCGAATGCGTGTGCTCAAGACATAAGCCGCAGGCGTCTGCCCGGTGTGCTCACGAAAGCTGCGGATGAAACGCTCCAAGCTCATACCCGCACGTTCTGCGAGAAAGGGATTCGTCAGTTTGCTGTGCGGCGCACGGGCGATGAGAGCCAACACTTCAACGATACGCTCCGGCAGCGCAGGCGGTGAGTCGGTTTCCAGCGTGGCGAAGACCATGTGCAGCAATGCGGCACTCAGATGATGCAAACGGTGGTCACGAAGATCCGTCGGTGATTCGCGATGCGTGGCGATGAGCTTGGTCAGCATCGCCCGCAGTGAATCATCCGCCGAAATGACGATGGGTGCAGCAGGAATGGACACACCGGGCCGTGCGGTGGTGAAGTGCAACCAGAAGTGGCAGGCCTTCACAGGGCCGCAGCAGTCGAACACCGTGTCCGCCGGGATCAAGACGGCCTTCTTCGGCTCCAGCATGATTTTCTCCCCCTGAAACAGCAGATGGCAGCCAGGCTTGGGATTGTAGTAAAAGCGCCAGAAGGGCGAATCGACTCCCTCATGGTTCCAGTCCTCCAACTGAGGCTGGTAGCCGCTTTCGTGGATCAAAAACGGCGTCCAGCCCGATTTCGCCACGCGAGCGAGATCCACGCCCCAGGGGGTGGTGTAGTTGAGGTATTTGCGGCGGTTGGACATGCGATCGTTGGAATCAGATACGGAGCAAAGTTGTATCCTCCCTGCGCAAAATAGGATCCAGGAGAACTAGGCGCACAATAAGACACAATTGAGCCATGAAACGGCACAGGCAACCAACGTTAATAATAATTGATGCGGACACTCCTTTTGATCCTAACTACGAGTTCAGCCCTCGCTGCGAACCTGCCGCCCGATCATGCGAAGCGCATGGAGCGCGGCCTCAAGCTCTTCGATGGCGAGGTGGCGGCGATTTTGAAGCAAAACTGCCTCAAATGCCATGGCGGCGAAAAGGTGAAGAGCGACTTCGACCTGGCGACGCGCGAGGATTTGCTGCGTGGGGGCTCGCATGGCTCGGTGGTGGTGCCGTTTGATGCGAAGGGCAGTCTTTTGATGGCGCTGATCCGACATGAAAAGGAGCCGATGATGCCGGACAGCAGCCCGAAGCTGCCGGAGGCCGTCATTTCGAAAATCGCGGCCTGGATTGATGATGGCGCGCCTTACTCAGTGCCGCTGGTGGCCGGGAAGAAGCCGAAAAAGGATAGCAGCGTGGTCACAGACGAGGATCGGCAGTGGTGGGCGTTTCAACCGCTGAAGAAGGTGCAGGCGAAAAGCATTGATGAGCTGCTTTTGAAGAATGCGAAGGGCATGAGCTTTGCGCCACCGGCGGATAAGGCGGTGTTGGTGAGGCGGTTGTATTTGGATCTCACGGGGCTGCCGCCGTCGGAGGTTTCTGACACGGCTGACCTACGTGACCTGATTGACGAGTTACTGGCTTCGCCAGCTTATGGGGAGCGCTGGGCACGGCACTGGCTGGATGTGGCGCGGTATGCGGAGAGCACGGGCTTTGAGCAGGACTATGACCGGCCGTTTGCGTTTCATTACCGTGACTTTGTCATCAAGGCGCTGAACTCGGACATGCCGTATGACCAGTTCGTGAAATGGCAGCTCGCGGGCGATGAATACGAGCCGCAAAATCCGCTGGCGCTCGCGGCGACGGGGTTTCTCGGCGCGGGGGTGTTTCCTTCGCAGATCACGGCAAACGAGGTCGAAAGCTCGCGCTACGACGCGATGGATGACATGCTGGGCACAACGGCGAGCGGGATGCTCGGGCTGACGCTGAGCTGCGCCCGCTGTCACGATCATAAGTTCGATCCGCTGCCGACCCGCGACTACTACGCGATGCTGAGCACCTTCACGACGACGACGCGCATGAACGTGGACGTGCATCCCGATGGCAAGGTGACCTCCGCGGTGACAACGATGAATGCGAAAAAGAACACGCCAACCGTCCAAGGCGCGACGCGCATGATGATCTGCGCCGAAGGCTACGATCCCATCGTGATGCACACGCAGGGCGGGCCGTTCTTTGACAAAACGTATGTGCTGAAGCGTGGCAATCCGCTCATGAAGGACGGCGAGGCCATGCAGGGGTTCCTGCAAGTGCTGAGCAAGCCCGGCGACGCGAAGCGCTGGCAATGGCAGCCGCCTGCGGGCGCGAAATCGACTGGCAAACGTCGCTCGCTCTCAAACTGGATCACGGATGTCGATGGCGGCGCGGGTGCATTGCTCGCTCGCGTGATCGTGAACCGGCTGTGGCAGCATCATTTCGGCACCGGCTTGGTGCCCACGCCGAATGACTTCGGCAAGACCGGCACGCCTTGCACGCAGCCCGAGTTGCTCGACTGGCTGGCGGCGAAGCTCATCGAGAACGGCTGGAAGCTGAAACCGATGCACAAACTCATCCTCAGCAGCCGTGCGTGGCAGCAGAGCAGCGCGCGAGATGCGAAAAAGGAGGCCGCTGATCCGGCGAACGGGCTTTTCATGCGCTTCGTGCCGTATCGCCTCGAAGGCGAAGCGATTCGTGACTCGATGCTGGCCGTGAGCGGCGTGCTCGACCCGACGATGCACGGCCCCGGCACGCGCGATGAGAACAGCAAGCGCCGCAGCATCTACTTCAACATCAAGCGCAGCCAGCTCATCGGCAGCATGGTGGCCTTTGACCAGCCCGAACCCCTCGTGAGCCAAGGCGCACGCCCCACCACGACCGTGGCACCTCAGGCGCTCATCTTGATGAACAGCCCGCAGGCCCGCCAATGGGCCGAAGGACTCGCGAAACGCGTTTCAGGTGCCGGTGATGCCGCGAAGCAGATCGCGATGACGTATCGGCATTGTTTTCATCGTGAGCCTAAACCTGCCGAACTGGCCACGGGGCTCGATTTCCTCAAAAGCGGTGCCTCGCTGGCGGATTACTGTCAGGTGGTGATGAGCTTGAATGAATTTGTTTACGTGAACTGATATGAACACACCCACTTATTCTCGTCGTGACATGCTCGCCCGCGCTGGCGGTGGTTTTGGCATGCTGGCCTTCGCTTCGATGCTGGAGGCTGCGAAGAATCCCTTTTCGCCGAAGGTGCCGATGCAGGTCGGTGGCAAGGCGAAGTCGATCATCTGGATCTTCACCAATGGCGGGCCGTCGCAGGTCGATACTTGGGATTACAAACCGGAACTCGCGAAGCGCGACGGGCAAACGTTGGAGGGTTTTGATCCGAAAACGGGCTTCTTTCCCGGCTCGGTGGGCGGTTTGATGAAGTCGCCCTTCGGCTTCAAGCAATACGGCGCGAGCGGCACGTGGTGCAGCGATCTGTTTCCCAAAACGGCGATGCATGTCGATAAGATGTGCTTCATCCACAGTTGCTGGACGGGCTCAAACAACCACTCGCCCGCACTTTTCATGATGAACACCGGAACGACGCGCATGGGCTATCCGTGCGTGGGCTCGTGGGTGAACTACGGCCTCGGCAGCGAGAGCGATTCGTTGCCCAGCTTTGTCGTGATGAGCGATCCGATGAATCGCGGCTTGCCGAAAGGCAGCGCGGCAAACTGGGGCGCGGGCTTTTTGCCGAGTGTGTATCAAGGCACGTGGCTGAAGCCGACTGGCGCACCGATCGACAACCTCGCGGTGCCTGCCTCGCTCACGCCGCAGCGTCAGCGTGCGCAGCTTGACCTCATGGCGCGGCTGAATCGGCAATCACTCGCCGGATCGGCCATCGAGAGCGAATTGAACGCACGCATCGAGAGCTTTGAACTGGCCTATCGCATGCAAACTGCCGCACCGGAGGCTTTTGCGCTCAAAGACGAGCCGGAGCACATCCAGAAGCTCTACGGCGTGAATGAGAAGCACTGCGGCCACTTTGCAAAGCAGTGCCTAACGGCGCGGCGCATGGTGGAGCGCGGTGTGCGCTTCATCCAGATCTACAGTGGTGGCATGGAGAACCAGCAAAGCTGGGACGGCCACAAGGACATCCTCGGCAATCACAGCGGCTTCGCGGCGGAGAGCGATCAGCCCGTGGCCGCGCTCATCAGCGATCTGGAGCAGCGCGGGCTGCTCGACCAGACGCTCATCATCTGGGGCGGCGAGTTCGGTCGTCTGCCCATCGCGCAAAAAGGCGCGCAGCCCGGTCGCGACCACAATCCGCACGCCTTCACCGTCTGGATGTGCGGCGGCGGCGTGAAGGGCGGCTATCATCACGGCGAAACCGACGAGATCGGCTTCAAAGCCGCGATCGACAAAGTCAGTGTGCACGATCTGCACGCCACGATCCTCGCCGCGGCCGGACTCGATCACGAGAGGCTCACCTTCAAGTTCCAGGGCCTCGATCAGCGACTGACCGGCGTGGAAAATCCGAAGGTGGTGAAGGCGGTGTTTGCGTGAGATACTCTAAAGCCATGACGCGCGGCCTTTTTGCCTCTCTCTCCTTGTTATCGCTCACGACTTCCCTTTCGGCGGCTCCCGCCAAGGTGAAGTTCAACCGCGATGTGCGGCCCATCCTGTCGGACAAGTGCTTCTTCTGCCACGGACCCGATCCAAAAAAGCGTGAAGCCGATCTGCGGCTGGATGAGCGCAACGCAGCAGTGGAAGCGAAGGCTTTCGTCCCCGGCAAAGCCGAAGTGAGCGAGATGATCCAACGCATTCTCACCACGGATGCCGATGACCACATGCCTCCGGCCAAATCGAAACTCGGCGACCTTACGGCAGACGAAATCGCCATCTTGAAGCAGTGGATCAATGAAGGCGCGGAGTATGAAGCGCACTGGGCGTTTATTCCGCTCAAACCAGAAGCAACGAAGGCTCAGAGCATCGACAAAATCGTCAGCGCAGGCCTGGAGGAACGCGGATTGAAGCTCCAAGCCGAAGCTTCGCCCGAAACCCTCATTCGACGCCTGAGCTTTGACCTCACGGGCCTGCCACCAACGCCGGAGGAAGTCACTGCCTTTGTCACAGAGCATCAGTTTGATCCAGCATCGAGCCTCCAGCATCTCGTCACGCGCTTGCTGGCATCGCCACACTACGGCGAACGCATGGCGGTGGACTGGCTCGACGTGGCGCGCTACGCGGACAGTTACGGCTTCCAGGTGGATCGCGAACGCGAAGTCTGGCCGTGGCGAGACTGGGTGGTGAAGGCGTTCAATGACAACCTGCCCTACGACAAGTTCGTGATCTGGCAGCTTGCGGGCGATCTGCTGCCGAATGCCACGGACGAGCAAATCCTCGCTACCGCATTCAATCGCCTGCACCAGCAGGAAAACGAAGGCGGCAGCGTGGAGGAGGAGTATCGCGTCGAATACGTCGCCGACCGTGTGCAGACCGTGGCCACGGCATTTCTCGGTCTGACTTTCGAGTGCTCGCGCTGCCACGATCACAAGTATGACCCGATCACGCAAAAGGACTATTACGGGCTGTTTTCGATGCTGCAGAACATCGACGAAGCCGGCTTGTATTCCTTCTTCACGCCTTCGCCTCCGACTCCAGCGATGATGCTGATGGATCAGCCCACGAAGGACAAGATGGCTGCGCTGAAGGCCAAGGTGGCTGACTTGGAGAAAACTCGAAGTGATGCGGGCACTCCTGCCCGCAACGCGTTGGAACTGCGGGCAGGAGTGCCCGCATCACTGGAGGGGCAGATGGCTCACTTCACGTTTGATGAACTGAAGGGCAACAAGCTGGCCGATGCGCTGCATGCCGCACCTCCACCGCAGCCCAAGAAGGACCCGAAGGACAAAGGGCCGCCTGATCCCGCCGCGGTGCTCAAGGGCGAGAACAAGTTGGTGCCCGGCAAACTCGGCAACGCGATCCAGTTCACTGGAGATGACGCGGTGGACACGCCGCTGGGCAATTTCCAGCGCCACGAGCCTTTCAGCGTGTCGCTGTGGATGCAAACGCCGGATGTGAAGGATCGCGCGGTGGTATTTCATCGCTCTCAGGCGTGGACGGATGCGGCGAGCCGCGGCTACGAGCTGCTGATTGAGGAAGGCAAGCTCAAGTGGTCGCTGATTCACTTCTGGCCGGGCAATGCGATCAGTATCCGCACGACGGAGAACATTCCGCTGAAGCAGTGGCTGCAGGTGATCGTGACTTATGATGGCAGCAGCCGGGCGGACGGCTTGAAGATCTTCGTGGATGGCCAACAAGCAGCCGTGGATGTGATCAAAGACAACCTAACGAAAACCATCGCGGGCGGCGGTCATGACAACATCAGCCTCGGCGAGCGCATGCGAGATCGTGGCTTCAAAGGCGGGCTCATCGACGACTTCCGCGTGTTTGGCCGGGATATGACCTCAGAAACGAACGCTGAGCTGCAAAAGGCGCGGGCGGAACTGTTCGCGTTTCAGGATGCGCAGAAGGAACTGATGGTCATGAAGGAGCTGCCGCAGCCGAAGAAGGCCTACGTGCTCACGCGTGGCGAGTACGACAAGCGCGGCGAAGAAGTCGGCCCCACGACGCCTGCTTCGCTGTCACCGTTTCCAAAGAACGCGCCGAAGAACCGTCTCGGCTACGCACAGTGGCTCACTGCGCCGAATCATCCGCTCATGGCTCGAGTCACCGTGAACCGTCTGTGGCAGAGCTTGTTCGGTCGCGGATTGGTGAAGACCACGGAAGACTTCGGCAGCCAGGGCGAGAGGCCGTTGTATCCCGAGTTGCTCGATTATCTCGCCATGAAGTTCATCCAGAGCGGTTGGGATGTGAAGGCGCTGGTGAAGGAGATCGTCACGAGTCAGGTCTATCGCCAAAACAGCTTCGCAGATGCCAAAACGATGGCGGATGATCCCGAAAACCAATGGCTGGCACGCGGTTCACGCTTCCGCCTGCCTGCCGAAATGATTCGTGACAATGCGTTGGCCGCCGCAGGCTTGATCAAACTCACGCTGGGAGGACCACCCGTGCATGCCTATGAGATGTCCGAGGCCTTCAAACCCGTCACCCCTGGCGCAGGCGACACCGTCTATCGCCGCAGCCTCTACTCCAACTGGCGCCGCACCAGTCCGCCGCCTGCGATGGTTGCCTTTGACGCGCCACGGCGTGCCGTGTGCATTTCACGCCGCGAACGCACCGATTCACCGCTCCAGGCGCTCATTTTGCTCAATGGTGTGCAGTATGTCGAAGCCGCACGGGTGCTCGGCGAGAAGCTGCATGTCGAATCGAAGGGGGATGTGCCCAAGATGATCGAACTCGGCTTCCTGCGCTGTCTCAGTCGCAAGCCCGATGCGAAGGAAGCTCAAATCTGCACGCAGCTTTATCATGAACAGCTCTCTCATTTCAAAGCGGTGCCAAAGGAAGCCGAGGTGCTGCTGAAGACGGGCAACGCGAAGCATAATGCTTCGATTCCAGTCCCGGAAGCGGCAGCTGGGGCCGTTCTTGCCCAAGCTTTGCTCAACCACGACGCCTGTGTCGTTAAACGTTAAGCCCCTCGCTCTCATGAACTCACCTTCTTCCACTTTGGATCGCCGCACGTTCCTCAATCAGTTCGGTCTGGGCCTCGGAGGCATCGCTTTGAATGAGATGCTGGCGAAGGCCTCGGACGACCGTGGAGTGCTGGGAGGCACGCATTTCCAGCCGAAGGCGAAGCGGATCATCTACCTGTTCATGTCCGGCGGGCCGTCTCACCTCGACCTGTTTGATTACAAGCCGGTGCTGAACAAACGCCACGGCGAGCAGCTTCCGGACTCGGTGCGCGGCGGTCAGCGCTTAACGGGGATGTCGGGGAATCAGTCGTCGATTCCGATGGTGGGATCGCCGTTCAAGTTCACGCAGCATGGGCAGGCGGGCGGATGGTTCAGCGAGCTGCTGCCGCACACGTCGGGCATCGCCGACGACATCTGCGTGGCGCGGTCGATGTTCACGGAGTCGATCAATCATGGCCCAGGCGTGACGTTTTTCCAGACGGGATCGCAGATCGCCGGGCGGCCGAGCTTTGGCTCGTGGTTGAGCTATGGACTCGGCGCGGAGAATGCGAACCTGCCCTCGTTCACCGTGCTGATCACGAAGGGCAAAGGCGGGCAGCCCCTGGGCTCGCACTTGTGGGGCAGCGGCTTTTTACCGACGAAGCATCAAGGAGTGCTGTTCCGTGCGGCGAAGGATCCCGTGCTCTATCTCGGCAATCCGGCCGGCGTAAGCACGGACAGTCGAAGGCTGATGTTGGATCGCCTGAAAGAGCTGCATGAACATCAGTTTGCCGGCACGCCGGACGCGGAGATTCAGAATCGCATCGACCATTACGAAATGGCGTTCCGCATGCAGACGAGCATTCCGGAAGTGACGGATCTGAGTGACGAGCCGCAGCATGTGCTCGACAGCTACGGACCGGATGTGAAGACACCGGGCACGTTTGCGGCGAACTGCCTGCAAGCGCGGCGTCTGGCGGAAAAGGGCGTGCGTTTCATCCAGCTCTATCATCAGGACTGGGATCATCATGGCGGCCTGCCGGGCGCTTTGCCGAAGCTGTGCAAAGAAACCGACCAGCCTGCCGCAGCGCTGGTCAAAGACCTCAAGCAACGCGGTTTGCTGGATGACACGCTGGTGGTGTGGGGCGGTGAGTTTGGCCGCACGGCGTATTGCCAGGGCAAGATCAGCACGAACTTCGGTCGTGATCATCATCCACGCTGCTTCAGCGCGTGGTTTGCCGGTGGTGGCATCAAGGCGGGGTCGGTGTATGGTGAAACGGACGACTTCGGCTACAACACGATCAAAGACGGCCTGCACATCCACGATTTCCACGCCACGCTGATGCACCTGCTCGGCATCGACCATGAGCGGCTGACGTACAAGTTCCAGGGACGACGTTACCGGCTCACGGACGTGCATGGGCATCTGGTGAAAGGGATTATGGCGTAGAACGAGTTTTCCAACTCGTTCCGAACGAACTGGAAAGTTCGTTCTACGGGTTGCCCAGCACGGCATCTGAGTGTTCATTCGCGGCTCATGAGCCAAGCCAGAACCGCCAAGCAGCACCGCAAAACCGCCGAGACGGACATTGAGATCGAACTCAATGTCGATGGAAGCGGCAAATCGCAGATCGACACCGGAGTGCCGTTCTTCGACCACATGCTGACGCTGTTCTCCAAGCACGGCCTGTTTGACCTGAAGGTGAAGGTCGTGGGCGACATCCAGGTGGACTACCACCACACGGTGGAGGACACCGGCATCGTGCTGGGCAACTGCTTTCGCGAAGCCTTGGGCAACAAGACGGGCATCGTGCGCTACGGCTTCTGGCTGCTTCCCATGGATGAAACGCTCGCCGAAGTCGCGCTCGACCTCAGCGGACGGGCATTCCTGAGCTATCACGCACCGGAGAACGTCGAAGCCATCGGCGGAGTGAACCGATTCAGCTACCAGCTCGTGGAGGAATTTCTGCGCGCTTTCGCGTCGAGCCTGCTGGCCACGCTGCACGTCGAAATTCGCCGTGGTCGCGACGCCCACCACATGGCGGAGGCGATTTTCAAAGGCCTCGCACGCGCGCTGGACGCGGCCACCAAGCATGATCCGCGCGTCACCGGCATCCCCAGCACGAAGGACGTTCTGTGATGAAACTTGGCGTGCTGGATTATGGCGCGGGGAACCTGCGCAGCGTGTTGAATGCCTTCGAGGCCATCGGAGCGCATGCGAATCTCGTCACGAAGCCGGAGGACTTCGGCGGTATCGACGTGCTCGTGTTTCCGGGTCAGGGGGCGTTCGGGGATTCCGTGCGCATTCTGAAGGAAACCGGCCTGTGGGAGCCGCTGCGGACCTGGTTGAAGGCGGAAAAGCCGTATCTCGGCATCTGTCTCGGCTATCAGCTCTTGTTTGAAAGCAGCGAGGAATGCCCCGGTGTCGAAGGTTTGTCCGCTGTGGCCGGCAAGGTGCGCAAATTCGATGCGGCGAGCGGTTTGAAAATCCCGCACATGGGCTGGAACGTGGCGCAGTGGGAAACGAGCCAATCTGCTGTTTGGAACGGCCTGCCGAACCCGACTTACATCTATTTCGTTCACTCCTATTATCCCGAGGTGCAGGATGAATCGCTGGCTCTGTGCCGCACGGATTACGGCGTGAGCTTCATCAGCGGCATCGCAAAGAAGAACCTTGTGGCGGTGCAGTTCCACCCGGAAAAGAGTCAGGAAGCGGGCCTCACCCTGCTGCGCAATGCGCTGAAGGTGCTGGAGCAGTAAAACGGGAGCGCCGACCACATGGACGGCACTCCATAAACTCAGCGACTCAGCGTTTCATCTCGCCATCGACGATGCGCATCGCACCACGCGGATTGGCATCCTTGAGCAGCTCTGGCAGCGCTTCTTCGGGGAAGCCCTGGTAGCTGACCGGACGCACAAAGCGGTAGATGCTCGCGGTGCCGATGCTGGTGAAGAAGCTGTGGCTGGCCGCCGGATACGGGCCGCCGTGGTGCATGGAGGGACAAACCTCAATGCCAGTGGGGAAGCCGTTGAAGATGAGGCGGCCGACTTTTTTCTCCAACACACGCACCAGCGGCGCAAACTCGCGCAGATCCTCAACTGTGCCGTGGATCGTGGCGGTGAGCTGGCCTTCCAGGCTGTTGGCGTAGCGCAGCAGGTCTTCGAGCGTCGCGCACTTCGTAATGATCGAGCAGGGGCCGAAGACTTCGCGGCGCAGCTCAGTGTTCGCTTCGAGCACATCAATGGTCGTGGTGAAAATGCGGCAGGCCGCTTGCGTGGCGGTTTCGCTCGGCGGCGTTTCGGATTGCCCGACGATTTCGAGGCCGTCGATGGTCTGCCACACGGCGGTGCCTGCGTCGTAGGCCTCGCAGATGCCGCGATGCAGCATCGTCTGCGGAGCCACTTTCCCGGCGAGAGCGGCGGCATTGCTAATGAACTGGTTCAATTCGGGGCTTTGCAGGCCCAGCACGACGGCGGGGTTCGTGCAGAACTGGCCCACGCCCATGGTAACGGACTGCACATAGGCTTCCGCGACCTTTGAAGCACGCTCTTTGAGCGCTCCAGGCAGCACAAAAACCGGGTTCACTGATCCCATCTCCGCATAAACCGGAATCGGATGCGGACGCGCCGCGGCAACATCCATCAGCGCACGGCCTCCGCGAAGCGAACCGGTGAAACCGACCGCCTGCGTGAGTGGATGCTTCACCAATGTGGTGCCAATGTCGTTGCCCTTGCCATGCAGCAGGGAGAAACAACCCGCTGGCAGGCCAACCTTGTGCAGCGCATTCACCACCGCACGTCCCAGCATCTCGCAGGTGCCTGGATGAGCCGGATGGCCTTTCACCACGACGGGACAACCCGCCGCCAGCGCACAAACCGTGTCTGTGCCGATCACACCGATGGCGAAAGGAAAATTGCTAGCGCCAAACACGACCACTGGGCCGATTGGCATCATCACACGGCGCACATCCGGCTTTGGCAGCGGCTGGCGGTCAGGAATCGCATGATCCACGCGTGCATCGGCCCAGGAGCCTTCGCGAATCAGCGCCGCGAACAGCTTGCACTGCCCGATGGCGCGTCCGCGCTCGCCGGTGAGCCGGGCCATGGGCAAGGCGCACTCCGCGTGCGCACGTTCGAGCAGCGCATCGCCTAATGCCGTGATTTCATCCGCAATCGCATCGAGCAAAGCCGCGCGCGTCTCCGGCGTGGCGAGTCGCAGCGCGTCGAAGGCTCCTTCCGCCGCCTGCAAGGCTTCATCGGCCTCAGCGTGGCTGGCATCGCCATAAACCGGCTCAAGCTGCTCGCTAGTGGTGGGGTTGAAGGCGTGGAACAAATGAGTTTGCGGGGCGGCTTCGCGGCCTGCGATGAGGTGGTGTCCGGTGAGTGTCATGGGATCAGAGAATGGGAGGGATGGGAAAGAATGAGAAGGATGGATCAGGCCATCGGATTCACGAGTGTGCCGATGCCATCAATGGTGATGTTCACGATGTCGCCGCTTTGCAGCGTGAATTCATCGCCGGGAACGATGCCGGTGCCGGTCATGAGGAAGGTGCCGGTGGGGAAGGTGTTGTCGCGGAAGAGGAATCCGGCGAGTTCACTCGGCGTGCGCTTCAATTGGGACAGTGTTGTCTCGCCTTCAAAGGCGGGAACGCCAGCGCGGTCGATTTGCAGGTGAATGCGGGTCGTGGGCGCGGGCGGCTCGGTTTGAATCAAGATCGCGGGGCCAAGGGCGGCGCAGAGCTTGAAACACTTCGCCTGAGGGAGATAGAGCGGGTTTTCGCCTTCGATGTCTCGACAGGAAAGGTCGTTGCCGACGGTGTAGCCGATGATTTCGCCGCGTGAGTTGATGCAGAGCGTGAGTTCCGGCTCGGGCACCATCCATTTCGAGTCGCCACGCAGATGCATTGGCTGATTCGGGTTGGCGACGCGCTGCGGCGTTGCCTTGAAGAATATCTCAGGGCGTTCGGCGGCGTAAACGCGGTCGTAGAAGCTGCCGCCGCCTGCGTCTTTCGACTCCTCCATGCGGGCGGTGCGGCTGCGGAAATAGGTGACGCCAGCGGCCCACACTTCCTGCGAGACGATGGGGGCCAGGATGCTGTCGGTGGCCGGAGCGTCGATGGCAGGCGATGAGGCGGCGACTTGAGCCAGATAAGCGGCGAGGCCGGTGACTTCGAGCAGCGCGTCCCAGTTCGTTTCGGGGACGGCATGCCAGGTGCCTGCGTTTTGAATGACGATGCCGGAGGTGGTGCGGAAAAGATGCATGGTCGGCAGACTAGATGGCGTCTTGCGCCGCGCAACCCGCGTCATTTCCGAATCTGCAGCAACTCATTGTCCAGACCGTGCAGACAACCGACCCAGCGGATGTCGGCATCGGTCAGCTTCTCCTTGTAACCCGCCGCTGCCCGCCCGCCCACGATCAAGGCCATCGCGGGCGGCAGCAGCTCTCGCATGCGACGCAGCTTTTCCTGAATGACGGGGCAGCCTTCGGGATAAACCACGCTCAGCGCCACGGCGGTGGCCTGACGGGCGAGGGCGCAGGCGGCAATCTCCTCCACCGGCAGATTGGGGCCCATATAAGTGACCCGCCAGCCGAGATCACGCGCCGTGGCGGCCACAATCATGGCACCCAGCTCATGTAACTCACCCGCCGGGGTGGCGACAACGAGTTCCGGCGCATGCGTGGCGACCTGACTGCCCGGCACCGGTGTCAGCAGCAGTTCACGAATCACCGCCGTGGCGATGTGCTCGTGGCTGGGCCGCAGGTTTCCGTGCTGCCAGCTTTCACCGATCTGCACGATGAGCGGGCAAATCACCTGATGCAGCATGCCGCGCTGGCCGAGCTGCCGACGAGCCTGGAGCAGCAGGCGGCGCAGGAGGTCTGAATCATACTTCTTCGACGCGGCAATGGCGGCGTTCACGAACTGCTCCGGCATTTCTAAGTCACCCGCCGGGACCGCCATCGTTTCTGCGGGGATTTTTTTTACCAGCTCTTCCAGTTGCTCAGTGCCCAGCTTCGCCACACCGCCGATGCGGTGCCCGTTCTCCGTGAGCACACGCAGCAATTTCAGCCGTTTGATGGCCTCGTCGCAATACATGCGGCGGTTCGTGTCGGTGCGGCTGGGACTGAGCGCGTTGTAGCGTCGTTCCCAGATGCGGATCACATGGGAGCTGAGACCGCTGAGCTGGCTGGCGTGCTGGATAGAACAGGGCATCGAAAGGAGGTGCCGAATGGCAGTTGCCAAGTGTGGCTGGCACTGGAACGATTACGCATTGCCGCCGCCTCTGGCTACTGTCTTGTCACATTTTCCGCCTCATGCTGAACTACATCTGGGCCTTTCTCCTCCTCACCGGCATGTGCGCCGCCGCTCTGCTGGGCAATGTCTCCGGTGATGGCGGCATCGTCGCGGCCATCCTCTCCAAGTCGAAAGCAGCGGTCATGGACATCGCCCTGCCGCTGGCCGGATTGATGATTTTCTGGCTCGGTGTCATGCGTGTCATGGAAAAAGCCGGGCTGCTGGAGCTGGCCGCCCGTGCCCTCTCGCCCATCATGCGCCGCCTCTTTCCCGACGTGCCCCGCGATCATCCCGCCATGAGCGCCATGATCATGAACCTGGCCGCGAACATGCTCGGCCTTGGCAACAGCGCCACGCCGCTCGGCCTCAAGGCCATGACACACCTTCAGGAACTCAATCCGCACAAGCACACGGCCAGCAACGCCATGGTGACCTTCCTCGCCATGAACACCGCCGCGTTCACGCTCGTGCCCATGACGGCCATCAACTATCTCAACGCCGCCGGGGTCAAAGGCGCACATCAGATCATCGTCCCGACCATCCTCGCCACCGCCTGCACCGTCGTCACCGCCGTGGTCACGGCCAAACTTTACGGCAAGCTGCCCATGTTTGCCATTCAGCCAGATGACAGCGTGGAATCAACCGCCGCAGCCGATCAAACCGCCCCCGTGTCCGAAAAGATCACGCCAAAGCGCCGCTTCTGGCTCATCGCCCTGTTCGTCATCTTCGGTTCGTGCGCTGTGCTCGAGTTCATGCCCGCCACGGCCCGTGAAAGCGTCCTAAAAGCCACCGGGCTCAGCCAAGTTGTCGAAAAAGCGAAGCAGAAGGCCGCGCCCGTCGCCAAAGCCACGCCAAGCCCGGCTGCCGCTGAAGCGCCGCAAATCGAACCCGCGTGGAAACGCTTCATGAACGGCGGATCCGGCCTCGCCATCCCCATCGTGCTCGTCATCACCCTCGGTGTCGGCATGGCCAAGGGCGTGAAGGTTTATGAGGAATTTGTCGAAGGTGCAAAGGAGGGCTTTGCCGTCGCCACGCGCATCATGCCTTTCCTCGTGGCGATGCTGGCCGCTCTGGCCGTTTTCAACAGCTCCGGCATGCTGCTGCTGCTTGAATACATGCTGCGGCCCGTGCTCGGCTTCATCGGCTTCCCGGTGGAGCTACTGCCGATGGCTCTCATGCGCCCACTGACCGGCTCCGGCTCGCTCGGCGTGCTCAATGACATCCTGCTCCGGCCTGAGAGCAGCGAGCTGCTCAAATACACCGCCGCCATCATGTACGGCTCCACCGAGACCACGTTCTACGTCCTCGCCGTCTATTTCGGCAGCGTCGGCATCCGCCGCATCCGCCACGCGCTCGCCGCCGGTCTCACCGCTGATGTCGTTGGCATGGGAATGGCTGTCATCATTGGTCGAATGTTGTTCTCATGAGATTCTTCCTGCCATGGCTGCTCGTCGGCACCCTTCACGCTGCCGACCTCGTCGAACACGCGAGAACGCACCCCGATGGCAAGGCCGCGTTCAGTTTCGATGCCACCGCTTGGAGCGATGACGAAGCCACCCGCTACCTGCCCATCGGTGTGTTCGACTCCGGCATCGGCGGACTGACCGTGCTCGAAGCGCTGCTCACGCTCGACGCCTTCCACAACGACAATCTGCAACCTGGAGCCGATGGCGTGGCCGATTTCGCGCAGGAACGCTTCATCTACTTCGGTGATCAGGCCAATATGCCCTATGGCAACTACTCCGCCGTCCAACGTACCGACTATCTGCGTGAACTGATCGTCAAAGACGCCGTCTTCCTGCTCGGACGCCGATTCTGGCCAGCGGAGGGCAAGGAGCCGCAGTTCAGCAAGCCGCCGGTCAAGGCCATCGTCATCGCCTGCAACACCGCCACGGCCTACGGCCTCGAAGACATCCGCAAAGCCGTCGCCGCATGGAAAATCCCCGTGATCGTCGTCGGCGTCGTCGAAGCCGGTGCTCGTGGCGTGCTTGAATCCAATACCACCGGCGGCATCGGTGTGCTCGCCACGATTGGCACTTGTGCCAGCGGCGTTTATCCGCGCACCATCACTCAAACCCTCGGCCTCGCCGGTCAAAGCGTCCCTGTCATCGCCCAGCAGGGCAGCGCCACGCTCGCCGGAGCCATTGAGGGCGATCCTGCCTTTCCTGACTCCGTGGCCGCTTATGCCTTGAAAGAAGCTCGCTCCCTCGCAGAAGCTTATCGCGACTCCAAACCGACGAAACCGCTGCAAACCATCGTCCTCGGCTGCACGCACTACCCGCTCGCGAAAGATGAAATCGACGCCGCCTTCGATTCACTGCGCCAGGAGCCGGAGTTTCGTGATTGGATCGCCGAACAGCGCCTTTTTGTGAATCCCGCCGAAGCCACGGCCAAGGAGCTGTTTCGAGAGCTTGCCAAGGCACGGCTGCGTTTGAACTCCGATGAGCGCTGCATCCTCGAACACGGCCAGTTCTACCTCTCCGTGCCCCGCGTCGAAGAAGTCGGCATTCAGCTCGCCGCCGATGGCAATCTGGACCGCGATTACAAATACTCGCGATCCCCCGGTCAGCTCGACTTTGAAGACACGAAAAACGTGCCACTCACCCCGGCCCTGATCCCGGCCAGCAGCGCCAAACTGGTGCGTGAGCGGCTGCCTGCGGTGTGGAAAAGCCTGGACCACTGAGTCTTTCAAAGCGGCGAAACCATTGCAGCGAACCGTTTGCCTATCGCCAGGAGGCTGCTACCCTCGCGGCCCCCTTCCCCAGAAAACCTGCCCATGACCCCCGATAAAATTCGCAACATCGCCATCATCGCCCACGTCGATCACGGCAAAACGACGCTCGTTGACGGCCTGCTGCGCTCCAGCGGTAACTTCCGTGAAAACCAGGCCATCGCCGAACGCGCCATGGACTCGATGGACCTCGAAAAGGAAAAGGGCATCACCATCAAGGCCAAGAACACCTCCGTTCACTGGAACGACCACATCATCAACATTGTCGATACCCCCGGCCATGCCGACTTCGGCGGCGAGGTGGAGCGCGTGATGAAGATGGTGGATGGCGTGATGCTCGTTGTCGATGCCTATGACGGCCCCCAGGCCCAGACACGCTTCGTGTTGAAGAAAGCGCTGCAGCAGGGCATCAAGCCCATCGTGCTCATCAACAAGATGGACCGCCCGAACATCGACCCGCAGAAGGTTCACGACAAGGTACTGGAGCTTTTCCTGGAACTCGACGCCACCGAAGATCAGTTCAACGCAGCCTTCCTCTACGGCAGCGCCCGCGCTGGCTGGGTGACCGACTCTCCCACTGGTGAGCAGCATGACATGACCTTCCTGCTGGGCAAGATCGTGGAGCACATCCCGGCGCCGAAGGCGGAAGTCGAAGGTAGCTTTGAAATGCTCGTCTCGAACATCGACTGGGACAATTTCGTGGGCCGTGTGGCCATCGGCAAAGTCACCCGTGGCAGCGTGAAGCTGGGCGACCGTGTGTTCCTGCTGGGCAAGACGCCCGAGGAAAAAGCCAAGCCGGTAAAGGTGACGAAGGTGTTCCAATACACCACACTGACCACTGGCGAGTCCGTGGAAGGCACCGCAGGCGACATCGTGGGCATCAGCGGCTTTGAAGATGTGGACATCGGTCAAACCGTGGCTGGAGCGGCAGATGCTCCATCCCTGCCCTTCGTCGCCATCGACCCGCCGACGATTGTGATGCAGTTCGCCGTGAATGACGGCCCGCTGGCCGGACGCGAAGGCGAGCACGTCACCTCCCGCAAGATCCGCGACCGTCTGGACCGCGAGCAGAAGATGAACGTGACGATCAGCGTCAAAGACACGGACACCGCCGGTATTTTTGATGTCAGCGCCCGTGGCTCGATGCAGATCGCCGTGCTCGTCGAGCAAATGCGCCGTGAAGGCTTCGAAGTGCTCGTGTCCCGCCCGATGGTGATCATGAAGCGCATTGATGACGTGCTCTGCGAGCCGTTTGAGACGCTCTACGTCGATGTGCCGGATGAATACCTCGGCAACGTGATGAAATCGATCTCCGAGCGCAAAGGCAAGATCGAGGACATGAGCGCGCACAGCGGCCGCACCAGTCTCCAGGCTTACGTCCCCACGCGCGGCTTGATCGGCTTCGAGTTTGATCTGATGAACCAGACCAGCGGTCATGGAATCCACAGCCATCTCTTCAGAGAATACGCCCCGCATGCCGGGCCGATGCAGACGCGCTCGACCGGCACGCTCGTCAGCACCGAAGGCGGCGAGGCCACCAGCTATGCTCTGGATACGATCCAGATTCGCGGCAAGCTCTTCATCGGCCCCGGAGAACTCGTCTATGACGGCATGCTCATTGGTGAAAACCCACGTGCGGACGACCTGCCAGTGAATCCGACACGCAGTAAAAACCTAACCAACTTCCGCGAAGCCGGCGGCACCAAGGCCATCGCGCTCTCGCCACCCGTCCGCTTCAGCCTGGAGCGCGCCATCGAATACATCGCCCCCGATGAGCTGGCCGAATGCACACCGAAGAGCATCCGCCTGCGCAAGCGCACCCTCGACAGCAGCCAGCGTCAGCGTGAAAAGAAGAAGACCGAAGCGCAGTTGGAAGGCAGCGGCGCATAGCCCCCTTCCCACTGCGAACGTGCGGTGAGCCGGAACTCCCGGCTCACAGTGCCGTCACCGGCAGCCACTTCCGCTCCGCCCAGCTTTGCAGGCCGAGTTCGGCGAGTTGCACGCCTTTCGCGCCTTCGCGCAGCGTCCACGGGAAGGGCGTGTCGAGCACGACGTGGCGCAGGAAGTCCTCCCACTGGATTTTGAAGGCGTTGTCATAGGTCGTGGCGTCGGGGACCTTCTGCCAGCCTTCGAAGAAATTGATCGGCTGCTGGATGTCGGGGTTCCAGATCGGGCGCGGCGTGATTCCGGCGCCTTGCACCCAGCAATCGCGCAATCCGACGATGGCGCTGCCGTGGGTGCCATCGACCTGCATCGTGAGCAGGTCATCGCGGCGCACGCGCACGGTCCACGAGCTGTTGAACTGGCAGATCACGCCGCCTTCGCATTCAAAGGTCGCGTAGCAGGCGTCGTCGCTCGTGCAGTCGTATTTTTTGCCGTGCTCATCGACGCGCTGCGGGATGTGCGTGGCGCCCATGCAGCTCACGGCCTTCACTTTGCCAAACAGATTGTCGATCACGTAGCGCCAGTGGCAGAGCATATCGACAATGATGCCACCGCCGTCCTCCTTGCGGTAGTTCCACGACGGACGCTGCGCAGGCTGATCCGCATCCAGGCCGGTGAAGACCCAGTAGCCGAATTCGCCGCGCACACTCAAGATGCGGCCGAAGAAGCCCTGATCCTTCAGTAGCTTGAATTTGCGGATGCCACTCAGCCACAGCTTGTCCTGCACCACGCCGTTCTTCACGCCCGCGTCCTCGCACAGCTTGGCAAGACGCAGCGCCTCGGCAGTCTCCACCGCGGTCGGTTTTTCGCAGTAGATGGCCTTCTTCGCCTTCACGGCCTTCTCGACAAAGCCTGCGCGTTGCAGCGTGCCGCTGGCATCGAAAAAGATCTCGTCATCCGCATTCGCGAGCGCCGCATCGACATCCGTCGTGAAACGCGTCACGCCCGTGCGTGCCGCGAGAGCCGCGAGCTTGTCGTGATTGCGACCTGTGAGGATGGGATCAGGCATGATGACGAGGTCATCGCCCACTTTGAGCCCGCCTTGATCGCGGATCGCCTTGATGGAGCGGATGAGGTGCTGATTGGTGCCCATGCGTCCGGTGACGCCGTTCATGATGATGCCGATTCTGCGTGTTTTCATAGGAGGTGTGTGGATGGAAAAAGGTGAGGGTTACTGAGGTTGCTTGATGCGCAGCACGCGATGATTGCGCGAGTCGGCGATGTAGATGTCGCCGGTTCTCGGATGGGTGACGACGCCATGCGGTTCACCGAGGTGGGCCTGCAAAGCAGGGCCGGGCACGCCAGCGTCGCCTTTCTCGCCGACTCCGGCGAGCGTGAAGAGCCTTCGCTCGACCACGATGAACTTGCGGATGAGATGATTGCCCGCGTCGGCAATGAGGATGTTGTCATCGCGATCCGCCCACAGGTGCTTCACGCCTTTCAGCGTCGGCGCGGCGGTGGGATCATTCAGCACGGTGATCTTGCCATCGGTGCTCAGCATGCGCACGCCGCGGTCTGTGGCCGTGAAGAGATTGCCCTTCGAGTCCACGGCCATGGCGCGGCTGCCGCCGAAGCCGGGCACGGTGGTGATGATGCCGGTCTTCATGTCCACCACGCGGATGACTTTGCTGAAACCGCCGAGGCAGAGCTTCGTGAAGTCATGGTTGAAGCACAGGCACGCGAGGCCATCGAGTCCGGCGCTCGTTGCGGGGCCGCCGTCGCCGCTGAGATCCTTGCTGCCATTGCCGGCGAAGGTGGTCACGAGGCCGGTTTTGGCATCCACACGACGCACGGCGTAGTGGTAGGTGTCTGCGATGAAGAGGTTCCCCTCCGCATCCGCGACGAGATTGTGCGGCGCGATGAAGCTCGCGTCCTTGGCGGGGCCGTGGTCACCAGCGGGCGCGTTTTTGCCCTTCGCAGATGTCACGACGGTGAGCGCACCCGTTTTCGCATCCACACGCAGCAGGCGATGCGTTTCCTCGCAGATGAACATGTTGTCCTGCGGATCAAAGGCGATGCCAAAGGGCTGCGTGACCTTGCATTGAGTCGCGGGTGCATTCTCGACCATCGTGCCACCACCGGCGACGACTTCGATCTGCTGAACGGACTCCGTCGCGGCGGTGATGGTCACCTTCCGAAAGGCACCGAGATCATCGAATGAGCCAAAGCCGATGCGCCCTTTGCCAAACGTCGTGTCGGAGGCTTCGAGCACGAGTTCATTCTCAAACCACACCTGGATGCTGCCGGTGGAAGCATCGCGCACCAGTTTGATGGGATGCCAATGCCCCGGCTTCCACGGCAAAGCCTTCGCGCGATTCGTCGTTATGGCTTTGCGGTCCGCCTGGTTCACCACATGCACTTGCAGATGCACGCCGTCCGCCGTTTCGCCGAGGTGGGCGTAGTAGAATTCAGACTCACCGCGTCCCCCGAAGGCGATACACACATCGTTGTTGCCCTTGTTGAAGACATCGAGCCGAGCTTCACAGGTCAGCGTGAACGATCCAAACTCCGCACCGCCGAACCACGCCAGATTGAACGGCCTGCGCACCTTCGGCTTGTATTGCGAAGGCTTTTTCAGCACGAGCGTGGTCGCATCGCCCTCACCCTGCCATTCCCAGGCGGCGGGGTCTTCGAGCTGCCACTGATCACGCTGCTGGAGCGGCTGCTCCGCCAGCAACGAGCTGGATGCGATGAAGCCAAGAATGAGTATGATGGTGTGTTTACGCATAAAGCCGTGCGTAGCTGGAGGCGATTTGATCGAGGAACTCGCCCTGATCGCCGCTCCACCATTTGTGGGAGAAGATTTCGACCTCGCGATGGCCGGTGAAGCCGGTGGCGTCCACCCAGTCGCTGATTTCGC
>NZ_JBIIKX010000015.1:0-104003 GCF_044232965.1 Prosthecobacter sp.
ACTATCCAGAGTTCCTGCTGGCGTTGCTTGGTTTGGCGTTGCTCAAACATGCAGGGTTGTTCTCATCACCCAGGAGGAGAGGTTTTTCAACAGGCTGTTAGCCCGGACAAGATGAGCGATACCGGAGACAAGGATGATTTCGCCAATAAGGTCCGGCTGATCACGGGATCATATGGTGCGTCTGCCGTGGTGCTCATCCTCGAATCATGGATCACGAAGGCAAAGGCGGGGGAGAAACTCGACACGGACACACCACCATCAGAATCCTATGGACAACCGCAAGTTCTGGAACCTCGGTGATGCCGAAGATATGCCTGCCGACAGCTTCAGCGGCCGCTTTGCCAACCTGCTGCCACCCAAGCCCGTGGACGAAAAGACCCGCCAGATGGGCAAGGTGCTGTTGGAAGCCATGGGCGTGAAGGTGATGCCGTTGAAGGGAAGGTGAATTGATCGCACGTCATTCAAAACCCTCTGCGTCACAACACATCGGGATCGGTTCAACTCATTGCATCGTGAAGGCCTTGAGACATGACAAAATATGACAACTGACGCGCACCGCATTGCGAAACCATGCATCTGCACCCGCGATTCCCTTTGCAGGAAAGCTTGGAGATACGAGGGTTTACGTATGGACCTCAGGACACCGTCACCCGCACAGTCCTCTGTGCGGCGCATCGACAACACCCTCAGCCCCGCATCACCAGAACCCCAGGCATGGGCACTCTATACCAGTTACTCACCTCAACGGTAAGCCACGCACCGCACAGAGGACTGTGCGGACCACTTTACGGCACGCCGTGCCCCTTCGCCGCCTGCCATAAACCGTACCAATCCTCGCGCTCCAGCTTGATCTCCGCCGCTCTCACCACGGCTTGGATGCGCTCCAGCTTGTTGGAGCCGATGATGGGCAGCGGCGTCGAGGGATGCGCCATGATCCAAGCATAGGCCAGTTGATCCAGTGTGGCGTCACCATACTTGGCGGAAAGCTCGGCGGCCTTCGCGTGCAACCTGGCAGCAGCGGGATCGTCTTTTTTCATCAAGGCGCCCTTGGCGAGCGGGGACCAGGCCATGGGCAGGATTTTCAGCCGCTGGCACTGGTCGGCGGTGCCGTCATAGATCGGGTCCATGTGCAGCAGGCTGAACTCGATCTGGTTCGTGACGAGCGGCTGGTCCATGCACGAGTTCAGCAGGTCGAACTGATGCACGTTGTAGTTCGAGACGCCAGCGCTGCGGATTTTACCGTCTTTGAGCAGCTTGTTCAGCCCTTCGGCCGTTTCGTCCGCGCTGGTCAGCCAGTCTGGGCGATGAACGAGCAGTAGGTCGATGTGGTCGGTGCCCAGGAAGCGCAGGGATTTCTCGGCGCTCTTGATGATGCGGGCGGCGGTGACGTTGTAGTGGGCGACCTTGCGCTCCGGATGGAACTGGCACGGCACATAGATGCCGCATTTGGTCACGATCTCGATTTTACTGCGGAAGGAGGGATCAAGCTTCAAAGCGCCGCCGATGGCCTCCTCGACCAGATAACCGCCGTAAATCTCTGCTGTGTCCAGCGTGGTGACGCCCAGGTCGGCGCAGGCCTTGAATCGGCTCAAAAGAGCCTGCGGCGAGCAGTTGGCCTTGTCCTCCTCATCCAGGATGCGCCAGGTGCCATAGGCGAGGCGGGAGAATTCAGGGCCGTTGGGGGCGATGCGGTGGCGGGTGATCATGGGGCGCGATCTTTGCCGGTGGCTGCCCTTTCGACAAACAAAAAACGGCATCTCTCACGAGATGCCGTTCAGAAAACGTTTTGCCTGTGAAATCAGGCGGGCTTGGTCAGCGCACCCACTTTGAGAGCCAGACGGCTCTTGAAGCGGGAGGAGGTGTTCTTCTTGAGCACCTTGGTCTTGGCGGCCTTGTCAGAGGCGGCGGAGAATTCGCTCAGGCTGGCGGCGGCGGCGGCGGCATCTTTCTTCTCCACAGCGGCGAGCACCTTCTTGCGCAGGGTGCGGATGCGGTTTTTCACCGTCTGGTTGTGGGCCGTGCGGACCACGGTTTTGCGGATGTCTTTTTCTGCGGAGCGGATGTTGGCCATAAAAGGGTCGGGGGGAAAGGGCGGCGAGAATAGGATGCCAGCCCCGGCCTGTCAAATTGGAATCCTGTTCCCATCCCGCCGCCGGTTTTTCCTTGGCTCCGCAGGCCTGATCCGGTAAAACGCCCTTATTCCAGCCATGATCGAAATTGAAATCTATGCCCCCGGCCTGCGTTCGGACTCCAGCATGCTACGGCTGCGCAACCAGATGGACCAGTTCCCCCGCGTCCGCTACAAGATCGACTCCCGCCACGATCTGGTCTATTTCGAGATCGACAAGCCCGGCGACATCAGCCAGCAGGAGATTCATCAAATCTTTGACGCCATGGACCTCGAGCCCCGCTTCGTCGGCCAGATTCCCGAAGAACTGCGCAGCGGAAACACCGCCCGTCTCGTCTGAGATCAGGGCTGCCGTGCTAGCAGCGCCCGCACGGCCTCCTTCATGCGGTTGAGCACATAATACACCGTCTGGCTGCGCAACCGCACCAGTTCCGCGCCGATGATGCGGGGCACAAAATCCTGCGGCACGTCCAAAACCTCCTGCGCGGTCGATCCATTCAGCCCACGGCACAAAAGCACGGTCAGCGCTCGCGTCAGGGTCTGCACTTTGGGACCGAGGCTGATCGCAAAGTGGACGCGACCGTCTTTTTCGAGCCGCACATGCACTCCGACGGTGTCCGTGCATTCCGCGTCCTTTCGCACATCCTCCAGATCAAACGCCTCGCCCTCCTGCGGCGTGTGTTTGGCCACCTGGGCCGCCAGATCGATCAAATTCTCCCGCCGCTCGCCTTCCGGCAGCGATTCGAAGAACGCGATCAATTCGCCCAAGGCGGCGGGATATTCGGCCATGCTCACTTCTTGGCCGGTTTGGCCCACAAATCCACCACCGGCATCTCGGTGAACTTTTTCCAATGCGCCTCGCTCTGCGCCTGCGTCGCCACGCCGTCGTGAACCCACAGCGCGTAGCGCACGCGCAGTTTTTTCGCCTCCGTGACCTCCACCGGCGTGTCCAGGCTCAGGCAGCAGCCCATCCAGCCGTCATTCCGCACATGAAAGGCCGTCGGGTTGTGCGGGTTCATCGGGTGATTCATCAGCGTGATGCCGCCGAAGCCATCCGCCTCATTTGTGATGCGCCCGCTGTAGTCGCACCACCGCGCCGGCTTTCGAAACACCGCCTCCTCATTGAGTTGGCCCTCCGAATTCAAAATGCGGCCGCCGCCGTCATGCACGCCGAGGCTCTTCGCCACCCGCACGGCGATCAAGCCGAAGCCCGTGGCTCCAAACGTCGCCGTCTTGCCTTTCGGCGGTGAAAACTCCAGATCCACGATCATGAACCAGCTCTTCGCGCCATCCAGCGGTCGGATTTCTGTGCGACGCACCTCGGTGAGCTGGATCGACTTGTCCGCCTCGCTGATCCAGTGGTTTACCATCCGCATCGAAGCAAACTCATCGGTGTCCTCATACCCCTCGCGCGACACCTCCACATTCACGATACGGCCCTGCTTCTTCGCGTAATCGCCCCAGAAATCCAGGTCGTTCACCATGTTGTGCGTCACCCACACGCTGTTGTGATGCGAATGAGTCAGCGGATCATGCGGATGCCCCATGCGCGTCAGGCTCACATCCCGCGAAGCCCGGATCGGATGCCAGAACGGCCGCATGTCCTGCGGATCGTAGTGCATCGCCGTCAGCTCCCGTCCATCGAGCTGAAACGAGGTGATGTGATGCGGCATCGGCACCGCTTGCACGCGCGGGATCGGCTTCGCTGAAGGCAATTGCGCTGAAACGAATGCTGCGGAGGCAAACAGAAGACTGAGAACTTTCATCACATCTCAAACGCCTGCCTCCGGCCATTTTCCATTCTCAATTTTCCATTTTCAGTTCTTCCATTCCCGCTTCCTCCCGCTACGCTCCACGCCCTCCACCATGAAGACATTCCTTCTCTCCCTGTTGTTCGCCGCGTCCTCCTTCGCGGCCACCATTCCTGACGCCGCCAAAGTCGGCCAGTTTTACGCCGGCTGCCAGGCCTACAGCTTCCGCATGTACAACGTGTTCGAAGCCATCGACAAAACCGCGCAATGCGGCGGCAAGACCATCGAATTCTACCCCGGCCAGAAATTCGACGACACCGCCAAGTGGGACCACAACGCCACGCCCGAGATGATCGATAAGGTGATGAAGCACCTGGAAACCAAAGGCCTCACCGCCGTCGGCTATGGCGTCGTTAAACTCGGCAAAGATGCCGCCCAGGATCGCAAGGTGTTCGAGTTCTGCAAAATCCTCGGCATTGGCTTCGTCGTCACCGAGCCTGATGTGGCCGGACTCGACGGCATCGAGGCGCTCGTGAAGGAATTCGACATCAAGATGGCCATCCACAACCATCCGAAGCGCCCTCTCGACCGCGCTTACTTGTTCTGGGACCCCGATTACGTCCTTGGCCTCGTCAAAGACCGCGATCCTCGCATGGGTGCCTGCGCCGATGTCGGCCACTGGGTCCGCAGCGGCCTCGATCCCGTCGAGTGCATCAAGAAGCTCAAAGGCCGCATCTTTGACAGCCACATGAAGGACCTCACCGAGTTCGGCAACGTCAAAGCCCACGACCTTCCCTTCGGCCAGGGCAAGAGCAACATCGCCGGCATCCTTGCCGAATACCACGCCCAGGGCTATCCCGGCCCGCTGCACTGCGAGTACGAGCACAACTGGGAGACCAGCGTGCCCGAGATCACTCAATGCCTCGAGTTCGTGAAGAACTGGAAGCCAGCGCAGTAAACCGCGTCAAGATTTTGCGAAGCCGGGGACGCTGTCCCCGGCTTTTTTGCGCTTGTCACAAATCGAGTTCATTGATGACATCTGATCCCTCTCCCCGCGAACAGACCGCGCAAGACAGAGCGAATTCCATGCGGGGAGAGGTTAGGTGAGGGGACATGCGAGTTCGTGGCGGTTTAGTGAGCCCCTCACCCCAACCCTCTCCCCAGATCGAGCGATTGAAGCTGCCGTGCTTACAGCCGGGGCGAGGGAGCCCTTCCTTCGCGCATCTGAGTGCTTGCGTGAACGGGGCGTTCCTGTGTTAGCATGCAGATATGAAATTTCGCTGCCTCCTTCTCGCCTGCATCACCTTGATCGCCGCTTGCAGCAAAACCTCGGACCAACCCGCTGCCTCATCGGCGAAGGGCACCATCGGTGTTTCACTGCTGACGTTGCAAAACCCGTTTTTCAAGGTCATCGGCGACAACATCACCGCCGAAGCCGCGAAGCATGGTTATGACACGCTGGTCGTGAGCGCGGACAACGACGTGGCGCGGCAGAGCAACCAGGTGAAGGACTTCATCGTGAAAAAGGCGGCGGCCATCGTGCTCAGCCCGGCGGACTCGAAGGCCATCGTGCCCGTGATCCAGGAGGCGAACGCGGCGGGCATCCCGGTCTTCACGGTGGACGTGCCATGCAACGAGCCCGGCGTGAAAATCGTCACGCAGGTGGCCACGGACAACTTCGGCGGCGGCAAAGAGGCCGCGCTGGCGATGATCGAGGCGCTGAAAGGGCAGGGGGGCAAGATCGGCGTGCTTGATTTGAAGCAGGTCGAGTCCTGCATCCTGCGCGTGAAGGGATTCAAGGAAGTGCTCGACGCGCACAACGCGAAAGCAGCGCAGAAGATCGAGATCGTCAGCGAGCTCGATGGCGGCGGCGCGAAGGACAAGGGCTACAAGGCCGCCGAGGACATGCTCCAGGCGCATCCCGATCTCGTCGGCATCTTTGCCATCAACGATCCCTCCGCGCTCGGTGCGCGTGGGGCTTTGGAAAAAGCGGGCAAGGCCGGCAACATCGTCATCATCGGCTTCGACGGCCAGCCGGAGGGCAAGCAGGCGATCAAGGATGGCAAAATCTACGCCGATCCGATCCAGTTTCCCGACAAGATGGGTGTGGAAGTCGTGCGTGCCTTCCTGCGTCACTCAAAAGGCGAGGAATTGCCGCCGCAGATGCTCATCCCGACGAGTTTGTATCGCCAAGCCGACGGCAAGGCTGATGCCGCGCTCAAGTGAGGAGACTACAATCCAATGGGGGTCACTTGGTATTTGAACGCGTAGCCGTGGGTTTGGGCGATCGTTTCAAACGTACTCCGCATCCTGCCAAAATCGAAGGTGAAGCTGTACTGCTTGCCAAACAGGTTCGATTGTTCCTCGATCGTGCCCTCCCTCGGTTTTCCGAAGCCGGTGCTGTAGGACTCTGTTTTGAATCCGAAGCCGGGGGATATGCCTGAGTCTCCGCTGGAAAGGCCGAATCCGCTCTCTTTGAGCATTTCCGTGAACCGCAACTCCTTGCTGGCGTCGTCCACGCGGAACTTGGCCAGATAAGTAAGCTTCTTGCGGGAGAGGAACGCCTTTCGTTCGGCCACCAGCATTTCCAGCGTGTGCACACCCTTCTTTTCAGAAAGGGTTCCGCCGGTGCCTTGGGCAAGTTTGATTATCTCATCAATAACACTCATAGCTTGTGTGCGGGTTCAAGAAGCTGGCGTTGTCTCAACGTTTTGAGGCGGCGATTTCCTCGCAGGCGCTGTGGACGGAGTTGATCTTGCTGTCATAGCTGCCCACGATTTTTTGGATCAACTGCTCAGGATCGGCCGCCATCTGGGCACGGGCCAGTTCCATCTGCTCCATTTGGTAGCGCGCCTCCAGTCGCTGGCGAAAAACCTGGGTGAACTTCTCGTCGGTCATGTTTTTAAATTCCGGGGCGGATCGAATCATCTGGGCAAAGCGCCCGCTGACGGCCTGGTCATAGGCGCTGGTGGAATCCTGGTCCACGGCAGGGCCTCGTCCGGCCTTGTAGCGTGCGTAAACATCTTCCGCGCCTGCTGGCAGCAGGATCGCGTCACGCACGGTTTCCATGTGTTCCTTGGCCTCCTTGAAAAAGCCCACACAGCCGATCAGTTTGCCAGCGGCCTCGGGCAGCAGGTCTTGGACAGCCTCGGCAATCTCCCAGGCCACGTCCTGGGTCTCTTTGATCTTGGTTTCTGGGTTGATGAGAGGATTGGGCTGCGCACCACCGACAACGGGCTGTGAGATAAACTCCTGGGTCTTGGCAATGCGTTTGACCATCTCTCTCAGACTCAGGGTCGGGCCTGGACCACCGGTGATGCTTTTTTCCTTTGCTTTGAGGCCCTCTGCGATCACCGCGTCAGTCATGTCCTTGAACAACAGGGGGCGGTACTTCTTCAGGACCGCGATGATTTCGGTATAGCCGTCGTCCTGCTTGCTGCCGCGACCCAGAAGCTTGTTGAAGGCGGTTGCCGCCATCTGTTTGAAGTGATCAAACGTGATCTCGGTCAGATCGACCAAGTTGTATTTGCCGTCCCGGCCCTGGCGTTCTTTTGCCTGCAAGGCCGCCGTGGTCGCGATCAGCTCAAGTTTGAAAAACTGATCGGCGGTGCAGGCTGAGGCAACAGCCCGGATGTGCCCCTGGGCGTCCGTCTTGAATCCCACCCAGCCGGGAAAGTCCTTGGGAAGGCCCAGGTCTTGAAACGTCACGATCTGCCCCGATGACTGAAAGTCCGGCTTGTCCGAGTCCACCCACATCAACCGGTCCATCTTGTAACCGCCCTGCAAAACCTCAAAGCGTGGCTGAATGCTCTCGCTGAGCACGATGTAATTGGAGATCACCTCCCGGTCATCGGGAGCCCTTATGCGCCAGGCTGGGTTGTAGAAATTCTTGGGCGGCTTGACCGCCATCTCCGCGCTGCCGTAGATCTCCTGGTAGGCGGAATTCGTCACTTTGAAGTCCAGCCGTGTTCCGCCAAACTCATCCGCTTTGGACCAGCCAATCGTTCCCTTCAGCATCTGCAATCCCCCTGGCATGTCGCCCGGAGCCAGAAAGAGATCAACTTTCGCTCCGGCGGGTGGCGCGGCCTTGGCGGGCGGGCCCATCGCCTTCCAATACATTTTGGATGGCAGCGTCGGGCCATCCGCCAGCGCTGGAGTGATGCAAACGAGCGCCAGCAGCAAATTGAGCGCGTCAGACAGGGGGTGCCATCCATTGGGTTTCATGACACGGCACCCTACCTCTCGGCTGGTTGCTCGCTCTTCCGTTCTTGTGCTGCGGGGAGCCTGGATTGCCGGTTAAGTCGCCCTGGGTGCCTGGGGCTCGCGCGATTTCAAGACCTCGTACTTCGTCAGTTCACGCCACTGGCCCTTCGGGAGATTGCCGAGCACGAGCATGCCGATCTTCACGCGCACGAGGCGCAGGACTTCGATGTTGAAGGCCTCCAGGAGGCGGCGGATGTGTCGGTTGCGGCCTTCGTCGAGGACGACTTCGAGCCAGGTGTTCTTTTCGCCTGTGCGGAGGATTTTCACGTCCTTGGCGGAGAGGTGATCGCCCTGCTCCTCGTCGAGAACACCGTGTTTGATCTGCGCGATCCGCTGCGCATCCACTTCGCCGCTGATCTGAACGTGGTAAGTTTTGTCGAGGTGAGTGTCGGGATTGGTGATCGTGTCCGCCCAGACGTTGTCATTGGTGAAGAGCAGCATGCCCTCGCTGGCCTTGTCGAGCCGGCCGACGGGGGAGAGATGCGGCAGCTTGGAATTCTCAAAGCAGGAGAAAACCGTCTCACGACCGAGTTCGTCGGAAGCGCTGGTGACGAGGCCGCGCGGCTTGTTCAGCATGACGTAGATGCGCGGAGCCTGGTTGATGCTGACGTCGTCCATGATGATGACATCTTTTTTGAGCACGACGGGGAACTCGGGGTTCTTCCGCACCACGAGGTTCACCTTCACCTTGCCCATGCGGATCAGCTCCGTGGCGCGGCTGCGCGAGCAGAAGCCGAGCTTGGACATGGCACGGGCAAGGCCGGTTCGGGTAGGCGGGGGCTGAGACATGAAACAGGCTTAGCGCATGAACGGCCTTTTTGCTGGAGGAATCTCACGGAGAATCTGGATGCGGCATGCGAACTGGGCAAAACCTGCTTGAATGCGCCCGTATCCCGAAAACATATTTTCCACCATGTCCCGGCTTCTTTTTTCCCTGTTCGCCTTTCTGCTGATGACGTCTGTGGTGCTTGGAGGAGCGATCGAGGCCATCACCTTCGCCGCCGAGCCGGGGAAGATGTTCCTGCCTCTGGACGAGGCGGCGGATGAGTTGAGCTGGCCGGTGCGGCGGGATGATATGGGAAAAGCCTTTCAATTGAAGGAAATGTTTCTGCCGCCGGGATCGCTGCGCACTTTGACAGACGGCACCGAACTGGTGAACACGGAGCAACTGGCGGAAGCTGGCGCGGAGGTGTCTCCACCAGATGCGGAAAGCCGAGTGCGTGTGGGCGGCTTTTTCCGTGGCTTCACACTGGTGGTGTCTCCGCAGCGCGTGGAGGTCAGTTTGAAAAAGCAGCAGCTTCGAGGCTGGCAGGGAAAGCGTCTTGTGCTCCAAACGCGCATCAGTTCAGGCCGCAACGGCCGCACCCCGGCGGGCGAGTTTCGCGCCGGGCCGTTCCGAGACCGCATGCACCGCTCCAGCTTGTATCAAAACGCGCCCATGCCCTGGAGCGTGCAGATCAACGGCCATGTGTTCATCCATGGCTTCACCAGCGTGCCCAATTATCCCGCCTCCCACGGCTGCATCCGCGTGCCGCTTACGGAAGGCAATCCGGCCAAGTTTTTCTACGAGTGGGTGCTCAATGGCACGCCCGTGAGCGTGACCAGGGACTGAACCTCACGCCCGAGGCTTCAAATCACGCTCGATGTCCTCGCGATCGACGCGATTGCGCGCCTTGATCTTGTGATCGCGCTTGTTGCGGCGCTCCACGGTCATCTGGCGTTTTTTGCGCTGCTTGCGGAGCTTGGCGATCTCGTCTTCGAGCTTCAAATAGCCCTCGTAACGCTCGGTGTCGAGCGTTCCGGCCTCCACGGCGGCGCGGATGGCACAGCCAGCGTCGGTGCCGTGTTTGCAGTCGTTGAATTTGCACTGGCGGGCCAGTTCTTCGATCTCGGCAAAGCGCTCGCGCAGCGTGGTCTCGTTTGTCCACATCTGCACCTCCTTGATGCCGGGGTTGTCGATGAGAATGCCGCCTTTCTCCAGCACGAGCAGTTCCCGCGCGGTGGTGGTGTGGCGGCCTTTGCCGGTGACTTCATTCACTTCATCGACCCACTGCCAGTCGTCGCCGAGCAGCAGATTGATCATCGCCGACTTGCCAACGCCGCTGGAGCCGATGAAGGCCACGCTTTGGCCGCGCTTGAGGTAATCCTTGAGCACCTTGAGGCCTTTGCGTTTCTTCACGCTGGTCACATGCACGTCCGCGTCGGCGTTCAGCGCACGAATGGCCTCCGCGGCCTCCTGGTTCTGCTTGTCGGGATAAAGATCGCTCTTGTTGATCAACACCACCGCCTTGGCGCCGCTGCGGCCGATGACCGTGAAATAGCGCTCCATGCGCCGCAGGCTGAAATCCGGCCCGGCATCGGTGACTACGACGACCGTGTTCACATTCGCGGCGATCACCTGCTCCTCGGCGCTGTCGCCCGCGGCTTTGCGGGAAAAGCAGGTCTGCCGGGGCAAACGGGCGCGGATGATGTTGTCACCGTTCTCACCGCCGACTTCCAGAGCCACCCAGTCGCCCACGGCGGGCAGTTCAGCGTCGGTTTCAGCGTCGTGATACACCTTGCCGCTCAGGATGACCTCGAACTCGTCGAACCCGTTCGCACCATCCTCCAGCAGCGCGCCGTAGCTGATCTTGTTGTCACGGATCAGCCGTGCCGGCTTCCATCCTTGCTCACGGTACGGCTCGAAGTGCTTCGCGAAAAAATCATTCCAGCCGAGGTCGGTGAGATTCAGCTTCATCGGCGCCACTGGTACATCCAGCGTTCAGAGATCACGGTCTTCTCGTCCTTCAGCTCCATCATGATCTCCAGCAGGTTGGTTTTCTCCGGCACGTCGAGTTTGAAGAAGGCGCGCCAGCCGCCGGTCTCGTTGTTGCGCATCACTCGCTTGTCCAAAACCTTGCCCTCGCCGCCGCTGAGCACCACGTCGATGTCCGGCGTCCAGTCCTTTGGCTTGCCCTCGCCGTTTGCGGCGCCTTTGGCAAAGTCGATGACATAAAGGTGATCGTCCGAGTCCATCACGAAGCCCCGGCGTGAACTGGTGACTTTGCAGAGCGTGCCCGGCTCATGCTGGTTGAGCCAGAACAGCTTGTACTCGACCTTCAGCGGTTCCGCAGGTGTGGCGGGCAGTTGTTTCGGGCTCCACATGGCCACGATGTTGTCCCAGGTCTCCTCTCCCGTGGAAAGCTCGACCAGTGTGACGGCTCCGCTGCCAAATCCGCTCACCGGCTCCACCCAGACCGCCGGGCGGCGATGATAGACGGCTTCGAGATCCTGGAAGTTGTTGAAGTCACGATCTCGCTCCGCCAAACCGAAGCCCTTGAGCTTGTCCGTCTCGAAAATGCTCAGGCGCAGGTCGCGGCTGACATCCAGTGGTCGCCAGATCGAGGGGCCGCCCTCGATCTCGACCTGCAAGCCGTCTGAATCATGCACCTCGGGGCGGAAGTCATAAGGTTTCGGGTGTGAGTTCTCGCCGAACCAGAACATGCTCGAGAACGGGGCGATGCCGAGCATCTTGACCGGCTTGCGCAGATGCAGCGTGGCCTTGATCTTCATCTCCGTGCTCAAACCCGGCGTGGATTCAAACTCATACGCGCCGGTGATGCTCGGCCCGTTGAGCAGCGCGAGCAGTTTGAAGGACTTGTCGCCTACCTTGGGCTGCTGAAACCAGAAATGCGTGAAGTCGGGGAACTCCTCCGGCTCGCCACCGATGGTATTCACCGCCACGCCACGCGCAGAAATGCCGTAGCCAAGCTGTGTCGTCACCGCGCGGTAATAACTCGCCCCCATGAACACCATGAACTCGAAGGGGCGCTTCACCAGCGAGTCGGGCGCCAGCACGCGGAAACCCGCGTAGCCTTGCGGGTTCTTCGCGTCCGTAGGCACTTTCAGATCGCCATACTCGAAGTTTTTGCGGTCAAACGGCACGTCCACCGTCTGCGGCCCCTTCATGTCGTAAAACATCACCGGCTTCTTGAACATCCAGCCGGGGTGGAAGAACTCGATGCGGTAGGTGTCGCCGAGGTCTGCAAACAACGCCTTGTCCCGCAGGTAGCGGATCTGGCGATGCCCGTCGTATTTCAGCCCTTCAAAAAACGGGTCAAGCTGCTGCGACGGGGCCTTGTAGGGCTGGAGCGCGAGCTGCGCGGCCACTTTCTCCAGATCCGCGAAGCTTTTCACCGCATCCGCCGCCACCTGGGCCAGGCATGGGGTGGCGAGCAGTGACAGGATCGAAAGCGGGAGGGAGAATTTCATGCGTGTGGGAACGGGCGTAGGATGCAGCACGGCGCATGCCAGTCAACCGGTGTGGCAGGAAGCTCTTGCCACGCGGCGGGCGCATGCGGCATCATCCAGGCATGAGCACAAATTCACCCGCGAAACTGCTGCCGGTCTTCCTTTTCAATGCCGCCTACATGGCTGCGGCGGTCACCGGGTCCATCGTTCAGGGCAATCGCGAGTTCATCTTCTACATCGTGGTCATGGTCGTGCTGATTGGCGTCATGGGCCTTCTCCACCGTCGGGTGCAGCTCACCACCGGCCTGCTGTGGGCGTTTTCCGCCTGGGGCCTGGCGCACATGGCCGGCGGCCTGTGGCCGCTGCCCGCAGGCTGGCCTTACAACGGCGACCATGCCGTCCTCTACAGTTGGTGGATCATACCCGAACGGCTGAAGTACGATCAAGTTGTTCACGCCTACGGTTTCGGCGTCACCACCTTGCTCTGCTGGCACATCCTGCGCAATGCGCTGCGGCAGCCGGATGGAGGTGCCTTGAGGCCCACCTTTGGCATGCTCGTCCTGTGCGCCGCCGCTGGCATGGGCTTCGGAGCTTTGAACGAGGTGATCGAGTTCATCGCCGTGCTCACCATCCCGAACACCAACGTCGGTGGCTACGAAAACACCGGCTGGGACCTCGTCGCCAATCTCGTCGGCACCATCATTGGGGCGCTGATCATTCGCAGCAGAAGGTAGGACGGCATGGCGACAGCCCGCCCGGCTGTCATGGCGGCAGCGAGGTGGCTGGCGCACGCTCAAAGAAGTCGGGCGGACTGTCGGCACTCCCAACCTACTTCACCAACTCGTTCGGCCTGCTCCAGCGGATCTTCCCCAGAACCAGATCGCCCTTGTAGCCGTGTTTCGGCGTCATCTCTCCGTCTGTGACCCAGGATTCGTCCGGCGTGATGTTGGTGGTCTGAAAATTGCCCATCAGCGGCACTTCATCCGCCGCGTTCACGCCGTCGCCAATCAGCGGCAACACCACGCGTTCGGTTTCGCGGACAAGGCGCAGGGTTTTGAGATCGACCTGCGCCATGAACAGCGGCGAGCGCCAGCGGATGACCTTCTCGTTGCTGACATCCTTTCGTGTGTAAACCAGATGCAACGCGTCGCTGTGCGGCAGCCAGTGCTGCTGCGTCGTGCTCATGTCCAGCGGCGTGCCGTCGTCCCAGCACCACGGCTGCTTTTCTTCAAAATCGAGCCCGTCATCGCTCACGGCGACATAACCGCGACTGTCCTCGGCGCGAAGCGTCGCATAAAACCTCCCGCGATAGCGCACCAGCGACGGCTCCAGCAATCCACGGCCTGCCGCATGCTTGATTTCGCGTCCCACTTTCTGAATCGCGAGCGTCTCGCCATCGAACGAACAACGTACGCCCACGGCGGAGCGGCTGGTTTCCTTGGTGCCAAAGGACATCACGAAGGCGATGCTGCCGTCTTCGAGCACCTCGCGCTGGCCGCAGTTGTTTGTGTAGATAAAGGCTCCGCGTGGATCATCCCAAAGCAGGCGTTTCCGTTCAGACCACTGCCCATTTTTGTAAACCGCATACATCGGGCAGCGTGGCGGCTGCTTGCGGTCAAATTTCGGGCCTTTGTAGAACACGTTGTGCCCCATCGCCAGCACCGTGCCGGTCTGCGGATGAAATTGCGGCACCACATCGCACACGCCTTCGTCGCCACGACCATCGGTGGTCGGCACTCGGCCCAGCGGCGGCACGTGCTGTGGTTCTGTCCACGTCTTGCCGAGATCGCGCGACTCCATCCAGTGAACCGGCATGAAAAAATCCGAGCCACGAATCTCCTGCATCGTCATGAACACCACCGGCCCATCTTTGGACGGCACGAGGCACGGACGCGGATGAAACCACGATGGCCCGCTGCCATCACGACCGCGCTTGAGCGTGATCTTCTCGATGGAGGCGATCAAACCGCCTGCTTGTTGAGCTGCGGCTAACGGAGCGGCACAAAAAACCGCCGACGTTTGCCGGATGAAACGACGGCGGTTCATAAGCGCGATATTGGATGGTTACTTCTTCTTCGTCTTCTCTGGCAGCCCCTGGCCGGGCTTGAGGTCCAGATTCGCCACCATGTCTTCCTCGGTGACGGTCGAGGCGACTCCATCCACCGGGATCTTGGCTTTGGCCGTCCAAAGGATCGCATTTAGCACGAGTTTGCGCTGATCGTTGTTCGCCCAGCCTTTGTGGAAGTGGCCGCCGGTAAAGCCAAAGCCGCGGCCACCGTCCGCACGTTCGCAAGCCCAGGCGACGTGCTGCTTCTCCTTGTTCTTCACAGACTCACGCACGGCGGGATTGCCGCTGTGATGGCCGTCCGGGCGGCTCATGGTCGAATCGGGAGCCACATCGCTGAGGATCGGCGTCACGCCTTCCATGCCCTTGCGGAAGCGCATGTAGAAATACCATTCGTCGTTGGTGCCGAAGGGCTTCACGCCTTCGCTGATCGGATGCACCGGGAACTCTTTGAAATTGGCATCCCAGTGCGGATTCACGCTCCAGTTGATCTCAAACGCGCCGCCCATCCAGTCGATGAACTCCTTGTTGCCCTTCTCAATCGTCGGCTCCACCGCGTAGTGGATCGTGAGGAAGCCGCAGCCGCGCTTCATCTCCGTGTCGAGCTGTGCGAGCCGTCCTTCTTGCAGCGCCGGATGCCCGCCGCCGCCATCGGAGTAAATCACCACCGTGTCCGCCTTGGAAAGCTCTTCCTGCGACGGCCACTCGCCGTTGAGGTGAAATTTGATGTCCACCTGCTCCGCCGCGCCCTGCTCCAGGCACTTTTTCAAGAGTTGGATGCCTGCATTGTGCTCATGCTGCCCGGGGCCGTGCGAGGGCTTCCCGGCGATCATGACGATGGATTTTTTGTCCGCCGAAAAAGCGGAGCTGACGAGGGAAACGAGGGCGAGGATGACGAAAAGGCGCTTCATGGTGGGTGAGAGGGTGAACCAAACGCCTTCCGGCATCCAGCCATTTCAACAAGCTCATCCGCTGATTCTGGCACGCCATCCGCTTTGCAATGGGTTCCGCCCAGCCTGAATGCCCATCGCCCGTAGCCGACCCCAGACCAATCTTTACTACGCCATGCTGTTTGTGGGCGTGGTGCTCGTCGTATTCACGGTGGGCTACCGGCTGGCGGGCTGGTCATGGAGCGATGCGCTCTACATGGTGGTCATCACGGCTTTCAGTGTCGGCTTTGGCGAGGTGGTGCCCATCACCGACCCGTGGCTGCGGGCGTGGACCATCGCGCTGATCCTGTTTGGCTGCACCAGCATCATTTTTGTCACCGGCACGCTCGTGCAGTGGCTGACAGAAGCCCAAATACAACGCGCCCTCGGAGGCAAACGAATGGAAAACGAAATCGAGAAGCTCAAGAACCACGCCATCATCTGCGGCTACGGTCGCATCGGCAAAATGATCGCCAGCCAGCTCGAAGCGGGTGGCGTGCCGTTTGTCATCGTCGATCAAGCGTCCGACCGCGTGGCTGAAGTGCGCGAGGCTGGTCGGCTCACCCTGCAAGGCGAGGCCACCGACGAGGCCGTGCTCAAAGCCGCAGGCATCAGCCGCGCCCGCGTGCTGGCCACAGTACTGCCAAACGACGCCGCGAATGTCTTCATCACGCTTAGCGCCCGCAACATGAACCCCGCCATCCAGATCATCGCCCGTGGCGAGGTGCCCTCCACCGAGCGAAAGCTGCTGCAAGCCGGCGCGAACCGCGTGGTGCTGCCCGCGCACATCGGCGCGGACCGCATCGCGCATCTCATTTTGCATCCCAATGCCCGCGAACTGCTCGGCACGCAGACAAAATCGCGCGTCGAGTTCGAGCATCACCTCACCGAGTTGGGGCTCGACATGGAGGAGATCGAGGTCGGCCCCGATTCGCCCTGGGCCCACCGCCGCATCTCCGAAGTTGAGTCGGAATCCGCCGGCCGCTTGCTCGCCGTGGCCATCATGCGCAAAGAAGGCGGCACCGACCTGAATCCCGGCCCCACTGCCATGCTCATGCCTGGAGACGCGCTCGTGGTGATGAAACGCGCCCTGCGAAAGTGAATCACGTCGCGCCGCGACCACGCCACGCCAGAATCCCGCACAGGCCGAAGCCAAACGCGTTCAGCGTCCCGTGGATCGCCCACATCTGCGGCATCGTCAGCGCCAGATTCGGGAAAACATACCGCAGGCCGAAACCGAGCGCCAAAAGCATCGCGACGAGCAATGAAACACCCGAGACGACAAAGCCCATCCGCGCCAGTACGCCGCTTTCCTTTTCCAAGCCTCGTTGAATCTGCGAAACGGCCACACCGAGCGCCCCCAGCACCAAAACCGTGACGCCAAACGGCTCCACGAACGGTAGCACGCCAAAATGAGTGCAGGTGATCCCCGCTGCCACCAGCGGCACACCGAGCAAGATCGCCACGCGCGAAAACCGCGTCCAGCAGCCCGGATTGGCCCTCGCATTCAGTCCTGCCATCAGTGGCAGCGTGAATCCCGCATGATGAAAATGCGCCGCCGTCAGCAACACGATGAGCGGATCAAAACCCCAAGGCGTCCAGTTGGCCCGGTGTGCGACGAGCCATGCGGCACCGATGGCGGGGAAGATCCGGGCCGCCACAAGTGTCAGTTCAGCCGGATCACAGAGCGTCTTTTGGGTGGAATTGCGGATCGCTTCAAACGCTGCCGCCGAACGAACGGCCAGCCATGGAATAACATAGACAGTCGAGTTTGTGATGAAGCTGACGGCAATGAGCGCAGCGCATCCAAGTTCCACTTCCAGCCGCCATTTCTGCCGGGATTCAGAATCCCACAAACATCTCGACAGCGGCATCAGGAACATCGCTGAAAACAGCAGCAAGATCACAACCCAGTAGCTGTCCGCTGGCAGTGACTTGAGCGCCCATAACTGGGCCGCCCACAGCAGCAATCCACCCAGCCATTCGTATTTGAATCTGTCCGCCTTTTTCATATGCCGGCCATCCTCCGCTGGGAATCCCGCACAAACCGGCACTGCCACCACCGCGCCAGCGGAAAGCCGAGCCAAGCCATCCAATGTCTCGGATGCGAAAAGGCGCGGATCACATACCACACGCTGCCATCCGGTCGTTGTTCGATCACAAACTGCTCCTCGCCACATTCCGCATGCTCCGGCAGCGTGCCATACACAAAGCCATGCGTGTTCGCCGAATCACTGCGACGCAGAATCCGGCACGGGTTCACCCACCACAGCCCGCAAATGCGAGTCACCATCGCCACAATTTGACCCACCTCTTGACCTTTGACCGCTTGACGGCTGACCTCCGCCCACGCTGGAAACATTCCCCACGCGTCCAAAGCCTCGCAGGCCCTCTGCCACGTCTGAACACCACTTCCCAGCCTCACCGCATGCTCATCCGCGATGAACCCGGCTCCCAGCGGCGGTGTGTAGCTCAGCGGTGCCTCACTCCAAGACTCCAGCAGCTCACGCAGCCGTTCGGGTGATGGTTTTCGCATACAAAGCATCCTCCAGTATGGAGCACCGACGATTCGTCGGCAAAAAAAGATGTTGGCTGGCCGACGATTCGTCGGCACTCCATAACCCATGCCCCCACCCATTCGCGCCGTGATCTTCGACTTCGACGGCCTCATCGTTGACACTGAAAGCACCGGTTACCACACCTGGAGAGAGATCTTTGACCAGCACGGCCACGAACTGCCCGTGGAGCGCTATGCGCAGGCGGTTGGCACGGATTTCATCACCGGCGTCTATGACCCGAAGCGTGATCTCGAACAGCTCACCGGTCGCGACTTCGACTGGGACGCCGTCGAGATCGAACGCAAGAGCCGCGAGGGTGAGTTGCGCCAGCATTTGCACCTGCTTCCCGGTGTGGCGGATCGCCTGCAAGAGGCCGATGCGCTCGGCCTGCGCATCGCCATCGCCTCCAGCAGCCCGCGCGTGTGGATTGATTCGTGGATGGACCAGCTTGGCCTTCACGATCACTTCCACCACATCTCCACCGTCGATGACACCGGCAAGGTGAAGCCCGATCCGAGCCTCTTCCTCCACGCCGCCGAAAAACTTGGCGTGAAGCCCGAGGAGGCCGTCATCTTCGAGGACTCCCTCAACGGCCTCTGCGCCGCGATGGCTGCCGGCATTCGTTGCGTTGTCGCGCCTGGGCCGATGACACGTCATCTCGACTTCACCGGAGCGTGGAGGCGTGTTGAGTCTCTCGCGCATGTCACGATTTCCGAACTGATGTCCTGAAAATATTCTTCCACTTCTCCCATCCATTAAATAGCATCCCTTTCTCATGCCATGAAAACACACGCATTTATCAAGACGTCTTGCCTTGCGCTCTTCATCAGCTTCACGGCCAGCGCCCGCTCAGAAGACGGGGCGTTGGAGCAAAAGGTCCAGAAGATCATTTTCCCCGTCGTCCAATTCAAAGATGCCACCATTGAGCAGGCGGTTGAATACATCCGTGTCAAAAGCCGTGACCTGGACACGATCAGCCAACCGCCGGTGACGAAGGGCGTCTCAATCGTTCTTCGAGGAGGTGGATTGACGGACACCATCAGCCTGGACCTCAGAGATGCTCCGCTGATCGACGTCGTGCGTTACTGCGCCGAACGTGTGGGATTGCAATACCGCGTGGAAAAGCATGCGGTAGTGCTCGCCGCCAAGTTTGAGGAAAAGCCCGTGCCACCTGCCGCCCCACCACCTCCCGTGCTGGGGAACGCCGACCAAATCATCTTCCCCACTGTGCAGTTCCGTGATGCGACCATTGCGGAAGCCGCCGAATACTTCCGCGTCAAATCCCGCGACCTCGATCCCGCCAAGCAAGGAGGCGTGAACATCGTCGTCAAACCCGGCGGGGCTGATGTCAAAATCACCCTCGACCTGCGTGACATTCCGCTGCCACATGTGCTGGCTTACGCGGCCGAACTCAGCGGGCACCAGCTCAGCACGGACGGCCAGTCCTACCTCCTCACCCCTTTGAAAGCCGAGTGACTCCATGACGCCGCTCCCGCTCGCCGACCGCTACGCACGCTTTCGCGATGCGGTGTTCAGCGGCATCGAGGAAACGCGGTTGCCGGGATTTGAGGTGCCGCTGACCGAGCTTTATCTGCAAAGCTTGTGGTTCGCCGGTGCCTTCGGCAGTGAGTTCACCAGCGTGGATGGCAAGGCGGTGCGCATCACCGACTTTGGCACCTGGAACTCCGGGCCCGGCCCGGATTTCACCGGCTGCGCGATTCGCGCAGGTGAAGAAACATTGCATGGCGACATCGAACTCGATCCCGATGTCCGCGACTGGGAGCGCCACCTGCACGGTGCGAATGCGGACTACGACCGCGTGGTGCTGCATCTCTTCTTCGACGCGCCGCAGGAGCGTTTTTACACGCGCACGAGTCAGCATCGCGAGATCACGCAGGTTGTGTTGAATCCGTCGATGCTTGCCAACGATGCGAAGCCCAATCGCGGTCTCGCCGCCGCACGGATGGGCCGTTGCGCCACGCCGTTGCATGAGATGGAGGCCGCGCGGGTGCAGTCCATCATCGAATCTGCCGCGCAATACCGGTTGGAGCTGAAATCGAAGCGCCTACACCGTTGCGTGGCCGCACAGGGACGCGAGGAGGCCATTTATCAGGCGCTGGCCCGTGCGCTCGGCTACAGCAGCAACCAGCAGCCCTTCGTTCTGCTCAGTCAGCGCCTGCCGTTGAAGCGTTTGCTCAAAACCGACGCGCCGACACGCGAGGCGCTGCTCTTTGGCGTCTCCGGCTTCCTCGAAGTCATGCGCAGCGATGATACCGAGCCGGAAACACGCGCCTACTTGCGGAAGCTGTGGAGCGAATGGTGGAAAGTTCGCAACGACTGCCTGCGCTGGCTGGAGGAGCGCCAGCTTCCGCGCTGGAAGCTCAAAACCATCCGTCCCGGCAATCACCCGCAGCGCCGTCTCGGGGCTCTTGGCGCGATGCTGAACGCGTGGCCACAAGTCGTCGCTCCGCTGGCCGATGCCACGCGCTGGAGCCAGGCCGCGTGGCGTGAGACGCTGCTGATGCTCACGCATGACTTCTGGAGCACGCATTACACGCTGCTCGCTGATCCCACCTCGAAGCCACTCGCGCTCATCGGCGAAACGCGGGTGCAGGAGATGCTCGCCAACGTCGCCTACCCGCTGCTGGTGCCCGAGCGCACGCGCCTGTGGGCCGAATACCTCGAACTTCCAGCACTGCTGGACAATCAAAAGGTCCGCCGTGCTGTGCTACGTCTCTTTGGCGATGACCCACGCGGCAAAGACTTCACCAAGAAGCTGCACCACCAGCAGGGCCTGCTGCAAATTTACGAGGACTTCTGTCTCGAAGACGACTCCGCCTGCGTGAACTGCCCATTCCCGGAACGGCTGAAGGAGTGGTGCTGATCCATTCGTTCACCCGCCATGCGCGCACTTTTTTCTCTCGCACTATTCCCTTCACTCATCCTGGCCGCCGATCTGCCTGATCCGGTCGCCATCACCGCCGCCATGAAAAAGGCGGTCGTTTATGCGCACACCCACCTTGCTCGTGAGGGTGGCTATGCCTCCTCGTATGACAAGGAAGGCAAGATCGGTGAGGTCGAGCACGGCAAGTCGCCCACGATCATTTCCATCCAGCCGCACGGCACCACGACGATGGGTCTGGCCATGCTGAAGGCGTATCAGGCCGCGGGCGACGAGGTTTTCCTCAGCGCGGCCAAGGACGCGGCCAAAGCGCTGCTCAAATGCCAACTCGCCTCGGGTGGCTGGGACAGCGACTTCGATTTTGACCCCGAAAAGGCCAAAAAATACTGCCTCCGCAGCCATCTGGACGCTGGCGACAAAGAACCCGGCAAGCGCCGCAACTCCTCCACGCTCGACGACAACAAGACACAGTCCGCGCTGCTCTTTCTCCTTGAAATGACGCACGAACCGGCCTGCAAGGACGACGCGGAACTGAAACGCTGCACGAAGTTCGCCATGGACGCGCTTCTCGCCGCGCAAGCCCCGATCGGCGGCTGGCCGCAGCAGTTCAGAGGCCCTGCTGATGCCACCGCGCCGATTCTCAAGGCCAGCTACCCTGACGAATGGTCGCGCACCTTCCCGAAGGTGAATTACACCGGCTTCTACACCCTCAACGACGGAAACCTCGAACGAATCGCCAACCTGCTGTTCCGCGCCTACGAACTCGAAAAGGACGAGCGCTACCTCACCGCGTTGAAAAAGCTCGGCGAGTTCCTCATCCTCGCGCAAATGCCCGAGCCACAGCCGGTCTGGGCCATGCAATACGATCACGACATGCACCCGGCTTGGGCACGGAAATTCGAACCGCCGTCCGTCACCGCTTATGAAACCGTGGGTGCCATGGAGGTGCTGCATCAGCTTTGGGTGCTCACGGGTGATGACAAATACCTCGCGCCGATCCAGCCCGCGCTTGCATGGTTCGAGCGTTCGAAACTGCCAGATGGCAAATACGCGCGTTTCTACGAGTTGAAGACCAACAAGCCGCTGTTCTTCGTCAAAGACACCTACGAGCTGACTTACGACGACAGCAACCTGCCCACGCATTATTCCTTCAAGGACGACCGCCAGGACGACATCGACAAATTCAAAACGAAGCTGGCTCAAAGCCGCGAGGAATCACAGCGCAAGCTCAGCGGCCCGCAGACGCCGAAGGAATGGGCCAGCCGAGCCAAAGGAGCCGCCGCCAAAGCCCAGAAAGCTGCCGACGCTCTCGACAGCGAGGGACGCTGGCTTAAGGACGACCAAATCGACGGCGGAGAGTTCGTCAAACACCTGAACGCCATGGCCTATTATGTCGAGGCAGCCAGGAAGAGCGCTCAGCCTTGAGCGCTCATGGCTGAAAAGGCTTCTGAGCGTCGGCTTTGAGGAGTTGGCTTTTATTTGTGCTCGCCGCCACACGCGTGGCGGTTCATAATGCATTCATGGCTGAAGAACCTATTCCCGATGAGAATCCTTCGTTTGATGTGCCGAGCATTGAAGAAATGTCCGCTTACCTGCCGCAGTTCAAGTTTGAAAAGCTGGCGGCCTGCGGTGGCATGGGCGCGGTGTACAAAGCCTGGCAGGACAGCCTGGCCCGCTGGGTGGCGGTGAAAATCCTTCCGCCGAAGTTTAGCGCGGAGCAGGGATTCGCCGACCGCTTCAAGACCGAGGCGCGCGCGATGGCGAAGCTAAATCACACAAACATCGTGGGTGTGTACGACTTTGGTGTCACGCCGGGCGGCCATCTGTTCCTGGTGATGGAATGGATCGAGGGGCGCTCGCTGCACGATCTGATTCATCTGACCAACCTGCCACTGCGCAAGGCGACGAACCTAGCCATGCAGCTCTGCGAAGCATTGAGCTTCGCGCATGAGCACGGCATCATTCACCGCGACATCAAGCCGGGCAACATCATGGTCAACGATGCCGATCATGTGAAGGTGGCGGACTTTGGTCTGGCGCGGCCGGTTTCCAACGAGGCAGAGGAGGACAATCCGATGGGCACGCCGGACTACGCCGCGCCGGAGATTCGTGGCGGCAGCGTGATCGACCACCGGGTGGACATTTTTGCGGTCGGCGTGGTGCTCTACGAGATGCTGGCGGGCCGCGTGCCAGAAAACCCGCGGCGTCCGGTCACGCTGTTTGCCAAAGTTTCGTCACGCTGGGATGAGATCATCGCCAAGGCCATTCATCCCGATCCTGACAAGCGCTACCAGGACGCGGGTGAGTTTCGTGCGCACATCAATGTGGCGATGAAGCAGGAGGCCGGCGTCGCGCTGCCTGACTCGGTTGATCACAAGCCCAAGGGGCCACCAAAGAAGCAGAAGGCGGCACCCATGACGCAAAAGCAGCAAATGGTGCTGATGTTTGGCTTCGTAGGGCTGGTGCTCGCCGCCTTGCTGGCGCTGATTTTCTGGCCCACCTCACGCAACACTTCCTCCAGGGCCGCAGGTCCGGTGGAGGCGACGGCGGCGGAGATCCAGCAGGTGATGGCGACGCTGGAGAAGAACGACCCCGAACTCGCCCGGATCGTCAGTTCCTTCGCGGAGGACTGGGCGGCCAGCGGGGCCGACAAAAACCCTGACACGGCCGAAAAGCTGCGTTCGGCGCTGAACACGGCGGTGCAGGCGAAAACGAAAGACCGTGCGGAGGCCGCCAGGCGCGCGGAGATCCTGGCTGCCGAGCTGGCGAAGCTTCAAGGAGCGCCTTCCCTGAAAGCGCTCAAGCAGGCGGCTGGGGGCTGAGATTCAGCACCCTTTTCAAACAAACGCCACCGCCTGGATACAGGCGGTGGCGTTTTGTTGGGTGCTTACGAGCGCACGAAATCAGCGGAAGCTCTTGGCGAAGTCGTCGGAGGTCGCCTTGGCGACGACCTTGGTCTTCTGGAACGTCGATTTCTCGCCTTTCTCGACGAGGAGGCGCTCGTAGTCGGCGGATGACATCGGCAGGGTGATCGTGGCGTCCTGCCAGGTGGAAAGAAGGATGGCGTTGGCGAGTTCGACGCTACGGATGCCTTCGGCGGCAGGTGAGAGCAGTTTTTCGCCCTTCAAAATCGCGTTGGTGAAGTTTTGCAGGATCTCGACGTGCTGGCCGCCGCTGCTTTCGACTGGAATGTCCATGTGCCAGCTTTCCGGCATGGCAAAGGCGGCCTCGGCCTCCATGCAGAACTTGCTCATCGGCTGGCGGTTGCGCTGGAAGTGGATGCGGGTGCCGTCGGTGACGGTCACACGGCCCTGCTCGGCGGAGATTTCGAGCTTGTTGATGCCCGGCGCCTCGCCGGTGCTGGTGACAAATGTGGCCGTGGTGCCGTTGTCATACTGCATGACGGCCGTGACATCATCTTCGACCTCGATCTCATGGAAGCGGCCGAACTGGCAGAAGCCGCGCACTTTTTGCGGCATGCCGAAGAGCCATTGGAAGAGGTCCAGGTTATGCGGGCACTGGTTCATGAGCACTCCGCCGCCCTCGCCCTTCCAGGTGCCGCGCCAGCCGCCGGTGGCATAATAATAGTTCGTGCGGAACCAGTTGGTGACCTCCCAATGCACGCGGCGCACCGCGCCAATCTCACCGCTTTCGATGAGTTCCTTGACCTTCTTGAAGCAGGCGTTGGTGCGCATGTTGAACATGGCGGCGAAGATTTTGCTCTTGTCCGTGTGCGCGGCGATCAGACGCTCGCAGTCGGCCTTGTGGACGGAGATCGGCTTCTCTACCAGCACGTTCAATCCGGCTTTGAGCGCCTCAATGCCGATGGTCGTGTGGCTGAAATGCGGCGTGCAGATGAGGATCGCGTCGATGTGGCCGCTGCGGATCATGAGATTCACATCGGTGAAGGCTTTTTCGCCTTCGATCAGGCTCGGCAGGGTGCCGACGCTCTCGCATAGCGCGGTGACGCGCAGTCCTGGCACCTTGCCCGCGCGAATGTTCGCGAGGTGTGCCTTGCCCATGTTTCCAAGTCCAACAATGCCAATTCTGACGGTTTCCATGGCGCGAGCCTAGCGGGGCAAACAAGGCGGTCAAGCGACTCAACAGTTGCGCCGCCGCGCCCACGCGACACTTTTGCGCATGCGACCGCCGGACAGCCTCCGAATCTGGATCATCCTTGTCACAGGATGGCTGCCGTTGCTGTCGCAACTCCCGCTCATGGCGCAAGACCTTCGCATCGGCATCATCGGCCTCGACACCTCGCATTCGGAGCAGTTCACGCTGCGCCTGAACGACCCAGCGAACCCCAGTCACATCCCCGGTGCCCGTGTGGTTGTGGCCTTTCCCGGCGGCAGCCCTGACATTGAGGAAAGCAAAAGCCGCGTCGAGGGCTTCACCGCCACCGTGCGGGACAAGTACGGCGTGCGCATCGTCGGCAGTGTGGCGGAAGCCTGCAAGGACGTCGATGCCATCCTTCTCCTCAGCCTGGAAGGCCGTCCTCGCCTGGAGCAGATGAGGCAGATCATCGCCGCAGGCAAACCGGTGTTCATGGACAAGCCTGTGGCAGCCTCCTTGAGGGACGCCGTGGAAATTTACAAGCTCGCCACCACCGCCCAGGTGCCGGTTTTCAGCGCCTCCGCTGTGCGCTGGTATCCGGGTGTGCTGGAAGTCGCCAATGCCGAGAAAACACCGGCACGCGGCGTCATTTCCTACGGTCCGGCGCACGTCCTGCCGCATCATCCCGATTTGTTCTTCTACGGCATCCATCCCACGGAGGCGCTCTTCACTGTCATGGGCGGTGGCTGCCTTTCGGTGACACGCACCACCACGCCCTCGGCCTCCGTCGTCGTTGGCCTCTGGTCGGGGAATCGTACTGGCACCCTGCATGCCATCCATGAGGGGGCCAAGGCCTACAAGCTCATCCGCTTTGGCGACACCCAGATCACCGAGCAGAAATCCGAGGGTGATTACACGCCGATGCTGCGGGAGATCATCAAATTTTTCCAAACGAAGCAGGCTCCCGTCTCACCGAAGCAAACACTCGAAATCTACGCCTTCATGGAAGCCGCCGAGGAGAGCAAGCGCCGCGATGGCAAGTCCGTCACCCTGCGCGAGGTCATGGTCAAAGCCGGCGCTCCTGAAGCCTGGCTACCCGAGGATGGCAAAATCAAGCCTGAGCCGCCCAAGTCCGTGCCCAAAGAACTGCCGCAGCCCGGGGGCTCGTGACTCACTCCGCGTTCTGCACCTGCTCGCGGATCTTCTCCAGCTCGGTCTTCGCGGTGACGACGTGATGGGCGATCTCGGCGTTGTTGCACTTCGATCCCATCGTGTTGAACTCGCGGAAGAACTCCTGCAGCAGGAAATCCAAGCTGCGCCCGGCAGGCGCGTCGGCACCGAGGTAGGCGCGGAACTGCTTCACATGGCTTGCCGCACGCGTGAGCTCCTCGGAGATGTCGGTGCGGTCCGCAAAGAGGGCGATTTCCTTGACCAGCCGCTCGTCATCGAGCGGCAGCGGCAGCCCGGCGTCCTCCAGCCGCTGGCGCAGCAGTTTGCGCTGTTGTTCGGGCACGGTGGCGGCTTTTTCACGGATCGATTCCAACAACGATTCAATTACGCGGAGGCGCGTTTCGATGTCCGTGCGCAAGCTGCCGCCTTCTGCCGTGCGCATGGTGTTCAACTGCTTCAAGGCAACGGCCAGCGCCTCCTGTACCGGTGGCCAGGCATCCTCGGTCGCGATCTCTGCCTGCGCCTGGGTCACCACACCGGGCATGCGGGTGATGTCCGTCAGCGAAATCTCCGGCGGAATGTCCAGCTTCAGCGCCAGCGTGTGCATGGCATGGAAATAATGGGCGGCGAGCGCCTGATCGATCCGCACGGCGTCTGCCGCCGCTCCCGCTGCCTCTCGGCGCACGGCCACATTCACCCGCCCGCGTGAAACGGCGGCCGCGACCTCCGTGCGCACCGCGTTCTCCAGTTCGGCCAGCTCACGCGGCAGATTGACCGCCACTTCGAGCTGTTTGCGGTTCACCGCGCTGCATTCCACGCTCCACGTCACGCCTTCCCGTTGCGCCTCGCCCCGGCCAAATCCTGTCATGCTTTTCATAGCCTTCAGATGGAGCGAAATCCGGCTCCGGTAAAGTCTTGGATGAGTGGGATGCAGATTCACCGAGATTCCGATTTGCATCCCTCCGTGTGCTCCCTAGTCTCGGCCACCCTATGGCAAAAACGGCTCTCGGAAAAGGACTCGGCGCACTCATTTCGGCACCTTCGTCGGTGTCTGGAATCTCGCGCCTGCCTGCCCTCGCGCAGCCCGCCCCTGGAGACGTGGTGAACCGCGTCACGCTGGATCAGATCGTCCCCAGCCCGCTGCAGCCGCGGAAAGAATTCCAGCCCGAGCAGCTTACGGAGTTGATGGAGTCCATCCGTGAGCACGGCATCATCCAGCCGCTCATCGTCCGCCGGGTGAACGGCAAGCTGGAGCTCATCGCCGGCGAGCGCCGTTACCGCGCCTCGCGCGAACTGGGCCTCAAGGAACTTCCCGTCATCGTCCGTGAAGCCTCCGACAAGGACGTGCTGGAGATGGCGCTCATCGAAAACCTTCAGCGCGAGGGTCTGAACCCCATTGAGGAGGCCCAGGCCTACTCTCGCTTGGCGAAGGACTTCAACATGCGCCAGGAGGACATCGCGCAGCGGGTCGGCAAGAACCGCGCCACCGTGGCCAACACGATGCGCCTGCTCGACCTGCCCGTGGGCATTCGTGAAATGCTCGCCGGCTCGAAGCTTTCCACCGGTCACGCCAAGGTGCTGCTCATGCTCAAAAAGCAGGACGAGCAAGAACGCGTCGCCCAGCAGATCATCAGCAAAGGACTCACCGTCCGCGCCACTGAAAAGGTGATTGATGCCATCCTGCATCCGCCGCCGCCGCCCAAACCGAAGCCGACGGAGACGGAATTCGCCCGCGCCATCGAGTCCGTGGAGCAAAAGCTCATTCAGCACCTCACCACCAACGTCAGCATTCACCACGCTGAGAAAAAGGGTCGCATAGAGATCGACTATTATGGCTCGGACGACCTGAACCGCATCCTGGCCCTGCTGGGGGTCGAAGAGGAAGCCTTTGTGGAAGACTAAGCGCGGCCACGCCGCCAATGACGAATTCCGAATGAAGAATGACGAACCAGCCTGGACTCGCCAGATGACTCGTCTGGTCGTCTTCTCGACATTCGTCATTCTGCATTCGTCATTCATCGCTTGTTGCAGCCCGGCTCAGCCTTCGGACGACAGCGACGTCCGCGCCTTCCTCACGCGCTACTTCTCCACCTGGTCGGCCAAGGACATGGACGGCTACGGCGCTTGTTTCCACGAGCAGGCCCGCGTCATCTTCGTGCAGCAGGGCATGCCCCAGAGCCAGGGCCTCACGGATTTCCTGCACGGCCAGAAGCTCAGCCATGCCACTGCCTCGTCACCCATGACCGAGGTGCCCACGGACATGAAGATCCTGCGTGACGACCGCACCGCGCAGGCCAGCGTGCGCTGGAAGCTCACCAAGGGCGCGGAGATCACCACCGGCACCGATTGCTTCACGCTCATCAAGACTCCCAGGGGTTGGAAAATCATGAGCCTCGTCTTTTACAACGACTGAGCACCCACTGCGAACAGAGAACCGCAAATCCACAGCATGTCCCGCTCTCCATCCAAGTCTTCCGCTTCATCATCGGACAACGCCACATCCGCCCGCAGTACGCGCATCTTCCTCGGCGTTTCGTGTTTTCTTGCCGGAGCCGCGATGATGGTCATCGAAATCTGCGCCTACCGTCTGCTCGCGCCCTTTTTTGGAAACAGCGTGTACACTTGGACCGCCCTGATCGGCGTCATCCTTATCGCTTTCAGCGCTGGCGGTTATTTGGGCGGGCATCTGGCGGACAGGAAGATGGCGCTCGATCTCCTCGGCTGGCTGCTGGCCGGCTCCGCGGTGCTGACGTTCTTCATTCCGGCCCTGCACACCGTGTTTGCCCTCGGCTTGAGCGCGCATGGCCTCATTGCGGGGCCGGTGATCATCTCGTTGCTGCTCTTCGCGATCCCCGGCGTGCTGCTCGGCGCGGTTTCTCCGGCGGCGGTGCGGTTTTACAGCCTCACGCTCAAAGACACGCATGTCGGCGCCGCCGCAGGCACGATCAGCATGCTCGGTTCGCTCGGCAGCTTTGTCGGCACCTTCCTTTCCGGCTTCTTCCTGCTCTCCACCTTCGGGGTGCGCAGCATTTTCTTCGGCACGGCGGCGGTGCTGCTCGTGCTGGCCGTCATCGCCTTCCTGCTGGCCAAAAACTCGCTCAAGCAGCAGGCACCGGTGATCCTGAGCGGCGTCTTCGCCTTTTCGATGAGCTGGATGACCGCGCCAAAACCCAAGCCCGGTGTCATCTTTGAGCATGAGTCGTTTTATCATCACATCGAGGTCAGCGAGCAGACCGAAGGCAAGGTGACACGCCGCGTGCTCCAGCTCGACTCCACCATGGAAGGCGGCATGGACGCCAACACCGGCGATCTGATCCTGCCGTATCAGGAATATTGGAAACTCGCTCTGCTGCGTGAACCGGCCAAAGTCAGCAGCGCCTTGTTCATCGGTGCCGGAGCCTTCGGCATGCCGGAGAACGTCTCGCGGGATTTTCCTGAAGCCGCCGTCGATGTCGTCGAAATCGACCCCCAGGTCATCGAAGTCGGCCGCAAGTTCTTCAAGCTCGATGAATTCCCCCGCGTGCAGGCCCACGCGGGAGATGCGCGCCGCTTCCTGCTGCAAAACAGCGGCAAAAAGTGGGATCTCGTCTTTGGCGACGCCTACAACGGCATTCGCCAGATCCCGCCGCACCTGGCCACGCAGGAGTTCTACCAGCAGATCGCCGATCACCTCGAACCGAAGGGCGTTTTCATCATGAACCTCATCGCCGCCGTCACCGGGCCGAAGTCTGAGCTGACCTCCGGCATGCTAGCCACCCTGCGCAAGGCGTTCCCGCACGTGGAGGTGTTCTCCGTCGGCTATCGTCGGGATGAAACACAAAACGTCATCCTCATGTGCTCGCGCGAGCCTTTGAAGCCGCTGATAGCCGACCGCTATGTCACCGCAGGTTCCTGGCAGGAGCGTCTCATTCGCACCCACGTTCCCGTCGGCACGGTTCCGCATTCGGAATACGTCTTCACCGACGATCACAATCCCGTCGATGCCATCATCGCCCGCGGATTGCTGGAGTGACAAGTTTCCTCGACTACTTCAACGGCTTCGCCGCCGGAGCCAGCGTCGGGGCCACAAACGCGTCGAACACCAGCACGCCCTTGAGCGAGTCCACGGCGCGTTCGAGCTGCCTGTCACCGAGATTCGCCAGCTCCAGCGCCGCCGCCTCGCCAGTGCCATGGGTCATGCGCCATTTCGCGACGCGGCTTTCTTCCTCCGAGGTCAAGGCGGCCACGATGTTTGGCTCCACGCCGCTCTCATGAATTGTGCGATGGCTTGGCGTGTAGTACTTCGCCGTCGTCAGTCGCATCGCAGCGCCATTCTTCATCGGCAGGATCGTCTGCACGCTGCCTTTGCCGAAACTCGTTGTGCCCACGACAATCGCCCGTTTCAAATCCTGCAACGCGCCCGCCGTCAGTTCACTGGCGCTCGCGCTGCCGTGATTGATCAGCACCGCGATGGGATACTTCCTCGGCTCCTTGCCGCCGCGTGAGGGCGTGCGATACGGCGGCGGATTCTGCGAGGCCACACGGCCCTCCGTGGTCACCACCACCGTGCCTTCGGGCAAAAACTCGCCGCAGATCGCCACCGCGCTGTCCACCAAGCCGCCGGGATTGTTGCGCAGGTCGAGCACGAAGGCTTGCATGCCCTGTTTTTCCAGTTCGTCCAAAGCGTCGCTCAGTTCAGCCGCCGTCGGCGCGTTGAACTGCGACACCCGCGTGTAGCCGATCTTGTACTCGCCCGCCATCTTGGGCGACAGCAGCATTGGATCATGCACGGAAGACTCCGCCAGGGTCTCATGCTTCACCTTGAAATCGAGAAACTGCTTCGTGCCCGGCCGGCGCACCGTGAGCCGCACTTCCTCGCCGGCCTTGCCGTTGAGAAGCTGCATCGCCTCCACCACACCCACGGAATCCGTCAGCACGTCGTTGATCCGCACGAGCTGATCGCCCGCCATCACGCCTTCCGCCGCCGCCGGGCCGTCCTCGCGCACGGTGATGATTGTGAGCTGGTTTTGCCTCAATGCGATGGTGATGCCGATGCCTTCCGATGTGTCGCTCTGCTCGCGCTGCATGTCTTCAAACAGCGACTTGCCCATGTACTCGCAGTGCGGGTCCAGCCGTCGCAGCATGCCTTCGAGCGCTCCTTCCACCAGCTCCTCATAAGTGATCCTCGACTCATCCACATAATTCTGCCGCACCATCTCCATCGCCCGCGTTAGCATCTCCATCTGCTTGTAAGCATCCTCCGGTGGCGGCTTCACGGGTGGAGCGGCGGGTTTGGCCTCCGGCTTCGCCGCTGGTTTCGTTTCAGCAGGCTTGGGGGCGGCTTTCGGCGTGGGATTCGCGACCGGAGCCGTCGTTGGCGCGGGTGCAGGAGTCGTCGGCGCCGCGTGAAGGCTCGTGGCGGAGATCAAGGCAAGCGAAAGGACCAAAGGACTGCGCATGGGCGCACAGTGCATGATTCAGCGCTCTGGAACAGGGAAAATTCAGTCTTGCAATGCGTCTCCTGGATGGCTTCAAATGCCACACATGCCAGTTGTCCTCACCAGTGGACCCTACCGTCTGTTTTTCTACTCCGATGAAGGCAACGAGCCGGTCCATGTGCATGTCGAGAGGGAGGACAAGGAGGCAAAATTCTGGATGGAGCCGGTGCGTCTGGCCTCAGCCGGAGGCTTTGGAGCCGCAGAAATCCGCCGAATCGAACGCATTGTCACCAAGCACAAACAGGCTATCATCCGTCGTTGGCATGAGCACTTTGAATCCTGACCGCGAATCTCCCAAGGCCGTGAAAATCTCCTTCGACGGGGAGATGCTGCGTGTGTTGCTCGAAGGTGGCCGCCAGATCGTCGTCCCCACAGCGCTCTATCCGCGACTGCGTTTTGCCACGAAGGCCGAACGCCGAGATTACCGGCTGATAGGAGGCGGTTTAGGCATCCACTGGCCTGCTTTGGACGAGGACATCAGTGTGAAAGGATTGCTGGCGAAAAAGGGGTCGGCTGAATCCCCGCATTCGCTCGTGAGCTGGCTTCTCGCCCGCAAAGAGAAAACAGCAGGCTCCAAACCCAGGCGGCTCGTCATTCAAGTTCTCCCCCCGCCCAGGAAGCGGCTCACACGCACTCGGATCAATCTCAAGCATGCAGTTTGATCATAGGCCGCGTTACTCCAGCCTGATCCCGTTCCAATACGAGAACTCCATGTTCCAGCCGCTGGCATGTGCCTCAAGCCGTACAGTCACTTCCTGGCCTGCAAACTTCGCCAGATCGACCTCCACGGTCTTCCAGCGCGGCTTCTCATGGTCAACGGCCACTTCCTTGACCACTTGACCGTTGACCACGGTCTTGACGATCCAATCCCCCCGATCATCCGCCGCGACGCTGAACTTCAGCCTCGTCTTCTCGACCTTCAGCTTCCGCTCAAAGCTCGCGGGCGTCTTCTTGTCCGGGAACGGATGCATGAGCAGCACGTTCATCTTGCCGTGGTATTCGGCCAGTTTGACCGGTGTGCGCTCGAAATCGGGCGCGTTGACCTTCCAGTCGGGATTCCACAGGCTGACGCTCTCCCAGTCGATGGCGCGCCAGTTGGTGCCTTTGGGTTTCGCGTTCGTGTCGGCGACTTCGACGCCTTTGATGAGCAGATCCTTCTTGGCGGGCGTCAGCGGGCCTTCTTCGGGCGGAGCGAGGATGTACCAGATGAGATCGCGGAACATCGCATCCGGCAAAGCGCCGAAGCCCATGGGCATGAGGCTCTGTTTGGTGTTGGTGAGGGTGGCGATTTGATCGCGCGGCACGACCTGCGCGGCACCTCCAGCACCGAGCAGCTTCACATGGCCCGGCGTGTCTTCGACGACGCGCCCGGCGAGCGTGCGGCCGTCCTTGGTGGCAACGGAGAAATTCTCGTAGCCGTTGCCGATGATCTGGTTGGGATCGATCACGTTGGCGAGGATCGCATCGAGGTTGCTGCGACCGCTGCCGATCAAATCCGGCCCCACCTTCTGCCCACCGCCGTGGAACTCATGGCAGACCATGCAGGTGGAGGTGAAGATGAGCTTGCCGTTGGCGAGATCGGGCTCGCCGGTCAAACAAGCCTGCTTCTTCGCGGCAATGAGCGATTTCACGTCCTCTGACGAATCCTGCCACGCGCCGAGCACCTTGAAGGCGTGATCGCGGATGGCCTTGTCCTTGCTCGTCGCCAGCGCTCGTCGCACCGGAGCCGGGAAGCCGCTGGCGCTGACTTTTTCGGCCGAAATGGCCTCCAGCATGGCCTTCGTCCACGTCGCACGACTGGAAAGTGCCTCCAGCGCGGCGATGCGCAGATTGAAATCCTTCGACGCGGCCTGCGTGAGCAGCGGCGCGATGAAATCATCGCCCCCGAGGTCCGCCGCCGCACGAATCGCTGCCACGCCGAGCGTGGTGGACGTGCCCGGAGCCAGCAACGGCTTCAGCCCTTCCTTCACCGCGTCCGTTTTGACCTTCCGTAGCGATTGCAGCACCGCGATGCGGTCCTTCTCCGGCTTCGAGGCATCGTGCAGCGCCACGATCATCTCCTTCACGGCTGCTTCATCACCCCACAGCACCGCGAGCGTCTGCGTATGCTTCCGCACGTCCGCATTCGCCGACGAACGCCACTTCGCGAGGCTGGCCGAGACATCCTTCACCGGCTTGATCACGCCGCCTTCCTGACCTTTGACGAGTCCATCCAGCGCATGCGCGAGCAGGATGTCGTGCTCGGCGATCTTGTCGCAGAACTCGACCGCGAGATCGAGGTTCTCCGCCTTCCGCGTGTCGCACAATCGGCGCATGGTCTTGTGGCTAAGCACATGTCCAAGCTGGCCAGAGCGTGAGAACAATGATGACAGTTCGTCAATGTCATCCTCCGACAAGACGCTGATTCCAGACTCCATCGCCTGCCAGATCATGAAGGACAGATTGGGGTCGAATGTCTTCGAAGAATATTCGATCAAGAACGGCAATACGTTGCTTTGAAAGCACTTCCCCAAGAGCGGCACTGCTTCGGTTCGACGGTTAACCGTCAGATGAGTTGTCAGATATTGTCTCTCTGATACAGCGACAGCAAATCTCACGGCTGGTTCGGAGTCTTTTGCCAATCTCTCCAATATGGCATTCGGACTGGTGGTTGAGATGGGATAACCTCCGCTAGAATCAGGTTTCCGAGTATTGAGTTCTTCTTTTTCACGCCGGTCTTCCTCCTCCTCGAATTTGGTTGCATGTCCATTCTGGAGCTGCGCCTTCATCTTTTCATGAAGCAGACGAGCTGTCCAAAACCTCATCGGAGTGGCCGCGTGCTTCTCAAGCTGTAGCAGCAAAGAGTCGGACAGAAGTCGAGCGCACCAAAGTGTCCAAAGAGCTTCTTGGTTTACGGATTTCAGGCACAATGGTTCCAAAAGTGTGCGTGCAGACTCATCGCGTCCTTCTACCAGCATCCGCCTCGCCATGCGGCGCATCCAGTTGTTGGGATGCTCCAGGGTCTTCACGAGGTCAGCGGTGGGGAGTTTCTTGAGGTCGAGGTCGGCGTGGTCGCGGGTTGGGATGGAGCGCACGCGTCCTCGCGTGCTGCTTTCGGCGTCCCTGCCGGAAGCCGTCCCTGGGCGTTCGCTTGCCGGTTTGTCGTTCGCTTCAGGGACGGAACTCCGCGAGGACGCGGAGTTCGGCACGCGGGACGCGTGCGCTCCATCATGAACGACGCGCCAGATTCTTCCGCGTTCGCGGTCCACGCCTTCGGGGTTGGCTTTGGCATTTTGGTAGCAGGGATACTTGTCGCACCAGTCCATGATCCAAAGGAAGCCGTCGGGGCCGGTCTGGGTGCTGACGGGGCGGAACCAGCCGTCGTTGGCGCGGAGGAAGTCGCGACGCGGCTCGCATTTGAACGTGGCACCAACGGGCGTGAGGATTTCTTCGTGGATGGCGTTGTCGTGGATGTTGCCGATGAAGGCGTGGCCGTGCGTGTCGGCGGGATAGCGACCGCCTTGATAAATCTGCACGCCGGCATACGCGGCGCGGAAGTGCTTATGTTTGACGATGCTGGGCAGTTGCTCGTAGGCATACGGATTCTCCGGCGCACCGCCTTGGCGCACGTAGATGCCGCCGGGAGCCATGTGGAAGAAGTGGTCGATGACGCAGGCGCTGACGAAGAAGTTCCCCGCGGCGTCGTAGTCGCAGCCCCAGGGATTGCTGGTGCCGTCGGCGAAGACTTCGAATTCCCACGGGAGCGCGGGCATTCCGCCTGCCTCGGGTGAGGCGGGCATCTTGCCCGGTTTCCCAGCCTCGGGCAGGATGCCCGAGACACTCGGCGACAGGCTGGAAGCCCGTCCTACCGGCCTCGCTCTTCCAATCCCGGCATCAAACTTGAAGCCCTCGCTCTCCGGCTGTCCAGGGCGGCGGACTTTGCTGTTGGTGAAGACGCCGTGCGTCATGTAAAGCCAGCCGTCGGGGCCCCAGGTGAAGCTGTTCACGAGCTCGTGTGTGTCTTCGCGGCCGAAACCGGTGAGCACGACGCGCCAGGCGTCCGGTTTGTCGTCGCCATCGTCATCGCGGAAGTGGATGAGGTGCGGCTGCTGGCCGATATAGATGCCGTTGTCGCCGCAGATGATGGCAGAGGCGAGATTGAGGCCCTCGACGAACACGGTGCGCTTGTCGGCCTCGCCGTTGTTATCGGTGTCTTCGAGAATGATGACACGGTCGCGGGGAATTTTGTCGCCGGTCTTTGGCAGCGGGTGGTATTGATCGTCCTTGGCCTCGCTGCCGAAGGGTGCGGGATGTGGCGAGCCTTCGGGATATTCATAAGCTTCCACGACCCACAAACGGCCGCGATGATCCCAAGTCATGGCGACAGGATTCTGCACCATCGGCTCATGCGCGAAGCAGCGGACCTCGTAGCCCTCCGGCACGCTCATTTTCGCGCGAGCTTCCTCCGGCGTGGGGCAGGCGGTCTGGGCGGCTTTGCGTTCACCTTCGATTTCTTTGCCAGCGGCAAGCAGATCGACGTTGAGGAGGCAGAACGAGAGGAAAACGAGAGAGCGCATGGTTGGGCAGGTTGTAGCAGGAACTACGGCGCGACTGCAAGAAGGATGTCGGACAGGGTTTGGGCGGAATCGGTCGGTTTGGGCAATGCGGAACGATTGGATCGAGGACGAGTTCGAGTAGGAGAACGAGGACGATTTGACCGGAGGCCATCTCTCTTGTTAATCCTGTCGAAATGACCTCCCAAACCACTCCCAAAACTCCTGAACAACTCCGCTCCTGGCGCTGGTATGGCCGCGATGAACTGCGTTCCTTTGGCCATCGCTCACGGGCGAAACAGAACGGCTGGGGCACGGAGGACATCGTGGGGAAGCCGGTCATCGGCATCTTGAACACCTGGAGCGATCTGAACTCCTGCCACATGCATTTGCGTCTCTCGGCGGACGCGGTGAAGCGCGGCATCCTTCAAGCGGGCGGTCATCCGATGGAGATTCCGGTCATGTCGGCGGGCGAGATGCTCACAAAGCCCACGGCGATGTTTCACCGCAATTTTTTGGCGATGGAGACGGAGGAAATGCTGCGCGCGAATCCCATCGACGGCGCGGTGCTGCTCGGTGGCTGCGACAAATCCACGCCAGGGCTGCTCATGGGTGCCTTCAGCATGGACATCCCGGTCATTTACATGCCCTGCGGCCCGATGATGAAGGGCAACTGGCGCGGCGAGACGCTCGGCAGCGGCAGCGACGTGTGGAAATACTGGGACGAAAAACGCGCGGGCAATCTGAGCTGGGAACAATGGTGCGAGATCGAGGACGGCATCGCCCGCAGCCCCGGCCACTGCATGACGATGGGCACCGCGAGCACGCTCACCGCACTGGCGGAGACGCTCGGTCTTTGCATTCCCGGAGCCTCGTCGATTCCTGCGGTGGATAGTGCGCACACGCGTACCGCAGCGGCTGCGGGCCGTCAGATCGTCGAAAACGTGTGGCTGGATCGCAAACCGTCCGGCATCGTCACCGAGCGCTCGTTTGAAAACGCCATCGCGGTCGATATGGCGCTCGGCGGCAGCACAAACGCCATCGTGCATCTCATTGCCATGGCCGGCCGGCTCGGCATCAAGCTCCCACTCGAAAAATTCGACGAGATCAGCCGCCAAGTGCCGCTGCTGGCGAACATGCGGCCTGCGGGCAAATACTTGATGGAGGAGTTTTATCTGGCCGGCGGTCTCCAGGCGCTGCTCAATGGCATGCGCGAGCTGTTGCACACGGATGTGCCCACCATCACCGGCAAGACGCTCGGCGAGGACATCGCCGACGCTATCATCCACAACGAAGACGTCATCCGCACGCCGAAAAACCCGCTCCAGCCCGACGGTGGCACTGCGATCCTACGTGGCAATCTTTGCCCCAACGGCGCGGTCATCAAACATGCCGCCGCCACGAAGGAACTCTGCACGCACACCGGCCCCGCGCTCGTCTTTGACAGCTATCCGGCGATGAAGGCCTGCATCGATGACATGAACCTCGATGTGACGAAGGACACCGTGCTCATCCTTCGCGGTGCCGGCCCCGTCGGCGCTCCCGGCATGCCGGAGTGGGGCCAGCTCCCGATTCCGAAGAAACTCATCATGCAGGGCATCCGCGACATGGTGCGCCTGACCGACTGCCGCATGAGCGGCACGAGCTACGGTGCCTGCGTCCTCCACATCGCCCCCGAAAGCGCCGTCGGCGGCCCACTCGCCCTCGTGAAAACCGGCGACCTCATCGAACTCGACGTGCCGAACCGCAAACTGCACCTGCATGTGAGTGATGAGGAGTTGGAGCAGCGCCGTGCGTCATGGAAGCCAGCGCCCACACGCTACCATCGGGGTTACGCGAAGCTTTTCGTCGAGCACGTCACGCAGGCGGATCAGGGGGCCGACTTCGATTTCCTCCAGCATGGCCCCGCTGTGCCGGAGCCGGACATCTTCTAACTTGCGCCTTTTCCGCGAAAGGCTACCCATTCGTCCCGCTCGCGGGTTCGCCCGTGGGTTTCCGCAACCGTCAGCGATGACAAAAGCGGGCTGTGGCTCAGCCTGGTAGAGCGCTTCGTTCGGGACGAAGAGGTCGTGGGTTCGAATCCCGCCAGCCCGACCAACTCACCGTGTGAGTATAGTACAGAGGCAAGACATGGCGAACCCAACCCCACCCAAAAAAATCCTTCTCGCGGAGGACGTGCGCGCCATTTCCCTGCGGGTGTCGCACGCGCTTGAGACGCACGGCTACCTTGTGAAAGTCGCGGAGGACGGGGAAGAGTGCCTGGAGCAGATCGAGGAGTTCAAGCCGGACCTGCTGGTGCTGGACCTGATAATGCCGAAAATGAACGGCCTGGAGGTGCTGCGACATTTGCGTGCGCAGCAGGCCACGCAGCACCTGCCGGTGATCGTTTGCACGGCGAAGGATTATTCCACGGAGCTGAAGCACATCCAGCAAACCGGGCCGGTGGACGTGCTGATCAAGCCTTTCGACCCCGAGCTGCTGCTTGGGAAATTGCAGCAGTATTTCCATGAGGCGGCGACCACCCGAGGGGTGACGCACCGCTCGCATATCCCGACAGCGGTGGAGCAGTACGCGCCGGTGCTGGACACGAAGCGTCCGCATGTGCGGCTGTGGGGCACGCGGGGCTCGATTCCGGTGTGCGGGGCGCGTTATGCGCAGCACGGGGGCAACACGACGTGCTTTGAATACAGCACGGGCAAGGAGCGCATCATGTTTGACGCGGGTTCCGGGCTGCGGGAGGCCGGGCTGTCATTTCTGGCGGGCGGGCCCTGCCACGTCCATTTGTTCGTCTCGCACACGCATTGGGATCACATCCAGGGTTTCCCGTTCTTCACGCCGATCTATGTGCCGGGCTTTGAGATCACGGTTTATGGCGAGCGTGGCTTCGGGAAGAACATCGAATCCCTGCTCTGCGGCCAGATGGACCGCGATTACTTCCCGATCCAGCGCGAGGACCTTCGGGCAAAGATCAATTTCGTGTTCCTGGACGACAAGCCGGTGAAGATCGGTGATGTGACGGTGACGCGTGAGTTCACGCAGCATCCGGGTGCGACGGTGGGCTTCAAGGTGCAGCACGAGGGCCGCAGTGTGGTCTTCATGCCGGACAACGAGTTTCTCCAGGGCTACACAGGCTCTCCAGCCCTGCTCACCCGTGACACGGACCTCGTGGTGCCTTACGAGCCGATTTTGAAGTTCCTCGACGGCGTGGACCTGCTGGTGCATGAGGCACAGTACCTGCCCACGGACTATCCAAAGCGCATCGGCTGGGGACACTCCAACTTGGCCACGGCCTGCGCCATGACGAAGCTCACCGGCGTCAAAAAGTGGATCGTGGTGCATCATGACCCTGACCATGATGATCCGGCGCTGCATTCGAAGCTGAACCTCACGCGGCAGATTCTGCGGGAGATCGGCCACCCGATTGAGGTGGTGCATGGCTATGACGGCATGTCCGAATATCTCTGACCTCAGATCACCGGGTCATAGCTCGTGAGCGCCTCGCCCACGAGGGCGCATTCCTTCTTCAACTGGTCGAGCATGAACTGCGCGCCCTTCAAGTCTGCCGCGTGCGCGTACTCGCACAGCTCGGAGGCCAGGCGGAAGGCCTTGGGCGCGGCATAGACGCCGAGCATGCCTTTGAGTGAATGCGCCGCCTCGTAGAGCGGTCGTGCCTTGCCTGCGGCGAGCGCCTTTTCCGCCTTGCGCAGGTATTTCTGCGTGTCCTCGGGGAAAATGGTGATGAGTTTCCGCATGAGCTTGTCATCACCGGCGGACTCACGGAAGGCTTCGGCATCGAATGAAACGCCTGCGGGAGGCTGTGATTGGGCCGGGGGCTGCCATGCTGGTTCCGGTCCGGGCGGCGGGAGAGGAGTGCTTTCCAGCGACCGGGGCTTGACGGAGAATTTCTCAATGGTTTGGAACAGCTCGGCGGACCGCAGCGGTTTGGCGAGGTAGTCGTCCATTCCGGCGGTCAGGCAGAGTTCGCGGTCGCCTTTCATTGCGTTCGCGGTCATGGCGACGATGGGCACATGCCCGCCAGTGCTTTGCTCGATCACACGGATGGCGGCGGTGGCTTCCAGGCCGTTCATGCCGGGCATCTGCACGTCCATGAGGATGACGTCAAACGGCTCGCTTTTGAAGAAGTCGATGGCCTCATGGCCGTTGGAGGCCAGCGTGACCAGGTGGCCGCGTTTTTCCAGCATGCGGGAGCTGACGAGCTGGTTCACATGACCGTCCTCGACCACAAGCACCTTCATGGAGGCGTGCGCGGTGATGGCCGGCTCGGGGCGCGGCGACATGGGCTTGATGGAGATGCCGCTGGTGCGGCCAAAGGCGGCGGTGAAGTGGAAGGTGCTGCCGACGTCCGGCTGGCTTTCCACCCAGATGCGTCCATGCATCAGATCCACGAGATCGCGGCAGATGGCCAGCCCGAGGCCGGTGCCGCCGTAGCGGCGTGTGGTGGAGGTCTCGGCCTGCGTGAAGGCCTCAAAGATGCGCTCATGCATGTTGCCAGCGATGCCGATGCCGGTGTCGTTGATCTTGAAGTGCAGCATGATGAGGTCCGCCGTCTCGGACTCCACGTTCACCTCGATGGTGACGCCGCCCTTGTGGGTGAACTTGATCGCGTTGCCGACGAGGTTGATCAAAATCTGCCGCAGCCGGCCGTCGTCGCCGATCAGGCGCCCCGGGATCGTCGGGCTGATGTGGTGCAGCAGGACCAGCCGTTTCTGGAAGGCGCGGACTCCCATCGCCTGTACCGTCTCGGTGACGATGGCGTTGAGGTCGAACTCGTGGGAGTCCAGCTCCATCTTGCCGGCCTCGATCTTGGAGAAGTCCAGGATGTCGTTGAGCAGCTCCAGCAGTGAGTCGGCGGACTGCTTGAGCATCTCCAGATACTCACGCTGGGAGCTGTCCAGGCCCGTGCCCAGCAGCAGCTCGCTCATGCCGATGATACCGTTCATCGGCGTGCGGATCTCATGGCTCATGTTCGCCAGGAAGACGCTTTTGGAGCTGTTGGCCGCTTCGGCGGCTTGGCGTGCCTGACGCAGCTCCTCCTCGTCCTGCTTGCGCTCGGTCACATCCGTGTGGGAGCCGGCCATGCGGTAGGGCTTGCCATTCGCATCGCGCAAGGCCCGGCCGCGGGCGAGAATCCAGCGCCAGCTTCCATCCTTGTGCCGGAAGCGGAACTCCACGGAGTAGCGCTGGCTCTGGTTGTCCAGATACTCGTTCAGCGTTGCCATCACGCGGTCGTGATCGTCGGGGTGCAGCAGCTTTTCGAAGGCGGTGAAATTGTCCGGCAGCTCATCGTCCTCGTAGCCGACCATGCTTTTCCAGCGCGGGGAGAAGAATACCTCGCCGCTGCGGATGTCCCAGTCCCAGATGCCGTCGTTGGTGCCGCGCACGGCCAGGGCAAAGCGCTCCTCGCTCGCCGCCAGGGCGCGGATGGACTCCTTCTGCTCCGTGATGTCCGTGATGGACCCGGCCATGCGGTAGGGGTGTCCGGCGGCGTCCCGCAGGGCGCTGCCACGCGCCCGGAACCAGCGGTAGTCACCGTCTTTGCACTTCAGGCGGTATTCCGCGTCATACGGCACCTGCTCGTCCACATGCGCCTTCAGCGCCGCCAGGATGCGCTCACGATCCTCTTCATGGAGACGGGACTCGAACTCCGAGAACAGGTTCTTCATCTCGTCATCGGTGTAGCCGAGGAGCTGCTTGAACCGTGGCGCGTAGTAAACCACGTCGGTTTTGAGGTCCCAGTCCCAGATGCCGTCGTTGGTGCCGCGCACCGCCAGGGCGAAGCGCTCCTCGCTCTCCGCCAGCTCGCGCACCGCTTCCGCCGGGGCGTTCGGCAGGCGCAGGCGGCAGGCATGCAGCATGTTTTCGAGTTCTTGAATGCGCTGCTTCAACTCCGGCACGGAGTCGCCTGCGGCATGCTCGAGGGTGTCTGACATCGGGGTGGGCGGGGCGTCCTGGTGGCTGGGTGTGGACGGGTGGAGATGAATAGACACATTTTCCGGCAAACAAACTCAAAAGGTTGATCCAGAGCCTCAAAGTGCGGCTCCAGACAGGCATGGGAAATGCATTCCTTGCGAACTGCGTGCGTTTTTGGGTCTGGCGGCGACGTTCATTCGTCCCTGTCATGAACCGCCGCCGCATCCTCGCCTCCCTCCCCGCCGTCTTTGCCGCCAGCAGTCTTGCCGCCTCTGCCGACAAGAAACTCCGCGTCGCCGTCATCGGCCACACCGGTCGTGGCAACTATGGTCATGGCCTCGACACGATGTGGCTCAAGATCCCGGCGGTCGAAATCGTCGCCGTGGCCGATGCGGATGAAAAAGGACTCGCCGGGGCGCTGAAAAAGCTCGGTGTCACCCAGGGCTTCGCTGATTACAAGGTCATGCTCGCCGAGGTGAAGCCCGACATCGTCGCCATCGGCCCGCGTCAGATTGACCAGCATCGCGACATGCTCCTGGCCGCGATCCAAGCCGGTGCGAAAGGCATCTACATCGAAAAACCCTTCCTCCGCAGCCTTGCCGAGTGCGACGAAGTCCTCACCGCTGCCGAGAAGTCCGGCACCAAGATCGGCATCGCCCACCGCAACCGCTACCACCCCGCCCTGGCCATGGCGGCCAAGCTCATCGCCGACGGTGCCATCGGCCGAGTGCTGGAAATGCGCGGACGCGGCAAGGAAGACCCGCGCGGCGGCAGCCTCGACATGTGGGTGCTCGGTTCTCACGTCATGGGCGTCGCCCTCACTCTCGGCGGCGCTCCGCGTGCTTGCACGGCGGGTGTTTTCCAGGGTGGGAAACCGGTCACCAAGGCGGATGTCAAAGAAGGCGACGAAGGCATCGGCCTGCTTGCGGGAGACGAGGTCCATGCGCGCTTCGAGATGGCCAACGGCGTGCCATTCTTCTTCGACAGCATCAAGGACGGCCGCCTGAAAAAGCCCGCCTACGACGATCCCGCCTCGTTTGGCCTCCAGGTCTTCGGCAACGCGGGCGTGATCGACTTCCGCATGGACCAGGAGCCCTTCGCGTGGATTCAAACCGGCTCCGAGGCGCGCAAACCCGTGCTGGCGGACAAGGACATCGCCAAACAAGTCTCCAGCCACGAAATCCCCGGCCTCGACCTCATCGCCGCCATCCAGGAAAACCGCGCGCCGCTGTGCGATGCCACCCATGGCCGAGAAATCATCGAAATGATCAGCGCCGTGTTCGAATCGCATCGAATGAACGGCCAGCGTGTCACCTTCCCGCTTCAGACCCGCCAGAATCCGCTCACCCTCTTATGAAAAAGCCTGCCGCATCGCCTCTCCTCATTCAAAACGGCACGCTCATCCTGCCGGACAAGCTGATTGAAGGAGGCGCGGTGCTGTGTGAACGCGGCAAGATCACCGCCGTGGGCAAAGACATCGCCGAACCCAAAAACGCCATCGTGATGGATGCCAAGGGCGGTTACATCAGCCCCGGTTTCATCGACATCCATGTCCACGGCGGGGCAGGGGCGGATTTCATGGACGCCACCGTGCCTGCCGTGCGCACCGCCTTGAAAGCGCACGCGCTGCACGGCACCACCACGATCTTTCCCACCACCACCACGGGTGCCCCGGTGCAGATCATGGCCATGCTCGGCGCCTGCCGTGAGGCCAAACGAACCTGGGAGGCCGCCCACGGTTCCCGCATCGAAGGCGTGCATCTTTACGGCCCTTATTTTGCTGCTGACAAGGTCGGCTGCCATTCCCGCACCGGACGTCGTGCGCCGAATCCCACGGAGTATGCCATGTGGTTTCGGGATGACCTCGTCCGCATCGCCACCTGTGCCGCCGAACTGCCTGGAGCTGAAGCATTTTATCAAATCGCCCGCCAACACCGCTGCCTCATCACCTGCGGCCACTCGAACGCGAGCTGGACGGAGATGGAACGCGCCTTCAAGGCCGGCATGCGCCATGTGGATCACTTCTGGTGCGCCATGAGCTCGGTTGCCTCTCTGCGCACACGGCTGGGCACGCCCATGCAGGCCTCGATGGAGCAGTTCGTGCTCGCCACCGCCGAGATGAGCACCGAGGTCATCGCCGACGGCATGCACCTCGCTCCCGAGTTGCTCGACTTCGCCTTCCGTATCAAGGGCGCGCAGCGTTTGTGCCTTGTCACCGATGCCAACCGCGCTCTCGACATGCCGCCGGGCCGCTACCGCTTCGGTTCCGACGACGACGGCTCCTTTTTCGAGAGTGATGGCAAGGTCGGCTTCGTCCCCGGCCAAGGCCTGGCCAGTTCTGTCGTCGGACTCGACCACATGGTGCGCCACATGAAGAAAAGCACCTCCGCCACGCTGTCGGATGCCGTGCGCATGGCCAGCCTCACGCCCGCCGAGCGCACGGGCATTGCCAAAACCTGCGGCAGTCTGGAAAAAGGCAAGCAGGCCGACATTCTCATCCTCAACCGTCGTCTCGACGTTCAACGCACCTTCATTTCTGGTGTCGAAGTGCCGCGTGACTGACATGATCCGCTGTTTCTGCCTCTTCATTGCCTGCATCGGCCTCAGCCACGCGCAGACGCCGTCCTTCGCCGAACGCCTCGTGCAGGCCGCGATGGAGCGCACCAAGCTCACGGTGCGCTACGAGCCTGCTTATGTGCGGCTGGACTACCCCAATGGCGATGTGCCCGCCGACACCGGCGTCTGCACGGATGAAATCGTTCGCAGCTACCGAGCACTCGGCTTCGACCTGCAAAAACTCGTTCACGAGGACATGAAACGCGCCTTTGCCGCCTATCCGAAAATCTGGGGACTGAAATCGACCGACAAAAACATCGACCACCGCCGCGTGCCGAATTTGCAGACCTTCTTCAAGCGACGCGGGGCCTCATTGCCCGTCACTCAAAACGCCGCTGACTACAAGCCGGGTGATCTCATCACCTGCACCGTGCCGCCCCATCTTCCACACATCGCCATCGTCGTTCCGGCACCAGATGGCGGCACCACGCCCTGGATCGTCCACAACATCGGCCAGGGACCGAAATGCGAGAACCGCCTCTTCGAGTTCCCGCTCACCGGTCATTACCGGTTTCATCCTTCCGCTACGAGTCGATGATGGTGACCTGCACGCTGTTCTCGATGACGCCGGTGGCGATGGCGTGGCGGGTGAGGCCGGCGGTGTCGTGGATGTTGAGCTTGTCCATGAGGCTCTGGCGGTGTTTTTCGACGGTCTTGACGCTGATGTGCAGTTCGTCGGCGGTTTCCTTGTTGGCCTTGCCCTCGGCGATGAGCTGAAGCACCTCGGCTTCGCGGGAACTGAGCACCGGGGCGTTTTTGCCGGGGGCAAGCTCGCCGCGCTCGCGTGATTTTTTCAGGTGATGGTTCAGGCGTTTGGCCAGGGTGGGCGTGAAGAATTTTTTCCCGGCGTGGACCTCGCGCAGCGCGCGGCAGACGTCGTGGGCGGAGCTCTGCTTGAGCAGAAAGCCGGACGCGCCGATCTCGACGGCGTTTGTGACGTACGCGTCGTCGCTGTGCGCGGAGAGCATGAGCACCTTGGCGGCGGGATGCGCGTGAAGGATCTGCCGCGTGGCCTCCAGGCCGTTGAGCAGCGGCATGGCGATGTCCATGAGCACCACGTCGGGCCGCAGCTTATGCGCCTGGGCGACGGCCTGCCGCCCGTCCTGCGCCTCGCCGACGATTTCGAAGCCGCCCTCGAGTTCGAGCATTTTGCGCAGGCCTTCGCGCACGATCATGTGGTCTTCGGCCAGTAATAGGGTGATGGGTTTCATAAACGGATCAGGTGCGGGGTTTGACGGGGCGTTTGGGTGGTCTCACGCGGGTTTTGTGCAGGGGCAGCCGCGCCTCGATGGTGGTGCCCTGGCCGGTGACGGAGGTGATGCTGAAGCTGCCGCCGACCATCTCCAGGCGCTCGCGCATGCCGAGCAGGCCGAGGCGTTTGCCGCTCTGCAAGGCGTGCTCCACGTCAAAGGCCTGGCCGTCGTCGGTGATTTTCATGCACAGGTCCTGCGGACGCTGCTCAATGCTCACGGTGACGTGGCTGGCATGCGCGTGGCGGCTCACATTCGTCAGCGCCTCCTGGGCCACGCGGTAGAGCACGGTGCGCAGCGCGGCGTCCGCCCGCTCGATGCCGGCGAAGACCTGGAGGCTGACACGGATGCCGGTGTCGGCCATGAAGCTTTTCAAATACGCATGCAGGGCGGGGATGAGGCCGAGATCGTCGAGCACCGCCGGGCGCAGCTCACGGGCGAAGCGGTGCACGATGTGGACAGATTTTTCCACCAGCCGCTGCGTGCGGGCGATGTTGCGGGCAAAGTCCTTCGTGTTCAGCCCGGCAGCCTGCTTGAGCGTGCCGAGGCGGATGTTGATGCCCGTCAGCGTCTGGGCGATGACGTCATGCAGCTCAAGGCTGATGCGTTTGCGCTCGTTTTCTTGCGCCTCCAAAACCTGGCGGGACAACTGCCGCAACTGCTCCTGCATGGCGCGGGACTGGGCCAGCAGCTCCCCCTGCTGCTGCTCGCTCTGGCGCAGCGCGGCCTCCACGGCCTTCCGGTGCACGATTTCCAGCTCCAGCTTCTGGTTGGAGGCGGTCAGCACCTCCAGCCGCCGCCGCACGATCTCGGCCTTCTTGCGCTCGGTGATGTCGTTGAAGAAGGCCACCACGGCATGCTCGCCGGAGGGCAGGGTCACGCGCTGGATCTGCCACTCGTAGATCTGCATGTCACCGATGTCCCGCCGCTTTTCATTGAACTCGGGCGCTTGGTAGGACTCCCCGGTTTTCAGCGTGTGCCGGAACTTTTGGATGATCCGGTCGGAGACGGATTTCGACCAGAGGAGTCGGGTGATCTCGGAAAAATCGCGGTCGATCAGGGGTTCGATGTCCTTGAACACGGCCAGCGCGCGCACATTGACCTGCTGCAGGCGAAACTGGGCGTCCACGACATAGACGCCGAAGGGCGCCTGGGCGACGAGGGCGGAAAACAAGGACTCGCTGCGTTGCAGGGTCTGCTCCGCCAGTTTGCGCACGGTGATGTCACGGTGATGTCACGGATGTTGCACTGGATGACGGGCACGCCGCTCTCGGCGTAAAGATTGGCCACCACCTCGACCTCTTGATGCCGCCCGCTCTTGCTTTGCAGCGGCAGGTCCTCGTAGCGCACCTCGTGCTGGCGCTTGAGCTGGCGGAACATCTCCCGGCTGGCGGTCTCGTCCTTCAGCAGGCCGATCTCAAACAGCTCCTTGCCCACCAACTGGTCATGCGTGTAGTCCAGCATCTGTGTCATGAACGGGTTGGCGTCCGTGATTTTGCGCGTGCCGGGGTCCAGCAGCAGCACGCCGTCGTGCGCGGTTTCAAACAGCCGACGGTAACGCATTTCCGAAAGGCGCACGGCCTTCTCCACCTGGATGCGGTCGGTGACGTCCACCATCATGACACGGCACTCGTGGCCGTTGGGGGAGCGCTGGGCCTCCAGGTTCACTGTGCGGTGCGGTAGCCGGAATTCACCGGACTGCTTGGTCTGGGTGGCAAAGACCTGCTTGAGGAAGGTGGCAAACGCGGGCCGCGAATCGCTGGCGAGCAGCGTGCCAAAGGAACGGCCCACCAGTTTGGCGCGATCTCCGCCGACGAGACGGGAGCCGGTGAGATTGACGAGCTGGATGATGCCCTCAGAGGTGAGGGTGAAATAACCGACCGGCGCGAAGTCATAGATGTCCGTGTACTGCTCCAGCAGCACCTCCATGCGGCCGCGCACCTCCTGCAGCTCGATGTTTTGCATTTCCAGCTCGACCTGATGCACCTGCAGCTCATGGAGCACGCGTTGCGACTCGACGGGCAGCTTGGGCGCTGATTTTTTTCGCAGGCGTGCTTCGGCACGGTCACGCAGGGCGGGGGAGGCGGCTTTCATGATTTGCGTTTGGTTTGTTTGGCGACGCGCTGCTCCAGCGCGGCATGTTTTTCACGCAGTTTGGCTTCCAGCGTCTTGGCGACGGTGATGTCGGCAAAAGTGATGACGACGCCGTCGATGCGGTCGTCGAGCGTGCGGTAGGGCATGATGCGCACGGTGAACCAGCGGCCGTCCGGCGCGGACACGGGCTTTTCCTTGGGCACCAGCGAGCGCAGCACCTCGCGCGCGTCGGCGGCCAGGGCGGGGTCGTCGAGATCGGAGACGAGATCGGTGATCGGGCGGCCCACGTCGCTGGGGATGAGCTTGATGATTTTCGTCGCCTGATGGGTGAAGCGCCGCACGTTGAGATGCCGGTCCAGGAACAGCGTGGCGATGTCCGTGCTGTCGAGCAGGTTCTTCATGTCATTGCTGCTGTCTGACAGCTCATGCACCTTGGCCTGGAGTTCGGCGTTCACGGTTTGCAGCTCCTCGTTGAGGGACTGCATCTCCTCCTTGGAGGTGGTCAGCTCCTCGTTGGTGGACTGGAGTTCTTCATTCGTGGACTGCAGTTCCTCGTTGGCGGAGCGGATCTCCTCCTGGGAGGTCTGCATCTCCTCATGCGTGATGCGCGCCTCGGCCCTCACCTGCTGGAGTTCTAATTCAGAGGCCGTCAGTCGTGTGCTGTCAGCCGGTGTCGAAATGACATGGGCGGCCAGGGGGGCGGCCACGTCGGTGAAGACGACCATCACCAGCCCGTGCAGCGGCCCTGGCTCGTCGAGCCGCTGGACGCTGACATCCACGCACTGCGTGCCGCCGTTGGTGCCGACCTTGAGCGCGTGCAGCACCACGCCGTCCTTCTGCTTGAGCGCCTTGGCAAAGGCGGCGGACAGCTCGTAGCGCAGGCCCTCACGCGCCATGGCAAAGAGGTTCCAGTTGGCCTTGCCCGCCGCCGGCTCCAGGTATTTCCCCGTGCGGCCGCTGATGTAGAAGATGTCGCCCTTGTCGTTGGCCAGCACGGTCGGCGGCGCGTAGCTGCGCAGGATCAACTGGTCTGCCAGGGACTGCAAACTGGCCGAGGGCTTGGCCGGCGGAGGTGTCTCTGGCCCGGCGGGCTTGCCGACCTTGAAGGAGGCGGGAAACTCGACCGGCACCGACCGCTGGATGGTTTCGGCGCGCTTGAAAATCCGCGCCTTGGCGCTGACAGGCGCAAACAGGTCGGTGCTGCTGCCCACGGTCTCGGCGCTGCCGAGCAGCAGCAGGCCGCCGGGCGTGAGGCTGTAGTGAAACAGTGGCATGAGCTTCTTCTGCACCTCGGCGGTGAGATAGATCAGCAGGTTGCGGCAGCTCAGGACGTCCAGCTTGGTGAAGGGCGGGTCCATGATGATGTTCTGCGGCGCAAAGATCACCATCTCGCGAATCTCCCGCCGCACCCGGTAGCCGCGGTCTTCCTTGGTGAAGAAGCGCTTCAGCCGCGCGGGGGAGACATCGGCGGTGATGTTGGCGGGGAACAAGCCCTGGCGCGCCTTGTCGATGGCGTCGCGGTCCAGGTCGGTGGCGAAGATTTGCAGGACGAAGCTGGCCTTGGGCTTGAGCGCCTCCACCGCCTCCCGGAACACCATGGCGAGGGAGTAAGCCTCCTCACCGGTGGAGCAGCCGGGCACCCAGGCGCGCAGCGCATGGCCGGGCGCACGGCTGGCGAGCAGCGCGGGGATGACCTTCGTGCGCAGCTCCTCCCACACGGCGGGATCGCGGAAAAAATTCGTCACGCCGATGAGCAGCTCCTTAAACAGCAGATCCAGCTCCTGGGAGTTCTCCTGCAAGTAGCGGACGTAGCCCGCCATCTTGGTGATCTGGTGGATGCCCATGCGCCGCTCAATGCGGCGGTAGAGGGTGTTCCGCTTGTAGAGGGAGAAGTCGTTGCCCGTGTGGGCGCGGAGCAGGACGATCACTTTTTCGATGGCGCTCTGCGTCTGGTCCTCCAGCACCGGCTCCGTCCGCGCGATAAGCGGCGTGCGTTGCAAATAGGCGAGAATCTTGCCCGGCAGCTCGCCCACAGGGGCGACGATGTCCGCCAGCCCGGCGTCGATGGCGCTGCGCGGCATGGAGTCAAACTTCGCCGTCGCAGGCTCCTGCACCAGCACCACGCCGGCTTTTTCCTTGATGGCACGCAGCCCCAGCGTGCCGTCCGAGCCCATGCCGGAGAGAATCACACCGACACTGCGCTCCTGCTGGTCCTGCGCCAGGGCGCGGAAGAAGAAATCAATCGGCAGCCGCAGCCCGCGTGGCGATGACGGCGCCAGCAGATGCAGCACGCCATGCAGGATGGACATGTCCTTGTTCGGCGGGATCACATACACGCAGTCCGCCCGCACCGTGGTGCGGTCCTTGACCTGGATGACCTTCATGCCGGTGGCGCGTTGCAGCAGCTCCGGCATGATGCCTTTGTGCGTGGGGTCCAGATGCTGGACGATGACAAACGCCATGCCGCTGCCCGGCGGCACCCGCGCCAGAAACTGCTCCAAGGCCTCCAGCCCGCCAGCGGACGCGCCGATGCCGACGATGGGAAACGCGGCGCCGGCCTCAGGAGCCGCTTTCGCGGCGGGTTTGCTTCGGCGGGGTGGTGGAGTGATTTTTTCATGCGCTTAGGTTCTGCGCTTGAGCATGACCGGCTTTGCACCGGGTGAACAGCATTGCTTCTGCTCATTTGCACGAGCGGCACCGACCAGCTCGATGAGTTTGGGGCCGATCTCGTCCAGCGGCAGGATGAAATCCACATCACCCGTTTCGATGGAGGTCTTCGGCATGGAGAAGTCCTCCGACGTGGGCTGGTCTTGGGCGATGACCATGCCGCCCTCGTCCTTGATGATCTGCACGCCGAAGGAGCCATCGCCATCGCCGCCGGTGAGCACCACCGCGATGGCGTTCTTCCGATACACCGCTGCCACCGAGGCAAACAACGGCTCGGCGGAGGGCCGCGCGTAATGCACTTTTTCCGCTGACGACGATGACAGCTCCAGCCGGCCGCTGTTTGCCACGAACAGATGGTGGTTCGGCGGAGCCACAAACACACAGGCTTGGCACAAGACATCGCCCGTGCGTGCCTGTTTGACGACCAACGGCGTGCGGCGGTCCAAAATCTCGGCCAGCACGCTGTCGTGGTCCGGCGAGAGGTGCATCACGATGGCAATGGCCGCCGGAAAATCCGCCGGCAGGGCGCTCAGAATGGCCGACAGCGCCTTCAAACCGCCGACCGAGGCCGCCATGGCGATCACGGGAAACGCCACCTTCGCAGACGCGTTGGCGGGCGTCTTGCGGGCGGTGCTGGCGGGCTGTTTCAGTTTCGTCGGCATGTTTGAGCGCGTCAGGCAGGCGCTGGAAGCCCCAGCTCACGCGCGAACCTGCGCACGGACCGGGCTGACTTGAGGATCAATCGCTGGGTGCGGGTGATTTCATTTTGGAGGCCCGCCGTGCCGCTGCGCGCGCCTTTTTTGAGTGCGAGCAGCCGCACGTTGATGCCCAGCAGCGTCTGGGCGATCTCGTCCTGCAGCTCATGGCTGAGCTTCACACGCTCCGCCTCCTGGGCGACCAGCACACGGTGGGTGAGCTGCCGCAGATGCTTTTGCAGCTCGATGGACTCAGCCAGGCTCTGGTGGTGCAGACGGCTGCTTTTCGCGCAGTCGGCGCGCACGCGTTTCAGGTCCAGCCTGCCCTGTTGGGCCGCCTCATGCGTCGCCTCCATGGGCGCGATGACCGCCATGAAAAAAACCGTCGCCCGCTTGATGGCGGTGATGTCCGGCAGTTGCAGAGTCTCCAGCGCGGCCTCGTGCATTTGGGCGAGCACCAGCGTGTCCAGCCCCAGCCGCACCGCCCGATGCCCCAACCGGCCCGCCGCCAGCCCGACCTTGCCATCCTGCGCCAGATGTTTGCGCAGGGCGGCCAGGTAGCTCCGGGAAAGCAGGCGCGATTGGGCTGTCATGGTCGTGGCGTCGTCATTTGTCCATGGTCTGCCAGTTGCGGCATGGCGTCCATGGGGTGAAACCCCACCTCGGGCTGCCGCCAACGCCGTGGGCGGGGTGAACACCCCATGGCTACGTGGGGTGTTTCCCGCCAGCTTAGAGGATGATGCTGTCCTGCTTTGCGTTTCGTCCCCGGCTGTTCGTCGCTCTCGTTTTCCTGCTGCCTGTTTTGAGCGGCTGTGTCTCCACGCCACTGGCCCAGCGGCCTCATCCGGGGCCGCCGGTGGATGATGTGTCGTTCTGGGACGGGGATCACCTGTCTGGCAGCCCGTCGGTGCGCATCAGCCTCTCGGAGCAGCGGGCCTATCTTTACAAAGGCGGCCAGCTTGCGGGGGTGTCGCTGATTTCATCCGGACGTGAGGGGCTCGGCACCCTCACCGGCGACTATCGCATCCTCGAAAAGGATCGCGAGCATCGGTCCTCGTTGTTCGGGGCCTACATGGACGCCCAGGGAAATGTCATGCAGGCGGACGTGGACACGAGCAAAGATCCGAAGCCACCGGGCGCGACTTACCTGGGCGCTGACATGCCGTTCTGGATGCGCATCACCGGCGGCACCGGGATGCACAGGGGCTTCCTACCCGGCTATCCTGACTCGCACGGCTGCATCCGCATGCCCGGCTTCATGGCCGAGCATTTTTTCCACTCGGTGGCGGTGGGCACGCCGGTGCGCATCGAGCCGTGAGTCATGTGTCCGCACCATGGGGTGTTCACCCCATGGTGGCTGGATGGCCAATGATTTAAGGTGGGATGTGTGCCGCGATGGAGCGGCACTCTATTCAACCCCAACCCTTTGAACATACCCATGAAGTACATCTCACCCCTTGTTGCATCCGCTTTGCTGGCCTCCTGTCTCACCGTGCAGGCGCAGGTGCAGGCACAGTCAAACCCGACCCCAGGACGCAATGTCACCCAGTACCGCAAGGCGGAAAGCTCTGCGGAGATCGCGGGAATGGCCGTCTGGAACCTTCAGAACGAAAAGCTCGGCAAGGTCAAATTCCTGACCACCGATCTGCAAAACGGGCGTCTGGTGGAGGCCGTCGTGAGCTCCGGCGGCGGATTTTTCGGCATCGGCGCCAAGCTGACAGCGGTGGCGCCACGGGCGCTCACCATGGACGGGAACGCAGGCGTGGTGCGCCTCGACATGAGCCGGGCCCGGTTTGCCGCCGCACCCCGGTTTGACGCGTCACACATGACGCCGGCCACGCAGCGCGAGCGGGTGGCCGAGGTGTACCGCTATTTTGGTTTTCAGCCCTGGTTTTACCTCCCCGGCCAGACCGTGGTGAAAAACTCCGAGATTCTGGAACTCGGCCACATCCACCGGTTGGACCGTGTTCTCGATATGCCGATCTACAACAAGGAGGGCCAGTACATCGCCAAGGTGGCGACGCTGATGATGGATCTGCCCCAAGGGCGGGTGGTCCATGTGGTGACGGAGATCGGAGCCATGGGCAAAAACAACAGCACGAGCGTGCAGCCCAGGGCGCTGCGGTTCAACCCGTCGTTCAAATCCCTCATTCTGGACAGCACGGCGGTGGAGTTCGACGGTGAGCCGAAGTTCAAGTGGATCGGCAGCGGGACGAATTCCTTCCAGCAAGAAGCTTATGTGAACCGTGAGGTGCAGGCGGACAAGGGACGGCACTCGCAGCAGAACGCCCAGGAAGGCCGGGTGCGGAACGCCACCGCCATGGACCAGGGGGCGAATTTCCGGGACGAGCAAAAGACCCTGCGCATTCAGCAGGCCATTCAGGCTGATCCCAGCCTCTCCGCGAACGCCAAAAACATCGAGGTCGTCACCATGAACGCCCAGACCACGCTGCGCGGCCATGTGAACAGCATCGAGGGCAAGTACAAGATTGGCGAGATCGCCAAGAAGGCCGGCAGACCGGAAAACGTGAGCAATCTGCTCGAAGTCAGGTCGCAGGGATCAAGATAGCTCCGCTCGTGAATCAGGCGGCATAAAAGAGCCGGAGGTCTTCGATGACCTCCGGCTTTTGTTTTGCCCGCCGTGAACGTTGACTGTGACGCTCTCTACCTCAAAAAGCTCGCCACAAGCGATCCTGAAGTGGAGCATGTGATCATCCGCGACAACGCCGGGTTTGCTTCGCTACGCTCACCCCTCCGGGGTAGCCTACGGCGGGCTGTCTCGCTTCGCTCGGCTCATCTGCGTGACGGCGACACGCGCCTGCCGTCGAGAGCGCGCATCGTGCCGCTGCCGCCCTACCGTCCAGAACTCAACCCCTGCGAGCAGGCCTGGGACGTCAGCAAGGATGAAATATCCAATCATTGCCACAACAGCATCGACAAACTGCGCGAGGCGTTGCTGCCGAGCTTGAAACGCTTCTGGGAGGACGCTCAATCCGTGCTCAGATTGGTTGGTCGTCCCTGGCTGCGGGATCAAGCAAACGTTTCTTCAGCGCCTCCGCGATCAAGTCATTCAACGCTGGATCACGAAACCGCCGCCACCACAGCGCCACATCGAGCGGTTTGGTCGAAGACGAACCCTGCGGCCAATTGCTGCGGGCCTTTGCCGACACAGGAGGCGAGTGTCAGCGTGACAGCAGCGAACAGCAAGACTGGAGGCTTCATGTCTGTGTCGTTCCGAAGTCCGTCGAGTCTGCTGCGGCGGGGAGGCTTTCCCCGCCTTCATTCTCCCAGCTTTCGGTGGAGCGTTGCTGTATGGATTCAGTCTCTGCGAAACGTCTTTGGATGGCTGTCTGGCCGGGTTGTGTGGCTTCGGATCGAGCGCGCCATGTGCCCAGAAGCTCGATGGTGATCGTGAGGGCGACAGGGCCCAAAATGAGACCTGCGGGTCCGAAGAGCATCAGACCGCCAACGACGGAGATGAAGGCGAGAACGGTGTGGAGTTTGAGCTGTTTCCCGACAAGCGCCGGCCGCAGCAGATTGTCGATGGTGCCGACGACGAGCATGCCCCAGACAGCTAGAATGACGGCTTTTCCCCAGTTGCCTTCGAGGGCAAGAAATGCCACCGCAGGAATCCAGACGACAAATGCGCCGAGCACTGGAATGACAGCCAGGATGGCCATCACGAAGCCCCAGAGCAGCGGTGCGGGCAGCCCCAGCCACCAGAACATCAAACCGCCCAAAAGCCCTTGGATGGCAGAAACCGCCAGCGTTCCGTAAACGGTGGCGTTGATGGTGCCGCTGATGCGGTCGAACATCTGTTCCATCTCTGTCTTTGAGAGTGGTGAGAGATAGCGGAGCGAGTGCAGGGCGGCGCGGCGGTCACGGAGGAAAAAGAACAGCAGATAAAAGATGATGCAGAAATTGACCGCCTGGAACACAGAGCCAGTGACGATGGAGCCTGCGGTGGTGCTCAGCCACGAGGCGAGCGTTTTCACGCTGCCTTGAAGATCCAGATCCTGTTCGATTTTGTCTGCGATGGGCGCCAGACGCGGCTGTGCCTCAATGGCGCGCCGCCACTCGCCTGAGCTGACTTTTGTTTCGATGAGTTGCGCGCCTTTCACGGCCTGCGCGACCAATTTCTGGCCCACAAAGACTGCCGGGACGACGACGATCAGGGCGATCACCGTGACGGCAATCATCGCGGCAAGCCCTGAATGAGAGAGCTTCGACTCCAGCCAATGCTGAAACGGCGCGAACAACACGGCCAGTGCCAGCGCCCAGGCGAGAGCGGACAGAAATGGCGCGGCAAGCAAGAAGCAAAGGTAAATCCCGAGGGCCGTGGCCGCCATGAGCAGGAGTGTCTGGACATGACTCCTCGTTCCCCAGTCGTTCGCGACTGGGTCAATCACGGGCTTCGTCAATAGAGGCATGGCTTTACTCCTTCGCCCGCTTGTTGATGACCGTGGCGACGCGTTGCTCAAGATCAGCCTCATCGTTGCCGGCATCGACCAGTTGTTCTGAGATGCTTTTCTCACTCTCCGCAGGTTTCACCTCCAGGCGATGGCCGCCGGCTTCGACTGTTTCGTTCAAGACGACGATGCGGGCGTTTTCCGGGCTGGTTTCGAGGGCGATTTTTTGAGCCGTGCTGACGGCGGCGGCTTCGAGCACCAGTTCATTGAGATCGTCTGTGTTTGATGGGTCGGTCAGCTTGTCTTGAATCGGGTTCATAATTCCTCACAGCCTGCATGCCGAGTGCGCTGGCAACCATGGGGTTTTCACCCCAGCAAAAGGAGTGGAATTATTTCGAATCTTCCAGGGGCGCTGTGGACTGTCCGGCCTTGTGCCGGATCTTCCGGTGCAGGGCGGCGTTTTCCGCCCCGGTGGTCTTTTCCGCCTGCTCCTGAAGCATTTCCAGCTCCTTGGTTTTGACGGGCAGGTGCTCGAAGGTCTCGAGATCTTTGCCGAGTTCTTTTCCGGCTTCGGGCGGCATGGGTTTCATGGGTCTTCAGTCCTCCACGATGAAACCAACTTTGAGGGTCACCTGCCAGTGCTGGACCTTGCCCTTGTCGATGCTGCCGCGTGTTTCGACGACCTGGAACCAACTGAGGTTCTTGATGGTTTTGTGGGCGCGCTTGAGCGCTTTGTTGACGGCATCTTCGATGGAGGTGGCCGAGGTGCCGGTGAGTTCGATGAGTTTATAGACGTGGTCTTTCATGGGTGGGAATACACGGGTGTCTGCCAGACTTCCGCGATGGGGTGTGTACCTACTCCGCACACGATGCGGGTGGCTCATGCGCTGGCTAGTCGTTGCTGAGGATGACCTTCAGCGCCTGCTCTTTTGAGGCATTGGCAAAGGTGTCGTAGGCGCTCATCACCTCGCTGAGAGCATAGCGGTGGGAGATGAGCTGCTTGGGCAGCAGGCGCCCGGCCATGATGGTCTTGAGCAGCAACCGCGTGGTGACAGCATCGACGAGGCGTGTGGTGATGGTGATGTTCTGCGACCAGAGCGTTTCGAGATGCAGCGGCACGCTCTCGCCATGCACGCCGACGTTGGCGATGTGACCGCCCGGGGCGATGATGGTCTGGCAGAGATCGAAGGTGGCGGGAATGCCGACGGCCTCGATGGCCACGTCCACGCCACGTCCGAAAGTCATGGCCATGATTTTAATCAGGGCCTTGCCGTTGCCGTTGTTGATCAGCTTGGTGGCGCCGAGCTTTTTAGCGACATCGAGGCGATGATCATCATGATCAATCATGATGATGTCCGCCGGTGTGTAAAATTTTGCCGTCATCAGCGCGGCGAGTCCGACGGGGCCCGCGCCGATGATCGCCACGGTGTCGCCGGGCTTCACGCAGCCATTGAGCACGCCGCACTCGTAACCGGTGGGCAGGATGTCGCTGAGCATGACCATGGCCTCGTCATCAGCGCCCTCGGGGATGAGATGCAGGCTGGTGTCCGCCCAGGGGACGCGGACGACCTCGGCCTGGGTGCCGTCAATGGTGTTGCCGAGAATCCAGCCGCCTTTTTCGCAGTGGGAGCACATGCCACGTCGGCAATAATCGCATTTCCCGCAGGCACTGATGCAGGAGATGATGACGCGGTCACCCGGATGAAAGCGCGTGACGCTGTCCCCTGTGGTCTCGATGACGCCGACGCCCTCATGGCCGAGGATGCGGCCTGCGCCGACGGTGGGCACATCCCCTTTGAGGATGTGGAGGTCGGTGCCGCAGAGCGTGGTCTTGGTGATGCGCACCAACGCGTCGGTGGCCTCAAGCAGGGCGGGCTTGGGCATGTCCTCCAGGCTTTTTTTTCCAGGACCGTGATAAACGAGGGCTTTCATGAGGGCGGCGGAAGAAGTTTAGTTTTCCGATTGTTCATGGGCCTCGACGAACCAGAGGTTCATGTCAGCGCCGCGTGAGACTTCCGTGAAAATGTCGGCGGTGTCCGCGTCCTTGAGCTGCGTGGCGGTCACGGTGGCCTTGCGTATCAGCTCTCCGTAAAAAGCGATCTCGCGGGCCAGTTCGGCCACATGCTTCTTGCCGCTGGAAATACTCAGTGAGTACTCGGGCAGCCTGGATTTCTTCGCCGCCACCCGGATCGTGCCCTGGGCGATGCCGCCGAGCTGAACGATGCGCTCTGCGATGACATCGACGTAACCGCCCACGTCCATGAAGACTTTGTCGAACAACTCATGCAGGGCGATGAAGTTTGGCCCCTTCACATTCCAATGCGCCTGCTTGGCCTGCATCATGAGGTCAATGGTGTCTGCCAGGCGCTCCTGAAGCAGCGCAGTGATCTCGATGCGTGTTTTTTCCGGCAGGCTGTTCCGGGTGTGCGTGAGCTTTTGTTTCATGGCCCAAGCGATAAGCAGCCAGCGGCGCGAACACCATGGGGTTAAGACCCCATGGTGAATGGATAGGCGCAAATGGATGATCTTTTCTCATGAAAAACACACCTCCGGCCGTCAGATCCAGCAAGCTCCCACGGCCGCCTTCGGGTGTCCCGACACCCCATGATGCCCTTGCAACAGCCTTCACCCCCGCCGCCGATGATGTGGCCTGCCGAGCCTATCTGAAGCACGAGAACCACGGACTGGCGGATGGGCGTGATCTGGCTGACTGGCTCGGAGCCGAGGCGGAACTGATCGCGGAACACCATCTGGCCAAACTGTGAGGAGAGATGTGATGACCACCCACTCTCCATGCCGGATCTGTCCCCTGAGCTGCGAGCATCACGACAGCCCTAGCTGCGTGCGAAACCTCATCAAACTCCCCGGAGAGAACGCGCCGATATCGCTCGGTCTGCGCATCGGCCTCAACCAGGTCTTTGGGAAAGAAAGCCTGCCGCCCTGTGTGCGCGGTCCGGTGGGGTCGGCGTATTGGTCCATTCAACCGGAGGCCGCCGAGCCTGGGCAGGAGGGGTAGGTTTACACCCCATGGCATCCGCCGGTCGTTCCGCGCATAGCAGTGCCTCAGCCATGACTCATGATCTCACTACTACGCCTCATTCCAGTCTCGCCGCCGGGCTCCATGCCGATTCATCACGACTGATGGGCCTTGAGTCCGATCTGGCCACCGCCCTGAGTCATTCCGAAGAACTCGCCAGCGTGCAGGGGGAGCCCGGTGACTGGGAGACGGGCTGCCATCATCAGTGGGATCTAGTCGAGGACATCCTGGATGTCATTCATGGTCTGGTCAGCGATATGCACACCGCCATCATCCGCAGTGACGAGCCAGGGGCGCTGCAAGCATGCGCCGCCTGGGCAGCGATCCAGGAGGAGGGAATCAAACTCGCCGCCGCGCTGGCCGGAATGCGCGCGCAGAGCTTGGAGCTCGACGAGAACACCCGCAGGGAATGGCTGGAACTGGTGCTTACCGTCGAGTCTCATCGAAAAGTCGTGCAGACGGCCGCCAAAGGCATCGGCGCACGGCTGGAGGCCTGGAAAACAGGATTTTCGGTGATGGATGATGCCGCGAGCCTTGCCCCGTCAGCCCATCCCGGTGGGGAGGGCATGGACCCGGCGGCTTACGCTCAAAAATTTGACCAGGCGGCTGTCGAAATCGAACAGGAGCAGCATCAGGTGCTGGACCTCACGGATGACATCAAGGCCTTGTTCATGTGGGTGGAGACACCGGAGGAGCGCGTGCGCAAACACCCGCCGGTCGGATTTCAAGCCGCTTGATGAGCGCCTGGGCTGCTCGTTTTCCAGAGTGATGAAAGGTGCAATCACGGGGGTAGGGTTACACCCCATCGCGGATGGGTGGCACGGGGCCTAGCATGGAGCCTATGAAACTCACTCCTTTGACTCAGGCCAACCGCCACCTGCCTGCTGGCAGCGTGTTTCTGTTGATGGCCTTGTTTGCGCACGCGCCGCTTCAGGCCGCAGACACAGATGCCCAGATCGAGGCCGCCGCCAAATCCACTTACGTCTTCAAAACCTTCCTCATAGATGATGCGATCAGGACTGAGTCCAAGGAGGGTGTGGTGACTCTCACCGGCACGGTGCATGAGGAATCGCACAAGCAACTGGCGGAGGAAACCGTCGCCGGCCTGGCGGGCGTCATCAGCGTGAACAATCAGATCGAGGTCAAGGACAGCCCGCCGGAACAATCCGACACCTGGCTTTACCTGAAGGTGAAAGGCACGCTGGCCTATCACAGCAGCGTGAGCGGCTACAACACCCAGGTGGAGCTGAAACAAGGCGTGGTGACACTCAAAGGCGAGGCCACCAGCGAGGCTCAAAAGGAGCTGACCACCGAATACGCCAAGGATGTCGATGGCATCAAGGAAGTGAAAAATGAGATGACCGTGGCAGCGGTGGCGACGGAGAAGCCGATCACCACGGCGTCACTGGCCGCCATGATCGACGATGCTTCCATCTCCGCCCAGGTGCGCATGGCCCTGATGTCGCATCGTTCCACCAGCGCGTTCAAGACCAGCGTCGCCACGCTGGAAGGCGTCGTCACCGTCGGCGGCAGCGCGAAGAACGCCGCTGAAAAAGACCTCGTGACCAAGCTCGTCACCGACATCAACGGCGTGAAGAGCGTCGTGAACAACATGGTCGTCGAGCCGGTTGTCAGCACGAACTAAAACCAATCCCATCACTGCCGGGCAACGTGTTGCCCGGCAGTTTTTTCATCAACCACGCAAGGCTCTCAACTCATGCTCTCTCTCATCGCCGTCGTCCTCATCATCCTCTGGCTTCTCGGACTGGTCACCAGCTACACCGTCGGCGGCTTCATCCACATCCTGCTCGTGGTGGCCGTCATCATCGTGCTGCTGCGGGTCATTCAGGGCCGCCGCGTCCTCTGACCCTGTTAGTCCACCATGAAACTGCTTTTGTCTCTTTGGGCCGCCGCCGCCTTCCTCGGCGTGGCCACACCCTCCGCCCAGGCCCAGGACACGGCCTCGATGGACTTCTTTTATGACAATCTCGACCCCTATGGGAGCTGGCGCGAAGTCGGCGACTATGGCTACGCCTGGCAGCCCTACGATGTCGATGATGACTGGCAGCCTTACAGCGACGGGCGCTGGGTTTACACCGATGCCGGCTGGACCTGGGACTCCAACGAGCCTTTTGGCTGGGCCGTGTATCACTATGGCCGCTGGGCCAATGTGTATGGTGTCGGCTGGATCTGGGTGCCCGGCACCGAATGGGGCCCCGGCTGGGTGTCATGGCGTCACAGCCCGCGTTATGTCGGCTGGGCGCCGCTGCCACCAGAGGCGCTGTTCCTCCGCGCCATCGGCTTCAGCATGTGGGTGGATGATTACTACGACATCGGCCCCGGCAATTACCGCTTCATCGAGAACCGTGACTTCGGCGCTCAACGGCTGAACACCGTCTTCATCGACCAGCGTCAGAACCTCCAGATCATCAACCAGACGACGAACATCACCAACATCTCGTACGTCAACAACGTCGTGTACAACGGCGGCCCTGGCTACGACCAGCAGGCGCGTTACAGCGCGTCACCGATTCAGCGCTACCAACTGGACCGCCGTCAGCAGTTTGATGGAGACCCACGGCGGCAGTCTGCGGAGCATTTAAACTCGCGTGTCAGGGGTGGATCGCTCAGCATGCTCGCGCTGCCATTCAGCGGCCATTCTTCCGCGCCACCGCGTCGGCTGGCTGAAAAAGTCGGACGCGCCGAGGTCAACCACGGCTGGAAGAACGCCGGTTCTCCCGCTGAGATCACGGCCATGCGCGAGCGCCTGAAAAGCCCGGTCCGCGTGCCTGAGCAACTGCCACCAGAGCCGCGTTTTGAGCGTCCTGAGGCATCCAGGCCGCAGCGCCAGGAGGAAACCATTCGGAAACCTGCCGACCAACCGCCGCCGACCCCGCCAAAGCGCGAGGACACACCGCGCAATCCCAACACACCGCCCATGACACCGGGGAATAAGCCGCAGGATCGCGAACGCCCGCCCACATCCGTTCCTGGGACCGGTCGTGAGCCCATGCCCGTCCCGCAACGACCTGCGGACAGCCCCAATCCCGGCGGCAGAAACAAAATGAGCGATCCTCGTCGTCCAGGTGGCGAAAACGTGCCGCCGTCGAAGGTGGAACGGCCCTCAGAGAAGCCCAACCTCGTGCCGCCACAGCAGCGCATGCAGCCTCGGCCGCCGGAGAACGCACCGCCGCGTCCCGGCCGCCCGGAAGCCCTCCAACCGGTCCCTCGCCCAGAGGCTCCGCCTCAATCGCAGCGTCCTCAGACACCCAGGCCCATGCCGCGTCCTGAAGCACCGCCCACGTCACAGCGTCCTGAAAACCGCCAGCCCGGCCCGCGCCCTCAGGCAGCGCCCATGCCGCAGCCTGCTCCGCAGCGCATTCTGCCGCCGCGTCCGATCGTCCCGCCCGTGCCAGTCATGCCGACGGTGCCTTCGATCCCGCCGCCAGCCCGGTCCGCGCCACCGCAGGTGACACCGCCCGCGCCATTGCCCCAAACGCCGCCTATCGTGCAGCCGCCTCCAACGCGTGAGCGTCCGAAGGGCGGAAACGACCGCCCTGGGCAGGAGCGCAAAAAGCGCACCGAGCCGCCCCAATAATCACCCTCCGCATTCAGCCCACACACACCATGCTCCTCCCGCGCTCATCCACCACCCACCGCTTTGTCAGCAGCTTGCTGCTGGCATGCATCCTCACCACCAGCGCCCAAGCCGCGGACAATAACGACTCCGGCGGCACGCTCGGTCTCTACCACGAGAATGACATGTTTGCCGGAACCGACCGCTATTACACCAGCGGTGTGAAGCTGAGCTGGAGCTCGCCCAATCTCGAACGCTTCAGCGACTCGCCGTACGCCAGCCCGTTTCTGCCGCTTTTCGACCTGCTGCCCTACATCAACGAGACCGAGTACCAAAAGAACCTCGTCTTTGCCATCGGCCAGAACATCTACACGCCGGACAACACTGAAACTTATGGCCTGGTCGGCGGCGACCGGCCGTATGCAGGCTGGCTTTATGCGGGCCTCGGTGTTGTGTGGAAGAATGAGCGCGTGCGCAATTCACTCGTGCTCGACATCGGCGTCGTCGGCTCCTGGTCCTATGCGCAGGAGTCGCAGCGCCTCGTGCATGACGTGCGCGGCTTTGACCACCCCAACGGCTGGGACAATCAGCTCCACAATGAGCTCGGACTCATGCTCGCCTATGAGCGCACCTGGCGCTTCCCGCACATCACCCGCCGCAGCGGCTTTGACTGGGAGTTCCTGCCGCATGCCGGCGCGGCTGTCGGCAATGTCAAAACTTACGCGAACCTCGGCGCGGAGCTGCGCTTTGGCCTGAACCTGCCGGATGACTTCGGCACCGGCGTCATCGGCCCGGCCTCCACCACCTCCACGCCTGTGGATGGCAGCATGGGCGCTGAGCGGTCCTGGTTCCCGCTTGGCATGTATGTCTTCACCCGCATGGACGGCCGCGCTGTGGGCCGGAACGTCTTCCTCGACGGCAACACCTTTGGCACCAGCCACTCCGTGGGCCACAAGCTCTTCGTCGCCGATCTCAGCGTCGGCTTCGCCTTCAACTACAAGAACACCAAGCTCGCCTACGCCTTCGTCTATCGCACCAAGGAGTTCGACAACCAGTACGAGCCCCAGGTCTTTGGCAGCGTCTCGCTCAACTGGACCTTTTAACCGCCTCCACTCCCATGAAAACACCCGCCATCGTCGGCATCCTGCTCATCATCCTCGGCGTCATTGCCTTTGCCTACCAAGGCTTCACCTACACCACCACGGAGAAGGCCATCGACCTCGGCCCCATCCAGGTCACGGCGGAAAAGGAGCACACCTTCCCGCTGCCTCCCGTCGTCGGGGCCATCGCCATCGTGGGCGGCATTTTCCTGCTCGCCACCAGCGGCAGAAAAGCCTGATCGACATGACTTCCGCCAGAATATTCCTCCCATGAAAGTCTCCTCCAATCTCGGCCACCTTCTGCTCGCCATCTATCTCATCCTCGTCGGCGTTATCGGTGCCTTTGGCGTCAATTTGGGACAGTTCGGCATCGTCGTGCCGGTGCTCGCGCTTGCGGCCGGGATCTTGATGATCCTCGGCCGGTAAACCAGGCGCGGTGTGCCTGATTCAGGTCACTCCGCCGAGCGCACGGCTTCCAGCGTGAGCTGCCACTGCTCCACGCCGCGGAACCAGCCGCGCTGGATGCGCATCGCCACGTCCCACGGGGCAGGGGGCAGCCTGCCGATGGGCGCGTTGAACCAGCGCGCCTCCATCGACGCGCCATCCTGCGTCAGCATGATGCGCAGATGCTTCTCCTTCATCGTGCGGCCTGGCAGGCGCGGAGTCACGCGGCGGCACAGAAACAGCGGCTCCGTGTTCTTTTGCCCAAAGGGCTCCAGCAGCTTGTAGCTCTCGAAAAAATTCAGCGAGAGATCACGCAGCCGCACCTCGGCGTCGAGTTCGAGCACCGCCGTCATCTCCTCCTTGCTCAAGGCCTCGCGTGCCGCGTTTTGGAAGGCGGTGCGGAACGCGTCGATGTTTTCCTCTTTGACCGAGATGCCTGCCGCCATCGCATGCCCGCCGCCACCGAGCAGATGCTCCGTGCAGATCTCGATGGCCGCGACCAGTGAGAAGCCTGGGATACTGCGTCCGCTGCCTTTGCCAACGCCGTTTTCGTCGATCGACACCAGAATCGTCGGCCGGTGGCACAGCCGCGAGATGCGCGAGGCCACGATGCCGATCACGCCTGGATGCCATTTGCGCGAGCCGAGCACGATGGCGGAGACTTTGTCGATCTCGCCGATGTTTGCGAGCATCGCCTCCGCCTCGGCATGCACCGCCTGCTCCACGTTTTGACGGTCCTTGTTGTGCGCTTCGAGCTGCTCGGCGAGTTCTGTTCCCAGGGCGTCATTGTCAGCCAGCAGCAGATTGAGTGCGGTGGCGGCGGTGTCCAGTCGTCCGGCAGCGTTCAAACGCGGTCCCAGGCGGAATCCCACATGATGTGTCTGCACCAGACCCTCGACTCCGGCGATCTGCTTCAGCGCTTTCAAGCCATGCCGTGTCGTTTGCGCCAGTGCTTCGAGCCCGCGCCGCACCAGCAGGCGGTTTTCATCAATCAACGGCACCAGATCCGCCACCGTGCCCAGCGCCACGAGGTCCAGCGTCTCCTTCAAATCATAACTCTCCAGCATGCGCGCCTTCAGCAGCGCGTGTGAGACCTTGAAGACCAGGCCAGCCGTGCAGAAATAATGATGATCTTTGCCCAGCTTCGGATTCACCAGCGCGAGACAGTCCGGCTTGCCCAAAGGAGAAAGCTCATGATGGTCCACGATCACGCAGTCCACCCCTTCCGCCTTCAGCCGGGCCACTTCCGTGAGCGAGGTCGTGCCGCAGTCCAGCGCGATGAGCAGATCCGGCTTGCCAAACTGCTCATAGCACTTCGCGATGCCGTCGTGGCTCAGTCCATAGCCTTCCTCCATGCGTGTCGGCAGGAACAGATGCGTGTTGAGGCCGTAGGCCTTCAAAATGAGGTGCATCAGCGCCATGGAGGTCACGCCGTCCACATCGTAGTCGCCGTAGAGCACGACGTTCTCCTTGTTGTCCACCGCGCGCAGCATGCGCTCCACTGCGGCGTTCATCTCCGGCAGCACCGTCGGGTCTCCCAGAGTGGCCAGTTTTGGCACCAGGAAATCCCGCGCCTGCTCCACCGTGGTGATGCCACGCTGCACCAAAAGCTGCGCCATGAGCGGGGACACGCCCATGTCCGCCGCCAACTCGGCAGCCCCCTCCACGGCGGGCTTCAGCAGCCAGCGCGGCGGTCGTATCGAGATGGGGGAGATGTCGGACATGTGGGTGTTTGCGAGAAAGACGCATCTCTGTATGGAACATGCGCGAAGCGTAGTCAAAGCATGCTTCCCTCGCCCATGTCGCAGAATCAATTGGCACACTCTCAAACCGGTCGCTGGTGGCTTGGCGCGATGGCTTTGTTCCTCATCGCCGCCGGCTCGTTCTTCGCGTGGCGCATGTGGCTTTCCTATGAAAACGCGCAGATCACCCGCCGCTGGACGCCCATTTCATGCCGCATCGTCTCCTCTCGCGTCGTCAGCGAGCGTCCAACACCGAACTCCGCGCCAGCGCATCGCGTGGAGCTTCGCTACGAGTATGAGTTCAACGGTCAAACACACACCGGCACCCGCCTCCGTCGTGTGGAGGCTGCGCCAACGCAGCATCTGGACAAAGCGCGTGAAAAACAGCTCAACTACCCGCCAGGCTCAGCACAAACCTGCTTTGTGAATCCTGCGACGCCTGAGGAAGCCGTCCTGGAGCACGCCTCACGTGCCGCGCTTTACTCCATCTGGTTTCCCCTGCTGTTCGTCGGCGGCGGCCTCGGCATGCTGCGCGGGGCCTTGAAGCGGCCGCGAATGTGAAACTTTGACAAGCTGCTGAGACGATCAATCACCATGCCTCCCGATTTGCTCATCGTCCGCACCTTCATCGTGCAGTTCTTCGTCCTGCGGGATGGCGACGCGCTTTATCTCATCGACACCGGCTTCATCGGCGGCATGCGGGCATGGGAAAAGGCATTGATCACCCGTGGCTGGGACAAGCTGCCCATTCGCGGCATTCTTCTCACGCACGGCCACCTGGATCATGTGCGCAACGCCCCTGCGCTCGCCAAACAGCACGGTGCCTGGATCGCTGGCCCGGAACGCGATCTCGAACACTACGAAAACCGCGCCCGCTACACCGGCTGGGGACGTGTGGCGGGTGTTTCTGAGTGGATTGGCCGCCGTGTGCTGCGCCAGCCATCATTCCGCCCCGACAAACTGCTGCACGATGGCGACGAGCTTCCCATCTGGGGTGGACTCCGCGTCATCGCGCTCTCAGGCCACACGCATGGTCATTGCGGCTACTACTCTGCCAAACACAGGCTGCTCTTCAGCGGCGATTTGTTCGCCACCTTCGGCTTCGGGCCTCAAATCGCCCCGTTCTACCTCAATCAAGACAACACCGAGGCTCGTCGCAGCATTCATCGTGCTCTTGAACTGCCCCTCGACGGCGTTTTGCCCTGCCACGCCGATGAATCACCGCCGGAGAGGCAGTTGGAGTATCTTCGCGGTCTTGCGGCCTCGGCTTAGCTGGCATCACGCCAGCAGCGCCTTCACCACCTCACCGCTCACGTCTGTGAGTCGATAATCTCTTCCGGTGAAGCGATAGGTGAGCTGTTCGTGATCCAGGCCGAGCTGATGCAGCATCGTCGCATGCAGGTCGGGCACGGAGACTTTGTTCTCGATGGCGCTGTAACCGAATTCATCCGTCGCGCCGTAAATCTGACCGCCTTTGATGCCGCCGCCAGCCATCCACATGGTGAAGCCTTTGGGATGATGATCGCGGCCCTTGCCGTTTTCGGCCACGGGTGAGCGGCCAAACTCGCCGCCCCACACGACGAGCGTGCTGTCGAGCATGCCGCTGATCTTCAAATCGTCGAGCAACGCGGCAATCGGCCCGTCGGTCTCGGCGCAGTGCAGGTCGTGATTCTTTTTCAGATCATCATGCGCGTCCCAGGCCTTCGGGCCTTCGTTGCCGCCGCTGTACACCTGCACGAAGCGCACGCCGCGCTCGACGAGGCGACGCGCCAGCAGGCAGTTCTTGCCAAAGTGCGCGGTGACCTTGTTGTCGAGGCCGTACATCTTCCGCACGCTCTCCGGCTCGCGGCTGAGGTCGGTGCATTCGCTGGCGCTCATTTGCATGCGATAAGCCAGCTCGTAAGTGTTGATGCGCGCCGCCAGTTGTGTCTCCGCCGGGTTCGCGGCGGCGAATTCGGTGTTCCATTGCTTCAGCAGATCCAGCCGCGCCCGCTGCTGCGCACGCGAGACGTTGTTCGGCGGAGTGAGATACGCAATCGGCTCGCCGCTGCTGCGGAAGGGCACGCCCTGATACGCGGCGGGCATGAAACCGTTCGACCAGTTGAGAGCGCCATTCACTGGGGCACCCTGATGATCGAGCAGCACGACAAAGGCCGGCAGGTTCTCGCTTTCACTGCCGAGGCCGTAGGTGGCCCACGAGCCCATGCACGGCCGGCCGGGCAGGATGAAGCCCGTGTTCATCTGGAAGATCGCGGGGCCGTGGTTGTTGCTCTCCGCGTGCATGCTGCGGATCACGCACAGGTCATCGGCATGCCGTGCGAGATTCGGAAACGTCTCCGCCATGTCGATCCCGGCCTGTCCGTGCTTCGCAAAGCGGTAGTAGCTCTGCATCGCCACGTTCTTGGTCTTCTTCCCCATGAAAGCATCCTCCGGCTTCCACACCGGGATCGCCTTGCCGTGCCATTTCGCCAGCTCCGGCTTCGGATCGAGCAAATCCACATGCGACGGCCCGCCATACATGAAGAGAAAGATCACCGACTTCGCCTTCGGCGCGAAATGTGGCGCGCGAGGAGCCAGCGGGTTCGTCGATGACAGCACGCCATCGGCACCGAGCAGCGATTGCAACGCCAGCGAGCCGAAACCGGCTCCGCTGCGCTGAAGAATCTGTCGGCGGGTGAGGGGATGCATCTGCCTCATGATGATGGAGGTGGAACGTAGTCTCGAGCACTCTCGTTACGCCAAAGCTTCAAGCGCCCGCAAGCTGGCTGCCGTGCGGCTTTCGACACCTACCTTTTCGAAGATGTGAATGGTGTGCTTCTTCACCGTGGCGATGCTGAGACCGAGGATATGGGCAATCTCGTGGTTTCCTTTGCCCTGAGCCACCCAGAGCAGAACCTCGGCCTCGCGGGGAGAGATGCCGAGTTTTTCGAGCGGCTTCGGGTCATCGAAGTTCGGCGCGAAGCTCTGCTTTTGCTGCTTTGCCCGCTCCAGGCGTGTCCGTACGGCTTTGAGCAGGTCGTTTCGCGAAACGGGCTTTGGCAGGTAGTCGTCGGCACCAAGGTTCATTCCTTCACGAATGTCCGGCGGTGTGCCTTTGGCGGTCAAAAAGATGAACGGCACGGCTTTCAGCGCCGCGTCGGCCCGCAGCCGGGCGAGCACCTCGTGGCCGTCCATGCCGGGCATCATGATGTCGCATAAAATGAGCGCCGGGAGCTGCTGCGCGGCCATTCGCAGGCCTTCGAGGCCATTGTCTGCGGCGTGGACCTGGTACCCGGCCAGCGAGAGCATCTCGCGCAGGTTTTCGCGCAGCGGCGCGTGGTCTTCGATGAGCAGGATCGTGGTCATGCGGGCAGGGTGACGACGGTTTGAGTTCCCCGGCCTTCCTCGCTCTGAATGGTGAAAGTACCGCCACAGAGTGCCACGCAGCGTTTCACCACCGCGAGACCTAATCCGGTGCCCGCGATGTCGCTGACGTTGGAAGCTCGATGGAAGGGCTGGCCTAACTGCGCGAGATCAGCGGCAGGAATGCCGATGCCTTCGTCGGTAATGAGAAAACGCATAGCTTGATCGAACACTTGAACGGCAAAGATCACCTTGCTTCGAGGCTTCGAATACTTCACCGCATTAGACAGCAAATTGACGAAGATACTGCGCGAGAGCAAGGCGTCGAGCGGCCTTGGGGCAGCGTCAAAGGTTGCAACATCTGCTTCGATCTCGCATCTCCGCTGCGTGGCGATCTGGACCTCCTCCACGATTTCGCGGCAGAATTCGGCGACATCCATCGGTTGTGGATTGACCTTCATCGCGCCGGACTCGATGCGGCCGAGTAGGAGCACCTGCTCCACCATCTCGTTCATTCGGCCTGTGGAGGATTTGATCTGCGTGAGGAGTTCGAGCCGTCGTGATTCGCTGAGCTGGCCTGCATGAGCCTCCAGCAGTTCCGCGCCAGAAAGGATGACGCTCAGCGGCGTGCGGAACTCGTGGGAGACACTGCTGACGAACTGGTTTTTCATCCGCCCGAGTTCGCGCTCGGCATCCAGAGCGGCGCGGAGTTTGCCGGCGCGAGCTGCGATGATGACGAGGATGGACAAGGGCACGACGCTGAGTGCCAGAGCGGCGAATCCAATCCATGGTGTGGGTGTGCCATACTCGCGGCTGAAGCCTGGGCCGCGTGTGACGGACACGGTCCACTCTGTTTTGTTTTCGCCATCGCTGATGAGCTTGCGCCGCTCGGAGGGATCAGGCGCGTCTTCGGCGGAGACGGGACGCGCGTGAAGCACCGCGCCACTCAAGAGCGGCAGCGCCGGATCGTGGCAGAACGATTCGAGATCGAGCCAGCCAAGCATGTAACCGATGACCAGCGTGTTGTCGGCAGGCGAGGTCATAGCCCCGGCGACCACCAGGGTGCTCTTGGAAGGATGCGCGCCGAACACGAGTGGTGCGGTGCTCAGACGAGCCTGTCGCAATGCGGAGGCCAGCAGCGGATTCTCCGCGAGGTTATCCCCCACCTTCGCGGAGGTGCCACGGCCCTTCTGCCAGAGGACGGGGATGCTTGTTTCAGTCTCATGACCGGCATAGGCGATGGCCCGCAGATGTGTGATCCGGGTCTCCCAGCCAGAGGGCGGGATGCCTTTCGGAGGCCGGGCAGGGTTCTCCAAATAGCGCCACTGATTGCGCATGATGTTGAGGAAGTTCTGATGGCGCAGCGTGTTGATCTTGAGCTGCTCCACGAGCACCTCCGTCGCGGTGTCAAAGAGCCTAGCGTCCCGCTCTCTCGCCGCCCTGAAGGTGACGAAAGCAATCGCCGCAGGCACCAGCGCAAAAGCCAGCGTGAGCGCCGCGAGCGCGCGGGGTTGCTCGATCCAGCGCGGAGTTTTCATGACGATTTGCGTTTCAGCCAGAGCACATAGCCGCTCACCACCTGGAGCAGCAGCGCCACGCAGGTGAGAAAGGCCAGCCAGCGCGTGGCGGCTCCGCCGATGCTGCCCGTGTGGAGGGAGAGTTGCGCCATCTGGTATTTTTCCATGAGCGTGCCTTCCCGCGAGCTGTGCAGGCCGAGCACGCCGCCATCGAGCCGGCTGATGAAGGCCACGCTACGCCCGGCGGGTGATCCATCCTCCGGAAATGCGAGCTGGATGCGAAACACCGGCCTTTGCGGAGGCGGCATCTCCACGGAGGCGGCTCGGGCACCAGGCAGCGCAGCTTCGGCGAGCCGGACGGCCTCATCCACGCTGAGAAGCGGCTGCACAGGTTGTGTGAAAGGCACCTGTGGCGGCTGCGGATGCTCCCCATGGATGTAACGCAGCGTGAGGCCGGTGATGCAGAGGATGAGCAGGAAAACCGACGAGTAGAGGCCCGCGACGCTGTGCAGATCGAGATTGAAACGGCGGAAGTTCGCGCCCTTGCGAAAGCCAAAGATGCGCAGAGGCCACCACAGCCACAAACCGGAGAACGCGAGCCCCAGCGTGATGCAAGTGGCCACCACCACGACGGTGCCGCCAGTCGGGCCTTGAAGCAGATTCACATGCAGCTTCATCATCGTCTGTTCCCATCCGCCCATGCGTGGCCGCGTGCCGAGCAACGTGCCATCCTTGGGATCGAAATGAAAGGCCTGCGGCCCGGCAAAGAGCACGAGCGCGTCGGTTTCATCACGCGGCAGGCGGATGCCCTGCACACGCGGCTGGCTGGCCAGCACGGAGGAGATCGGGACCCGGTCGGTCTTCGCGGTGGCCTCCTTGGGACATAAATCCGGTCGCAGCCAGCGCTGGATCGTCGGCTCGAACACCAAGGCACTGCCCGAGAAGGCGATGACGAGAATGACCGCACCCGCGAGCACGCCAGCCCAGCGATGGGTCCACAAAAGAGCGCGTCGAAAATTCATGCGGGGATTTCAGCCTGCATCGCGACCGGATGCAAGGCCCATGAGCGGTGACTGATGCTCCCAAAGGAGCATGTCTCCGGGAAGCTGCGGAATACCTCTTCAGAGGTATTGGCGGCGGTGGCTAGCGGTGTAGGGTGCGGTTGATGAAAAGAGTCCGCTGGATCGAGCAGTCGCGTTTGCTGGCACTGCTGGCGCTCGTGTTTGCGCTGGTGCCGGCATGGCTGGCTGTGCGGACGTATCGCGATGGACTGCGGAAGGATGCGCTGGTTTATCAGACGACCATGAAGGTGCTGGCGGAGCAACTCCTGCGCAGCTTTGAGCGTCAAACCTACCTGCCTCGCGAGGTGCGGCAGCAGGCGCGGAATTTGGATGAGGCTGGTCTGCTGGCAGGAAAGATGGCGCTTGCGTTTCCATGGCAGCAGAGGCTGCCGCATCTCCTCGCCATGGGCTATGCGCGACGAGAGAGCGGGCAGCTCATCCTGCGATGGTTGAGCGATCAGCGATCGCCCGTTGCGGCTTTGGGGAATGATCTGCTACAACAGCGCGGCGTCGCTGATGCGCTCAAAGCTGCGCCTCCTAAAGATCCGTTTGCGACCCTGGGTTGCATGGTCGATCCCAAACTCATGCTGGTGCTGCTGGCGATTCCTGGCACATCACCCACGAGTGATTCGCGTGGTTACATTGTGGCGTGGATTGATCTCGAATCGTTGTGTGGAGACCATGAACTGGAGTTGATCCGTGACGACGTGCTGTCAGCCGCGCCTCAGGCGACGATGCAAGCCTCGTCGGACATCGAGAGTTTTGTGCCGGTCAGTGACGGCGCGGCAACGTGGGTGGTCCGTATTCGGCGTGGCGCGGGGTTTGAAAAATATGGCGCTCCCACGCCGTGGCTGATGTTCATCGCGGTGGGGGTGAGCACGCTGCCGCTGTTATTGCTCGCGTCACTGGCCGGGCGATCTGCACGTCTCAGCGCATCGCTGGAGGCCGAGCGCGAGGTGTTGCGGCAGCAGCGGTTCTTCACGCAAAGTGTGTCACATGAGTTTCGCACGCCGCTGGGCATCATCCAATCAGGCGCGGATTTGCTGGATCAATATGCGGAGCACCTGACGCCCGAGCGCCGCCGGGAAGTGCTGGATGAGATCCGCGACAACACACATCAAATGACGGCGATGGTGGAGCAGGTGTTGTTTCTGGGGCGCATGGAAGCCGGAGGCACTGCGTGTCAGAGGAAACCTGTGAGCCTGGCCGCCATCTGTGAAGAAGCTGCGCAACGCATGACCAAAGCAGTCGGTAGCGAGCGCCGCATCAAGGTGCGTGCTCCGCAGTGTGAGGTGATGCTCGATCCGTTGTTGATCGGCAGCCTGCTGGAGAACGTGTTGGGCAATGCGGTCAAATACTCGGAGCCAGACCAGCCGGTGACTCTGGAAGCTGCCGCCGATGATGAGCGCACGACGCTTGTCGTTCGCGACGAAGGCATCGGCATCCCCTCCGCCGATATTCCGCGAGTGTGTGATCCATTCCACCGCTGCACCAATGTGGGGGAAGCTCCGGGGACGGGGCTTGGGCTGGCGATTGCGAGTCGATGCGCTGCTTTGCACGGAGGCTCGCTGAACATCGAAAGCGCCGAGGGCAAGGGAACTACGGTGACCATCACGATTCCCACCAATGCTGTAACATGACCACGATTCTGCTCATCGAAGACAACGCGAGCCTGCGGCGAAACATCGCGCAGATCCTCACCATCGAGGGCTATCAGGTGCTGAGCGCAGCCGATGGGGCCACGGGATTGCAAATGCTGCGTGAGTCGAAGCCTGGGCTCATCCTGTGCGACATCATGATGCCAGGCATGGATGGCTACGACATCCTCGCGCAAGTGCGTGCCGATCCAGCTCTCGCCTCGCTGCCATTCATCTTCCTCACGGCAAAGGGAGGCATGCCGGACCTGCGCACCGGCATGGCGCTCGGTGCGGACGATTACCTGCCAAAGCCCGTCTCCAGTGGCGATCTGCTCGCTGCCGTGCGCACACGTTTGCAGCGTCACTCGCAGGTTCGCGCGTTCACGCCGAGCTTCGAGGATGCCACACCGCTGGAGAAGCTGGGCATCTCGCCGCGCGAGGCGGAGATCTTGCTCTGGATGGCTCAGGGCAAGAGCAATGGCGACATTGGCACACTTTGCGGCATCAGCGTTGGCACGGTGAAGAAGCATGCGAATCACATCTTCGAGAAGCTGGGTGTCGAAGGCAGAACGAGCGCAACGCTGCGTGCTCTGGAAGTGCTGGCGGAGTCGAGATGATCGCTGCTGCAAGTTGATTACCACCTTCGATCCATTGTGAGTTTCCCTGGCCACGCGAGCCTTGGCCCAGTCATGAGAAACCTTCACGCCTTCGTTCTTCTACTCTCCATCTGCCTGACGAATCGCACGCTTGCCGCGACTTATGATGTTGGCCCCGGCCGACCGCAGACCATGCTGCGCGATGTGGCGTGGGCCAATTTGCAGCCAGGTGATGTCGTCAACATTCACTACAAGCCCGGCGGCTATCATGAGAAGATCCAAATCTCCGCGAGCGGCACGGCGGCGCAGCACATTGTCATCCGTGGCATTCCTGATCCGACAACCCACGCGCTGCCAATCATCGACGGCAAGGATGCCATCGAAGATCCCGCGTTTGACCCCCGGCATCCCAAGTTCACCGAGTGGAGCGTCATTCTCGTGAGCCCGCGCCAGAGCACCTATGTTTACGGTGCTTATAACATCAACTTCGTGGACATCGAGACGCTTGATATTCGCAACGCCACCTACACGGGCGATGGCAGCATCACTTACACGGACAAATCCGGCACCGTCCGCGGCTACGGCGCATTTGCCGCAGGCATCTACATTGAGTGGGCGCACGATCTCACCATTCGCGGCTGTGAGGTCAGCAACTGCGGCAACGGCATCTACGCGAACTCCAAGAATCCGGGTTTTCAGATCACCCGCCGCCTGCTCATCGAAGGCAACTACCTTCACGACAACTCCAACCCTCCGATCCCCAACCCCACCGACCCAAATGGCGTGCCCTTGAGCAACGGCTTCGGCGAACATCACATCTACGTGGAGTGCGCTGGCAGCATCATTCAATACAACCGCTTTGGCGGCTTGCGCCCGAACGCCCACGGCACGGCGATCAAGAATCGCTCGTCAGGCATCGTCATTCGTTACAACGAGTTCGTCATGGATGGCCAGTCGAACGTCATCGCCATGCCCAACGCCCAGGCTGGCACTGGCGAGATCGATCTCCAGCCTGACTACCGCGACGCCTACGTCTATGGGAACCTCATCACCATCAAAGATTACCCAGGAAGCATCACCGCCTTCATGTGGGGTGCGTTTGATGGGGCGCCGCTCTACGATCCCGTGTACCGCGGCACGCTGCATCTGTATAACAACACGATCGTGAGCCATCACTCCGGTCTGACTCTCCTCCTGCTTCCAGGTAGCAGCTACACCTCCAATGCGACCAGCACCAACCCGACGCATGAGAATGTCGATTGCCGGAACAACATCTTCTACACCGATCCAGCGCTCCAGGCAGGCATCTATGACGCCTTTCGTTTCATCAACAGCGGCACCACCAATGGCGGCGGCGATATCACCCTCGGCAGGAATTGGATCAGCCCCGGCTGGCGCAAAACGGCCCCCAGCCAAGCCTGGTCCGGTGAATTGATCGGGACCGATAACTTGATCGTCGGCGATGCGCTCGGCGCGAATGATCCGCACTTCATCGACATGAATGCGCGCGATTATCATGTGCTCACGCCGTCGAACATTCTGGATGTTGGCGAGGTGATCGCCGGTCTGCCACTCGATCTCACGGTGATGCGTGAGTATGTATTCCCGCAGAGCTCTCAGGCACGCACGTTGCAAGGCATCGCGACGGATCTCGGTGCGTTGGAGAGCACCGGACTCGCCAGCGTGCCACCGCCAGGGGGCGCATTGCAATTCAGCGTCGGCAGCTTTAACCGCAGCGAGTCTGGTGGCTCGGCATCCATCACGGTCACGCGGTTGGGAGGTGCCTTGGGCGCAGTGGGCGTGAGTTTTGCCACCGTCGCTGGTGGCACCGCCGCTGACGGAGCGGACTATGCAGGCAGCGTCGGCACGCTGGCGTGGGCCGATGGCGACAGCGCGCCGAAGATCTTTGTGGTGCCCGTCTTGAATGACACCGAGATCGAAAACGCCGAGACGATCAGCCTCGCGCTCTTCTCGCCTAGTGGTGGAGCCGTGCTCGGAGTGATCGACACCGCGACGCTCATGGTTCAAGACGATGACACGCCGCCGTCCACGCTCATGTATGCGCTCGGCCACACGAGCAACGCGCTCTTTCTGTTCAAAACTCACGCGCCCGGCACGCCGCTGAGCTTCACGATCCCGAGCGGACTCGTGGCAGGCGATTCCTTGCGCGCCCTCGCCGTGCAGCCAGTGACCGGAAAGCTTTTCGCTGTCGGCACCGCAGGCGTGCTCTACACGGTGAATCCATTCACCGGCGTCGCTGTCGCTGTTGGGCCCGCACTTTCACCAGCCCCCACGGGTGAGACAATGGACCTCGCGTTTGATCGCGTGACGGGGCGTCTGCTTTTGTTCACGACCTCTGGGCAAAATATCGTGATCAACTCAGCCACTGGCGCAGTGATTTCCTCCGAGACCGCTCCAGCCTACACTGCGGGCGATGTGAATGCGGCTGCCACGCCGCAGATTGTTGGTGCAGACTTCGCGTGGATCGGTGGTTTACAATCAGTCTATGGAATCGATGCTGCTCGCGACACGCTAGTTAGCATCGCCACTCCTGCGACGGGACAGCTCGCCACTATCGGCATGCTTGGCTTTAACACCGAGACGCAATCTTCGCTCGAGATTCCATCAGGGGCCGCGTTTGGCTGGGCCAGTCTGAGCCTGCCAGGAGCGACCGGGTCAGGCCTCTACGCCGTCAATCTCGGCAAAGGAACCGCCATCTTCCAGGGTGCGATTCGTAACGCCGAGCTCGTGCGTGACATCGTCGTCGCGCCGCCACGCGACGTTTGGAGACAGACGCGTTTTGGCGCGGATGCAGGCGATCCGCAGATCGGCGGAGATGAAGCCGACGCGGATCACAATGGCGTCAGCAACTTGATGGAATACGCGCTTGGTGCGCAAGTCGGCAACCCGCCTTCGGCGTTCATGCCAGTGCCCGGCTACGCTGGCAATTACCTGTCGCTGAGCTTCACTCGCACAGGGGCCGCCGTTGATGTGATCTACACCGTTCAAGTCTCCGACGACCTCAGCACATGGCAGGATGGCTCCGTTTACTCGCCGTATGGCGTCACACCATCGAATGCCATCACCACCGAAATATCGCACACGGCTGCGGGTGGTGCGGAGTTCATCACGGTGCGCGACAACGTGGCTATTGGCGCTTCGGGTCATCGGTTCATGAGGCTTCAAGTCACAGCACCTTGACCGATGAGGGTCATGCTCCCGCAGGTGCATTGTTCGTTTTGCGATCAGGCCGGACAGTCGGCGCATGAAAGCAACACTTCTTCTTTCGCTCGTCTCCCTCTCCGTCATCGCGGGTCCGATCCAGAATGGCGGCTTTGATAGTAATCCGGCGAACCTCGCGCAAATCACTCCCTGGCAGGTGAATGGCACGACGGTCGGCCTCAGCGTCACGCGCACCACTTCGGACTTCACCTCATCACCTCTCTCGCTGCGCGTGACGGGTCGGGGCGCGGCGACGGATGGGCCGGTGCAGCAGCAAAACGTGCTGTCTGCACTGACGAACGGCGCGACGTATGTCACGCGCTTCAAGATCAAATCCGACAGCCAGGCACAGATCCGCTGCCTATTGTTTGTAGCCTCCAGCATTGCGCAAACACCAATCCTGATGGCGGAGACAGTGGTGCGCAGTGATCGCGTCGGCCAGTGGATCACCGTCGAAGGCTGCGCACCGGTCACATGGAATGGCACGCCGACAGCAGCACGGATGTATTTTGCCGTGGAGCAGCTTCATCCGGGTGCCGCACCTGTCAGCGCCTTTCCCTCCTACAACCTTGACGATGTCTTCATGGAACTCGACAATGATGGCGATGGTCTGAGCAACGCCGAAGAGACCACGACGAATCCTAACTCGAAAGACACCGACCTCGACACACTGCCGGACAAATGGGAACTGGCGAACGGCCTCAATCCGAACTCCGACACCGACGCAGCGCTGGATGCAGACAACGACGGGCACAGCAACAAGATTGAATATTGGGCGAACACGAACCCACTCAGCGTCGCCTCCTATCCCGGCATCACGAGTGATCCACTCGCCAGCACGGCGACGAAAGCGTTGCTGTATTATCTGCAAACACGCGGCGCTCGCGGCAGCGGTCGCTACCTCACGGGGCAGCAAGCACACGACATCGCCAATGGCGACTACACGAACTATGTCGTCGGATTGAATACGCTGATGACGAATGCGGGCTACCCAAGCTGGGTCTCCGTGCTCGGCATCACAGCGGAAGGCCCCAGCGCCGCGCAGCCTTTGCAAATCACGGCCAGTGGGCCTGTCGGACGCTCCTACATGGATGCGGGCGGCCTAGTTGTGCTCCATTTCACGCCGCGCAATCCATGGACGAACAACTTCAACGGCGACAAGACCGGGGTGGACATCGCCGACCTGCTCACACCTGGCACCGCGGCCAACTTGCGCATGATCGGCTGGATGGATGCCATCGCGGCGGAACTCGCTCTCTTTGGCCCGGATCGTCCAGTGATCTTCCGCCCGTTCTCCGAGCAAAACGGAAGCTGGAACTGGTATGGACGGCTCCAGCAAAGTGAATTCGTCACCATGTATCGCTGGTTTCGCGACTACATGGTGAACGTCAAAGGTCTGCACAACATCATCTGGACCATTGAGGGCCACATCGGCATCCATCGCCCCGTGGGCACGAGCAATTCTGGCGCGGCCATGGACTACTATTACCCAGGCGATGATGCCATCGACCTCGTCGGCTTCAGTGCCTACATCAGCGGCTGGAATCCCGGCTTCGATGCCGACACGCAGTCGCGCCTGCATCCCAAAGCCTTCGCCATCACCGAAGGCGGCCCGCCTGCAAATGAGGACGACGTGCCCAACGCCTACAACTCCACCTACCTCCCTGCTCTCGACACCTGGTATCCACGCAGCGCCTTCTTCGTCATCTGGAACAGTTGGCCCACCGGCCCGAACGTGGCGATCAAGGACAACCCCAACTACGTCCCGCTGCTCACCGACCCACGCGTGACTAACCGTGAAAACGTGAACTTTCTGAACACCACGGCATACTGGCAGGCGGCGAATGGATTGATGAACCAGAAACTCACCGACGACGCCGATCACGATGGTCTGGCTAATGTGCTGGAAGCCGCGATGGGTACGAACCCACTCATGCCGGACAGTGCCGCGATGCCGGTGCAAAGTTTCTTCACAATCAGCGGCCTGAGTTATTCAGCCCTCACCTTCACGCGTGATCCTGCCATCGCAGATCTCATGCCCGTGGTGGAATGGTCGAGCGATCTCCTCGACTGGAGCTCCGCGGCCACCACCGAGGTCTCCCGCGTGCTCTCCGGCGGACTCGAAACCATCACCGTGCGCTCGAATGTGCCTGTGGGAGCCGGGCAGCAGTTCCTGCGGGTGAAGGTCGATGTGCCGTGAGATTTTAGATGCGTCGGGCGTTCACGCTTCACCATGACACGCACCACTCTCCTCCGCTGCCTTCTCGCCCTCTGTCTCGCCACATTCGCGCGAGCAGACGCTCCACCAGCAGGCCTTCGCATCCTCACCGCAGGCCACAGCTTCCATGTCTGGATGCCAGGCCTGCTCCTTGAGGCGGCGAAAAACGCTGGCATCACTGGTCACCAGCAAGTCGGCCTCTCCTCCATCGGAGGATCGCGCACGATCCAGCATTGGGACGCGCAGGGCGACAAACAGAAGATCAAACCGGCGCTCATGAAAGGAAAGGCGGACGTGCTCACCCTCTCGCCCATCTTCCTGCCCGATGCCGGCATCGAAAACTTCGTGAAGCTCGGGCTGGAGCACAATCCGAAGCTCCGCATCACCGTGCAGGAATTCTGGATGACGTTTGATGACGGATCGCTCTGGGGCAAACCGCTCAACGGCAAAGTCGTGGACCGCGACAGCAAGACGATGGCTGATCTCCACGCGGCGCATGACGACTACTTCAAGTCCATGGACGACCATGTGCGCGAGTTGAACGCCAAATACGCCAAGGACAAGCCCGCCGTCTTCGTTGTCCCCGTCGGCCAGGCCGTGATGGAGCTGCGCCGCCTCATCATCGAAGGCAAGGCACCCGGCATCGCCAAGCAGAGCGATCTCTTCACCGATCCCATCGGCCATCCGCGCGATCACGTCAAAGCCATCGCCACCTACTGCCACTTCGCCGTCATCTATGGCCGCAGTCCCATCGGCCTGCCGATTCCTGCCGCCATCGCGAAGCTGCCCGAGGCCGAAAAACTCAACGCCCTGCTCCAAAAGCTCGCATGGGACGCCGTCACGCAGCATCCGCTCAGCGGTGTAAAGTAGCCATCTCGCTCCGCGAGATGAGCAAAGAGCTCTCGCATTCGAACTGCCCGCAATGTCCACATTCAAGATCGCCCTCGCGCAAATGCCGGTGCTCGGCGGCGAACCGGATGCAAACTTGCATCATGCGGTTGAGTTCATCACGGCGGCGGCCCAAGCAGGCGCGGCAATCGTCCTGCTGCCTGAAGCACTCGATTGCGGCTGGTGCCACGATTCTGCACTCACCGAGGCAGGTGCCATTCCCGATGGTGACGCCTGCCAGCGCCTTCGGGATGCTGCCAAAACTCATCGCATCCACGTCTGCGCCGGTTTGATCGAGCGCGCAGGCGATCAGCTCTTCAACAGCGCCGTGCTTATCTCACCCGTAGGCGAGATCTTGCTCCATCATCGCAAACTCAACGAACTCGCGATGGCACATCATCTTTATGCCTGCGGTGACCGCCTCGCCGTCACTCACACACCACTCGGAACCATCGGTCTCATGATTTGTGCGGACGGATTTGCGCCCGGCCAGGTCGTGAGCCGTTCACTTGGCCTGATGGGAGCGCAGATCATCCTCTCTCCCTGCGCCTGGGCGGTGCCGCCGGACCACGACAACGTCAAAGAGCATTACGGCGAGCTCTGGCTCGACAACTACGGCCCCGACGCACGCGAATTCAAAATGTGGATCGCTGCCACGAGCAACGTCGGTGTCATCAGCCAAGGCGAGTGGTCCGGCCACAAGTGCATCGGCTGCTCGCTCGTCATGAATCCCGAGGGCACGCCAGCCCTGCGTGGCCCTTACGGCGTGGATGCTGCCGCGTTGCTGATTGTGGAGGTCGGATTGAAGTCGCCTCCGTTTCGCAGCGATGGATGCGTGTGACTCCGAACGTTTAGAGGGTGATGAAGTTCTTCGTTCCGCTCTTTGGCTTTGCCCTGCTGTCATGCGCGGTGGCGGATGAGGCGTCCATCCGCGCCGCCATTGGTAAATCGCTGCCGCTGCTGGAGCGCAGTTCGGTCATCGCCATCGACGAGCGCTCGAACTGCTTCACCTGCCATCACACCGGCCTGCCGGTGATGACTTTTATCACCGCATGCGAACGCGGCTTCAAGATCGACGCGGGCAATCTTCAAACACAGCTCCAGTTCACTGCCGATTTCCTCGCCAAAGGCCGCGCGAACTACCTGCAAGGCAAAGGCCAGGGAGGGCACGCCTTCACCGCCGGATCGGCTCTCTGGACGCTGAAACTCGGTGGTTCGAAGTCCGACGCGAACACCGAGGCCGTGGTCGAGTATTTGCTCGGCCACCAAAAAGAACTCGGACACTGGAAGCCGCCCTCCATCCGTCCGCCAAGTGAGGAAAGCCCTTTCAGCGCTACGTTCTTCGCTCTCGAATCCATCCGGCACTTCAGCACTACCTCACAACAGGACCGCACGAATGCTCGCATCCAGCATGCACGCGACTGGCTGCTCAAAACGCCTGCACAGAACACTGAGGACCGTGTTTTCAAGCTGTGGGCGCTTCATTCCGTCAGCGCCGATACGAAGTCCGCCTCGCAAGACCTCCTCCGTACACAACGCGAGGACGGCGGCTGGGCGCAGCTCGAAAACATGACCTCCGACGCCTACGCCACCAGCACCGCGCTCGTCGCATTGCATCGCACCGGCAGTGTCGCGTCGGATGATCCAGCGTTTCAGCGCAGCTTGCAGTGGCTTCTCAAAGCCCAGCTCCCCGACGGCTCCTGGCACGTCGTTTCACGCGCCAAGCCCTTCCAGAAATACTTCGAGTCCGGTTACCCTCACGGCAAAGATCAGTTCATCTCCATCACCGCTGCATGCTGGGCCACCACGGCGCTTGCGCTGGCTTTGCCTGTCGCGCAATAGCATGCCCATCGTCCGCGTAGTCGTGTCACGATGAATCTCTCCCGCTTTGCGCTGCTCGCTTGTTTTGTTTCCACAGCTCTCCGGGCTGACCTGCCCAAGCCGACCATCGAACCCACGTTGCGCGCGGTCGATCTGACGATCGGTGAGTCTGCCGAGGTGAAACTGGCCGATGGCAGCACGGCCAAGGTCAAACTGCTCGATGTGCAGGAGAAACGCGACTCGATGGCCAAGGCAGTGCGTGAGGCGAAGGTGAAAGTGGAGGTCAATGGCACCGAAGCCTGGCTCACGAGCGCGAACTATAATCTGCCGCAAAGTGTCGGCGGCGTGCAGATCGACTGCCCGATCACGCGCGGTTACAATGCTGACAGCGGTGAGGACTCATGGGGACTCGAAAAAGATGCAAGGCTGCGTCTTTGGCCCAAAGGCTCGCCGTGGATCAATCCGGGTACCTTTGTGTATCCGCTGAAGCAACGCTGGTTCGCCACCTCGACACAGTTCTCCAATGAACCAACCTACGTCGATGGCGGCGACAAGCCGGACCGAGAGAAGATCTATTATCACAACGACCTCGACTTCGGCGGCTGTGAAGGATTGACGGAGGTCATCGCGGCCACGGATGGGCTTGTGGTGAGTGTTTCGGAGAAGACGCTGCCGGGTTACTCGCTCACGCCCGTGAGGCCGCGTTACGATGTGGTGTATGTGCTCGACGAGCGTGGCTGGTATTATCGCTACAGCCATCTGCACACGATTGATCCGGCAATCACGATGGGAACACGCGTGAAGATGGGCCAGCGCATCGGCATCCTCGGCAAGGAAGGCGCAAGCGGTGGCTGGACGCATCTGCATTTCGGCATCAAAAGCCGTCAACCTTCTGGCAAGTGGGGCACGGAGGAGGCCTATGCCTTCGCGTGGGAAGCGTATCAGCGTGAGAACAAGCTCGCCATCATCGCTGTGGCGCGTCCACATCACTTCATTCGTGCTGGCGAGACGATCATGCTTGATGCCTCGAAGTCGTGGGCAGCATCCGGCACTATCAAGAGTCACGAGTGGACCTTCACGGATGGAAAGACCGCCTCCGGTGCGAAAATTGAGCGCACTTACTCGAAACCGGGCGCTTACAGCGAGGTCCTCAAAGTCACCGATGCCGCCGGAAACGTGAGCTACGACTTCGCCATCGTCCAAGTCATCGGCACCGACGAAAAGAACCTGCCACCGACGATTCACCCGACCTTCTGGCCCACCACCGGCCTCAAACCCGGCACCGAGATCACCTTCAAAGTCCGCACCTTCCGCACCACTGGCGGCGAGACCTGGGATTTCGGCGATGGCACGCCGAAAATCAGCGTGAGGTCCGACGGCAACGCCAAAGCCCTCGCCAAAGACGGTTACGCGGTCACGAAGCATGCCTTCGCGAAAGCAGGCGACCACCTCGTCACCGTCGAGCACACCAACGAGCGCGGCGAACGCGCCGTGGGGCACCTTTGGGTGCGTGTTGGTGAGTAGGTTGCGACTGCAAGCTCCTGCCGCCTTTCAACGTCTTTTCGGGGTGATTCGTCTTCTGCCATGCCTTCTGCTTGCCACTTCCGCACTCCGCGCAGATGACGGCATGGCGTTCTTTGAATCCAAAGTCCTGCCGCTGTTGCAGCAGCGCTGCTACGAGTGCCATTCGCATGAGAAGAAGATCAAAGGCGGTCTCGCGCTCGATTTGAAGACGGGCTGGCAGACCGGTGGCGACAACGGCCCGGCCATCATTCCCGGCGATCTGGCGAAAAGTCATCTCATCCAGGCCGTGCGCTATGCCGATCCCGAAACAGAGATGCCGCCGAAGGGCAAACTGGCCGCGAGCGAGATCGAAGTGCTGGAGAAATGGGTCGCGATGGGTGCGCCGGATTCGCGAGTGGCGAAAGTGGCTCCAAAGGCCAGAACCATCGACTTCGAGGCCGGAAAGAAGTTCTTGGCCTTCCAACCCGTGCGCGATGCCAAAGCGCCGGTGGTCAAAGACCCCGCATGGCCGCTTGATGCCATGGATCGCTTCATACTCGCGAAACTTGAAGCCGCCAACCTCAAGCCAGCCACCGATGCCGATGCCTACACCTGGCTTCGCCGCGTATCGCTTGATCTCACCGGCCTCCCGCCGACACCTGAAGCCATTGAGAGCTTCACGTCCGACTTGTCAGACCAGTCCGACTCGTCAGAAGCCCATGCCGCCGTCGTTGACCGTCTTCTGAATAACAAAGCCTTCGGCGAGCGCTGGGCTCGGCACTGGCTCGACCTCACCGGCTATGCGGATCAGATCGGCACCTCGAACAACGTCTTTGCCGAGCATGCGTGGCGTTACCGTGACTACGTCATCAATGGCTTCAATAACGACAAGCCCTTCGATCAGTTCATTCGCGAGCAAGTCGCTGGTGACTTGCTCCAGGCTGATTCACCGCAGAAACGCGCCGAGAACATCATCGCCACCGGCTTTCTCGTGCTCGGCGATGTCGAAATCGTCGCCGTGGACAAGCTCAAGATGGAGATGGACCTCGTGGACCAGCAGGTCAGCAAGGTCGGCACCGCCTTTCTAGGCATGACGCTCGGCTGCGTGCGCTGCCACGATCACAAGTTCGATCCCATCGCGCAGACGGACTATTACGCCATCGCCGGCATGTTCCGCAGCACCGACTCGACCTACAAGACCGACAACGGCGTGTGGAGCAGTGTCCACAAGGCCGAGCTGCCCGAAACAGCCGAGCAGAAGGCCCAACGTGAGCAGCTCCTCGCCGCCAATGCAGCGAAGATCAAAACTCTCAGCGCCGAACGCGAAGCCGCTGAGAAGGACAAAGCCGCGCTGGAGCCTCAGATCGCCAAAGCGACGAAGGAAACCAAGCCCGGACTCGAAAAGAAGCGCGACACGCTGGCCGCCCGCATCAAAGCCATCAATGGCGAAGTCGAGCACGCCAAGTTCTTCGCGCCCATCGCGCCGAAAGCCTTCGCCGTGCATGATCGTGAAAAGCCTGCCGACATGCAGATCACCATTCGCGGCAATCCGTATGCGCTGGGTGATGCGGTGAAGCGCGGCGTCATGCGCGTGGCCTCGTGGTGCGAAATACCGCCGATTCCGGCGAATCAAAGCGGCCGCGTGCAGCTTGCCGACTGGCTCGCTGACTCGCGCAATCCGCTCACGGCTCGTGTCACGGTGAACCGCATCTGGCAGAAGCTCTTCGGCGAAGGTCTGGTGCGCAGCGTCGATTACTTTGGCGTGCGTGGTGAGGTTCCGACGCACCCCGACTTGCTCGATCATCTCGCCACTCGTTTTGTGAACGGCGGTTGGTCGCAGAAGCAGATCATTCGCGCCATCGTGCTCAGCCGGGCTTATCGCATGAGCAGCGCGCACAACGCCATCGCGATGAGCAAAGACCCGGAAAATCGCCTGCTCTGGCGGATGAATCGCCAGCGGCTTGATGCGGAGGCGATTCGCGACTCCATGCTCGCCATCAGCGGCAAGTTGGCGCGTTCGGGAGGAGGAACGGCGCTGCCGCTGGAGTTCCCCGAGAACGTCAGCAGCCTCAGCCCAAAAGCGGTGAATCCACCGGCCTTCAACCTCAAGAAGATGCGGCCCATCCAGGACTTCGAGCGCACGATCTACCTGCCCGTCATCCGCACCGCCGCGCAACCTGCCTCCGCGAAACTGCGAGATGTCTTCGACTTTACCCAGCCCGCGCAAATCTCCGGCAAACGCGCCGAAACCGCCGTGCCAACGCAGGCCTTGTTCCTTCTCAACAGCGACATGCTGCGAACTCGCGCGACCGAACTCGCCGCCGATCTCATGCAGACTGAGTCAAACACAGGCGCACGGCTTGAAACGTTGTGGCTCCGCGTCCTCAGCCGCCCCGTCACTTCCGCTGAACGCGATGATGCCGTTCAGTTCCTCGAATCCGCACCCGCCAAAGCCGCCTGGATCGAGCTGAGCCACGCGTTGCTTTCCTCGAATGAGTTCCTTCTCCGCCTGTGATCATGAACACGACTCCCGCATTCTCCCGCCGCTCCTGGCTGCAACGCACCGCCAGCGGTTTCGGCGCGCTTGCCTTGCACGATCTCGTGCAGGCCGCGCAGACTCCGCTTGCGGTGAAGGCACCGCGTTTTCCGGCCAAGGCAAAGCGAGTGATCTTCCTCTTCATGTCAGGTGGGCCGTCGCAGCCGGATTTGTTTGATCCAAAGGACTACATCAAGCGGATGCATGGCAAGACCATCTCCGCGCCGATCAACACGAACGAGCTCCGCGTTGGCACGGACAAGTTCCTCGCGCTCGCCACGCATGGCGAGGTAAAGCCGCGTGGGCAATCCGGCATGATGATCTCCGATCTGCTGCCGCACACCGCAACCATCGCCGATGAGATCAGTTTGCTGCGTGCCGTGCATTCGGACAACAACCAGCATCAGCCTGCCGCTCTTCAGTTTCACACCGGCGTCACCGCTGATGTGCGGCCGTCAATGGGCTCGTGGATCAGCTACGGTCTCGGCGCGGAGAACAGCAACCTGCCGAACTTCATCACTATCCATCCCGACAGTGACACACGGCTTTACGGCGCCTCCTTCCTGCCCGCCGCGCATCAGGGCACGAAGGTCGTCATTCCGCAGGGCGACAAGCAGTCGCCCATCGACTACCTCGCCGATGTCTCGGGCGATGCGAAGGCGCAGCGCGCGCGCATCGATTTCACCCAGCGCATGAACCGCCGCCTGCTCAAGGGTGCCGAGGTCGATGCGCGGATGGAAGGCATGATCGAGAGCATGGAGATCGCCTTCCGCATGCAAAGCGCCACACCCGAGCTGGTGGACATCTCCAACGAGTCCGAGGCGACAAAAAAACTCTACGGCATCGGCGAAAAGACCACGGACAAAAACGGTCGTGCTTGTTTGCTCGCGCGCCGTCTCAGCGAAGCCGGAGTGCGCTTTGTGCAGGTCACCATGGGCGGCTGGGATCATCACGGCAACATTCGCGATGCCCTGCCGAAGAGCTGCTCCGAAACCGACCAGCCCTGCGCCGCGCTGATCAAAGATTTGAAATCACGCGGCTTGCTCGATGACACGCTCGTCGTCTGGTCCGGCGAGTTTGGCCGCACGCCCTGGAGCCAGGATCTCAGTGGCACCTCGCCCATCCACAAACACGGCCGCGAGCACCAGCCCGAAAGCTTCTGCACCTGGATGGCCGGCGGCGGCATCAAACCCGGCTTCACCTTCGGCGAGACCGACGACTTCGGGTTCCGGCCCGTCTCCGGCAAAGTGCATCTGCATGACCTGCACGCCACGATCCTGCATCAACTCGGCCTCGATCATGAGAAGCTGACGTGGCGGCATCTCGGCCGTGATTTCCGGCTCACGGATGTTTATGGCAACGTCGTGAAGGAGATTCTGGCATGAAGTTCTCCGCCCCGCTTTTGAGCGTCGCGTTATCGGCGACGCTATCGGTTCATTGGGTTAACGCCGACGATTTCCAGAAATCGATCCTGCCTGTCTTGAAGGAGCGCTGCAACACCTGCCACTCCACCGAGAAGCAGAAGGGCGATCTCGATTTGGAGCGCTTCACCAGCCTCGCCGAGATCAAGAAGGAGCCGATGATTTGGGAAGGTGTGCTGGAGCAAATCGAGATGGGCGAAATGCCGCCGAAGAAAGAGAAGCAACTCTCGGCTGAACAGAAAGCCACACTGACAAACTGGACGAGAGGCACGCTGGATCAAATCGCGCTCGCCAATGCGGGCGATCCCGGCCCGGTGGTGCTGCGGCGTCTGTCGAACATGGAATACACCTACACGCTGCGGGATCTCACTGGCATTGAGTCGCTCGATCCCGCGAAGGAGTTTCCGGTCGATGGCGCGGCGGGAGAGGGCTTTACCAATGCAGGCGCGGCGCTCGTGATGTCGCCCGCTTTGCTGACGAAGTATCTCGACGCGGCCAAGGAGATCGCGAATCACGCGGTCTTCACGCCGCATGGTATGCATTGGTCCGCCAGCACCTCGGCGCAGGACTGGACGGATGAGGCGCTCGCCGCCATCCGCGCCATCTACGCACGCCACACGGGCACGGCTGAAGGCACGCAAACCGTCGCCCAAGGCATCAAGCTCGACACGGGCACCGGTGGCGGGCGTTTGCCGCTGGCGAAGTATCTTGATGCGCTTCAGGGACGCGGCAGCGCGGAAGGTTTGAGCGCAAAATATCTCCAAATACTCCGCGAGGCACTCACGAGCACGAATCCGTCGATTTTGCTCAATCCACTGCGGGCGAAGTTTCGCGAGAAGAAACTTACCGCCGCCGACATCAATCCCTGGCAGCAGGTTTTGTGGCGATTCGCCAGCGTGGGACACATCGGCAAAGAAAACGGCCCTAAGGCCTGGCAGGAGCCGGTGACGCCGCTCGTACCGCAGCATGAGATGCGAGTGAAACTCACGTCGGATCGCGATGTGACGCTCTATTTGAGCACCACCGATGCTGGCGATGGCAGCGCGGAGGATGAGGTGATCTGGCAGAATGCACGGCTCGTCGCTCCTGGACGGCCCGATCTGCCGATCAGCGGTCTTCCACCGCTCGTGAAGCATTTGGAAGAGCAACGAGCGAAGATCATCGCGACCACGGAGCAGTGCCTGAATGCCATCGCGAGCGGCAAGGACGATGTGGACGCCACGTTGCTCACGGCATGGCGCGAATACCTCGGCTACGGCACTACGAACCTTGAACCGTTGCTCACCAAGCAGCTCAAGAGCACGCCGGACTATGCTTTCATCCAAGGCTGGCAGGGCGAGCAAGCACTCGGCGTGCTGGCGAACTCGTCAGATGCCACGGTGCGCACGCCGGGCGTGATGAAGGCGCACAGCGTCGCTACGCATCCTTCGCCGAGCCGTTCTTCCGTCATCGCATGGCGTTGTGAGAATGCATGCACGCTCCGCATTCACGGCGATGTGGCCGATGCGCATCCCGAATGCGGCAACGGCGTCACCTGGGCACTCGAAGTGCGTCGCGGCCACACCAGCCAGGTGATCGCCAGCGGCGTGACAAAAGGCGCGATTGTCTTGCCGATGGGACCGTTTGAAAACGTGCGTGTCGAGCCCGGCCAGGTCATCGCGCTCGTCATCGGTCCGCGCGATGGCAGCCACGTCTGCGACCTCACCGCCATCAATCTCACGCTCAGCGATGGCAAGATGACCTGGGATCTTGCGAAGGATGTCTCGCCCAACATCCTGAAAAGCAATCCGCACGGCGCGTGGCACTTCCTCAGCCAGTCGGCCACGCTCGAAGCCGCGCCGGATGTGCCCGCGCCCATCGCCGCGTGGCGGAAGAAGCCATCGGCGGAGCTTGCGGTGAAGGTGCGGCAGTTTTTGGAGAAGGACTTTCCTCTGAACTCAACGCTGCTGAGACCGTTTTTGTCGGATAGGTCCGAATCGTCCGATAAGTCTGACATCAAAGCCAATGCGCCCTCTATCGTCGAAGTAAAAATCCCCGCTGCACTCGCCAGCGGCACGGAGTTCGTCGTCACCGGCAAACTGGCCTCCAAAACGAGCGGTAGCGTTCAAATGCAGGTGCTCACCGAAAAGCCGAAGGCCACCACAAGCCTCGTCGCGGGCAAATCCGAGTCCGCGCAGAAAAGCGGCCAGTGGAGTGACAACAATCTCGTCACGCAGCACAGCGCCCCGATCCTCGTGAACGACGCCAGCGAGCCCCGAAAGCGCTTTGAGACTGCCTTCCATGACTTCCGCGCCCTTTTCCCCATCGCACTCTGCTACAACCGCATCGTTCCCGTGGACGAGGTTGTCACGCTCACGCTGTTTTATCGCGAAGACGAGGCTTTGAAGCGCCTCATGCTCACCGAGGCCGAATCCCGCGAACTCGACCATCTCTGGGACGAACTCCTCTTCGTCAGCGAGGCTCCGCTGAAGCAGGTGGATGCATTCGAGCAACTCTGGCAGTTCGCCACACAGGATGCGAAGCCCAGCGCCTTCGAGCCCATGCGCCAGCCGATCCTCAAAGCCGCCGCCGACTTCAAAGAGCAGCAAAAAGCCGTCATTGAGCCGCAAAAAGCCGCCGTGATCGACTTCGCCTCTCAGGCATGGCGTCGTTCGCTTAGCGCGAAAGAAGTTGCCGCGCTGAAAGCCTTCCCGCCGCGTCTCATGCTCGCCCGCGTGCTCACCTCGCCCGCCTTTTTGTATCGCGGCGAGAAAGCGCCCGCCAAAACCGGCCCCGTGAGCACCCAGGAGCTCGCCACACGCCTCAGCTACTTCCTCTGGTCCTCTGCGCCGGATGATGCGCTGCGCTCCGCCAATCTCCAGGACACCGCAACACTCGCCGCGCAGGCCCAACGCATGCTCAAGAGCGACAAAGTGCGCCGCCTTGCCACCGAGTTCGGCTGCCAGTGGCTGCATGTGCGCGATGTCGCCACGCTCGACGAGAAGAGCGAACGCCACTTCCCCACCTTCCTCGACCTCCGCGACGACATGCAGGAGGAAGTCACCCGCTTCTTCATCGATCTCATTCAAAACAACCGCAGCGTGCTCAGTCTGCTGGATGCGGATCACACATTCGTGAACGAGGAACTCGCGAAGCACTATGGCTTTGATTCGAAAGGCGAATGGCAACGTATCGACGGTCTCCACTCCCAAGGTCGCGGCGGCATCCTTGGTTTCGCGGCAACACTCGCCAAACAAGCCGGAGCCTCGCGCAACAGCGCCATCTTGCGCGGCACCTGGCTCAGCGAGGTCATCCTCGGCGACAAACTGCCGATCCCACCAAACGGCGTGCCCGTTTTGCCCGAGGAAGCCCCCGCCGACCTCACCGAGCGCCAGCTCATCGAGCGCCACAGCCGCGACGCGAACTGCATCGGCTGCCACAAGCGCATCGACCCCTTCGGCTTCGCGCTCGAAGGCTTCGACGCCATCGGTCGCGCCCGCAAAGCCGACACCAAGACCACTTTGCCCGACGGCACGCAGGTCGATGGCCTCGCCGACTTGCGCGAATACCTCCTCACCAAACGCCGCGACGATTTTCTGCGTCAGTTCAGCCGCAAACTCCTTGGTTATGCCCTCGGCCGCAGCGTGCAGCTTTCCGACAAGCCCCTGATCGAGCAGATGGTGAGGAGTGATCTCCGCATGGGCACACTCGTCGATCTGATCGTGCGCAGCCCGCAGTTCAGGGAGGCGCGGGGGAAAGAAATCATCGCCAACCACTGATTCATGAACATGAAAAGACATCAATTCTCCCGTCGAGCCTTCCTGCGCGGCACAGGCGTCAGCATGGCGCTGCCGTGGATGGAGTCCGTCAATGTCTGGGGCGATGAGCCGAAGAAGAACAAACCGGACAGCGAAGCGCCGCTGCGGTTGTGCGTGACGTTTTCGGGCAACGGCTTCCACTCCAAGGAATGGTGGGCGAAAGGCGAGGGGAAGGCGATGGAACTGGGCAAAGTGTTGACGCCGCTGGCGGAGTTTCGCGAGAAGATGCTCTTTGTTCGCGGCTTGTATCACGAAGAAGGGCGGAAGGGGAACATCCACTCCTCGCAGACGGGAAACATGCTCTCCGGTGCTCCCATCGCGAGCGGCGGTGAGATCCGGTCAGGCACGAGCTTTGATCAGATGCTGGCACAAACGTATGGTCGCAGCACCAAGGTGCCGAGCCTCGTGCTCGCGTGCGAGAAGTCGAACCCGTCGGTGCACAAGAACTACTCGATGCTCTACAGCTCGCACATCTCGTGGAGTTCGCCGACCACACCGACGCCGCTGGAGCTTTACCCCGCGCTGGCCTTTGACCGGCTCTTCAAAGACGCCGCTTCACCGGCGGACAAGAGCGTGCTGGATGCCGTTTTGGCTGACGCGCAGGATTTGCGCCGCGACATCAGCACCAGCGATCAGCGGAAGCTGGATGAATATCTCGACAGCGTGCGCGAGGTGGAGAAGCGCATCGAAAACGCGGGCAAACGCGGTGAACTGCAAGGCTGGCGGCCCACTTTGGACAAACCGAACATGAAGCGTCCCGCCGATGGCATCCCGCAGGACATCGGCGAGCACATGCGGCTCATGTGCGACATCCTGGTGCTCGGCTTCCAGACGGACACGACGCGCATCACCACGTTGAAGCTCAACAACGACCACAGCGCCCTGCGTTTCCCGAATCTGCCCAGCATTCAGCAGGCCGGGCACGGCATCGACTACATGATCCATCACCTGCTCAGCCACAGTGACGGCGAGGACTTCCTCAAGGTGAACCAGTTCTTCATGGAGCAACTCGCGTATCTTGCGCGAAAGCTCAACACGATCCAAGAGGGGCCGCGCACTCTGCTCGACAACACGATGCTCATGCACTGCTCCAGCATGATGGCCGGCGCGAAACACGACAACGACCAGCTTCCGGTCATCGTCCTCGGTGGCGCGGGAGGACGGCTCAAAACCGGCCGAGCACTTGACTACAAAGACAAACCCGAACGCCAGCTCTGCCGCCTGTTCATGTCGATGATGGACAAGATGGACGTGCGCTCGAAGACTTTTGGTGACGCGAAGATGATGTTGGAAGAGGTGTAGAACGAACTTCTAAGTGCGTTCATCAATGCGCGTTTTCAGGGCGAACTTGGAAGTTTGCTCTACATTCAGATCCTCCCGCCATGCCTGTCATCACCGCCGACAAACTTCAATCCAACTACGACGTCGTCATCGTCGGCTCCGGCGCGGGCGGCGGGCAGACGGCTTACACGTTGACGATGGAGGGCGTGAAGGTGCTCATGATCGAGGCGGGGCGCACGTTTGATCCGGCGACGGAGGTGGCGATGTTCCAACTGCCGAGTCAGGCACCGTTGCGCGGTGAAAAGACACCGGACAAGCAATACGGCTTCCACGATTGCTCGATCAACAGCGGCTGGGAGATTCCGGGCGAGCCCTACACGAATGCGAACCCGGAACCGGAGAACCAGTTCAAGTGGTGGCGGCAGCGCATGATGGGCGGGCGCACGAATCACTGGGGGCGCATTTCGCTGCGCAACGGGCCGTATGATTTCAAGCCGCGCACACGCTTCGGTGCAGGCTTTGACTGGCCGATTGGCTATGACGATGTCGCGCCATACTACGACAAGGTGGAGATGCTCATTGGAGTCTTCGGCACGAATGAAGGTCTGGAGAATTCGCCTGATTCATCGCCGGGCGTATTGCAGCCCGCGCCAAAACTGCGAGTCGGCGAGCTTTATGCGCAGAAGCATGGCAAGAAGGTCGGGGCGCACATCACGTCGATTCATCGCGCGGTGCTGACGAAGCCTCAGGACGCGGAGACGCTGCCTGCGAAGCTGCATCCGGGCAATGCGAAGGCGCAGGGCATCCTGGCCGAGCACATGCGCATGCGGGCACCGTGTTTTTGGGCGACGGACTGTCATCGCGGCTGCTCAATTCATGCGAACTACGATTCGCAAACCGTGCATCTGCGGCCCGCGCTCGCGACGGGCAACCTCGACATCCTGCCGAACGCGATGGCGCGTGAGGTGACGATCGACAAGCAGGGCAAGGCCACGGGCATCACCTTCATCGACAAGTCAACGGGACGCGAAGGCCATGCCAAAGGTCGCGTCGTCGTGCTTGCGGCGGGTGCAATGGAGTCGGTGCGCTTGTTGTTGAACTCGAAGTCGAATCTCTTCCCGCAAGGCATCGCGAACTCGAGCGGCAAGGTGGGCAAATACATCACCGACTCGGTGCAGAGCAGTGTCAGCGCTCACATCCCGGCGTTCGAGGGAATGCCGATTCACAACGAGGACGGCGCGGGCGGTCCTCATGCGTATGTACCGTGGACGCTGCACGATCAGAATCGCAAAGGTGAGCTGGGTTTCCCTGGCGGCTATCATCTGGAGTTCACAAGCGGACGACAGATGCCGTCGCTCGGCGTGGTGAATGGCATCGACAGTCGAGCGGGCAGCCCAAGCGTGTTGTTTGGTAAGAAGCTCAAAGAGGAAGCGCGTCGGTTCTATGGCTGCCAGCTCGGCTTCGGTGCGCAGGGAACGATGCTGCCAAACGACGGCTGCTTCACCGAACTCGATCCCGAGACGAAGGATCAGTGGGGCATCCACGTGCTGCGCTTTCATTGGAAGTGGACCGACGCGGAACTGAACCTCGTTAAGCATCAGCAGCAGCATATCCGCGAGATCCTCGAAGCGATGGGCGGCAAGGTGTCGAAGCCCGAGACCGATCCCGCGAAGGCGATCAAGCAGGGCGGCACGGTCATCCATGAAGTCGGAGGCGCTATCATGGGCGCGGATGCTGCGTCTTCGGTGACGAATGCGTGGAGCCAGACCTGGGATGTGAAAAACGTCTTCCTTGCCGATGGCGCACCCTTTGCCAGCACAGCGGACAAAAACCCGACGCTCACGATCATGGCGCTGGCCTGGCGCATGGCGGATCACCTCATGGATGAAATGAAGAAAGGAAACATCTGAGATGAGCCCGACTGACAATCTTCCACGCATGGATCGTCGCAAGGCGATGCAGTGGATGCTCAGCGCCACGGCGACCCTGGCCGTGCGTGATCCAAATGCCTTTGGCGCAGATGATCTCATCAAGGCCAAAGGCTACGGCCCTGATCCGAGCATGGTCACGATCTACAAACCAGGCGATGTCTGGCCGCTCACGCTCACCGAACCGCAGCGGCGCACCGCGCGTGCTTTGTGCGATGTGATCATTCCTGCGGATGATACTTCACCCAGCGCTTCCGCAGTCGGCGTGCCGGACTTCATCGACGAGTGGGTCAGCTCGCCGTATCCAGCGCAGGCCGGTGATCGGCGCATCATTCTCGATGGCCTGAAATGGATCGACGAGGAAGCGATGCGCCGTTTTCAGAAGACCTTCGCTGATCTCACGCTCGAACGGCAAACGGCGATCTGCGATGACCTCGCCAGTGCCAAGCCGAAAGGCAAGAAGGCCGCTTCATTCTTCAAACGCTTCCGTGACCTGACTGCCGGAGGCTATTACACCACGCCCGAAGGCATGAAGGCCATCGGATATGTCGGCAACGTGCCCAGCGCGACCTTCGACGGTCCGCCGGTCGAGGCGCTGAAGCATGTGGGGCTGGCGTAGCATAGGCTTTCCAGCCTGTGCTTTCATTTCCGGAGCAGGACCCAAGCACACAGGCTAGAAAGCCTATGCTACGGAACATCATCATTGCCAAATCGACCGCTCTTCAACGTAGTGAACCTGATGCCTTTTCTCTCCCGCTTTCTCGCCAGCCTTTGCCTCGCCTCACTGACCACCCATGCCGCCGTCGTGCGGGTCGAGATCACGGAGCGTTCGAACATTCCCAAGTCGGCCTACGAGCAGATCACTGGCAAACTGCATTTCGAGATTGATCCGAAGTTGTCGGGCAATGCAGTCATCGCGGATGTGGACCTAGCTCCGGTGAATGCGGCGGGCAAACTGAGCTTTGTGGCCGATTTGAGGCTGTGGAAACCGAAGGACGACTCGCGCAGCAATGGCGCGGCGTGGGTGGAGATTCCGAATCGCGGTGGCAAATCGAGTCTGCCAGCCTCAATGATGGCGCAGGGCTTCACGATGCTGAATGTCGGCTGGGAGTTCGATGTCGCTGCCGACAAACTGCGCCTGGAGGTGCCCAAAGCGCGAAACAAGGATGGCAGCCCGATTCGAGGTGTGGTGAGCGCCGTCTTCACGCCGGACAAACGCTTGGATGAGCAGACGCTCACCGATCTGACCGATTATTCGCCAGTGGACATCGAAGGAGCCAACAGCCGGCTCATCGTGCGAGATCGCGCCGCTTTCTCCGGCGGCCAGGAAGTGCCGCGAAAGCATTGGAGCCTTCAAAATGGCCGAATTCGCCTCGAAGGCGGATTTGAGCCGGGGAAGACTTATGAAGTGTTTTATCTGGCCGAAGGGCCGCCAGTGGCCGGACTGGGCTATGCGGCGATTCGCGATGCGGTGGCGTGGTTGAAGCATGATCGGACCTCGCTCGCGAAGGTGAAACACGCCTATGCCTTCGGTTCATCGCAATGTGGTCGGTTCTTGCGCGACTTCGTCTATCTCGGTTTCAACACCGACGAGCAGGACCGCATGGCGCTCGATGGAGTGATGGCGCATGTCGCGGGTGCCGGGCGATTAGTGCTGAATCAGCGTTGGTCCACGCCGCGCAGTGTGTCGGGCTATTACACGGCCTCGTATCCGTTTGCCGACACGGCGCAAAAAGATCTGGTGAGCGGTCATGCGGAGGGAATTTTGGCAAACGCCCGCGTGAAGCACGCGCCAAAGATCTTCTACACAAACATGGCCGCCGAATACTGGGGCGCGGGACGTGTGGCGGCACTCACGCACACGACGCCGGATGGTGCGAAGGACATCGAGCTGCCAGAAAACGTGCGCTCCTACTTCTTTGCTGGCACCTCGCATGGTCCTGCTCCTTTTCCGCCGACGTCGCAGGTCAAAGGCTCGCCGCTGGCGAATCCAGTCAGCGCGAATGCGTCGATCCTCGCGCTGCGACTGGCGATGCATCGTTGGGTCAACGAAGGCATCGAGCCACCAGCGAGTGTGCATCCTAAGTTGAGCGATGGAACATTGACTCCGGTCGCGGAAGTGCGTTTCCCAAAAGTTCCCGGCATGGCCGCGCCAAATGCGGTGAAGGCTGGTGGTCGCGTGCGCAACCCGCAGTTGGCCGATGGCGCGGGAGACGGCACCGAGTTGCCGCTGCTGGTGCCGCAGGTCGATGCCGATGGCAATGACCTCGGTGGCATTCGCATGCCTGACATCGCGGTGCCGCTGGGCACGGCCACAGGCTGGGTATTTCGTCCGGCAGAGTTCGGATCGCCGAAGGATTTTTACCTGCTGCGTGGCGCATGGGTGCCGTTTGCCAAGACCAAATCACAGAGCGAAGCGATGAACGATCCGCGCCCCTCGCTGGAGGAACGCTATGCCTCCAAAGACGCCTATCTCGCCAAGGTGAAAGCCGTCGTGCTGAAGCTCGTCGAGCAACGCCTCATGGCCGAATCCGATCTCGAATCCCAACTCAAGCAAGCCGCCGCTCGCTGGGATTGGGTGATGCGTCCTTCCGCTCCGTAAATATCCACCACACTTCATCATGACACGCCTCGTCTCCCTCCTCCTCGCTTGTTTCATCACGCAAACCACCGCGCAGACCAGCTACAAGAAAGTCCTCTTCCTCGGTAACAGCATCACCAAACACGGCCCCAAGGCCGACATCGACTGGAGCGGCAACTGGGGCATGGCGGCGAGCGCCGAGGCCAAAGACTATGTGCATCTCGTCACGAAAGCACTCACCGAAAAACAAGGTGCCGCACCTGAGGTGCTGGTGAAGAACATCGCCGACTTTGAGCGGGCGTATGCGGGTTACGACATCGCCATGAAGCTCAAGGAGGCCGTCGATTTTCAAGCGGACCTCATCATCCTCGCCATCGGCGAAAACGTGCCCGGATTGAAGACGCCAGAAGAAAAGGCGAAGCTCCAGGAGAGCGTCACCAAACTGCTGACCACACTGAAAGGCGATCGCAAGCCCACGATCCTTGTGCGTAGTTGCTTCTGGGCCAATGCGGACAAAGACGAAGCGCTGCGTGGAGCCTGCACCGCCGTGAATGGCATCCAGCTGAACATCAGCGTCCTCAGCAAAGACGAGAAGAACTACGCCCGCTCCGAGCGCTCCTTCAAGCACGCTGGCGTCGCCAATCATCCCGGTGATGCGGGCATGGCGGCCATCGCAGAGGCGATGGTCAAGGCGCTGCCGAAGTAACGCACTGCTTTGGCAGCAGTTTTGCCAATTTTAGCGTCCAAAGTCGGGGCGCTAGGGCCTTATACTGGTGAAATGAATCAGTTTCGACTTTCCCATGCCCTTATCTTGCTCACTGGCCTTGCCTCCGGCGGTGCGTTTGCCGCTGATGACGCGCAGCGCGCAGCGATGACGTTCTTTGAGAAGGACGTGCGGCCGATCTTGGTGAAGCGCTGTTTTGAGTGCCACAGCAACACGAAGCAGAAGGGCGGCCTGCGCGTGGATCACATCGGCTATCTGAAAACCGGCGGCGACACCGGCCCGGCTTTGATTCCAGGCCAGCCGGGAAAATCACCGCTCATGGAAGCCATCCGCTATCAGGACGAGGACTTCCAGATGCCGCCAAAAAACAACGGCGGGAAGATGCCGGACGCGGAGATCGCGATTCTGGAGAAGTGGATCAAGCTCGGCGCACCATGGCCAGAGGACTCGGCGAAGAAGGTTGTGGTGACTGAAGGCGGTTTCACCGAGGAGCAGCGCAACTACTGGTTCTTCAAGCCGGTGGCGAAAGTGTCTCCGCCGAAGGTGGAGAGCAAGTGGGTGCGCAACGACATCGACCGCTTCGTCGCGGCGAAGCAGGCCGAGATGAAACTCGATCCCGCCGAGGAAGCTGACCGCCATGAGTTGGTGCGCCGCGTGTATTTTGACCTCCACGGCCTGCCTCCGACGCGTGAGCAGGTGGATGCTTTTGTGAATGACAAGAGCCCGCAGGCTTATGAAAAACTGGTGGACGAACTGCTCGCCAGCCCGCGCTACGGCGAGCGCTGGGCGCAGCATTGGCTGGACCTCGCACGCTATGCGGAAAGCGATGGCTACAATGCGGACGCCTATCGTCCGTCTGTGTGGCCTTATCGCGACTACGTCATCAAGTCGCTCAATGACGACAAGCCGTATGATCAGTTCGTGCGGGAGCAGCTCGCGGGTGACGAGATCGCGCCGAACGATCCGAACGTGCTTATCGCCACCGCGTTTCTGCGGCATCCGGTGTATGAGTGGAATCAGCGCGATGCTCGCGGCCAGTGGGACATCATTCTCACCGACATGACGGACACCACGGGCGAGCTTTTCCTCGGTCTGAGCATGGGATGCGCACACTGCCACAATCACAAGTTTGATCCTATCCTGCAAAAGGACTACTACCGCCTGCGCGCCTTCCTGGCGCCCGTGCAGTGGCGTGATGATTTGAAGCTGGCCACGCCTGCGGAAAAGAAGGCTCATGATGCGCAGCAGGCGAAATGGGAAGCCGCCACCGCCGAGATCCGCGCGAAGATGGATGCGCTGACCAAGCCGCTGCTCGAACCGAAAGTGGAGCGTGCTTTGACACGCTTCACGGAAGACTTGCAGGCGATGGTGCGCAAGCCAACCACCGAGCGCGAGGCTTTGGAAAAGCAGCTCGCAGGTTTGGTCGAACGGCAGATGCAGCAGGAGCGCAAAACCTTCGACCCGATGAAGAGCCTGAAGACGGACGAGGCCAAGGCAGAATACAAGGCGCTGGAAGAGGAGCTGAAGAAGTTCGACGAACTGAAGCCGAAGCCACTGCTGGACGCCTTTGTGGCGACGGATGCAGGTCCAAAAGCGCCTGCGGTGGCGATCAAGACTCGCAAGGGCGAGCAGCAGATCGAGCCAGGCTTCCTCTCGCTGCTGGACCCCAAGGAGCCGAAGATCACGCCGAAAGGCAATTCCACCGGACGGCGCACGGCTTTGGCAAACTGGATCACGCGGCCCGACAACCAGCTCTCCACACGCGTCATCGTGAACCGTGTCTGGCAGTATCACTTCGGGCGCGGCATCGTCGCCACCGCGAGCGACTTCGGCAAGCTGGGCGAGCCGCCGACGCATCCTGAGCTGCTCGATTTCCTCACGAAGCGCTTCGTGGCCAACGGTTGGAAACTGAAGCCGCTGCATCGCGAGATCATGCTGTCAGCGACATATCGCCAGACGGCGCGACGCGAGCCATCCGAGGCCGCATTGAAGATCGATCCATCGAACCGCTATCTGTGGCGCTTCAATCCTCGCCGTCTCGATGCCGAGCAGGTGCGTGATGCCTTGCTCGCCGCCAGCGGTGAACTCGATCCAAAGTCTGGCGGCCCCGCTGAAGATGGCAATGGCACGCGTCGCTCCGTCTTCACAATGAAGAAGCGCAACAACCAGAACGATTTGCTGCGCGCTCTCGATGCGCCTGCCGGATTCTCCAGCGTCGCTGAACGTCAGAGCACGACGACGCCCACGCAGGCGCTGCAACTGCTCAACGGTGACTGGTTGCTCGCCCGCTCGCGCAAGCTGGCGGATCGCGTCGAAAATATTGATGACGCCTGGCTTGCGGTGCTCGGCAGGCCGCCGTCAAAGAGCGAGCGCGAAACAGCGGAAGGCTTCCTGAAAAAGCGGGCCGGCACCGCCACGCCACCGACGAAGAAAAGCACTGAAGCGGCCGAAGAACCCGGCGGATTCAAAGAGAATTCACCGCATGAGCGCCTCATCGTTCAAAGCGGCGAGAAGGAAGGCGACGAGTTCACCGTGGAGACAATCGCCAGCCTCAACAGCATCGACGTGAACGCCTCTGTGCGCACGATTGCTTCGCGCTGGAATGGCGGGAAAGACAGTTTGGAAGCCTTTGGCTGGAGCCTCGGCGTCACCGGTGAGAAGTCGCGCTACAAGCCGCGCAACGTCATCGTGCAAGTCGTCGGTGAGGATGAGAACGCCAACATCGGCTATCAGGTCGTGCCTTCAAACATCCACATCGAGCTGGGCCGTCGCTACCACATCGTCGCGCGTGTTTCCTGCGTTGGTCACAACGTCACCTTCAGCGTGCGCGATCTCGACAAACCTGGAGCCGCCGTGCAGTCCGCCGTGGTGCCGATGGACATCCGCTCAAAGCTCAGCCTGGGCGCTTCACAACTCGTAATCGGCGGATTGAACAAACGCGCGCCATCGCATCAATGGGATGGTCAGATCGAAGCGCTGCGCATCGCCAGCGGTGCTCTCGCCGACAAGGCGCTCAACGCCGATCCTGAAAAATGGAGCGCGGGTCTCGTCACTTGGCGCAGTGCTGATCCACTGACCTCGCAATTTGCCTGGAACGGCTCCGACACCAAGACCGTCGAGGCGGACGATCCTTATCGACAAGCGATGAACGACCTCTGTCAGATCCTTCTCAACACGAACGAGTTCTTTTACCTCCACTAAGACCATGAACTGCAACCGATTCGACCTCCCCAACACGCGTCGCGAGTTCCTGCAAACCGCAGGCTGTGGCTTTGGTGCCGTGGCTTTGGCCGCACTGATGGGCGACCAAGCCCAGGCGGCTCCCGTGCGTCTGCCGCAGCGCTTGGCGAAGGCCAAAAGCGTCATCTTCCTTTTCATGGAAGGCGGCCCGAGCCATCTCGACACCTTTGATTACAAGCCGCTGCTGAACAAGCTCGCGGGGCAGTCTTTGCCTGCCAGCTTCAAGCCGCCGATCACCGCGATGGGCGAATCGAAGTCGCCGCTGCTCGAATGCAAGCGCACCTGGAAGCAGCACGGTCAGGGCGGCCTGTGGATCTCCGATTGGTTCAACAACGTCGCGCAGCATGCTGATGACCTCGCGGTGATTCATTCCTGCGCCTCCAGCGGCATCAATCACGCGGGCGGCGTGTGCTCCATGAACACTGGCTCCGTGTTTGGTGGTCGGCCTTCGCTCGGCGCTTGGGCGCAGTATGGACTCGGCACCGAGAACAGAAATCTGCCCGGCTTTGTCGTCATTAAAGACAGCGAGGCCACGGTGGTGAATGGCGTGCGCAACTGGGGCAATGGCTTCATGCCTGCCGTGTATCAGGGAGTTGAGTTCAACAGCGACGGCACGCCGATCAAGTATCTCGACAACCCGAAGGGCGTGGATCGTAAACGTCAGCGCGACAAGCTGGATCTGCTCGCGTCCTTGAATCGTGAATACGGTGCCAAGCGTGCCAGCAACACGGAACTCGACGCGCGCATCAAGGGCTACGAGCTCGCCTATCAAATGCAGGCCGAGGCACCCGAGGCCGTGGATCTCAGCAAGGAAACCGAGGCCACGAAGAAGCTCTACGGCATGGACAACGAGGCCACGGCTGTCTATGGCCGCAACTGCCTGCTCGCGCGTCGCCTCATTGAAAATGGTGTGCGCTTTGTGCAGCTCTACTCAGGTGCGGGCAGCAAGTGGGACAGTCACAAGGGCATCGAAGTGAATCACTCAAAGCTCTGCAATGCGGTCGATAAGCCCATCGCTGGTCTGCTCGCCGATTTGAAAGCGCGCGGCATGTTGGACGAGACCCTCGTGATCTGGGGCGGCGAATTTGGCCGCACGCCGATGAGCGAGCAGGGTGATGGCCGCGACCACAACCCCACCGGCTTCACCATGTGGATGGCCGGCGGCGGCGTGAAAGGCGGCCAGACCTATGGTGCCACCGACGACCTCGGCTTGTATGCCATTGAGGACCGACTGCACGTCCACGATCTGCACGCCACGATCCTGCACCTGATGGGTCTCGATCACACCAAGCTCACCTACAATCACAAAGGACTGCCCGAACGCATCGACCAGAACGAAGGGCATCCGTTTACGCGGCTGCTCGGGGCTTAACACGGGAAGAAGACGGTTTACGGCGCGTTTGGCATACAACACCATGCGACGCTTCATCCTCCCTCTCCTCCTTGCCACATCCTCCTTCGCGCAGACAGCCGATCCCAAGCCCCTCGTCGAAAAAGCCCTCACCGCCGTTGGCGGGAAGGAAAAGCTGCTGAAAATCTTACGCATCAAGGAGACCTTCCACTTCGGCAACACACCTGAGCCCGCCGAGGGCAAAAAGCGCTCCACCCGCGAGTCCATCCTCTCCCAGCCGGACAAATGGTGGATCAACAAGAAGGAGCGCGGTGCCGAACCCGCCAAAGACGACGTGCGCGCGTGGTCGCTCGACCTGCTTGTCGATGAAAAGTCCAAGATCGAGGTCATCCCCGACTTCACCGACGAGGGCAAAACCTGCTTCGGCCTTCAAGTCAGCGGCAGCGTCGATCCGGCGATGAAATTCTACTTCGACAAGGAAACCAGCCTCCTCCACCGCCTCGACTGGCGCGGCGACTTCTACCGTTTCACGGATTGGAAAGAGCACGATGGCCTCAAATACGCCAGCAAGACGATCATCTTCAAGCTCAAGGACAACAAGCCGTGGTTCTTCCACGAAGTCACCGAGGTGGAGCGGCTCAAGGCCTTGCCTGATGGTCTCGTGAAACCATGAGAACGCTGCTCTTCCTGCTCCTCGGCGGTTGGGCGGCTGCCGATGAAATCGTCGTGCGAGATGTCGCTTCGCTGCGCACCGCTTTGCGTGATCTCAAGCCGGGCACCACACTCAAAATCGCTCCTGGCGACTATCCCGGCGGCCACTCCGTCAGCGGGGTCGAAAAGCTCACCATCGAGGCCCTGGATGCGAAAAATCCGCCTCATTTTAAAGGCGGCGGCAATGCGTGGCATTTCTCGCGTTGCAACGACCTCACTCTGCGGAATCTGCGCATCAGCGGACAGACGGGCAACGGCCTCAATCTCGATGACGGCGGCGATTTGGCGAATCCTGTCACCGGCATCACGATTGAGCGCGTCGATATCAGCGACATCGGCCCCAAGGGCAATCATGACGGCATCAAATGCTCCGGCCTCGACAAGCTGACGATCCGCGACTGCACGATCACTGGCTGGGGAGGGCAGGGGGTCGATTTTGTCGGCTGTCATCACTCGCTCATCACCGGCTGCCGTTTCATCGGCAAGGAAGGTTTCACCGCCAGCGCCGCCGTTCAGCTCAAAGGCGGCACGAGCGATGTCATCGTCGAGAAATGCCATTTCACGAATGCGGGCGAACGTCCGCTGAACATCGGCGGCTCCACCGGATTGCCATATTTCCGACCGCAAGGAGCGAAACACGAGGCGGCTCGTATCACCGCCCGGGACAACGTCATCGAGGGCAGTTTATGCGCCGCCGCGTTTGTCGGTGTCGATGGCGCGGAATTCAGCGGCAACACGATCCTCTTTCCAACCAAGTGGATCTTCCGCATCCTCCAGGAAACCAAGGAGCCCGGCTTCGCGCCTTGCCGCAACGTGCTCCTCAAAGACAACCGCATCGTCTTCCGACGTGCTCAGGTGCAAATCGACATCAACATCGGTGACGGTACCTCCCCCGAGACCTTCCGCTTCGAGAACAACCGCTGGTTTGCCGAGGACAGGCCGCAATCCTCGAAGCCGAAGCTGCCCGTCGAGGAAAAGAACGGCGTTTACGGTGTCGATCCACGT
>NZ_JBIIKX010000066.1:0-32070 GCF_044232965.1 Prosthecobacter sp.
CCCAGGGATTGCGGATGCCGTTTGCGTAGATCTGCGGCAGCGCATTGACACCACTGGCATACGGATTGTCGGCGGGGATGCCGTAGGCGTTGCTGTACTCGCGGCTGTTGACGTCGATGCGGAGGATTTTACCGTAGAGCGTGGCGTTGAGCTGGGACATCTTGAGTTCGCCGTTGCGCTTCGAATTGTCACCAACGCCGATGTAGAGGAAGCCGTCGGGGCCAAAGAGAATGTTGCCGCCGTGGTGGTTCCAGTTGATGAGCGGCACTTCGAGCAGGGTACGCTCGGATTTTTCGTCCGCCTTGTCGCCTTCAGCCTTCATCTCAGTGATGACGAGGCGTTTCGGCTTCTGCATCGTGTAGCAGAGGTAGAAGAGGCCGTTGTCCTTGAACTTCGGATGGAAGGCGAGGCCGTTGAGACCTTCTTCAAACAGGCCGTCCTTGGCCTCCATGCCACGGGGGGAAAGATCGAGGAAGGTTTTGGCTTCGGCGGCCTGCTCGTCTTTTGGCAAGATAAGAATCTTGCCGCGCTGGAGGGCCAAAAACTCACGCCCGCTGCCGTCATCCGGGATCACCACGGCGATGGGCCGTTCGGTGGCAAGCTTTTCGTAAACGCGGGTGAGTTTGTGGGTGTCCGCTGCAAAGGCAGTGGACGCAGCGAGGGCGAGGCAGAGAAGGGAGCGCATAAGTTCGAGATAGTCAGTCTATGCGGGGCGAGTCTTGCAGGGCAATGCGGAAATTTTGTTTCGCCGAAGCAGTTCACCGCCCCATTTGACCACCCGCTGTTTGCTTCTATCCTGCGCACCCCATGAGCAACGCCACCGCCATCACCCCCACACGCGAAAAAGATTTCCCCGAATGGTACCAGCAGGTCGTTCGTGCCGCCGACATGGCGGAGAACTCCGAGGTGCGCGGCTGCATGGTGATCAAGCCGTGGGGCTACGGCCTGTGGGAAAACATCCAGCGCCAGCTCGATGCGAAGTTCAAGGCCACCGGGCATGTGAACGCCTACTTCCCGCTGCTCATTCCGCTGAGCTACCTTGAAAAAGAAGCGCAGCATGCCGAGGGCTTTGCCACCGAGTGCGCCGTGGTCACGCATCATCGCCTGGAAGCGCAGAAGCAGCCGGATGGCACGACGAAGATGATCCCTACTGGCGAACTGGCCGAGCCGTTTGTGATTCGTCCGACCTCGGAGACGATCATCGGTGCCGCGTTTGCCCGCTGGGTGGAAAGCTACCGCGATCTGCCGCTGCTCATCAACCAATGGTGCAATGTCATGCGCTGGGAGATGCGGCCACGCCTGTTCCTGCGCACCGCCGAGTTCCTCTGGCAGGAAGGCCACACCGCGCACGAAACGGCCGAGGAGGCCATCGAGGAGACGCGCACCATGCACAAGGTGTATGAGGACTTCCTGCGCGATCATTTGGCCATCCCGGTGATCCCTGGTGAGAAAACCGAGCGCGAGCGCTTCCCCGGTGCCGTGCAGACTTTCACCGTCGAGGCGATGGTGCAGGACAAAAAAGCCATCCAGGCCGGAACGTCGCATTACCTCGGCCAAAACTTCGCTAAGGCCGCGAACATCCAGTTCCTGGGCCGTGACAACACGCGGCAGCTTGCCCACACCACGAGCTGGGGTGTCAGCACGCGTCTCATCGGCACCGTGATCATGGCGCATGGCGATGACGACGGTGTCATCATCCCACCACGCGTCGCACCGAACCAGATCGTCATTTTACCGGTCACACCGAAGCCTGAGACGCGTCAGGAGGTCATTGATGCCTGCGAAGCGCTGGCTCAGACACTGCGCTCGCAAACCTACGGCGGCGAACCGCTGCGCGTGCATGTGGACAAGCGCGACCTGCAAGGCGGCGCGAAAAACTGGGAGTGGATCAAGAAGGGCGTGCCAATGCGCCTTGAAATGGGGCCGCGTGACATCACCAGCCGCAGCGTGGCCGTGTGCCGTCGCGATCTGGGGCCCAAGGCGAAGGAGTTTGTGCCGAAGGAGGAGTTCATCCAGTCGGTGCAGGAGCGCCTGGGAGAAATCCAGGACGCGCTGCTCGCCCGTGCCACGGCCTTGCGTGACGCGAACATGAAGAAGCTCGAAACACTCGAAGAGTTCAAAGCCTACTTTGCTGAGAACTCCGAAGGCGGCTTTGCCCTCATGCACTGGGCCGGAAGCAGCGATGACGAGGACGCTTTGAGCAAAGATCTCAAGGTGACCATCCGCTGCATCCCGCATGGCGATCAGTTTGCCGAGGAAGGAAAGTGCTTCCTCACCGGCAAGCCAAGCAGCCGTCGCGTGGTCTTTGCGCGGAGTTATTAATTTCCTCCAATCATGGGACGCATCCGTCGGCATGGCTATGTGATCGAGTGGTTCATCGGCGACCACGATCCACGGCATGTGCATGTCTATGATGCCAAGGGTGGCTTCATGGGACGATTGAATCTAAACACGCTGACCGGGCATGAAGGCTGGAATCCCGATAAAAAGCTGCTAAAGCTGGTCGCAGAACTTAAAAAGCAGGGCCGACTATGAAAATCGCCGTTCAACTTAAAAAGCCATTCGGCAAGGGAACCTTCTCCCGCGTCAAGCATGCCCGCTATCTTGGCTGGGAGGATGCCTTTGATGTCGAGTTCGAGGACGGTCTTTGTTTTTTGGAGCCGCACTCGACGATCCGCAAAGCCAATGAAATTTCCACCAAGGCGGTTCCGGTGCAGGTGGAGGTGGACGAGGAACTTCGCAGCCATTTCATCGTGACGTATGACACGGGCGAGGTGGCCGAAGTCCCCTGGTCATTCATTCGTGAACTGCCGCCAAAGACAGTGCGGAAGTAATCTTTAGCGGATGAAGTAGCTCAGATTCTCCAGCTCCACGGCCAGATCCACGCTGTTCACCACGACGTGCTCCGGCACGTCGAGGACGGTGGGGGAGAAGTTGAGAATGGCCTGGATGCCATGCTTCACCAGATCATTCACCACGGATTGCGCGTTGCTTGCTGGCACCGTGAGGATCGCCATCTTGACGTTGTTGCGCCGGATGAACTGTTCCATCTCCGCCATCGCCAGCACGGGCACGTTCACCTGCGGGATCTTGCGCGGGCTCAAATCGAACGCGGCAGCGACCTCGAAGCCCTCCTTGCGGAATCCGCCGTAGCGCAGGAGCGCGGAACCCAGGTTACCGACGCCGACGAGGATCACCGGCTGCAGTTTGTTCTGCCCCAGCACATCGCCGATGGTCGAACTCAGCGCGTCCACGTTGTAGCCGAGTCCGCGAGTGCCCAACTGGCCGAAGTAGGCCAGATCCTTGCGTAACTGAGTGGATTTCACGCCAGCAGCTTTCGCCAGCGCGGCGGAGGACACGGTGTCCACCTGGTTTTCACGCAGCCGTTGCAGGCAGCGCTGGTAGATCGACAGGCGGTAGATCGACTTGCGAGGGATGTCTATTTTGCTCGGCATTGGCTGGGTTTATGTGAAATTTCACCCGGAAGTGCCGGAAGTCAATTCGCCCCAACCTGACATCCTTGTCACCTTTGCGGCCCTGTTTGCGCTCCTGATCCTCGGCGCAGGGGGGCTGCGTCCGGGATGCGCTGCTCCGCCGGGATGTGCAAATTCTGCTCCAGCAGCTTCAGATGCTCGATCAGGCCCGGCGTGGACTTGTTGGCATCGTGGAGTCGCTTTAAAACGGCGTAACCCTTACTCCAGGACTCAGGATCGTTCGACTGCGCGTAGGCGTAGGCCGCGAAGCGTTCGGTGTAATTCAGCCCGCCGTGCTGGAATGAGTTCCAGTAGGCGTCCCCGGCTTTTTTGAAGTCATAGGTCCGGCGCAGGTGAATCTCAGCCAGCTTCTCCCACAGGCGCGGATGATCTGGCAGAAAACGCAGCCCTTCCTCCAGGATGGCCACACCGCGCATCACATGATCGTGGTAAAACTGTCCGCGCAGCGCGGGTTTCAGATCCTCGCTGTAGAGATAGTAGGACGCCGCGTTGTAGGCCATGTGCCAGGACGCCTCCTCCCAGTAGCGGAAATTGCGTGGCTGCAGCCGTGTCACCAGCTTGTAGAGGCTGTCCACCTTGGCCCAGTTCACATGCGTGAACTCCACATGCGCCCGCAGTTGAAACATGCAGGCCGCCAGCCCGCGCAGACCGCCGAGTGATGCCGCGATGCCTGCCTGCCCCAGATTCTCTCCCACACCGAGACGGATCGGTTCCTCTAGCATCTTCTGCTGCCGCAGATCCTGGGTGATCTTCTGCTCCAGCGGCAGCTTCGCCACACCGAAGACCAGCAGCACCGCGATGGCCTGAAATTCGCGTTTCATAGCTCCTTCTCCACGAACAAGAGATGCGTGACGAACAGGTAAACCGTCATATACAGCGCCGCGATGCCCGTCATGTCATAGACCGCCGCCCAGGGCACGATCTCGCCGTTCACCACGCTGTCCACGATGTCGAACTGAGCCAGATCCGGGCAAATCGCCGCCAGCAGCAGCGTCGCCGCACGTCCAGCCCAGCCGGAGAGATGCGGTTGGAAGAAGAACTCGCGGATCAAGCCCTCGCCATGGCCGATGATCGTGATGCACAGCGTGATGACGATGGTGAACAACGTCGAGCTGGCGATGCTGGAGAGCAGCAGCGCCACCGTCGTTACCACCGTGGCCTTCAGGAAAATCGCCCACACGGCCCAGTGCAGATTCCACGTCAGTCCCTGCCGCGCCACGATTTCACTCACCTGGGCTACTGCCTCGGGCGTGTCCATTTTCTCCAGGTGCATGCGCGCCACGGCGCCCTCAAGCAGCATCGACTGCCGCAGCCACAAGATCAGGCTCAGCACCGCGTCCATCACGATCAAGCCGCCGCCGATGAGCAGCAGCACGCCCAGCAGCTTGCCCAGGAGGTAATCAAAACGCGGCACCGGCTTCGACAGGATCGTGTAGAGCGTTCGGTCCTCCATGTCCTTCGGGATCAATAGCGCGGTTGAGACCACGCCGATCACGATGCTGAAAATTTGCAAAGCGCCCAGCGTGACGCTTTTGAGCAGGTTAAGCTGCTGCTCGGGATTGATCACCGAAAACGCAAAACCCGCGCCCACGGCCAGTAGGCAAAAAATCACGAGGAAGGCCAGGATTTTCATCCGCACGAGCTGTGTCACCGTCGCCATCGCCATGGTCCAAACGCGGCGGGGCGAGAAACGCACCTTGGGCACCATTGCGGGAACAGAACTGGTCGTGGCTTCGCTCATGTTCATTTCGTTTCGTTGGTGGCTTCGAGGAACAAGCGTTCCAAGGTCGTGCGCGGATGACCGCTGCGCAGGATCTTCGTGTCGCCGCCTTCGGCCTGCACGAGCGCGTTAATTTTCGCCAGCAGGGCGGGGGAGGCGTTTTCGAGTACCATCTCGGTCTGGTCCTCTACCGCGATCAAATCTTCCAAGCGGCCTTCGCGTACCATGCGGCCATGCGCCATGATGCCCACGCGGTCGCACACCTCCTGCATTTGCTCCAGCAGGTGTGAGGTCACCAGTATCGTGATGCCACGGGACCGGAACTCGATGATCAGGTCGCGAATTTTTCGCGACCCCGCCGGATCAACGCCTGCCGTCGGTTCATCCAGCACCAGCAGCCGTGGTTCATGAATCAAAGCCTGAGCCAGACCGAGCCGCTGCAGCATGCCTTTGGAGTATCCACCCACGCGACGATTCGCGGCATCTTCCAAGCCAGTCAGCGTCAGCATTTCAGAGGCTCGATCCTTCAGCTTCGCCCCGCTCATGCCGCACAGGCTGCCGTAGAAGTGCAGCGTTTCGCGTCCGTTCAGATGCTTGTAGAAATACGGGTTCTCCGGCAGGAATCCCACACTGTGGCGGCTGGCGACCTCCGTGCTCGGCACGCCAAAGATGCTCGTGTGGCCCTGCGTCGGCTTTAGCAGGCCCAGGATGACCTTCATCGTTGTCGATTTGCCCGAGCCATTCGGCCCGATCAGGCCATAGACTTCGCCCGCTTTCACTTCGAGCGACAAATCATGCACCGCGCGAAACGCCCCCTTCACCAAGGTGCCTTTGAAGACCTTGGTCAAATTTTGGACGGAAACAGCGGGCGTGTTGGACATGGCGCTAATCAACGCACGATGCTGAATCCGCGCAAGCTGGTCTCTGCGGTGGCGGCTTTCACCTCGCGTTCCTTGATGTGGGAACTCAGGCTGCTCTGCTGGATGTCTTCCAGGAAGGCCTCCACTTCATCCGCCTCAAACGCCTGCGCAAACAGCTCCACGCGACCGTCCGGCAGGTTTTTGACCCACCCTGTCACGTCGAAGCCGGAGGCGATCCGTTTCGTGCTGTATCGAAAACCCACGCCTTGGACGCGGCCGGTGTAGAAAACATGTCTGGCTGTCATCACTTCATCAAAAGCTTCATCGCGGCGCGTGCTTGTTCACTCGCCGCATCAATCAAAACCACACCTGCGTCGCTGCGATTCTGCAGGAGGCTCACAAACCGTCCCTGGGCGGTGAATTCCGCCTCGCCCTTCGTTTCGTAGCGCTGCTGGAGCGAGTTGAGCATCGCCTTGTAAAACGCGTCGGCGGACGATTTGTCCATGAACAAGGTCTGCCACGCCGCGTGGTCGCGCTTCGCCCCGCCATCCGCCGCCCAGGCCAGCAGACGGTCTGCCACGAGGCCGCGTGCGCCCAAGGCCGCGTCCTCATCGTTGTTGTGGGTGCGCAATGCGGTCACGCAGGCAAATTTTCCCAGCCGGTCGTCGAGGAACGGCATGGCACCGCCGAGCTTCACGTCATCCAGCGTGATCTCCAGCGGCGCAGACCGTTCGGGATCGAGATAGACCTCCGGTTCGATCACCTCCGCCGTGCTGATCGGCGGGCGGCTGTAGGCGGCGTTGAGCTGCGCGTAATTGCCCGCGCTGTGCAGCGTCTGTGCAAAGTCGAAACCACGGTTGAAGGGAAACAAGGCCAGTTCCTTGAGATACACCGGCAGCGGCACCTGGTTCAGCGGATGGTCCGGGTCTTCGGCGGGCAGATCATCCTTAGGGGCCGAGGCGGGATTTTGCAGCGAATGGAGGAAGCGTGTCAGCGCCGCGTCGCCAGAGATGAGCGACTCACGCGCCAGCCGCATGTCGGTGGTCAATGGACCGTGCTGTGGCTGAAACAGCGTGCTGCCGTATTCGCGCAGCAACTGGCCGAAGGCGATGGCCAGCGGCTCGTTTGAGACCACCGAAGGCGCGGACGCCGTTGCAGGCTCGATGGTGAACATCGTTTCGGTCTCCTCGTCATACCAGCCGCCGAGCTGGCGTGCCAGCAGCGCCGCGCGCATCGGCAGCGGATCGATCGCCTCGGGAATCCAGCCCAGCGCTGCGAGTCCTCGCGTGAGCTTCTTCGCCTCGTCATTCGGTTGCTGGCGTTTCAGCCACGCCAGGATTGCCATCTCCACCTCCTCCTGGCTCACCGAGGTCGTCACCAGGGGCAGCGCCTGCAGCTTGCGCATCTTCATCATCTCCAAACCCATGCCCACGAAGTCCGGGGCCACGCCGTCGTCCTTCATCACCACCGGCGGCGCGTTCTTCATGCCCAGCGTGCCCAGCTTTTGCAGCAGTTCCGCGTTTTCATCCTTCAGCGCGTCGTTCTGGCCCTGCAGATACTCGATCTGGCCTTGCAGCAGCGCGATTTGGTTCTGCAAATCCACCACACTCGCTGTCGGCAGCGCAGGGGGGGCTGTTTCAGACTTGGTTTCCACCACGGCAGGTGTTTGCGGCTTTAATCCCGACAAAAACACGGCTGCCGCGCCCCCCAGGGCGAGGAGAACGAGCAGCAGAGTGGCGGGGTTGGTCTTCATCCGGCCTTCATAGAACAGACCTTTCATCATCTCCAGTTTTCTCGTTGGACGAATGCAAATTCACGCCACCATGCCGCATGCTCCGCTGGCGCTTCGGCAACCACGACCTCGATCTCACGCATCGCGGCCTCATCATGGGCATTGTCAACGTCACGCCTGACAGCTTTTCTGACGGCGGACGCTTCAACGATCACGGTCGTGCGGTCGAGCATGCGTTCACCCTGGTCGCTGAAGGCGCGGACATTCTCGACATCGGTGGTGAATCCACCCGGCCCGGTGCCGAACCCGTCGAGGAAGCTGAGGAACTCCGCCGCGTGCTGCCGGTGATCCGTGCCGTGCGTTCGCAAACGAAGGCGCTCATCTCCATCGACACCATGAAGGCCGCCGTCGCCCGTGCCGCCCTCGATGCCGGGGCAGACATCATCAACGACGTCACCGGTCTGCGCGGCGATGCCGCCATGCTACGCGCCGCCGCCGAATCCAACGCCGGACTCGTCGTCATGCACATGACCGGCACCCCGCAGACCATGCAGGCGAACCCGCATTACGACGATGTCGTCACCGAGGTACGCGGCTACTTTGAAAACCGCCTGCGCCTGCTCGAAAACGAAGGCATCGCCCCCGAACGCGTCGTGCTCGACCCCGGATTCGGCTTCGGCAAGACCCTGGAGCACAACCTCGCCCTCATGCGCGAGCTGCCGCAGCTTGCCACGCTGCGTCCGTTGCTCATCGGCGTCTCGCGCAAATCCATGATCGCCAAAGTGCTTCACTCCGACGCCATGGACGACCGCTATTGGCCCACCATCGCCCTCACCGCCCACGCCCGTGAACACGGTGCCCGCATCGTCCGCGTCCATGACGTGAAGCCGAACCGCGAGGCACTGCGGATGATGGAGGCGATTTTGGAGGGTGCGTGAAACAGGCAGCTTGCTTGTTCTGAATGTCGAATCACAGGCTGGCAGCCTGTTTCACGAATCACACGCCAAAATACGGAATCCCCAGCTTCTTCGCGAGACGCTTTGGCCTTCTCATCGCTTCTTCCATGCGCAGGGCTTCGTCGGCTCCACGCAGGTCTTTGCAGGCGGGATGCGCTTCCGGCGCGGCGATGAGGCCGAGCTGATGCAGCACATGGGCCGTGCTGTGCTTGTAAGGCGAGGCGCTCATGCGGTCGTCGAGGCGGAAGACGAGGTCTTCAAAGGATTGGAAGGCTTCAAAGAGCTTGTACACGCGCGTGTCGAAGCGGCCGGTGCCGGTTTTGAATTGCTTGTCGGCCACGCTGTCGATCAGCCACATGTCGCGTGCGGCGCAGATGAACGGGCAGGCGCTGACGCCCGCGCCGATGAGCAGCGGCAGGCCGAGCTTGATGGCGGTGGCGATGCCGTAGTCGTCACCGCTGTGCGGGGAGAAGGGCAGGTTCAGTCCTTTGCACATCGCCGCCCAGTAATGGAAGTGCGGTTCGTCGAGCGTGCTGACCTTGCCGCCGACATAGGTCGGATGCATGGCGATCTCATGGAACAGCCACGGATCAAACGGCGTGGCCCACGGCACAAAGGACGGCTCCAGCGCATGCGCGATGCCTGGACGGATCAGATGCTCGGCGATTTGGAAGTAGGCGTCGCGACGCGGCTCGTTCTCCAGCGTGTTGAGCAGCTTGCTGGTCATGATCATCATCTCGCAGTTGTCATGCTCCTGCGCGATGTCGAGCAGCGGCCAGTAGCGCTCCGCTTTGAAGGCGCTGTCGTTCTCCGCGCCGCGTGCGGTGACGCCGGCGATGAAACGTTGCGTCGGAAACTCGGCGCGGAAGCGCTTCAGCACCTCGGCGTAGAGGTCGTTGTCGAGATCGAAGATGTAACCGGTGTCCGCATTGAGCACGAAGACCATCTCGACGCCGTAGTGTGTGGCGCACTGCTGCATCCAGCGCACGCTCTTGGTGAAGCCGTCCCAGTCGGGCTTTTGATCCTTGAACGGCAGCAGCGTGGCGACACAGAGACGCGCCTTCGTGGTGTGATCGACGAGTTCCTCCTCGCTCGTGTAAGCCCAGACCGTCTCGTTCCAGGCGGTGGACGGTTTGAGGTCGGCGGGATTCGAAATGAGGGCACGGGTGTCAGCCATGCGTCATGTAGAGCATGATCGGTCCGTGAGGCCAAGACGAATTCCGAATGCCTGACATCGGAAATTCTGATCAACGAACGATCTCCAGCGTCCCTGCCGCTCCTGAAGGCCAGTTCGCGCCTTCCTTGACCCATTTCCGCAGGATGAAGTATTCGTCTTTCGTCAGTCGTTCGCCCACGGCGGGCATGACGCTGGTATTTTTGTGGGTGGAGGCCGTGTTGGCCACCATGAGGCTCGTTTCCGGATGACCGGGCACGATGTAGGCGCCCAGCGTCTGGGTGCGCAGCGCCTCGCGGCGGCTCTCAAAGCTGGCGTGGCCGGGCAGTGCCTTGCGGTTGTGGCACATCACGCATTTCCACTCCAGCACCGGTTTCACATGCGCCACGAAATCCACCGGACCGGTCTTCGCGGCGCGAATCTGCTCCTTGCTCAGCACGTCCTCTCCCATCGGCTTCGTTTGCGAATCGGGTGGCGTGGCGCAGGAGACGAGGACGAGAGCGCAGAGCGGGCTGAAGAGGTGGCGGATGTTCATGGGAATGATTTGAGTGCCGTATGATGCCGCATGCAATGCGCACGTCAGCGTCTTTTTTGAGGAGTTGCATGCTTATCGTGACTTGAGTTAAAACAACCCACCATGAACCGCCGCCATTTCATCCGCTCCTCCGCCGCCCTGCCATTCATCTCCGCCATCGCGGCGGAGAAGCCGAAACGGCTCATTTTGCGCTCTTCGTGGCAGACGGTGAACATCGGCGACATCGCGCACACGCCGGGTGTGCTGGCGCTGTTGGAAAGGCATCTGCCAGAGGTCGAGGTGCGGCTGTGGCCGAGCAAGGTGGACAACGGCGTCGAGGAAATGCTGAAGGCGCGTTTTCCGAAGGTGAAGATCATTCGCGGCGAGGAGGTGAAGACCGCCTTCGAGGAGTGCGACTTCCTGCTGCATGGCTCCGGACCGTCGCTGGTGGCGCAGAACGATGTGGCGAAGTGGAGCAAGGCCACTGGCAAGCCTTACGGCGTGTATGGCATCACATTTTCGTCGCAGGGATCCACAGCGACGAAGCCGTCGTCGGACAAATCCATCTTATCGACGATCGACGTGTTCAATGGCGCGAAGTTCGTGTATTTCCGCGATTCCGTGTCGCTCGAACTCGCGAAAAGCAAAGGCTGCACTTGCCCGCTCATGGAATACGGCCCCGACGGTGCCTTTGCGGTCGATTTGAAGGACGATGCGAAGGCGGAGGCGTTCCTGAAGGCCAACGGCCTCGAAGAAGGCAAGTTTCTCTGCTGCATCCCACGGCTGCGCTTCACACCTTACTGGACGATTCCCGAAAAGAAGGCCGCGAAGGACGAAACGAAGCACGCCCGCAACGAGGCGATGAAGGAGCATGACTGCAAACCGCTGCGCGATGCGATTGAGAAGGTGATCAAGCAGACTGATTTGAAAATCCTGCTGTGCCCCGAGGACAAGACGCAGATGGCGGTGAACAAGGAGATGCTCTACGATAAGCTGCCAGACGATGTGAAGGCACGCGTGGTGTGGCGAGAGAACTACTGGCTCACAGACGAAGCGATCAGCACCTACCGCCGCAGCGCCGGCTTGTTCGGCCACGAGATGCACAGCCCGATCATGTGCATCGGCAACGGCATCCCGGCGATTGTCTGCCGCTGGGCGGAACAAACGAGCAAGGGCTACATGTGGCGCGACATCGGCCTGAACGAGTGGCTCTTCGACTTGGATAAGGAAGAGGAGCTGCAAAACGTGGCCGCCACCGTGCTTGCGATGGCCAAAGATCCCGCCGGATCGAAGGCAAAAGCCGAAAAGGCCCGCGATGTGGTGATGGGCAAGTTCGCCGCCAGCATGGCCGTGGTGAAAAGCCATCTCCCGGCGTGACAGCGGGCGGGCTTTTCTGGTACAGTCGCTGATTAATCCAGCCACGGCTGTTTCCGACCATGAAGCCTGTCTTCCGAATTCTCCTGGCCAGCGCCTGCCCCTGTGCCGTTTTGGCGGATGACGGCATGGCCTTCTTTGAGTCGAAGATTCGTCCAGTGCTGGTGGAGCACTGCTACGAGTGCCACTCCGCTGAGTCCGGCAAATCGAAGGGTGGGCTGATGCTGGACACGAAGGCGGCGATCCGCGCCGGTGGGGACACTGGCCCCGCTGTGGTGCCGGGTGATGGGGCCCAAAGTCTGCTGCTCACCGCCATCAAGCACAGCGATCCCGACCTCGAAATGCCGCCCAAAGAGCCGCAACTGCCGAAAGCGGTCATCGCGGACATGGAAGCATGGATCAAGGCAGGTGCGGCTGATCCGCGTGAGTCAGCGGTGAAGGCGGCGGAGCGTCCGCCGGTGGATGTTGAGTCGGGGAGGAAGTTTTGGAGCTATCAGAAGCCTCAAAAGGTCACTGGCAGCATTGATGGCTTCATTGAGGCGAAGTTGAAGGAGAACGGGCTGGCTCCAGCGCCCGAGGCGGAGTCGATGGTGTTGCTGCGCCGGTTGTATTTCGATCTCATCGGCCTGCCGCCGACCCCGGAGCAGGCGGCGGCGTTTTTGGATGCGCCACATAAGACCTATGAGCAAACCGTGGACGAGCTTTTGAAAAGTCCGCGCTTTGGCGAGCGCTGGGGCCGTCACTGGCTGGATGTGGCGCGCTATGCGGAATCCAACGGACGCGATTCAAACCTGACCTTCCCGCACGCGTGGCGCTATCGCGACTACGTCATCGACGCGGTGAACGCCGACGTGCCGTTTGACCGCTTCATCACCGAGCAGATTGCGGGTGATCTTTTGCCTGCGAAAGGCGATGCCGAAAAAGCCCGACTGCTCATCGCGACCGGATTCCTTGCCTTGGGTCCCAAGGGGCTGAATGAAATGAGCAAGACGCAGTTTGCCGCGGATGTGGCCGATGAGCAGCTCGACACCGTGACCCGCGCCGTGATGGCCAGCTCGGTGGCCTGCGCGCGCTGCCATGATCACAAGACGGAGCCGTTCAGCATGGAGGACTACTATGCGCTGGCGGGCATCTTCAAAAGCACGGAGACCTTTTTTGGCAACTGGATCGACTCCGAGAACAATAATCACGGCCGTCTCATCCGCCTGCCGCAGTTGCTGGGGCAGATGATTCCGAACAAAACGCTTTCTGCGGAGCGTGTGAGGCAGCTCAAGGCCGATCTGGCGAAGCTCAACGCCGATGAGAAGGCGCAGAACGAGTACATCGCCAAAGCAAAAGCGGAGGGGCGCGACATCAGTGGTGAATTTAACAAGATCCTGACCAACGCGATCCGCATCCTGTGGACGCGTGGAGGTGTGGAGGGCCAGCTTGAAACCGTGGATGACACCGGACGCGCCCTGCCGCTGTGCATGGGAGCGCAGGATGCGAAGCGCATCAGCGACTCGCCGCTATATGACCGTGGGGAGCTGGCGCATCCGGTGAAAACCGTGCCGCGAGGCTTTCCTGCGGTGATCGAAGTCAAAAACAGCGTGCCGAAGCAGCAAAGCGGGCGCCTGGAATTCGCTCAATGGCTCACGACGCGTGATCATCCGCTCACGGCCCGTGTGATGGCGAACCGTGTCTGGCGGCACCTGATTGGCGCCGGAATCGTACGCACGGTCGATAACTTCGGCTTCAGCGGCGAACGTCCGAGCCATCCCGAGCTGCTCGACTATCTCGCGATCAAATTCATGGACGGCGGCTGGTCGGTGAAGACGCTGATCAAGGAGATCGTGATGTCGAAGACGTATCGTAGAACGAGTTTTCCAACTCGTTCTGAATCCGAGTTGAAAAACCCGGTTTACATCGACCCGGACAACCGCCTTCTCTCGCATGCGAACAAGCGCCGTCTCGATGCGGAGGTGATTCGCGATTCCATGCTCGCCATCGCAGGTGTGCTCGATACCTCGCGCAGACCGGGCTCGCTCGTGGCAGAGCTGGACGGGCAGTCGGTTTCATTGATCGGCTTCAATACGAAACTGCCGCCCGACCTCGACGGATCGAAGCGCCGCTCGATTTACCTGCCGGTGATCCGCGATCACCTGCCGGATGTGCTGGAGCAGTTTGACGTGGCGAATCCCAATCTCGTCACCGGTGATCGCGATGTCACCAATGTGCCGCTGCAAGCGCTCTACCTCATGAACGGCCCGTTTGTTCAGGAGCAGGCGGCGGCGCTGGCAAAACGCGTCCGCTCATCGCCTGACCGCCTCCAGCTTGCGTTTCAGCTTTGCTTCAATCGGGCGCCAGACGTCAAGGAGGTCGCGCTGGCGGAAAAATTCTTTAAAGGCGGCTCTGTGGACGACGCGAAGCTGCTGACGGCGTTTTGCCAGTCGTTGCTGGCGAGCGCGGAGTTTCGTTTTGTTGATTAACCATCATGAACACACCTCCATTCTCACGACGTGAAATGCTGACGACGATGTCGTCAGGAATTGGCTGGCTGGCTTTTGCTGCTCTGGCGCAGGCAAAGGGCGGTCTGGCGGCGAAGGAGCCGCATTTTGCGCCCAGGGCGAAGCGGGTGATCTTTCTGACGATGCGCGGCGGGCCGTCGCATGTGGACTTGTTTGATCACAAGCCGGAGCTGATCAAACGTGATGGTAAGACGGCCAGCCTGGGCCGTGATTCGGCAGGCGCGAAGTTGTTCGGGCCGGTGCATCCGCTGAAACAGTACGGGAAGTCCGGGCAGTGGATGACGACGCTGTATCCGAAGCTGGCGCAGCACGCGGATGACCTGTGCATCATCAACTCCATGCAGACCGACCTGCCGAACCATGCGCAGGCTTTCGGGCAGATGCACACGGGCAGTTTTCAATTCGTGCGGCCTTCCATCGGCGCATGGACGCTGTACGGACTCGGCACGGAGAATGAGAATCTGCCGGGCTTCATCACACTGAATCCACCGGCGGACAATGGAGGCGCGCAGAACTACGGCAGCGCGTTTTTGCCCGCGATCTGCCAGGGCACGCGCATCGGCGGCAGCCAGTTGCCGGAACTGTATGCGGCGTTGTTCAAGAAAGACGTGGCCCCAGGGCCGCCGATGAAGAACATCGTGCCAGGCACGGATTTCGAGATGCAGCGGGCGCAGATCGAGCTCATTCGCGGCCTGAACGAGCGGAAGATGGAGCGCGATGGTCATCATCCTGAGATCGAAGGCGCGATCGAGTCCTTTGAACTCGCCTTTCGCATGCAGAGCGAGGTGCCTGATGTGCTCGACCTGCGTGGCGAGCCGGAGCACGTCTTGAAGCTCTACGGCATCGGCCAGGGCAAGGATCAGTTTGCGCGGCAGTGCCTCCTGGCGCGGCGCATGGCCGAAGCGGGCGTGCGCTTCATCGAAATCGCCTCGCCCGGTCACTGGGATCATCACAACCGGCTGCGCGAGCTGCTCGCGACGAATTGCGCGGCCACGGACCAGCCCATCGCGGCGCTGCTCACCGATTTGAAAGCACGCGGCATGCTCAAGGATACGCTCGTCGTCTGGGCCGGTGAGTTTGGCCGCACGCCCTATGCGCAGAGCGGCGATGGCCGTGACCACAATCACATGGGTTACTCCATCTGGATGGCCGGCGGCGGTGTGAAAGGCGGGCTAACCTACGGTTCGACGGATGAGGTGGGCCACAAAGCCGAGTTGAACCCGATGCACATCCACGACTGGCATGCGACGATTCTTCACCTGCTCGGTCTCGATCACACGAAGCTCACATTCACTTACGGCGGCCGGAATTTTCGCCTCACGAATGTCAGCGGCGAGGTGGCGATGGGGATTTTGGCGTAAGATTGAGATTGCAGCTTCATGAGGCAGAGCGGTAGTATCCGCCTGATTCAACGCGGACTTCCCTGCGTGGATGCTGTGTACTCAAGCCTTCTAATGCCATGCGCGACGGTTCCCCTGATGATGCCTCATCTGATGCCAAGCCACCGTCCCGCTGGGGCAACATCTTGATCGGTCTGGTGCTGGGCGGTGTGATCGGCGCGGGGGCGTTGTATGTCACGAAGGTCGATCCTGCGCTGCTGTCGAAGGGGGCGTCAGTGGCTGCATCGCCATCCTCCGCCATCACGGATGATGAGGAGCCTGAGGCGCCGGTGACACACCAAGGCCTGCCGCGCACCTCTTTGGAAATCGGCACGTTGCCGCCGAACGAGCCGGTGCAGACGATCAAGATCACGCTGGGGGTCGGCACGGACGGCATGGCGCTGAGTGAGCCGGTGGATGTGCATCTGGGGCTGGGCTTTCCGCTGCGGCTTTATCCGCTGGGCGGCACAGACAGGCAGCCATCCTTCGCGGCCTTTCCCCAAGCCACGTCTCTGGATCGCGGGACGAACTCCATCCAGCCGGGACAGATGGCCTCGTTTGAGTTTTCGGTCCAAGGCACGGACGCTGGCCTCGACGAGCTGCGCACCGCCGCGCAATTGCTCGCGGAGGTGAAGTGCGGCGATTTGCAGCGCGTGGGTTTTGCCTCGCAGGGACGCAGCGCGTGGATACTGGCCGGTTATCGCATCGAGGTGAACGGGAAGCTGTTTGCGGCGAATGGAACGGTGGACGCGAACCCGCAGATCAAGCTCATCGAAAGCCGTGAGAAGCTGCAGCAGCTCATGCCTGCGTATCAGGCGCTGCAAAGCCAGACGCAGCTCAAGGACGATGAGAAGACGCGGCTGGCTGAGCTGCATGCGCAGGTGCGTGAGTTCAACGGCATCGTTTCCGGCGCGTCGCCGTGGTTTGTGGAGAGTTCTCCGGCCAAGGTGGCTCCGGGCGCGGTGCGCCAGCTTCGCGTCACTTTGACGAGCGGTGCTGACAAACAGCCCGGCACGCGCAATCCTCTCTACCTCCAGGCCGGGGCGAAGAAATTCCTGCTGACCTCCGAGAATGATCCGCTGCGCGATGCGCCGGACGCGCAGGTGCTGGACATCGCGGGTTTTGACCTGCGGGAGAACTCGGTGAGCCTGGCCTCGCTCAGCCAGCCGGGCATCGGCATCATCGGCAGCGGTGCGAAGGCCGACACCGTGCCGGATCGCGCGAAGCTGGGGCGTGTGCTCATCGAGGCGGACGGCAGCGTGGTCTATGACAGCGACCTGAAGCCGGATGATAAACGTGTGCTGGGGGATCTGTGGCTGGCCCCCGCCGCGCATCTCGACGCAGGCGGCGTGGTGGTGCCAAACGCGCCTGCTCCGAATGTGGTGCCGCTGTGGAAGGCAGGCATGCCCGCGCTGGCCGGTGGCGTGCCGCCGTTGCCTGAGCCGCCGAAGCTCACACCCACGCCGCCTTTGAGTCTGCCGCCGCCGCCTTTGCTGCCGCCGGTGCGCACGATTTTGCCCATCGGACCGCCGCCGCCTGTGGGTACCATTCCGCCCACGGGTTTGCCCCCTGGGCTGCCACCTCCAAATTCGCTCGGCCTGCTGCCGCTGCTGAATGCTCTGGCGAATCTGTTGAATCCGCTGCCACCGCCTGCCGCGCCGCTCATCAGCAATGTGCGCATCGCCCCGACGACGCCGATTGTGTGCAATGGAGACGCGGTGACGGTGAACTGGACGGCGGCGGGCAACACCGCGCAGATCGCCGCGTGGCGCGTGGATTTGTTTGGTGTGCTGCCGCATCTGCCGACGCCGTTGCAGCCCGGGCCGCTGGCGACGATTCTAAACACGCCCGCAGGGCCGATCACACTCTCCGGTGGAAACGCGCGTCTCACTCGGGTGATGCCGGCGATCTCGGCGGCGGGCATTCCAGCGGCGCAACTGCCCTACCTCTATGTGCAGCCGGTGGTCACGGCGTTGAACGCGGCTGGACAGCCGATCACAGCGGCCACAGGCTCGATTTTGCCCTTGTTTCCCACCGGTTCAACGGTCTTCAATGTGGGCATGTGGCGCGGCCCCACATTGCCGCCGCGTTTGCCATCAAACGCGCCAGCGCCGAGTTTCCAAGTCACGCCTGCCGCGCCTGCGGTTCCGTTTAGCTGGGCCGCGATGCGCACGACTGATCCGCAGGCGGCTCAAAACGCCTGGCTGCTCAGCGCGGAGCAGCCCGCGCATTTTGGGCAAATCTTTGCTTCGCATGAAAACACGGCCGGGGTCGGCGGTTTGCTGCAACCGGCCTTCAACACCGCCATCCGTCCCACCAGCGGCGGCAGTGAGCAGATGACCGTGCGCTTCGAGGGTTTTGTTGCAGTTCCGCCCGCGCCCTTCAACACGCTCCGTGCCGTGGCGCACCTCGGTTTTATCGGTGGATCGAATCCGACGACGACTGGTGTGGCTCTGACGCGTGCGGAACTCAGTGTCGGCCCTATTTTGCGCAATCGCGCCGGGAACATCTCACCCGCCAGTCCTTTCCAGCCGCTCGTGACGGTTCAAACCGATGCCGGGCAGTACAACCTCGCGAAGACCGCCGGTGGTGTGACGCAGCCGATGGCGCTTGTCGATATTCCACTGCGCATCACCCGCGCCCGCACGAACAACATGGCCGGTTACGGCCTCAGCACTGTGAATGCCGCCGCTTACACGCCGCCTGCGCCTTTGACTCCGGCGAATCTTGCCGCGCTCAATGGAGTACTCGCCACCGGTCGTGTGTTCGTCACGCTCACTTTCATGACGAAACTCATCACCTCGCCTGATCCCACGGACGCCGTCGGTGTCTTTGGGGTACGGCTCATCCCTGATCCCTCGCTATGAAAACGATCCTTCTTTTTCTCACCCTGCTGATGGGCGGAGCCTCGCTGCACGCCACAGGCGCGGTGCATGGCCGCGTGTATGGCCTGGATGAAACTGGCGCGTGTGTCGGTGTCGTCGCCGGAGCCAGGATCGAGCTCAAAAACGCAGGCGGAGCGGTGGTGGCGAGCACGACGAGCGGGAACGACGGATTTTACTCGATCAGCGGCCTGAGTGCCGCGCCGTATCGCTACACGGTCAAAGCGCCGGGCTGGCGAGATGAGAATCACGAGCGCGGCTTCGCGCTGCCGGAGGGCGACACCGACTATGTGCATGATTTTCTCCTCATGCTGGAAAGCGGGCCTGAAACCGGCTCGCCACCGTCCATGGCAGGACAAACGGGCCAGTCCGCCGTGCATGGCCGTGTTTATGGTCAGGATGAAACCGGGCGGCTTATCGGACCGCTGCCGGGGGCGCGGATCGAGCTGCTGTCTGGCCAAGGCGGCAGCGTGGTGGCGAGTGCGACGGCGGCCACGCCCAGCGGCTACTACGAGATCAAAAACCTTGCTTCAGCCGATTACGCCTATCGCGTGAGCGCGGCAGGATTCGTGACGGAGGACGCGGGGCGTGGTTTCGCCGTGCCGAAGGACTCGCTCGAATACGTCCACGACTTCATCCTCACGAAACCGCCGCTCAAAAAAGACCGCTGTGATCTGGCGGTGCTCGTCGTGAAGCTCATCAGCAGCGGCAAGGACAAGGCCAATGACGCGCGGCTGCCGGTAGCGAACGCAAAACTCATTCTCCAGCCCTCGGGGAACCTGCCGGTGCCGCTGAACCAGCCCTTTGTGACCGATGCGAAAGGCGAGTGTGTCGCGCCGATGATCGGGGAAGGGGACTACACCGTCGCCATCGACGCGCCGGAGTGCGAGCCGTTCACCGGGATGCTCAAAGTCATGTGTGACAAGGACGACCAAGTCATTTTTGAGCTTCAGCCCTGCAACGAACTGCTGCACGGCTATGTGCGCGTCATGCTGACAAACGGCTGGGGCGGCACGCCGCAGGCCAAGGCCGCGTGCGAACTTGCCTACCAGCGGGCCTTGAAGGCGGACGCCGGAGATTGCAGCGCCAATTACGCATGTGCGCTCGCCCAGCTCAGCGCCGGTGATTACAACGTGGCGCTTCAGAGTCTGGCCGCGGCGATTGGCAAAAAACAGGACGGCCCCGTGTGGGATCGTGCCTGCGAGGCGCGGCTGTGGATGAATCTCTGCATGCACCAGCCCGCGCAGGCTCTGCGGGAGGTGCGCTCGCTGGTGCAGAATCATTACGCCACGCGGCCTGTCACTCCGGCGGCGCAGAACACCGCGCGTGTGTGCGGCATCGCGCTCGGCTTGTTCAAAGGACCGTGGAAAGATCAAATCAGCGCCGGTGACGCGGTGCTGTTGGAGAGCGAGCTGCTCAGTGCCCTCAAAGGCGAGCTGAGAGCCGAGTGCGCGAAGGCGCGAGACCATGTGAGCACCGAGCACGCCACGCTGAAGTCCGCCGAAGACGCGGCGCGCAACAAACTGATCACCGAGGTCACGGAAAAACGAAATGCCGAGGTCGCCCGCATGGCGGAGCGCCAGGGTGTGATCAGCAAGGAAGTGGCCGTGTGCGATGCTGAAATCCAGACGCTTCAGGCCACGGTGAACCAGTTTGACCAGCAGTACCGTGTGCAGGTGGCCGGATTCATGCAGCAGCAGCAGATGAACGCGGTGCAGATCCAGCCGCTCAACGCGCGCATGCAGCAGATCACCGCCTGCATGGCTCAGGATCAGGTCAACGCGTCCCAGAACCCCACTCAGGCCGTCACCATCTTTGCGGAAATCCAGCAGCATCAGGTCGAGATTCAGCAGATCCGTCAGCAGATGACGGTCATCCAAAACCAGGACGCCGTGATGGCCGCGAACATCGCGAACCTGCAGGCGCAGTTCCAGCGCAGCGCCGGAACGGCGCAGGCCAGCCTGAACGCGAAACTCCAGGTGCGTGCTGTGCTGGCGCGTGAGTTTGAAACGCTCGAAAACCAGCGCACCGGCCCGTTTGACCCCACCTCCTTCTCCACACCGGAAATCGACGATCTGGTGCGGCGCTGCAACTCGCTGACGACTTACAGCATCCTGCCGCTGGAGCTGCGCCGTGAGGAATTGATCGCTCAATTCGACTGCGGAGCCGCCAAGGACCCGAAACGCCTCGTCAGCACAGCAAAGCCTGTCCAAATCATCGAGCCAGCCTTCGCCGCGAAACGTCCGGTGGCGAATGCGCCGATGCCGTCATCCACCGCACCACGGGCGATGCCCGTTCCTGAAAATGCGGGCATGCCGCCGCTGAAACCGCTGCCTGCGGCGGCCACCGCCGTCAAACCACCGCCCAGTCTCGGTGATCCGGCGGAGATCGTCCTCACCAACAACCACGACGGCGCGGTGCGCGTCTTTGGCATCAATGTCGGCTCGGAGCGCGAGAGCTTCATGCGCTCGCTGAAATCTGGCGAGGAGGTGATGCTGCCAGCCACCATCGGCCAGACCCTCATCATCCGCGCCACCACTGGCGGCCAGGAGCTGCACCGCCAGAAGGTGGGCAAGAAGCTGGAGGTCGTGAAACTCGGCGCGGCCCGTTAGGGCGCGGAGGCCTTAGCGTGTCTCTTTCGCGTAGGCTTCATAGGCCTCGGCGATCTTCCCGGCTTTTTCGTCGCCTTTATGGAAGATGAAGCGGTGGCGGAGTTTGATGCGCTCGCCTTCCTTCAATTCCAGCGCGCCGCTTTCAGTTTGGAGCTTGAGCTGGGAGAGACCGAAGGGATTGGCGGTGAACAGGCCGTAGGTGCGGGCATGCCATGGGGTGGGGTGACGGAAGCTGCTGGGATGATTCAACATGGCGATGCCAAGGTGCTCGCCTTCGACCGGACCGTGGAAATCACACCACTTGGCGCGTTTGCCCCAGCTATCGGCATCCTGGTGGCCTTCGCTGTTGATGATCTTGCCGCCTTGCTTGGCATCGACCGACATGCTGTGCGGCACGCGGATGCTCAGGCCGGCGTCTTTTTTATCATCCACCGTCACCGTGCCTTGGGAGGCGATCAGATCGATGTCCACGTCGATCGTGCGGGTTTCACCATCCGCATGGAAGGTCAGAGAGCGCTCTTCGGTGATGATGACCTTGCCTTCTGGATCGACGTAATCGGACAAGGCATAGATCACACCGCTCTTGCCACCGGTCAGTTCCTTGAACTCACGGTGTTTGATGGCACCGAGGTGTTTCAGACGCTCACTTGTTTTGGGATTCTTGCCAAAGCTCGCCGCTTCTGCCCAGGTGTCGTAACCACCGATGCTTTCATGGCCGAAATTCAGGCCGCGATGATGCGGATGGTCTTGTTTCTCGCCTTCCACGTTTTTCATCGGATACGAGCGTGTCATGGATTTGCCTGTGGGGCCATAAATCGGCCAGAGGTAGGGCTTGTTGGCCTGATCGACGACGTATTCGGCAAAGACCTGGCCATCGACCTTCACGACAGCTCCTCCGGTGGCGGTTTTTTCGACGGTGAACTCAGCAGCGCAGGCCAGCGAGGCTGCGAATATGGAAGAGGCGAGGAGGGCGGTCAATTTCATGGTGGTGGCAGAGAACGTGGGTGAGTCTGAAATGCTTTCGGCGGAGATCAATCCCAGCCACGGAAGAATGCGAGCGCGTTGCGTGTCGTGTCCGTCGCCACCTGCTCCACCGTTTCTCCGCGCAGTGTGGCGATGGCACGCGCCGTGTCCGCGACATAGGCTGGCTCGCAGCGTTTGCCGCGATGCGGCACGGGCGCGAGGTAGGGCGCGTCGGTTTCGATCATGTAGCCTTCCGCTGGCACCAAACGAGCTGTTTCGGCGATGACCCCGGCATTCTTGAAACTGACGATGCCGGTGAAGGAAATCAGATGGCCGAGCTTCAGCAGCGGCAACGCCTGCTCCATCGTGCCGGTGAAGCAGTGAAACACGCCGCGCAGTCGGTCGCTGAATGGTAGCACGAGCGCGGTTAGATCGTCCCAACTTTCGCGATTGTGCAGAATGACGTTCAGCTTCAATTCAACCGCGAGTTCAAGCTGCGCGGTGAGCACTTTGGCCTGATGCGTTTTCCAATCATCGAGCGTAAAGCCCTCCGGCGGCGCATGGAAGTAATCAAGGCCGATCTCGCCGATGGCGCAGACCTTTGGATGCCTCGCGAGATCACGCAGTTCGTCGATCCAGCTTACTCCACTCACTGAATTGGCATCGCAGGGATGAATGCCGGCCGCGACGCGCACATCCGGCTCGTGTTCGGCGAGGGCGAGCAGCTTGCGGGCGTTTTCGAGGTCCGTGGCCGGTGCGACCATGCGCGTGATGCCTGCGGCGCGGGCGCGTTCCAGCACGGCAGGCAGATCGTTGTCGAACTGCCGGCTGCCGAGGTGCGTGTGGGTGTCAAAAAACATGCCCGGCGCATTCGCATGCGGCGTTCAAGTGTCAAGCGCTCCGCTCACGAGCTAAACGTTCGCGAAGTCGCGCATGGTGTTCAGCATGATGACCACGGAGCAGGCTCCAGCGTCTGGGAAGCCGAGGCAGGCTTCGCCGAGCGTTTTGGCGCGGCCAAACTGGGCAATCATGGCCTTGCTGGCTTCTTTCCCTGCTTCAGCGGCGGCTGCGACGGCGGTCAATGCGGCCGGAAGCGGCAGCGTGACGGATTCGCGAGCTTTCGCTGCAGCGGGGGCCACGGCGTCGATCATTGTTTTGTCGCCGGGCTTGGCACCACCGCGTTTCATGACGCCTTCGAGCGCGGCTTCGAGAAGAAGGGCGATACCCTCGGCGTCGAAGGCTGCGCGTCCCGCGAGGGCTTTGCCTCCGGCGCGGAAAACGGTGCCAAAGAGGGCTCCTGAGGCGCCGCCCATGCTCGTCATCATGGCCGTGCCGGTGGTGACGAAGGCCTGCTCGATGCTGGAAGGCTCCATCGGCTCAAGCTGGGCTTTCACGGCCTCCATGCCGCGTTTCATGCCGAGGCCGTGGTCGCCGTCACCGAGATCGCGGTCGGCTTGGGAGAGCATGGGTTCGGCTTCGATGATGGCGTCGGCGACTCGCAGCATCATGAGGCGGACTTGGTTGGGAGAGAGTTCCATGGCGGTTGGCAGGAGAGATGGATAAAGGGGGATCAGGATGATCCCCCCTCCTTGGATTGGATGATTTACTTCACGCCGGAAGCCTTCAGGTCGTTGTATTTCGCGAAGCCCTGCTCGGCGGTCAGGCCGCCGTGGACCACGCCTTGGACGGCCTGCATCATGGCGATGGGGGCGTCAGACTGGAAGATGTTGCGGCCCATATCGACGCCGCTGGCTCCTTGCGCGATGGCGTTGGCGCACATCTGAAGGGCGTCGAGTTCTGGCAGCTTCTTGCCTCCGGCGATCACGATCGGCACCGGGCAGCAGCTCGTCACCGTGTCGAACTCCGTGTCGGTGTAGTAGCACTTCACCACGTTCGCGCCGAGTTCGGCCATGATGCGAGTCGCCAAACGGAAATACTGCGGCGTGCGGGCCATCGCACGACCCACGGCGGTCACGCCCATGACGGCGATGCCGTAGCGGCTGGCCGCATCGACGAGATCGGTGAGGTTCTTCAAAGACTGACGCTCGTAAGCGCTGCCGATGAAGACCTGCACGGCAAGCACGGCGGCGTTGAGGCGGATGGCTTCCTCGATGTTGAGTGCAGTGGACTCGTTGGAGAGGGGTTCAAAGCCGGGGCGGCCGAATTTGGCCTTCTTGCCGTCGATTTCGCCTTCCCATTCTTCCATCGGGCTGATCATCGAGGTGCCACCGGAGGCACGCAGCGCGATGGCTTTGGTGGTGGAGGCTGGAATCACGGAACGCTGGATGCCGCGGGTGAGCATGAGGCAGTCGGCATACGGCGCGAGGGGCAGGATCGTCTGATCGACGCGCTCCAGGCCGGTGGTCGGGCCTTGGAAGTAGCCGTGGTCAAAGGCGAGCATGACAGTGCGGCCGTCTTTCGGGTTAAAGACCTTGCTGAGGCGGTTTTTGAGGCCCCAGTCGTATTGGTGGCAGCCCTTGAGGAAGAAGCCTGGGGCTTCCTGGGGGATGTGGGTGAAGAATTCCTTTTCCTTCTTGTCTGCTGCGCTGGTTTGGATGTCGGCCATGATCGTGGGTGGGTTGGAATTGAGTTTTGACCCATAATCAGCCGCGTCTTGCCATCCATGCCTGCTTCGGCCAGAGTTGTGTCTGATTTTGCAATGACCATGAAACCCGAGACCTCGATCCTCAGCCTTGTTCCGTCCGGTTCCGCGCATCGGGTGCATGGCAACCGCTCCGTGGCGCTGCCGGGCGTCATGGTGGACATCCTGACCACGCGCAAAATCGAACTGCAGCAGTGGGAACTGCGGCGGCTGAACGATCCTTACTGGCGGCTCTACTGGCCGATGAACGAGGGAGGCATCGTGGAAATCGATGGAACTAGGACGCTTTTGAAAACGGGTCATGTGTATCTGATCCCGCCACATACAACGTTCAGCACCACCACCAGCCGTCCTTTTACCAAGTGGTACGCGCATTTCAACCTGGGACCGGCGGCGGATCGTGCCGCGCCGGGCATTCACCGTTTTTCCACCACCGCGCACATGCGCAGCCTGCTCAAGAGTCTGGTTCGTCTGGGCAAACGGCAGGAGGAGGTGCGCTTTCCGTGGAGCGCGATCCAACTCGTCACCGAGGCGGTGCAATGCCTGCCCGAGAGTGTCTGGGAAAAGCAACGGCTCGACGCACGGGTGCAGAAGGCGATGGATTTCATGCACCAGCATCTGGGGCTGAAGCTCAGCGCCGAACAGATCGCCCGGCATGCCGGGCTGAGTGTGCGAAATCTGAATCATCTGTTTCAACAAGAGCTGCAGCAGCCGCCCATGCGCGTGCTGTTGGATTATCGCCTCGATGAAGCGTGCCGTCTGCTGCGTCACACGGAGGAAAGCATTGAGGCCATCGCGGAGCAGTGTGGTCTGGTGAACCGCCACTACTTCAGCCGCATGCTGCGTCAGTATCGAAGCACTTCGCCGGCGGCGTATCGCGAGGAGAGTCTTTGATCTCGTTTAGGAGAACGATTTGCGCAGGTGGCTGGGCAGGATGCCGAGCGCCTCGCGGTACTTCGCGACGGTGCGACGCGCGACCTTGATGCCCTGCTTGTCGAGCAGCTTGGCGAGCTTGTCGTCGCTGAGCGGCTTGTGCTTGCCCTCGGTCTTGATGAGGTCGGCGATGGCGTTTTTGACGCTGGTGTTGCTCAAATCGTCTCCCGATTCGGTCTTCACACCGTGGGAGAAGAAGAACTTCATGTCGAACACGCCGTGCGGTGTGGCGATGTACTTTCCAGCGATGGCGCGGCTGACGGTGGTCTCGTGAACGCCAACCTCGTCGGCCACGGTGGCCATGTTCAGCGGGCGCAGGAAGCTGGTGCCCTTCTCCAAGAACTCACGCTGATACTTGAGGATCTGCGTGGCGATGCGGTGGATCGTCTGCTGGCGCTGGTGGATGGAGCGGATGAGGAATTTGCCGCTGCGGATCTTGTCTCGCACATAATTGCGTACCTCACCGTTGTTGCCGGGCTGGGCGAGAAGATCCTTGTAGGTGTTGCTGATGCGCAGGTGCGGCAGGTCGTCATTGGTCATGACAGCCACCCATTCACCGCCCTGGCGCTCGACAACGACATCGGGTGTGACGTAGTTGTTGCTGGAGATTGCAAATCGCTGCGCGGGCCGCGGATCGAGCGTGCTGATGAAGTCTGCGGCGCGGGAGATCTGCTCCAGCGGCACACCAAGTTTGCGCGCAAGGATGGGGTAACGCTTGTTGGCGAGGTCGTCGATGTATTGATCGACCAACCGCCAGGCGAGGCTTTGTTTTTTTCCCAGACGCTCAAGCTGGACGAGCAGGCACTCGCGCAAATCCTCGGAACCGACACCGACGGGATCAAAGCTCTGGAGCATCCGTTTCGCCGAGCTCAATTGGTCGATGGGAATGGCGTGCTGAAGGCTGAGGTCGTCGATCTTGGTATTGAGGAAGCCACGGTCGTCGAGATTGCCGATGAGAAACTCGATGTGCGGAGCCAGCGTGGCCTTGGCATCGGAAGTGTGGAGCTGGGAGAGCAGATGCTCCTGCAGCGTGGTGGGTGCCACGATGGAGTCCATGAGGAACTGCCAGCGCTCTTGGTCATCACTGCGACGTGTGGCCGTCTGCTGGCGGCTTTGCTGCCAGTACTCTCGCCATTCATCGTCCATCCGCGTGAGGGCGTCGATTTCGGTGTCATCCACGCTGCGATCGTCAGGATCGTTGGGAATGGCGTCTTCGATCGAATTTTCTGGCGGCTCCAGCTCCAGGACGGGGTTGATCTCCACCTCCTGCTGAATGATCTGGCGCAGTTCCAAAGTCGGGGCCTGCAGGATTTGCAGGCTTTGCTGCATCTGCGGCCCGATGGCGAGCTTCTGCGTCTGAATCTGGTGGAGTCCCTGGTCGGCCATGAATGGTTGTAAGGCAGCGAAGCGCGGCCTTGAACCTTAATCAAGCAAACATCAGGCCAGCGGCGGATTTCTTTTCAAATTCTGAAAAAGAGCTGCTACTGGCATGAAATACAAAGCCCCGGCGAGAGCCGGGGCTTTGGTGGGCAGAGTTGACTGGTCGTGTGATTCAAGGCACCTCGAAGACCTTCTGTGTGGTCGGATCGAGCGCCAGGGAGCCGCTTTCCAGACCGGTGATGTCCAGTTCCTTGTAAGGCGGGTAGGGGCTGATGACGCGTCCGGGCTTGGCGGTTTTGCGGCCTTTCAGGAAGGAACTGCTGTTGGTAGCGGTGGTGTCAGGGAACTGCTCACGCGGCGTGGTTTCTGAGCGTCGCGTGGTCACAGGAGGCGGCGCTGGTTCAGGCGGCTTGGGAGCCGGGGGAAGAGTTTGCGGCTTGCTCGTAGATTTGGGGGTGGTCTTCGGCGGTGTCTGGCTCACCTTCGGTGGTGAATAGGTGCGCGTGGTGGGAGCCGGGACCGGGGTTTTAAGCTGTGGCGCTGGCAGTTGCGAACGTGCCGTTGGCTGGGTGGACTGCGGCGGGTAGCTGTAGCGAGGCTGGGCCTGGCTTTGTTGTTGCGGATACTGGTAGCCGGGCTGCGTCTGATAGCCAGGCTGAGGCTGCTGCGGATAGCTTGGGGCGGCTTGCTGGCGTGGCGCGGATTCGAGGCTGTAACCGCCGTTTGGGCCATAAGCAGGCGGAGGATTGTCCCAACCCGTCGGATTCTGTCCGTAGAATATGCGGCGCACGACCTCGCTCATGCGCTTGCCGAATTTGGGCAGGAACTCGATGGGATTCTCATACTGCTTCTGCGGCTGCTGTGGGTAGCCGTAAGCGGGAGCGCCATAACCGGGAGCTGGCTGCTGATAATTCGGCGGCGGCTGGCTGTATTGCGGCTGCGCGTAGCCATTCGGCTGTTGCGGATAATAGCGCTGCTGGTTTTGAGCCATGGCGGTCGAGGCGATGGCAAGCGCGGTGCAAAAACTCAGCCGAGGGCTGATGTACAACCCCGCACGAGTGGTTCGATTTTTCATAATGCTTAATAGTTCTTAAATTTCTGGCTTCTTCAAGCGGCATTTTCCGCCATCCAGGCCGGAGATCGTTGCGGGCAGATAGACGAATGCGGCTGAACTTTGTTCAGCCGCATTGTCGATGCCGTGGTGGATTGTATTGGCAAGGCCAGCCGTTAATCACGCCAGACGCGCGTCGATGTCCTTCTCCAGCCAGGTCCACAGGCTGTCCAATCCCGCGCTGACTTTCGCCTTCGCGGCGGCGAGTTCATCCGCGCTGAGTTTCTGGCCTGCGGCGGGGACGCTGCGGCCGAACATGTAGTATTTGATCTTCGGCTCGGTGCCGGAAGGGCGCACAGCGAAGCTGCGACCGTCGGCGAGATCGACGAAGAGCATTTTTTCCTTCGAGACGATGTCGCCTTCCTCGTCCTTGATCTCGTCCTTGCGGAAATCACGCACGTTGATGACGGCGGAGCCATCAACCTCTTTCGGCGGGTTGGAGCCGTAACTGTCGGCGAGTTTGGTGATCTGCGCGGCACCGCTGGCTCCTTCGAAGACCTTGCTCTGGTTCACTTCGAGGAAGTAACCGATCTCCGCATACACTTCATCCAGCAGCCCGACGACCGTGAGGCCACGGCTGGCGGCGTAGGCGGCGAGTTCGGCGAACATGACCACCGCGCCGTTGCCGTCTTTGTCGCGGCTGAAGTCATCACCCATGTAGCCGTAGCTTTCCTCACCACCGAAGACGAGGAACTTGCTGTGCTTGAGACGTGCGGCGCGGCTGTCAGCGGCGTTGAGGTCGCGGTAGCGGTTCAGGATGTCGTTGGGCAGCGCGGCCTCGTATTTGGAAAGCTTGGCGCTGATCCATTTGAAACCGGTGAGCGTGTTTACGCAGCCGATGCCAAATTTTGCGGCGATGGCGTCTTGCAGCGGGCTGGTGACATAGGTTTTGAGGAAGACGGCGTTTTTCTTGTTCGCGTCGTTCAGGATGCCGAGATCAAGCATCGTCTTGAGGCGATACCAGCCCATCAACGAGCCGACTTGGTTGCCAGTGAGCAGCACCATCTCGCCCTTGGCATCACGCACGCCCACGCCCATGCGGTCGCAGTCAGGATCCGTGCCGATGACGATGTCCGCGCCTTCTTTGTTGGCGAGATCGACCGCCATCTTCAAAGCGGGCGCGTTTTCCGGATTCGGCGACTTCACGGTGGGGAAACGGCCATCCTGCACATCCTGCTCAGGCACGGTGAGGAAGTTGAAGCCGAGTTTTTTCAGCAGCACGGGCACCAGCACGCCGCCCGCGCCATGCAGCGCGGTGAAGACGATCTTGAGCTTCTTCGCCTCTTCCTTTTGCAGCAGTTCGGGCTGCAGCATCATCGTTTCGACACGGGCGAGATACTTCTGATCCATGTCGTTGCCAAGCATGGTGAGCTTGCCGCGCTGCGCCTCGGGCAGGGCAACGTATTCCTCGCCCTTGATGGCGTTCACTTCCTTGATGATGCCGGTGGCGTGCGGCTCCACGATGCCCGCGCCGTCGTTGAAATTGACTTTGTAGCCGTTGTCATGCGCCGGGTTGTGCGAGGCGGTGAGCATCACGCCCGCGTCCGCACGGAGCTGGCGCACAGCGAAGGACATTTCGGGCGTGGCGCGGCAGCCGTCGAAGAGATACACGTTCGCGCCATGATCCGTGGCGATCTTCGCGCAGAACTTCGCAAATTCGGCCGAGAAGTGGCGCGTGTCATGCGAAAACACGATGCTCGGCTTGCCACTGAGCTTCGCATTCTCCCGGTAATTTTTGATGTAGGTCACGAGTCCGCGGGTGGCGCGGCTCACGTTGTAAAAGTTCATCGCGTTCGTGCCCACGCAGGGATGCTCCGGCCGCTGGTCCTCAGCCGCGCCACCGCGCTCGGATTTTGTGACCACCTTGCCAATCGTGCGACCACGCAGGCCACCGGTGCCAAATTTCAGCGCCTGGAAGAAGCGGTCGTTCAATTCCGCCCACTGGCCTGCGGTGGCGAGTTCCTCAATGCTGGCGCGGTAGAGCGGATTGTCGCTGGCGGCGAGCAGGGCGCGGATGTTGTCGTGGCTGGCGGCGAGGAGATCGCCGGAAGATGCGGCGGCTTGGAGTTGGTCGGCGAGTGACATGGCTCTTTGATGTTAGCCAGCACAAGGAGGAATCAAACGCCAATGCAGCCCGTGTGACGGTGAAATGTTTTACAAAGCCGCTTCGAGAATTGCACTCGCCAAAGAGAAAGGCTTTCTCTACACTCCGCCCGCATCGAAAAAAACAACCTCTCAAACCACTCAACGCACTCACGACTATGGGCCTCATGGATTACCTCAAGGGACAGTTTCTGGAAATCATCCAGTGGACGGACGATTCGCGCGACACGCTCTCCTGGCGCTTTCCAGACGAGGACAAGGAAATCAAGCGCGGAGCCCAGCTCATCGTGCGCGAGTCGCAGGTGGCGCAGTTTGTCTATCTCGGCCAGTTCGGCGACACTTTTGGTCCCGGCAAGCACACGCTGACCACGGACAACATCCCCATCCTCTCCACGCTCAAAGGCTGGAAGTACGGCTTCGAGTCCCCCTTCAAGGCGGACGTTTATTATGTCACCACCCGCCTCTTCACCGGCAACAAATGGGGCACCAGCAACCCCATCATGCTGCGCGACCAGGATTTCGGCATCGTGCGTGTGCGCGCTTTCGGCACCTTCGATTTCAAAATCAGCGACCCGAAGTTGTTCTTGAAAGAAGTCGCCGGTTCCGATCATCATTTCCGTCTTGATGAGTTCGCCGACACCATGCGCAGCCGCATCATAAGCGTGTTCACCGACGCGCTTGCCACCGCCAAGGTTCCCGTGCTCGATCTCGCCACCCGCTACTCCGAGCTGGGCGATGCGTTGCTGCCGATCATCAATCCCATCACCCAGGGCAAGTACGGCATCGAAATCAGCAGCTTCGTGCTCGAAAACGCCAGCGTGCCGCCGGAAGTCGAGGCCGCCATCGACAAGCGCAGCAGCATGAGCGCTGTCGGCAACCTCAACGACTATGTGAAGTTCCAGATGGCCGAAGGCATGGCCAAGGGCGGCGGCGGACCCGCCGGAGCCGCGGCGGAGATCGCGATGGGCTTTGGCATGGCGCAAAACATGATGGCGCAGGGCGTCTTCAATCCGAACCAGCCAGCCGCCGCCACACCTCCCCCGCTTCCCACCGCGGCTCCCGCAGCCGATGTTCTGACTCCCGCCCAGGTGGCGCAAACTCTCGGCGTGACCGAGGCCGACGTCATCTCCAGCATCGAGACCGGTGATCTCAAGGGCAAGAAGATCGGCACGCAGTACCGCATCACCAAAGCCGCGCTGGACCAGTTCCTGGCGCAGTGATGGGACGAGCTTGAGCGCGAAGCAAAGCGGCCCTTTCGCTTCGCGCCCTGAAGCCGACGTGCCAACCTGGCCGCTGTTGCCCATCACCCTGCCTGCCTCACGTCTTCGAGGTAGGGCAGCTGGTCCCCAGCCGCCGCTGCGGCGCGTTGGGACAACGCGCCCTACCTCCGCAGCGCATTGATCAGCTCATCGAGCTTGTTCACAATCTGCTGTACCTCGGCCTGCGTCGGCGGATCGCTCACCGCCAGCCCTAGCAAGGCCACGCCGTTGCTGTTGCTGCTGGTTCCGGCGCTGGCGGCGCTGAGCGCGGCATTCGTCACCTCCCCCGGCGGCCCTTGCGGGCCTGGGGCACCCGCCGGCCCTTCATTGAGCTTGTGCCGAAAAGGCGGACACGAAAACCAACCTGAACTAGGAACCGTGTCCCATGAACCCGGATTATGCAATGGAGTAGGCGAAGGGTGGTGGCCGGGCCTCGATTTGGCGGAAGATCGCGTCCATCCAGGGGCGCTTTTTCTGAGGCAGCGAGAGCTTGAGCACCCGTTTGCGTGCGTGCT
>NZ_JBIIKX010000016.1:0-101732 GCF_044232965.1 Prosthecobacter sp.
GATCGGGCGCACCGCGCTTCACCCACTCCTCCAGCACGGCGATCTCGCTTTCTGGCAGTTTCGCCTTCGGCGGCATCTCCATGTCCGGGTTCGTGTAGCGCACCGCCTCGATGAGGTGGCTCTTTTCCGTCGACCCCGGCACCAGCGCAGGACCGCTGTCACCACCCGCCTGCCAGCCTGAGCGCGAGTCCAGCACCAGCCCGCCCTTGATCTTGCCGGCGTGCGAATGGCATTCGTAGCAACGCTGCTTGAGCAATGGCTCCACACGCTCGCGGAAAAAAGCATCTCCCTCCGCCGCAGAGGCAGCGAGTGGGATCAAAAACAGGGCGGTGAGTTTCATTCGGGATTCGGAAAGGCTTGGCGCGATCGACGACAGCGAAAGCATCCTTGAAAATACAGTGCCACCACCCTTCTTCATGAGCTTGCGAGACTATTTTCCTAATGGCCGTTACTCTCAGAGCAATGAAATCCAAACGCAGTGCCAAGCCCTCCGATGACCGCCGCTACTTCAAGGGAAGTGCGGTTTCGCCAGATCCGCGCCTTGTTTGAAATCGCCAGACACGGCACCTTCGCCGCCGCGTCGCGGAGTCTCGGCATGGCCACGCCATCCGTGTGGCGTCAGGTGCGGGCGCTGGAGGACGACTACGGTGTGCAACTCGTCACCGCCAAAGGCCATGATGTGCGCCTCACCGAGGACGGCGAGCGGCTGCTGGACCTCGCCGCGCCGCTGGTGGAGGGCTTTGACTCGCTGAAGAAGGTCTTCCACGACCAACACGGCAAGGCCGAGCGACATCTCCGCATGGCTGCGCCCGCCACTGTGCTCAACAGCTCCCTGCGCCATGTCATCGCTCGCTACCGTGAGTCTCATCCGCAGGTGCGCCTCTCGCTCATCGACGCGCCATCGCGCATCGCGTGGCAGCTCCTGGAGGCCGAAAAAGCCGACCTCGCCATCGTCGGCACGCCGCAGGGCGTGACGCTGCCCACACGCTTCGAGGCCACACCGCTCGTGCGCTATCCCTTCGAGGTCGTATGCCTTGCCAGCCATCCCTTTGCCCAGATCAAAGCCCCCAAACTGCGCGACATCGTCAAGCAGCCGCTGATCCTCGCCGGGGAAAACTCCAGCTCACGCATGCAGTTTGATCACCTCGTCGCCAAAGCCGGGCTGAGCGACCAGGTGAACGTCATCATGACGGCGGGCAACGTCACCTCCATCCTCAACTACGTGGCTCTCGGCATGGGCGTGGCCATCCTCTCCCGCCCCGCGACCGAGGCGCTGCCCGTGCCCGCCGATGTGAAAGCCCGCTTCATCCACCGCAATGTGTCCAGCTTCCTCGGCCACGACCAAGTCGCCCTCCTCCACCCCAAAGGCCGCCACGAACTCGCCCACGTCCGCGCCTTCCGCGAGATGGTGGTGAAGGGGCTGAAGGAGGAGGCCTGAGGATGACCACTCCGAAGCGCCCTGCTAGGTGCAATGCGGGCGCAGTTGAGGGGATCATCTCACCGGTTCGTCGCATCCTCAAACGCCTGTTTGAAGCGACGCTCGCCGCGTATCGAGTTGCCGAACATCGCTGAAGGACGGCGCGGCTTGGCATGGTGGGTCACTCGCGGAGAGGCAGCAGATGCTTGGGCAGGTCAGCCACTCGCTCGCAGCCGATCTGCTCCATGACCTGGCGAAGCTGGCGCTTGAGCATGATCAAGGTGTGATCACCTCCCCGGGGTCCCAGAGCACCCACGCCATACATGAGGCTGCGGCCCATGAAGACAAACTTTGCCCCTGAGGCGAGGGCGCAGGCCACATCCGGGCCGCTGCGCACGCCGCTGTCGAGCATCAAAGTGGTGCGGCTGCCAAACTCGCGCTGCAAGCCTGCGAGGGAGCGGATGGTGGAGTCCCCGGCGTCGAGCTGGCGGCCGCCGTGGTTGGAGACGATGAGGCCATCGGCACCGAGTTGGAGAGCCAGCTCCGCATCTTCGGGGGTGACGATGCCTTTGACGACCAGTTTACCCGGCCAGCGCTCGCGGATGGCCTTGATCTTGTCCGCGCTGAGGCGGCCAGAGAAGGTTCGGTTCATGAAAAGACCCAGATGCTTCATGTTCAGCCCTTTCGGGATGTAGGGCTTCATGGTCTGGAACTGTGGTGCACCCGCCATGAGCTGGCCGAGGCACCAACTCGGGCGCATCATCATCTGGACGATGTTGCGCAAGGACATGCGCGGCGGGATGGAGAGGCCGTTGCGGATTTCTTTGGGCCGGTAGGCAAAGGTGGGCGTATCCGCGAGGATGACGAGCACCGGAAAGCCCGCCGCGTGAGCACGTTCGAGGAGCTTGTCCCGCAACTCGGGCTCGGCCGGATGATAGAGCTGGAACCAGGCCTTGCCGCCTGTGATCTCGGCCACAGTCTCGATGCTGGCGGTAGCCACGGTGCTGAGGATGAAGGGCACCTGATGCTGGCTGGTTGCCTTGGCGAGAATCTCCGTGGCGCGTGGCCAGACGAGCCCTTGCAGCCCGATGGGGGCAACGCCAAACGGAGCCTCATAGGTTTGGCCAAAAATCTCGGTCCGCAAATCAGCGCCCGCGTAGTCGCGGAGATACCACGGGTGCAGCCGCACCTCTCGGATTTCCTCGGTGTTGCGGCGGAGATTCACCTCCGAGAAGCAACCGCCTTCCAGATACTCAAACGCAAAGCGCGGCACCCGCCGCCGCGCCTGCTCGCGCAGGTGCTCGATGGAGGGATACTGGGAATGGAAGGCTGAGGAATCAGGCTCGGGGACGGATTTTTGGCTCATGGCGGAGGGAGGGCAGGACTGACGACGCAGCGGAGCGTAAAAGCCAGCGGTCTGCAATGATCAGCGCGTGCTGAACTGAATCGGGCAGTGAGATTGTTTGGTTTCAGGCGTTAAAAATCGCGGCTGTAGCCCGCGAGCCAGCCGCCATCGACGGGGATGATGGCACCGTTGAGGTAGGAGCTTTCGGGGGCGGCGAGGAAGAGGACGGCGTGGGCGATTTCCTCGGGCTGGCCGGGACGGCCGAGGGGGACGTGGGCGAGCATGGCCTGGACGCGGTCGTTGAACTGGCCGTTCTCGCCGTAGAAGAGCTGCTTTGTGCCTTCACTGAGGATGGAGCCGGGGGCGATGCAGTTGGTAAGGATGCCCTGCGAGCCGAGTTCGATGGCCATGGTGCGCGTGAGATTGACGACTCCGGCCTTTGCGGCGGTGTAGGCGCATTGGAGGCGCGCGGGCACAAGGCCCATGACGGAGGAGATGTTGATGATGCGGCCGGATTTGCGCTGGAGCATGTGGCGCGAGGCGGTCTTGCTGACGAGGAAGAGGCCGGTGAGGTCCACGCGGAGGATGCGGTCCCATTCCTCGGCGGGAAAGGAGTCGATGTTCACGCGGTGGGCCATGGTGTTGATGCCGGCGTTGTTGACGAGGATGTCGAGGCGACCGTGTGCGGCGATGATTTCGCTGATGGCTGACTCGATCTGTTTTTCATCGGTAACATCCATGCGGAGTGCCATGGCTCCAGGTGTGGCAGAGGCGAGCTGGCGGGCACCTTCGAGATTGATGTCGGCATAGACGACTTTGGCGCCGTTGGCGGCGAGTGAAGCACAGATGGCTTGGCCGATGGCTCCGGCGGCTCCGGTGACGAGGGCGACTTGGTCTTTGAGTTGGACTTTCATGAGTGGGGATAGGTTTAAACGAGGCCGAGGAGAGGATGTTCGATGAGGTGGCGGAGGGTTTGTAGAAAGCGCGCGGCGGCGGCACCGTCGTTCACGCGATGATCAAAGGTGAGGCTGAGCGTGAGGCGGTCACGCGCGGTGAAGGTGCCGTCATCGAGCGGCACGGCCTCGCGCACGATGGCACCGATGCCGAGGATGGCGGACTCGGGGGGATTGATGACCGGGGTGAAGGCCTCGACGCCAAGGCTGCCGAGATTGCTGAGCGTGAAGCAAGCGCCCTGCATGTCTGCGGCAGCGAGCTGACCTGCACGAGCGGCGGCGATGAGCTTCTGCGATTGCACGGCGATCTGGGTGAGCGTGGAGGTGCCTACGTCGCGGATGACGGGGACGAGCAGGCCTGCCTCGGTGTCCACAGCGATGCCGAGATGGATGTTTTCAGGGAGCAGGAGATGATCCTCCGCCCAAGTGGCGGCGAGCATGGGATGCTGTCGCAAGGCGGCGGCGGCGAGTTTGACGAGGATGTCGTTGATGGTGGGAATGACGGCGAGGTCCGCTTTTTCGCCCATGGATTTGAGCTGCTTGCGGAGGGCGAGCAGCGCGGTGGCATCGCAGCGGGCGGTGATGGTGACGGGCACAGTAGTCTGGCGGCTGTGCATGAGCCGAGCGGCGATGGTGCGCCGCATGGGCGTGAGCGGCACCTGTTTCATGCCGGTGATCAAGGTGGAAGTGGCTGCGGCAAGGACATCCCGCTCACGGATGCGGCCGCCTTTGCCGGTGGGTGCGAGTGTGGCGAGATCAACGCGATGCTCTTTGGCGGCACGGCGGGCGCGGGGGCTGGCGGGTGTCTCGGTGCGGGATTTTGTAGGCAGAAGAATGGGGGCAGGAGAATGAATGAGGTTCTTTGGACCCGAGTCTTTTACCTTCTCTTCAGGTTGATTGGGAACCGGTGCGCTCTCGCCTTTAGCGAGCAAGTAGCCGAGCACGTGCCCGACTTTGATAACGTCGCCCGGCTTGGGACCGTTGGGTGCAATGTGCAAGAGGCCGCTGTCGATGGATTCGACATCCTGGGCGGCCTTGTCGCTTTCGAGGGTGAAGAGCGGTTCGCCCTCCTTGATGAAGTCACCATCCTTTTTGAGCCAGGCGAGGAATTTGCCTTCCTCCATGGACCAGCCGAGACGCGGGAGTTGAATTTCGATGGGCATGAGTCAGGGGCGGTTATTCTGCACAAAGGTTTCGGATGGCGTCAGCGATCGCTGCGGCATCCGGCACCACGGCGGCCTCAAGTGTGGGGCTGTAGGGCGTGGGCGAGGGCTTGCCGTTCAGGCGGCGGATGGGCGCATCGAGATCGTCAAAGCCGCGGTCGGCCAGCTGCGCGGCGATCTCGGCACTGATGCCGCAGTGTGCGAAGTCTTCGTCCACGATGAGGAGGCGGCCCGTCTTGGCCACTGACCGGATGATGGTTTCCGTGTCGAGCGGCGAGACGGTGCGCGGGTCGATGAGCTCGACGTCGATGCCTTCCTTGGCGAGCACCTCGCAGGCTTGCAGCGTCTTGTGAACCATGAGCGCGAGTGCGACGACCGTGATGTCTCCGCCTTCACGCACGATGGCAGCCTTGCCGAAATCAATGAAGTATTCCTCCTCCGGCACGGGGCCTTTCACGGTCATGAGTTCGCGATGTTCGAGAAAGAGCACCGGATCATCGCAGGTGAGCGCGGTCTTGAGGAGACCCTTCGCATCCCGCGGCGAGGAGGGCACCACGACGCGCAGGCCGGGGAAGTGGCCATACATCGAGTAATAGCTGCCGCTGTGATGGGTGGCGGCGCAGTGGCCGATGCCGATGCAGCCGCGCAGCAGCACGGGCATCTTGAGCCGACCGCTGCTCATGTATTGCATCTTGGCAATCTGGTTGATGATCTCGCCGACGGCATCGAGCACGAAATCGGCAAACATGAAGTCCACCACGGGGCGTGTGCCTGTCATGGCGGCGCCGCCGGCGAGGCCCACAAAGCCGCGTTCGCAGATGGGGGTATCCCGCAGGCGTTCGGGACCGTGCACTTCGTAGAGGCCGGCGGTGGTGGCGAAGTTGCCGCCGCGTTTTCCGATGCCCTCGCCGAGCACGAAGATGTTTGGATTGCGCGCCATTTCCTCGGTCAGCGCTTCGAGCGTGGCCTTCATGAAGGTCAGCTCGCGAGTGTTTGCGCTCGAAGCGGGCACATCGCGCGGAGGTCCGCTGCGTGGTGCGGCATAGACGTGCGTCGTGGCGCTCTCCGCTGTCGGGTAGGCGCTTTTTTCGGCAAACTCATGCGCTGATTCTGTGAGCGCGGCGACCTCATGCTCAATGGCGCTTAGCTGGGTCTCGCTGGCGATTTTTTTCTTGAGCAGGTGCTGCTTCAATCGGGCAATCGGGCAGCGCGTCTTCCACTGCTCCACGTCCTCGCGGGTGCGGTAGGTGAAGTCGCCCATGCCCTCGGCGTGGGCGCGGGTGCGGTAGGTTTTGCATTCCAGCAGTGTGGGGCCTTCGCCTGCGCGTGCGCGCCGCACCGCCTCGCGCGCGGCGGTCTCGATGGCGAGTGCGTCATTGCCGTCCAGTTCGATGGCGGGGATCCCATACGCGGCGCCGCGTGCAGCCACGCTGGGATTGCCCGCCACGGTTTCGAAGGGCACTTCGGTGGCGAACTGGTTGTTCTCGCACACGAACAGCACGGGCAGCTTCCAGATGGCGGCCATGTTCAGTCCCTCGTGAAAGGCGCCGTTGTTCACCGCGCCATCGCCAAAGAAGGCGACACCAAGCTGGCGCGATTTTGTGATCAGCGAGCTATAGCCTGCGCCTGCCGCCTGGAGGATGCACGGGGCGACGATGCCGCTGGTGCCCATCATGCCGATCTCCGGGGAGAAGAGATGCATCGAGCCGCCGCGACCACGCGAGCAGCCGGTCTCGCGCCCGTAGAGTTCGGCGATCAGTTCACGCGGTTCCATGCCCTTCGCGAGAGCGTGGCCATGCCCGCGATGAGTGCTGAAGACGGCATCGTTCCTGTCCAGATGGGCGCACACAGCGGTGGCAATGGCTTCCTGGCCGACGTAGGTGTGGCACGCACCGTGGATGAGGCCGCGCTGGTGGGATTTGGCGAGACGTTCCTCGACCATGCGGATCACGAGCATGGTGCGGTAAAGAGCGAGAGGGGAGGTTTTGTCCGTGGAGGTCATGAAGAGAAAAGAAGAAGAGATGCGGTGGCTGGAGCGGGCCTGCGATGCGAGGCTCAGACAGCCCTGGGCTTGACGCGGAGAAAGCTGATGATGAGGCCGCCGACGATGAAACAGGCGGCGAGAAAGTGGAGGCACTGCATTTCACCGTAGCCGTGTGTCCGCAGCCAGCCGGTGACATGGTTGCCAAGATAGCCGGCGAGGTTTGCCCCCATGTTGATCAGGCCGGTGGCCACGGCGGCTGCCGAGGCGGTGAGGGTAAGGGAGGGCAGCGTCCAGAATGGCGAGATCCAAAAAAACGCACCCAACGCGGTGAGACAGAGCCAGATCATCTGCGTGCCGAATCCCTGGCCCGGTATCGTGCTGCACAACAGGAAGATGCCGGTGGCGACCATGCCGCCCGCGGCGTGCCATTTGCGATCTCCTGTGCGGTCGGCCGTCTGGCCGGAGATGAGCACGCTGAGGATGCCGCAACTGTAATAAAGGCCGCTGTAGAGCAGCGTCATCTGATCAGAGCCGCCGGAGAGATTCTTCACCGTGGTGGGCAGCCAGAAACTGAGCGCATAACCCCCGCTGTTGCCGACCATGACGCCGATCACCAGCAGCCAAACGGCGGGCAGGCGCAACGCCTGCCAGACGGAGATTTTGCCGCTGACCTCCTTGGCCGCGGCCTCTGCGGCGAGCACACCCTCCAGATGATCCCGCTCGGCCTGCGTGAGCCATGCCGCGTTTCGCGGGCGGTCAGTCAGCCTCGCCCAAACTATGAAGCCGAGCAGCACGGCTGGCAGCCCCTCCACGATGAAAAGCCACTGCCAGCCATCGAGCCCAAACCATTTCACATCGAGCAGCATCGATGAAACCGGCGCGCCGAGCGCCAGGCTGAAGGGCACGGCCACGAGCAGGCCGGAGAGTGCCCGCGAGCGGTCGCTCTGTGCGAACCAGTGCGTGAAATACACGATGATGCCGGGGAAGAAGCCCGCCTCCGCCACGCCGAGGAAGAAACGTGCCCAGTAGAACTGAGCCGGGGTCTTCACAAAGGCCATCGCCGCCGAGATAAAGCCCCAGGTGATGAGAATGCGCGCAAACCATTTCCGCGCGCTCCAGCGCTCCACCAGCAGCGCGCCGGGGATCTCCAGAAACAGATAACCGATAAAGAACACGCCGATGCCGAAGCCAAACACCTCCTCGGAAAACCCCAGCGCCTCGCCCATGCGCAGCTTGGCAAAGGCCACGTTCGCACGGTCGAGATAGGAGATGATGTAGAGAATGATGACCAGAGGCAGGATGCGCCAGGCGACCTTGCGGCGCAGGGCAGGGACATCGACGGCTGGCACCGGGGTGGTGGTGTGAGGAAGTGCTGGATCGGGGCTCATGACGTGGATGTTCAGGGTTGCAGCACGAGCGCACGACCGTGACCGCTGCGAATGCCTTCGATTTTGACGGGCGCGAAAAGAAACCAGGCGCCCTTTTCCGGCAGAGAGGACAGACCGGTGAGGAACTCGACGAGCAGCATGTCATGCTTCGCTGCTGCCCAGTAGGTCATGAGCGAGGCCTCGCGCTGCACGCCACCGGCCGTGGGCGTGTCCATCCCGGTGCAGCGCACGCCGCGCTCCGCCAGCAGGGCGATGACTCCGGGCGAAAGCGCGGGCCAGCCTTCGGACTTTCCAGCGAGCGGCGCGGTGAAACACTCATCCTGCGCGGGTGCATCGGGTAGCGGCTTGAACTTTTCATCCGTGTAACCGGTGCGGAAGAGGACGATTTCTCCCGCGGCGAGACGACCATGCGCTTTTTCATGATCGAGCACCAGCTGCGCGGTGATGATGGGCGATGCGGGCCACGTGTCCCTGCCGGTGGTGCCGCGGAGCTTTGAGACATCGATGATTCTGGCCCCGCCGATCAGGCGGTTCAGCGGCAGCTTGTCGATCGTCTGCGTGCTGTGGCCGAGAGGCCCGTGCTCCTTCTCAAAACGGGCGCGCAGATCCCGGATCTCCGGTGAAAACTGGCCCGCATCAAAGCCGGGCGGCGGAAGCGTGAAGGCGGGCGTCACGAGGTGCGTGCCCACCTGGCTGTCGAAGGTGTGCGTCCATGCCATGTAAGGGCCGCGCGGCTTCTCGAACTGGTTGAGCGGCTCGGCCAGGTAGCGCTGTGCCTCTTCGCCCGGCCCGTGGCCCTGCCAGGTCACGGGCAGGTTGTTATCGAGAGTGACGGACACATCGGTGACTCGTTTGGACCGCGCGGCGTCGATCAGTCGTGAAGCCAGTTTGGGCTCCGTGATTGCGAGCACACGCGCCTCGCCGCCGGAGCCGCCGGCGTGCTTCGCGGGCAGCAGGGCGTAGAAAGCGCCCGTGGGAGGCAGAGCCTTGAAGTTGGTGCCGCACTCGATCCAGATCATCCCAAAGGCCCCGCCCGCCTGGTGCGTGGCCACGGCGAGGTCCGGCAGCGGCCCCATGCTGGCGCCATCGAGCCCCGCTGCCATCACACCTTTCTCACCGAGATATGTCATGGTCTCCGGCGCGGGAGCCGGCCATGCGGGCGCCATCTTGGTCAGCGGACGGATCACAAAGCGTGCCCCGCCGCGGTTCACCGGCAGGTAGTAGGTGTCCGTGTAATCGCTGCGGAAGAGCACCACATCTCCGGCACGCAGAGGCCGGTATTTTTCCTCCCACGCTTTCACGTGCTCCGGGCGGATGAGAAAGCTCGAGCCACCGGGCGCGTCGTCACGGTGCGCGGTGACATCGATCACGCAGGCCTCGCCCACGAACTGCCACGCCGGCACTTTTTCGCCAGTCACCAGCCCCATCGGACCCGCGCCGGGCAGGCCGGAGTCCGGCGGTGGCACGAAATGCGCGGGGGCGTCCCACTGCGTGCCGGTGTGCTCGTCGAGCACGATGGTCTCGCGGTGGAAAGCACCCGGTCCGAAGGTGAAGCGCGGAATGGTGATGTGCTGCATCATGCCCAGCGGCCAGACACAGGGCCAGGCGGGTGAGACGGGCAGGGAGAGATCGTGGACATGCTCCGCCGGCACCTGGGCGCGCGCGATGGCGGAGCAGGCAAGGAGGAGCAGCAGGCTGGTTTTCATGGCGTGCGGGAGTCTTGGAGTCACGCTTCCGCCACGACGGGATTGGTGAGTGCGCCGATCTTTTCGATGTCGATGGTCACGGTGTCTCCGGGCTGGAGGAAAACGGGCGGTTTCATGGCCGCGCCGACGCCTTGAGGCGTGCCGGTGAGGATGACGGTGCCAGGCAGCAGGGTGGTGCTGCCGCTGAGGAACTCGATGAGTGTGGGCACGTCAAAGATCATGTCGTTGGTGTTCGAATCCTGCATCGTTTTGCCATTGAGGATGGTCTGGATGCGCAGGGTGTTCGGGTCAGGAATTTCGTCCTTCAGCACGAGACACGGGCCCAACGGGGCAAAGGTGTCGAAGGTCTTGCCTCGGCACCATTGGCTGCCGCCACGTTTGATCTGCCAGTCGCGGGCGCTCACATCGTTGGCACAGGTGTAGCCGATCACGTAATCCAGCGCGTTCGCTTTCGAGACGTTTTTGCAGGTCTTGCCGATCACAACGGCCAGCTCGCACTCGTAGTCCACCTCGTCGCTTTGGAGATGGCGGGGCAGGACGATGTCATCGCCCGGATTTTGCACCGCGCCGGGGGATTTCATGAAGAGCACCGGATACTGCGGGATGGCGGCGTTGCTCTCCTCGGCATGTTGGCGGTAGTTCAGGCCGATGCAGAAGATGGCGGCGGGCTGCAGCGGCGCGAGGAGCTTGCCCGGTTTGACGACCTCCTCGGTGACGCGAAAGCTGCCGAGAATGTCTCCATCAATGCGGCGGGCGGTGCCGTCGGGCTGAAGGGCTGCGTGCTGGATGGTGCCGTCGTTGGTTTGGTGGCGGATGATGCGCATGGTTGTTTGTGGGTAGGGAGTTGGAGTGTTGGAGAAGTGGAGTCGTGGAGTGATGGTGCTGTCTATTTTCCGGTGGTGTAGCCGCCATCCACGGTCATGGCGCTGCCGGTGACAAAGGAGGCCGCGTCGCTGGCGAGATAGAGAGCGGCGGAGGCGATTTCAGAGGGCGCGGCCATGCGTTTCATGGCATGTGGAGCCTCCATCTGGCGGAGATAGTCGTCGGGGTTTTCATACTGGCGTAGCATCGCGTCCACGAACGGTGTGCGAACACGGCCGGGGCAGATGCAATTGATGCGCACACCCGTGGTGCCGTGGTCCATGGCCATCGCACGGGTCATGCCGACGACGGCGTGCTTCGTCGTCGTGTAGGCGAAGCGTGCCTCCATGCCCATGAGCCCGGCGATGGATGCGATATTGACGATGGAGCCGATGCCGCGCTCGATCATGCCGGGCAGCACTGCACGCGAGAGGTGATAGATGCCAAGCACATTGATCTTCCACAGTCTTTCCAAGTCCTCGGGCTTGGTGGTCAAAATGGTGCCGACATGCCCGACGCCCGCGTTGTTGACGAGCACATCGCAGCGCCCGCATTTCTCGGTGACCGTGCGCACAGCGGCAAGGCACGAGGACTCGTCGCTGACATCCAGCACGAGCGATTCCGCGCGATGGCCAGCTTCGCGAATGCGTGCCGCAGTCTGCTGCGCGGCAGTTTCGTCGCGGTCGGAGGCAAAGACGAGCGCTCCGGCTTCGGCGAAGCATTCCGCGATGGCGGCTCCGATGCCGGAACCGGCTCCAGTGACGAGGGCGATTTTGTCAGTGAGGGTAATCATGGTTGGGGATGGATTTGAAGTTGTTCTGCGGCTTCGCGGCTGGTTTTCTCGAACAAAGCAGCGTTGTGCGGCTGCTTCAGGTCTTGGTTAAAAGTGGGGATCATTCGCCTCATGCGCTGCTGGCCTTCAGTGCCGGCGAGCAGATGCGGCAGGCAGGTCTGGACGACTTCGAGGGCGATGTTCACTGAGACCGAGGCACCCGGCGATGCGCCCAGCAGCGCAGCGACCGAACGGTCTTTGGAGGAGAAAACTTCGGTGCCGAAATGCACCGCGCCGCGGTCGGCTTTCTTGATGGCCTGCACACGGATGCCCGCCTGCACGAGCCTCCAGTGGTCCAAGCAGGCATTGGGGTAAAACTCGCGCACGGCCTCCATGCGGCTCTCCATGCTTTGCAGGCCCTGGGTGATGAGATACTTCACCAGCGAACGATTGCGCATGCCCGTCTTCAGCAGCGCGCTGAGATTGCCCGCACGAATCGAGAGCGGCAGGTCGCTCCAGCGTCCGTGTTTGAGGAAACGCGTCGTCCATGAGGCAAACGGGCCGAAGAGAAGCTGGCGCTGACCATTGAGCCGCCGCACATCGAGATGTCCCGCTCCGAGGCTGGGTGATGAGGGCGGCGTGGCACCGTAAACCTTCGCTCCATGCCGGGTGCAGATCGAAGGCTCGTCGCAAACAAGCCACTGGCCGCCGATGGGAAAACCGCCAAGACCAGCGACTTCAGCGAGACCGGTGGATTGCAGCAAAGGCAGGCTGCCGCCGCCCGCGCCGACGAAGACGAACTTCGCACGCTGTTTGCGTTCTTCACCGGAGGCCATGCATCGAAGGTCGAGATGCCAGTCCGCTGCCCCGCGCTGGAGTTTCGTCACCTTCCATCCGGCGGCGATGCCACAATGCTCCTGCTCCGCCAGCCAGCCGCAAAGACGGCGGGCCAGCAAACCATAGTCCACCTCGGTGCCGGCACCGGAGGTGGCCGCGACTGGACAAGCATCGCGTCCTTCCATGACCAGAGGAGCCCACTGCTGGATGATCGACGAATCGGTCGTGAACGACATGCGGCGGAAGAAATGATGCTCCGCCATCGCGGTGTGCCGTGCACGCAAGAAGTCCACGTCTTCGCGACCCTTCACAAAGCAGACGTGCGGCACCGCATGGATAAAATCCGCGGCAGCTCCCACCATGCCTTCAGCGCTCGAAGAGCCCCAGAACTGCTTCGAGTGCTCGAACTGCTCAAAGATGTGCAAGGCCCGGCTGATGGGCACGCCACCGTTTTGATCGCGTGCTGGAGTGTAGCTGAGTTCGCAGATGCCGGCGTGGCCGGTGCCCGCGTTGTTCCAGCCGTTCGAGGCTTCCTGCGCGAGCTCGCTGGTGATCTCGACCATCTGGATGCGCAGGCGCGGATCGAGACGTTTGAGCATCACAGCCAGCGTCGCGGACATGATGCCGCTGCCGACAAGCACGATGTCGGGGGCTTCGAGGATGCAGGCATCCATGTCCGGTGGCGTTGGCATCAGTTCAGGCGGCGGTTATCAGCACCAATGAGCACCAATGGCCTCGACATACACGGCATAGAGGCTGCGGCTGGCGGTCATGAAAAGACGGTTCCGGCGCGGACCGCCGAAGCACACGTTGCTGCACACTTCCGGCAGCACGATCTGGCCGATGCGTTTGCCCTCGGGCGAAAAAATCTGCACGCCATCGTAACCTTCGCCCACCCAGCCGGAGCCGGCCCAGATGTTTCCGTCTTTGTCGCAACGAATGCCGTCAGCGAGGCCGGCGACCTCCTTGCCATTCAGGTCCATCTTCATCGAGGCAAACTCGCGGCCGTTTTTTGCCTTCGCCCCGTCGATGTCCCAGACCTTGATGTTCTTTGGCGCGTCGGGGTAATGCGTGGCACCGGTGTCGGCCACATAGACCTTCTTGTAGTCCGGCGAGAAGCAGAGGCCGTTGGGCTTGAAGATCTCATCGGTCATCTTTTCGACCTTGCCGGAGGGATCGATGCGGTAAACGGCCTCCTTCAGCAGCAGGTCGCCTTTGTTGCCCTCGTAGTTGCCGAGGCTGCCGTAGCCGGGATCGGTGAACCACACGCTGCCATCGGGATGCACCGCGCCGTCGTTGGGTGCGTTGAAGGGCTTGCCGTCAAACTTGTCCGCGAGCACCGTGATGCTGTTGTCGGTCTCATAGCGCACCACGCGGCGGTTGCCGTGCTCAAAGGAGATCTGCCTTCCTTCGCGGTCAAAGGTGTTGCCGTTGCTGTGGCCGGCGGGCTTGTGGATCGTCGTGACTTCGCCGTCGTCCTGCAGCCAGCGATGCTGCACGTTGTTCGGGATGTCGCTCCACACGAGGTATTGGCCCCAACCGCTCCATGCGGGCCCTTCGGCCCAATACATGCCCGTGTGCAGCCGCTCGATGGGCGCGGAGCCGATCTTGTATTTTTCAAACGCCTTGTCGAGCGCGATGACGTCCGGCTCGGGATAACGCACCGGCGGCGCGCCGGGACCGTAGTCGCGCGCGAATAGTGGCGCGGCAGCAAGTGAACCGATGGAGGTGAGGAAGGAACGACGAGTGTGCATGGTGTGATGGATGGTTGGCATGGTGGAATGAAATCACTTCGCGGCGCTCACGCCGTTGACGATGTTCGGCAGCGGTTCGCCGCGCACGGCCATGAGCGCGATGCGTGCGGCGGTCTCGCGCAGCGTCTTCACCGCAGGCGGGCTCGCGGAGGCGATGTGCGCGGCGAGGATGACATTCGGCATCGTGCGGATCGGATGTTCGGCAGGAATCGGCTCGGGATCGAAGACGTCGAGCGCGGCACCGGCGAGATGACCGGATTGCAGAGCGTCCGTGATGGCGGCGCTGTCGGCGAGATCGCCACGGCCTACATTGATGAAGACGGAGCCTGCTTTCATCTTCGCGAACACAGCGGCGTTGAACATCTGCTTCGTCTTCGCGTTCGAGGGACAGTGCGGTGAGACGATGTCGCTCTGCGCGAGCAGTTCATCGAACGATGAGGCCACCACGGCACCTGCTTTGGCGACCTCATCCGCTGCCACGATGGGATCAAACACCAGCACACGTGCCTTGAACGCGAGCAGACGCTGCAGGACCTCACGACCGATACGTCCAAAGCCGACAATGCCGATGGTAAGGTGCTTCAGCGATGACATCGCGGTCAACGGCGTGGCGAGCCCCCATTTGCCCGCGCGGATGTCGAGCGCGTTCGGCACCACCTGCCGCGTGATGGCGAGGATGAAGGCCAGCGTGTGATCCGCCACTTCATCGATGCAATAGTCCGGGATGTTGCACACCGGAATGCCGCGCTCGCGTGCCGCAGCGCCGTCCACATTGTCGTAGCCGATGCCGTAGCGCACGATGGCCTTCGCCTTCGTCATCGCGTTGACCACCTCGGCATTCACCGGCGCGAACTGCGCGATGACGGCGTCGGCATGGCGCACGAGATCGGCGATCTCCGCGGGAGGACGCTTCTCTTTGAGCGAGACGATCTCAACGCCCGCAGGCCGGAGAATCGCTTCCTCCAGGCTCAGATCGGGAAAGGTGTAGTCAGTGATGGCGATGGTGGGCATGGCTGTGTTCAGGATGGGTAAAGGGTTCACTCTCGGAGCGCACGGACGGTGGTGAGGGACTTAATGAGGCTGTGGTCATCCCATTTCCAGACGACGCGCTTCTCCTTGTCGTGCGTGACTTCGATGGCGTGCGCGCCCTGGCCTTCCTTGCCGCGCATGAAGTTGCCGATGAGTAGATTTCCGTTCTTGAGCTGCTGAAGGCTGGAGACCCAGGTGATATTCAAATCGGGCGCATCCTTGTCGCTGAACTCCCACACGATCTGCTTGTCCGGTGTGACCTCGATCAAACGTTTCTGCGTGCCGCAGCAGATGAGCGTGTTGCCATTGGCGAGTCGCTGTGCTTCGCCGGTGTTGGTGACGCCGGTGTATTCCCACACCACCTTGCCCTGCGGATCGACTTCGCGCACCGCACCCTCGCCTTCGTGCGCGGCAAGGATGTTGCCGTTCGCCAGCTTGTGGACATTGCGCACCTGAAGATGAAAACCCTTCACATTTGTGGTGAGCGGCGTGACATGCACAATCTCGCCCTTAGGATTCACCTCCACCGCCTGACACGGCTCCTGCTCCGCCACAAGAGTGTTGCCGTTTGCCAACCGTTCGCAGCCAAAGACCTGATGCGACTTGCTGACGTAATCGAACACCTTCTCGCCGCGCGAAGTAATCTCACGCACCCCCGTGGGCTGCCCACCGTAGCCGAAGAGGATGTTCCCATTCGGCAGCGCCTGGAAGATCACCGTGGTGCTCGGCGGCTTGAACTCCCACACGAGCTTCCCATCGCCATCGAGTTCGACAATGCGGTTCGGCCCCTTGCCATATTCGGTGAAGAGCAATCTGCGTTTGGCGGGCGTGTCAGCGGCGGAGCTTCGCATGCTGAATGGCAAAGCGAAGGCCAGGATGGCAATGAAGAGGTGGGTGGTGGTGTTCATGGTTGGATTCATTGGATGGCTTTCAGCACGAGCACGGCGGCTGCGGGCTTCTCGCTCAAGGTGATGGCGTGGCCGCGCATGAGTTCAGCGCCGGTGCGGACTTCTTTGCCGCCGTCGAGGTTCTCGATCTCGTAACTTTGCTGCGGAACGAGGCCGCGAAGTTTGACGGTGAGCGTGTCACTCGCGGCATCGGGACGGCGGAACGCTTGCACGATGCCTTCATTCAAATCGGCGCGATGAAACTGCCACGCGATCCATGAGGTCGTGTCGCGACTGTGGGGCGTGAGCGGGAAGTAATCGCCGGTGTAAAGCGGGCGAACTTTGAGATAGCTGTCGAGATGCGTTCGCAGCGCGGCGACGGCTTTGGGATTTCGATAGTTGATGGAGAAGCCGCCGCACGCGCCCATGCCGCTGCGCAGGGCCAGCTCATCGGTAGCGGCGGCGCCGAGTCCGTGGAGCGGCAGCCAGTGCGAGAGGCCGTGGGTCATGGCCTGGACATTCTGTGGAAAGGTTTTGTCTCCCCACGTGCTGTCGCTGCGCCAGAGAATGATGCAGCGGCGCATCATCTCGAAGTCGAGTCGTCGACCTCCTGCCGCGCAGTTGTCGAGAATCAGTTCGGGATGACGGCGGGCCAGTTCGTCGAGGAATGCGTAGAGGCCATTGATGTGGCGGATTTCGCGCAGGCCGACTTCATCGGGCTTTTCGTCGGCGTGCCAGAAGTAGGAGGGGTAGAGATTGAAATCCTGCCGGTAAAAGCTCAGGCCCGAGCGGGTGATCTCTTCCGAGATGGAATCGATGGCCCACTGCCGTGCCTTGGGATTGCCGAGGTCGAGCAGGTAAAAACCATCCCGCTCTTGATAACGAAGCCGATCCGGTGTGCCCGTCGGTTTCAGCAACCAGTCGGGATGCTCGCGTTCCAGCCAGGTGCCGCGCATGGCCCGCTCCGGCTCGAACCAAGCGAGGAAGCGCATCCCCGTCTTGCGCACGGCAGCCCCCACGGGTGCGAGACCGTTTGGGAAGCGGATCGGGTCGGCCTGGGGATTGCCCTGCCCTTTCGGAAAGCCGCCTTCGTTCCAGCCCGCATCAAGGTGATAGCAATCGAGCGGCAACTTGAGGGCGGCGACATCGCTGGCGAGCTTCACGAGCTTATCTTCGGAGGTCTCGTTGAAGGGAAAGATGCCATGCACACCTGCCTCCACCGGCATCAGAGTCATCGGCGGATGATTCTTCGGCGTGTGATGCGCCAGCATGAGACGGCGGAACTTGTTTTGTCCGTCGATCCAGTCGCCGCTGTAGTTCAAGGCGAGGATCGAGGGCAGCCGCACTTCCTCGTCGGGTGCGAGACGAAAACGCGTGCGTTTCAGTCCGGCGATGACGCGCACCTTGCCGTTGGCCTGAAGTTCGAATGTTGCCTTCCAATCCCCGGTCCAGCCGACGGCGACGATCAGTCCGCCGCCTTCGCCCGCGAGATTAAAATAGGGCATCACGCCATCCGAGGAGCGCCCGCCGAAGGACTCGAGCGAGAAGACCTCGCCCACGACGAGCGGGTTGGTTTTCGGTTCGAAATCACCCGGCTCGGAATGGCTGCCTTTGTTCCAGTGCAGCCGCACCTTGGCATCGGGCGGGAAGGCGACCTCGAAATCGGCAGACTTCAGGTTTTCATAGAGCGGAGACTCGCCAGCCTCGGGTGCCCGGAGGCGGAGCTGCCATTCGGTGGCGGCTTGATCGGGATAGGCCTGTGTTTCGATGCGGAGACCGGGAACGGTTTCACGCAAAGGCGCAGCGGGGCGCTCGATGGCGTCGGCAGAGGCCGAAACGGACAACGCCAGAACGCCGATGAGTATGCAAAAGGGCTTCATTCGCTATTCTCGGGTTGGCAGATGCGGCAGCAGTTGGTCGAACAGGGCTTGATGCTGTTTCACCAAGGTGGCGTGATCGGTTTTGTCGGCGAGGTTCTCGCGTTCCTGCGGATCGGACTTGTAGTCGTAGAGTTCAGTGTCCTGCGCATGGCTGCCGAAGACGGGCTTGTCCGAGCTGAAGTCTGCGGACCGCCATTCGATGTAGCGGTAACGTGGCGTGCGGAGGGACCAGCCCATTGACCCGTTTTTCCCTCGTCCATGACTCATCTGGCTGACTGCGGCTTTGTGGAGGGGCACGTCTTCGCCGCGCATCAGCGGAACCAGACTCTTGCCCTCGACTTGCGCCGGGATCGGCAGGCCGGCCAGTTCGCAGAGGGTTGGATAGACATCGAGAAACTCGGTGAGCGCCGTGACACGTTTGCCGCCTGCGACACCGGGAGCGGAGATGATCAGCGGTGCGCGGGCGGCGTCCTCGTAGTTGGTTAGCTTGCCCCAATGCCCGTGCTCACCCAGATGCCAGCCGTGGTCGCCCCAGAAGCAGATGATGGTGTCGTCCGCCACGCCGCAGTCCGCCAGCGTCTGCATGAGCAGACCGACCTGCGCATCAATGTAGGACACGCAGGCGGCGTAGCCGTGGACGAGTTCGCGCTGCAGCGCCTCGGGAATGAGGCCGGTCTTGGGAATGTCCGAGTAAGCCCGCAGTTCGCCCGAGTTGCTATAAAACGCAAGGTCGTTCGGGCTGCCCTGAGGGAGTTGCTGGAACGGCGCGAGCGGAAGAGCGGCGCGGTCGTAGAGATCCCAGTATTTTTTCGGCGCGATGAAGGGCAGATGCGGCTTCACGAAACCGACCGCGAGAAAAAACGGCTGTTCTTTTTTGGCAAACTCCCGGATGCGCTTCGCGGCCGTGTGGGCCACTCCACCATCGTGGTAGGCGTTGTCAGCGATGTCGCACGCCTCCGTCGCGGGGCCTGAGATGGGCTTGCCTTGCTTCAAGGCTTCGGCAAGCCGGGTTTTCGTCGCGGGGTCCTGATAACCTCCCGGCGCGGGCTTCTCGCCAGGAGCCATTTCCCAGGGACCGTAGGGCACCGTCCATGAAGCCGCGTCGTGCCCCTGGTCCACGGTGCGGCCATCAAAGACCTTGTGCAGCGGATGCGTGATGTAGCCGTGGTTTTTGAACTGCTGCGGCAGCGTCACCACATCAGGCAGACGGGTGCGGAGCAGGTCCTGCGACTGATCCGGATTGAGATACATGCCGGTGCTGTCCGGTCGCAAGCCCGTGAGCAGACTGAACCGAGTCGGTGCGCAGAACGCCACCTGGCAGTAGTTCGCCGTGAAGACCGTCCCCTTTGCCGCCAGCCGGTCGATGTTCGGCGACTGAATCCACGACGTGCCGTAACAGCCGAGCAGAGGCTTCAGATCATCGATGGCGATGAACAGGACGTTCGGTCGTGTTGACGTGGTGTCGGCGGCAAAGGCCGGAAACGCCAATGCTGCCAGTGAGATGCTCAATAGGAACGCTCTCATGGTTTCCCATCCTTGGTCATGGTATTGAGCTGCGCCGCAAGCGCGGGAATCCGTGCCGCAGCTTCAACGGTGCCGGCGAGGTTCACCGTTTCGAGCGGATCGGTTTGCTCGTCGTAGAGTTCCTGGCCGACGACGTGGCCGGTTTTGAAATCGCGCCACTCATGGTAGCTCCAGCGGTCGGTGGTCAGCCCGTAGCCCATCACTTGCGGCAATGCCTGCGGGCCGCCGCCCCAGTAAAGCGCGGGGCGCGGATGTTGCGTGAGCGCCGCGGTCTTCACGGTGGCAGTTGGGTCCTTGAGCACCGGCACGAGGCTGGTGCCGTCGAGCTGACCCGGAGAGGGAAGATCACTGAGGTCCGTGAGCGTGGGAAAGATGTCGATCAACTCGCTAATGGCGGTCGTCTTCGCGCCGCCCTTTCCGATGCCGGGAGCGCTGATAATGAGCGGCACTCGCGCGTCCCAACCGAACAAGGTCATCTTGCCCCAAACATCGTGCTCGCCGAGATGGAAGCCATTGTCACCGATGATGACGACGATGGTGTTGTCACGAAGCTTGAGTTCGTCGAGCGCATCCAGCACGCGGCCAAACTGCGCATCGGCGAAGCTCATCGCCGCATAGTAACCATGGCGGATCTCGCGCTTCGCTTCCTCATCAAGCGTGCGGTGGGCATTGGGCTCGCCGAGGATTTCGTGGTTCGCGTGAAAGGCGAATTCGGGCGCGTTGCGAGGCCGTGCGGGTGTCTCGATGGCCGGGATGTCCTCGCGACGATACATGTCCCAGTAGCGCTTCGGCACCTTGTAAGGCGAGTGAGGCTTGAAGAGGCCCAGCGCGAGAAAGAACGGCTCCGGCTTCTTCGCGAGCGCCCGCAACTCGGTGATCGCGAGACTGGCCGACACGTTGTCAAAGCACGCTTCGTCCGGCACATCGCGATTCTCACAGAGCAGGTCCCTCGCGAGGTTCGGCGGCAAAGCAGCGCCACCTGAAATCGCGAACTCATCCTTCGTTTTGCCGCCCGTGCGACGATCCGGCACACTCAGCGTCTTGAAGTCCGCCTCCTTGCCATAGCCGCCGAGCACCTTGCCAATGCTCATGGACGTGTAGCCGTGCTGCATGAACCACTGCGGCATCGTGACCGCGTCCGGATGCAGATCGTAGAGATACTTCGTCATGCTCCAGATGCCGAGCGAGTCCGGCCTGCGCCCGCTCATGAACGAAGCGCGTGATGGACCGCAGATCGGCTGCTGGCAGAAGTTGCGCGTGAACACCGTGCCGCGAGCCGCCAGCCGGTCCAGATTCGGCGACTTCGCCACCGGATCGCCGTAACAGCCAAGGCGGTTGTTCAAGTCGTCGAAGACGACAAAGAGAACGTTGGGCTTTTTCGATGAAGCAGCATCGGCGGCTGGCGCGGCTTGGCACGCAAGCGCGAGAAGAAAAAGTGACCGCCTGAATGTTAGCATGATCACACTTCCTCCAGCATGAGTTTCGCATCGCCGAAGGTCTTCGGGCGCACGTCCATTTTGTCCATCATCGACATGAAGAGGCGGCAGAGTTGGCGGTCGGGCTTGTCTTTGTAGTCGAGCGCACGTCCGCCTTTGAGCCGGCCTCCCGAGCCACCGAGGACGATGATGGGGAGTTGGTCATTGTCGTGCTTGGCCCCGGCCATCATGCTGGAGCAGTGCATGAGCATGGTGTTGTCGAGCAACGTGCGCTCGCCTTCGCGGATGCTGTCGAGCTTGCGCGCGATGTAGGCGAACTGCTCCATAAAGAGCTGGTTCACCTTGAGATAGTCCTCACCATCGCTGTGCGAAAGCAGGTGGTGAATCATGTAGTCAATGCCGTGGCCGGGCTGCTGGATGCTGGGCAGATTCGGGAAACGCAGAGCGCTGTGGTCGTTGTTGAGCTTCAGCGTGGTGATGCGTGTCGTGTCGGTCTGAAAACCGAGCACGAGGATGTCGCACATGAGCTTCATGTGCTCGGCAATGTCCTGCGGGATGCCGTCGGCAGGACGCTGCATGTTCGGTTTGTCGAGCGTGGGCCGCCAGCCTTGCAGTTCGCCGCGTTTGCCGGCGTTTTCGATGCGCTTCTCCACCTCGCGCACGCTGTCGAGATACTCGTCGAGCTTTCGTTGGTCACTGGCGCTGATGTCGCGGCGCAAATCCTGCGCATCGGCCAGCACGGCATCCAGCACGCTTTTGTCGGCGGGCGAGGCGTCGTCTTTGAAGAGACGATCAAACGCGAGTGCGGGATACAACTCGAGTGGCGTAGGTGTCGTCGGTGAACTCCACGAGATGTGTGAGCTGTAGAGCATCGAGTAGTTCTTGTGCACTGAGGGATTCGACTTCTCGCAGGCCAGCACGAGGCTCGGCACCTTCGTGGATCGTCCGTAGGTCTGTGCGAGCATCTGATCGAAGCTCGTGCCGCTGCGGATCTCGCCACCGCTCGCGATGGGCGAGCCGGAGAGCATGTTACCCGTCTGTGAGCTGTGGATGTTCCCTTTGCGCGCTTCCTCGTGATACAAGCCGCGCACGAAGAGCAGTCGCTCGCGGAAGTCCTTCAGCGGCTCCAGCACGCGACCGAGCTCCATCGCCTTGCCTTCGCCCTTCGCCCACCATTCCTTCGATTGGAAGCCATTGCCGGAAAAGGTCACGCAGAGGCGCACCGGAGCCTCGCTCGCCGGTTTGTTTTTCTTGGGCTCATCGCCCCAGACGTTGAAGGACTCCATCCACGGCAATGCCATGGTGACACCTGCTCCACGCAGGAAGGCTCGCCGGGTGAATTGATGTTTGTTCATAGGATTGAGTGTTGGGTTAGTTGTTGGCGATGAAATCCCGTCCGCGCACCTCGCGGAACTGTGGGCTGCGGACGATGAGTTCGACGAGGGCGGCGAAGCGGTGGGCTTCGGATTTTGTCATGCTTTCAATGAGGGGCTTGTCGGAAAGCTGCACGCTGCGTCCGAGGGCGTAGCCGAGGAGTTTGCGGCTGAACTGACGCATGAAGTCGTCGCGGCGTTTTTCGATCAAATAGGCGCGCAGGCCTTCGAGGCCTTCGACGGGGGTGCCGTCGGGCAAAACGACCTTGGTGTCGGCCTGGCGGGTGCGTCCGATGGCGTCGAAACCTTCGAGAGCGAAGCCGAAGGGGTCGATGCGCTTGTGGCATCCGGCGCAGTTGGCATCGCTGCTGTGCCTTTCGATGAGCTGACGCTCGCTGAGGCCGGCGGGAGTTTCTTCGGGCAGGGTAGGGACTCCTTTCGGCGGGACGGGCAGCTTCTCGCCGAGAATGACCTCGGTGAGCCACGCACCGCGCAAGATGCCGCTGGTGCGCGAGGCACCGGCTTGCTTGGCGAGTGTGGCAGCGAAACCGAGGATGCCGCCACGGCCTTGAGAGCGGACTCCTTCGATGCGGTGCCACTCTGAGTCAGAAGAAGACAGAGGAATGGGGACAGGGGAATGATTCTGAGGATTCCTCTGTCCCCATTCCTCTGTCTTTAATCCGTAGTGCCGTGCCAACTCCGCATTCACGAACGTGTGATTGGCATCGAGCAGTGAGAGGACGCTTCGATCATTCTGAAACAGGTCGATGAAGAAGCGGGTGACTTCTTCCTGCATGGACTCGCGCACATTCACGAAGGTGGGGAAATGTCGCTCGCTCTTTTCATCCAGCTCGGCTACTTCGCGGACGTGCAGGTATTGGCAGCCGAACTCGGTGGCGAGGCGGCGGATGCGTTCGTCCTTCAACATTCGCTTTGCCTGAGCTGCGAGCACTTCGGGTTCGTGCAGCTTGCCTGTGGCGGCGAGTTGCGTGAGTTCGGCATCGGGTGCGGAGGACCAGAGGAAGTAGCTGAGGCGGGTGGCAATCTCCCAATCGCTCACTGGCGAGGCCTTGGGCCCTGGCGTGGCTTTTTCGCCGCGATACAGAAACGCGGGTGACGTTAGCACTCGTGCGAGCATCAGGCGCATGGCCGTGGTGTGCGGCAGGTCTTGTTTGCGGAGCTGACCGTAAATCGCGCGGAGTTCGTTCTTTTCCTTATCGGTCAGCGGGCGCCGCCATGCTCTCGGAGCAAAGTCGAGCACGGCCTGCACTTGCCGTGGTTCATACTCGATCTTCAGCTTCTTGAAAGTCTCTGCGCCGCGCATGATCGGCTCGCGCAGAGGCTCCAGTCGTTTGTCACCATTGGGCGCATTGGGGCCGTCTTGCGTGGAGTATTGCCAGATCTGTTCAAAGGCATCGACGAGCGTAAGCGCATCTTCGCTGACAAAATGCAGCTCTTCCCAGAGGCGGTCCAACTCGGCAGTTTGCTCGTCATCGAGGATCAAGCGTCGGAGTTGCTCATCCTCGCGATGGAACAGCGTCAACGTCACCACCTCGTCGGCGGGGACGATCTTTGTGTAGCACAGCGCCGCCGGGAACAGCGCCCGGAAATCATCGAACGCCTTCTCGAAACGGCGACGTGCCTCACTGCCATCGTGCACGAGGATGGGGGCGTCGAACATCACGGGTGGTTTGCTGGAGTTCCACGCGCCCGTTTCCTTGGCTGACATCGCGGTCGCGGCTTGCAGACCGGATGGTGCGACCGGCTTTGCTGTCAGCACCTGCATCTGCACGCTGGCTTCGCCGCCGCTGGTTGGATGGAGACGACCCGTGATGACCAGTTCGGCACCGGTGAGCATCGCTGCGGGAAGTCGCACCTCAATCACCGAAGGCGCCTGCACGCAGAGGCTCGTCGGAGCGACGTCACCGCCTTTCGGATGATTGCCGCAAATTGCGGGATCGATGCCATACGGTGAAGCAATCGCGCCGGGCTGCGCCTTGACTGAGCGCCACGCATCAGCGAGCAGCGGCCCATTGAAGGCGAGCAAGTGATTCCTCAGGTCGCGATCCGCGGCGCTCGCCTTTGTCTCGTCGTCGTGTTGCAGCAACTGCTGCACTTGCGCGGCGATCTGTGCCCGCTCCGCTGCGTCGTTCGTCTTGCGCCATTTCGAGAGCAGCGATTCCGAGCCCATCGCGATGGCGGGCGTGTCCGCTCCGCTCGCTGGCTGGCTGAGGAAATGCCACACGGCGCTGTTGCCATGATGATCCGCGTGCGGATTGCTGGCGAGAATATCCGGCGAAACATCCTTCACCAGATCCCACTCCAGCTTCCCGTCGTTCAAGGTCAGATTCACCGGAGTGTGATCGCAGCCGTGGTCACTGCCTTTCGGATCAATCACCAGCGCGATCACATCCCCGGGCGAGACGCGCACATTTTCCAGCGGCCCGAGTGAGATCACCGTGGCTCCCTTGCTTTCGCCGGCGGCGAGCAGTTCACGCGTCTGGCCGCGCCGCAGCTCGAGTGAATAAAGGATGCCATTGCCACAGGCCGTGTGTCCGTCCTGCACGGTGCCACTGATGCGCAGCGTGCCCGTGACCGGGCTGCGCCAGGCGATGACGGAGGCCAGCCTCGGCGAAGGATGCGTGGCGATGCTGTGCGGCTTCATCTCGCCCGGAATGCGCACGGCCGTGTCCGAGGAATTCGCCAGCACGCTGAGTGCGCTTTCACCGGCCCATCCTTTGATGAAGTTGTAGTTCTGCACGCTCTCGGTCTTCTTCACGAGCAGCGGCTCGAGCTTCAAGGCACCGCCGGTGATGCCGAGATGATTTAGCCAGCCGGCAAGCATCCTGGCATCTACGTTGTGCTTCTTCGCCAGGACATCGAGGTCGGCCATGTCCTTCGCTGACTCCGCTTCGTTCGCGGCGGCGAGGCAGCGCACCGCACTTTCCACAGCGGCATCGCGGTGACGCATCATCTGCTGCATCACCGAACGCATATCACGCAACGCCAGTTCTCCACGGCCAGGCGTTATCAGCCGCGCATTTTCCCAAACCGCGAAGTCGTTGCCATTGCCGTCGCCCGCATCGCTGGCGGAGAGATAGAGCGTGAGATCACCGCCATCCTTGGGCGGCTGCAGTTTCATGCGCATCTCGTTTTGAGCAGCGAGCGGTGTCACCGGCTCCAACCACGATTTTGGGCCGCCTACCTTCCCCAAGTGGCCCACGATCGCGAAACGCCACAGTGCTTTCTGCCAAGGTTCGATGTCCGCAGCAGTGAGCCTGCCTTGCCGCCATTTCAAGCGCAGTGGATCGAGCACAAGCGAAGCTCGAGTGTCCTGCAACATGGCCCAGAGAAGTTCGAGGTATTTCGCGCTCAAGCCACGCTCCCGCGCCACATCAGCGAACGCTTTTGTTCCATTGATGAGGGCGCCGCGCTCCTGAGTGACGGCGGTGAGATACTTGTCGAGCGGCAGAACCCCGCCCTTGTTGCTGACTTTGCCAGTGCCACCGACTTCGACAGCGTGTTCCTCCCCTGTGTCACTGAAGCGCGCATAAAAGGCACGAATCTTCGCCAGCGTCTCGTCGGTCGCGTCTCGCGACGAGGTTCCTACGGAGAAACGAATGCCCGTGGGTGTCAGCACCATGTGGGCCGCCACATCCTTAGCTGCGTCGAGATACTTGGTGAGCAGCGCGGGCGACATGACGAGTGCTGCGCCTGCATTGGTAAAGCCTTCGCCTGCCGCGCCATCGACGGGGAACTCCTTCGCCGGATCGAGCGACTCCACGCCGGTGAGATCACGCAGCGTGTAGGTGTATTCCATGTTCGACAAACGCCGCAGCACCACCGGCCCTGGATCACCAGCGCTGGCGAGCGCGATGTCATCCAGCGTGCTCTGCATCCAGTCCGTGAGCAGCTTTGTCTGCTCGGGAGACGGTTTCGGTTTGCCCTTCGGCGGCATCTCCTTGTCGCGGATCTGATCCAGCGAATGCTCCCACACGATGGGATCACGCTTCACAAGATCGAGTGAGGTGAAGCGCTCCAAATCGAGATCGCCCTTCTGCTTCTTCGTCGAGTGACAGTCCAGGCAATACTGTTTCAGCACAGGCTGAATGGTTTGCTCGAAGACTTGCTTTTGATCGGCAAAGGCAGGGATGGAAACCAATGCAATGACGATGAGTGCCGGCCATTTTACAACGCGCATTGCTTTGCGCGTCGTCGTGTGATCAGCAGGTTGTTTGCAGGCGGGTTTCATGGTTGGAGCCCCGGTGTTGGATGGAAAGTTGATGGTGATGGTGTGGTGCTTTCACACACCCGGAAGCCGCTCGGTCGAGTCGTTGAAGCGGTCGAGTTTCAGGCCGCCCCAGTCCATGAGGTTGAGGAAGAGGCTGCACATGCGGCGGTTGGGTTTGTCGAGGTAGTCGAGCACGCGGCCGCCGCGGAGATTGCCGCCGGCACCGCCGAGCAGGATCACCGGCAACTGCTTGGAGTCATGGTTGCCGTGCAACATGCTGGAGCAGTGCATGATCGCGGTGTTGTCGAGCAGGGTGCTTTCGCCTTCCTTGATCTCGGACATGCGCTGGCAGAGGTAGGCGAGCTGCGACATGAAGAACTGGTTGAGCGTGATCAACTCGTCCGGCTGCGAGTGGGCGATGTAATGATGGTGATCGCGGATGCCGAGGTGCGCGTGCACGATGGTGGAGGCGTCGTTGCAGTATTTCATGGTCGCGATCCGGGTGGAGTCCGTGCGGAAGGCCAGAATGAGGATGTCATTCATGAGCCTCCAATACTCCGGGAGGTCCGCCGGGATGCCGTCGGCAGGCCGCGGACGATCGGGGCTGGTGAGGGTCGGTTTCCATTCACCGGCCTCGCGTTCCTTGCCGGCCCGCTTGATGCGTCCCTCGATCTCGTGGACCGAACCGAGATACTCCTCAAAGCGCTGACGGTCCGCGCTGGAGAGCTTGCGTTGCAGGGACTTGGCGTCCTCGAGGACGGCATCGACGACGCGGCGGTCATCGCGGTTGCGCTCGGTGCGGAAGAGTTGGTCAAAGGCGAGCGCGGGCCGCGTTTCCGTCCAGGTCGGCGACACGGGTGAACTCCACGAAATGTGCGAGCCATAGAGCAAAGGATGACCGTCCTGCAGGCCGGGCACCGCCTCCTCGCAGCCGAGCACCAGCGAAGGCAGCCGGGTGCGGTCGCCGATCTGCTTCGCCATCACCTGATCAAAGCTGACGCCCGTGTGGACCTCGTTCTTCGCCATGGTCGCACCGCTGAGCATGTTGCCCGTCTGCATGCAGTGGATGATTCCGTTGTTCGCCTGCTCGTTCCAAAGGCCGCGAAGGAAGACCATGCGCTCCTTCCAGGACTCCAGCGGCTTCAGGCAAGGGCCGAGTTCCATCGCGGCACCGTCGCCCTTGGCCCACCAGTGCTTGGAGTGGAAACCCATGCCGGTGAAGGTGACCAGCGTGCGCGTCGGTGGCAGACTGGCAGTGCTCGCGGCGGCGGCCCGGGCTGGTTTCATGCAATCGAGCAAAGGCAAGGCGAGTGTCGCCCCGATTCCGCGAAGCGCATGGCGGCGGCTGATGAGCCAGTTGTTGCGTTGGATGTTCATGGGTTGAGTAGGGGTGTGAGTGATGTGGTTTGGTGGAGATTTAGTTGCCGCCGGAGCCGTGGTTCATCCCCAGCTTGCGCTTCACGAGGTTTTTCAGCGCGACGTTTTTGCTGACGAGACTGCCAGCCTGCACGTCCTCCTCGCGGAAGCGGGCGAAGAGGATCTCGGCCGCGCCGGTGCGCTCGCGATCGTAGTGGACGTAGATGTCGCCGTTCGGGGCCTGGGCGATGTCGGGGTAGGAGACGTTGTCGCGTTCGTCGAGCAGCAGTTTGCCGGACCAGGTCTTGCCTTCATCGGTAGTGAGGAAGGCGGTGAGTTCCTGTCGCTTGGGCGTGGCTTTTGTCATGTCCTGGCCGTGACGGATGACGAGCAGGTGGCCGGATTGCAGGCGGCGGATGACGGCCTTGCTGTTCACATGCGGAAAGGCGGTGGACTGCGGCAGCCAGGTCTTGCCGCCATCGGCGGAGAAGCTCTGGAAGGTTTCCTTCATCCCGCGCGAGAGCATCCAGAGCCGCCCGTCGTTCAACTCGGCCACGGTGTGCTCGTTGAAGCAACTGTCTTGGTAAATGATGCCGCCGCGATACCGCCAGTGGCCGCCCTCGTCGTCGGAGACGAAAACGTTTGAGCCGCGCACGGCATCGAGTTCGTGGTAGCAATCGGCAAAGGGCTTGTCGATGTGCCAGCGCTCCCACAGTGACACGGGCAGGATCCACTCGCCGTTCTTGCGCACGATGGGTTTGTTCAGAGACGCGCCGAAGCCGATGTAAACCGGCCGCGTCCACACGGGCTTCTCCGCATCGGGATCATCGCAGCGGACATACCAGTTGCTGCAACTGCCGTCGAACATGCCGACGGACTGATGGAAGAACAGCCAGAGCCTTCCCTTCGGATCGCACCAAAAGGAGCCGAGCCGCGTGCCCATCTTTAATCCATGCGCCTGCGGATCGATCACAAACACGGGATCGCGCCACGACTTGCCTTGGTCATCGCTGTAACTCGCCAGCAGGTAGGCATTTGGTCCGTCCTGCCCGCCCGCCCAGCAGGTCCAGAGCCGGCCTTTCTTCGTGGACTCCATGCTCGCCGCCATCGCGAAGGGCAGATACTTTTGGCCATAGGCGGGCATCGGATCGAAGATGAGCTTCGGCGTGACGTGGATGCTGTTGAGCAGCTCCTGCGTCACTTTGACGGCGGGCTTCGGTGCACTGGCAGGCTTGTTGAGCTTGTTCACCACCTGCTTCAGGCTCACGGCACCGGAAACGTTCTTGCCGGCGATCACGTCTTCTTCTTTGAACTTCGCGAGCAAGATATCGCCTGCGCCGCCGCGATCGCGATCATAGGTGATCCAGATGAGGCCGTCCTTGTCCTGCACGCCGTCGGGATAGGAGACGCCGCTGCGTTCATCGAGCAGCAGGCCGTCGTTCCACGTCGCGCCGTCGTCGGTGGAAAGCTGCGCGGTGAGGTGGCTGCGTCCGGTGAACTTGTAGTGGTTCACCAGCAGCAGATGGCCTGAGGCGAGACGCCGGATGAAGAAGCGCGAATGCGGCGTGGCGATGGTGGTCGGCCTGCCTTTCGTCCAGGTGCGACCTTTGTCGGAGGAATGACTCTCCCACAGCACCTTCTCAGTGCGGATGAGCATCCACAGACGTCCGTCCTTGAGCTCCACGATCATGTTCTCGAGTCCCGCCTTCTCGGTCTTCACCGCGCCATGCAGCTTCCAGGTCTTGCCTTCATCGGTGGAGATCGCTGCGCCGAAGACCTGTTTCGGATCGAATCCCGCCCAGCCCGCCAACGGCTCCAGCGCATGCACCACCGGCAGCACCCATTCGCCGGATGAGAGCACAATGGGTTTGTTCATGCGGAAGCTGAAGGGGCTATCGAATCCGACACGGAACTCCGCGCCCCAGACCGGCGGCGTGGCATCCGGAGCATCGCAGATGCGTGCATAGACTCCGTGCCGGGTGCTGTCCTTGACGCTGCGATTGAAGAGATACCAGAGCCGCCCTTTCGGATCAATCCACAGGCACGGGTCGTAGCAGCGCGTGCCATCATTCAGAGGCAAACCCATCGCCTGCGGCGCGGAGAAGGTCTTGCCGCCATCGTCGCTTTGCGAAAGCACGACCGTGTTCTCCGGTTGTGGCTCATGCGTTCCACCCGTGAACCACGAGACAAACACGCGGCCCTTCGCCGTGCGTTCGAGGCCGGGGATGCCCTGCCAGGTGCGCTTGGCGAGATCAATGGTCACCGGCTCGGCGGCGTGCAGCGCGAAGAGCGGCGCGAGCAGGAGGGCCGTGAGGAGGGAGAAGATTGGGTTCATGGAGCAGGGACTGGGGTGAGGGGCTGGCCAGGCAAGACGCATTCGGTTACTTGGCCACAAACTCGAGCATGTCCCGGTAGAGCGCGTCGAGCTCCCGGCATTGCAACGGTGTGAGTTCTGCCTTCTCCAGCTTCCAGACTTTGCCGACGCCGAAGCTTCCTCCATCAGTGACGCGTGAGTTGGTGTATTGACGCGAAACTCGATTCCTGAAAACGCCCTCTTTCTCGAGGAAATATAGCGGGTAGCCGCGCAAACCAGAAGGGAAGTTCCGCTGATCGCACAGGAGACGGAACATGGCGTAAGCTTCGGTGAGGGGAAGACCGCGCTCGCCGCTTTCATGGATGCGCCAGAGTTTGGCGAGCACCGGCGCAAAGGCGCAGCGCTCGGTGACGAGCCCCTCGCACCCGCAATGCCGAAGCTGGATGAGCCACTGCCAGCCACCCCACCCCGCCATCGCGGTCTTGATGACGGGCTTGGCGGCCGAAAGCTCCGACATCCGCTCGACCGCCGCATAACCTTCGGCCTCTTCCTTCACATAGCCGTAAATCGCCGGATGTTTCTCTGCCAACCGCACGAGTAGCGCGACCGAGGGCGTCGGCGTGGCGGGCGTGCCGTAGGTCTGGAAGATGACTGGACGCTTCGCGACCTTCGCAAGTTCGTTCCACGCCTGTTCGATGTCCGCCTCGGTGCGGACATCGTCCGGCGGACGCGAGATGATCGCCATCCTGACGTCGGGGTGCCGCTCGGCGACACGTTCAATTTCCGCGGCGATCTCAAGTATCTGCGCGGTGTTGGTGCCGTTGGCCCCGAGGGTGAGGACGACCTTGCGCCCTTCTGCCGCCTCGGCACACGCCTCAAACCCCCGAAACTTTTCCTCGGTCGTCAACAGGTCGATGGCGTCGTTCGACTGACACCAGATGACGCCCGGACAGCCCGACTCGTCCACCCATCTTAGTTCGCGCTTGAGACCAGCGTAATCGACAGATCCGTCCTCGAAATAGGGCGTGGACATGATCGGAAAAGGGCCACGCATTTCCTTCGGCGTTGGCACGACGCCAAGCGCAGCCCCATCCGTCAGCATGAGCAGGGAAACGAAGCTGCTGAGCGCCTTGAGCGCATGGCGGCGGTCGATAAGCCAGTATTGAGGTTGGATAATCATGAAGGTTCCTTGTTCTTGGTTGAAGGAGGCTCAACGGGCATTCGGGATAGAGAGGAGGTGACGGATGAATCCTCCCACTTTGGAAGTAGTTCTCATGGTTGCTTTTTGAGGGTGAGCTTTCCAAAGCGAATCGAACGCCGGCCATGCTTCTCGTCACCGCTGTCCCACACGGCGCGGAACTCGCCGGGCGCTGTTTCGATGAGCGTGGGATAGGAGTTGTGGATGCCAGCGTCGAAGAACATGCGCTCCGAGCTCCATGCGCCGCTCGCGGGCTTCACTTTGTAGCGCAGCGCCATGCGGCTCCATGCGGGGCCGTCATTGTAAACGTAGAGCTGTGTGCCGGTGCGCGACTGGCCGAACCATCCTTCCGACACGGTGTTCCAAAGCTCCGGCTCCTCCTGGGCGATGCTCCACGTCTTGCCGCCATCGGTGCTGGTGCTGGACCAGGCGCGAGGAGGATTGAGCGCGCCGCCCTCCTTTCGTCCCTCGGCGGTTCGCATGACCATCTTGAGATGCTGCTGCTCGTTGACGACGGCGATCTGGCCTTCGTGCAGGAAGATTTCCCCCGGCTCCGGCTGGGGCACATAACCGCCGAGACTCCAATCCAGCAGGCTGGTGCTGCGCAGCACAAACTGCTCGCGCTGACCGAGCGGATCGGCGCGCTTCGTATTGCGATGCGCGGGCAGCAGATAAACCGGCTGGCCGTTTTCGATGATGCGCTGAATTTCACCGAGGATGACGAGCGGCCCGGTGTAGTGCATGGCCAGCTCCACGGGATTCCAAGAGCGTCCGCCATCGCCACTGTAGGCAGCGGCGAGGTGCGAGTCCTCGCTGTCAGGATAGTTCAGAGGGCAGCGCATGGCAAAGCACCACAGCACCTCCTGCCCCGGCGGATGGTAGAGCACCGCATTGCAGTAGGCGAACTGCATCGCGCCATGCCGCTGCGTGTGGTCGAAGACGGTGCTGGGGATGCTCCAGGAGTCGCCGTCATTGGTCGAAACGATGGCGTCGATGCTGCCCATGTCGCCCTTGCCCGCGATGCCTTTTTGATAAGCCACGACAAGGTGCTTCTCCTTCCACAAGGCGATGCTCGGCTGCCCAAGCAAGGAAGCTCGCGGCTCCTGGTCAGCGGTGCGGACAACGCGCACGTCGCGGACATCGCCGGTGGTGGGAGCGTTGGCGATTTCGTCTTTGGCATGCAACGCGGTCAACGACAGGAGGGCGCTGAGGAGTGTGACGGTGGTTCTCATGCGTTTCTCATTTGGTCCGGTTGTCTGCCGATTTCTGTGTTTCGGCTGCGGGCCGGATGCAGCGGAATTGTTCGCTGCGGACGATGACGAGCATGGCGTCTGACCAGCGTCCGCCGGTGATCATGGTCTTGCTCACTTCATCAACGAGCGCGCGGTCCGAGGGCAGCACGGCGCGGCTCAGGGCGTAGCCGGTCAGCTTGCGGGCGAGTGTGCGCAGCAGATCCTCGCGTCGCGGGCCGGCGACGTAGTTTCGCAGGCCGGCGAAGTCATGGACATCGGTGCCGTCGCGCAGGGTTGCACGGCTTTCGCCGGGCTTCATCGAGCTGGCGGGTCGCAGGCGGCCGATGGCGTCGAACTGCTCCAGTGTCATGCCATACGGATCGATGCGGACGTGGCAGGCAGCGCAGTTGGCGTCCTTGCGATGGCGTTCGGTGAGTTCGCGCACGCTCAACCCGGCGGGCACGGCATCGGGCAGCGGCGGCACATTGGGCGGAGGCTTGGGCAAGCGGTCACCGAGCGTGTGGGCCACCCAGGCTCCGCGTTTGATGGGGCTGGTGCGGGCGGCGGCGGATTGCTTGGCGAGCACGGCGCCGAGTCCCAGCAGACCACCGCGACCGTAGGTGGCGACTTTTTCGACGCGACGCCACTCGGGCCCCTTCACGCCGGGGATGCCGTAGTGCTTGGCGAGCACCTCGTTGATGATGACTGCATCGGTGGCGATCACGTCGCTCACCGCGCGGTCGTTGGTGAGCAGGTCTTCAAAAAAGCGCACCGGTTCCTCGGCCAGCGCGTCACGCACAGCGGGCGTGAACTCGGGGAAGTCCTTCAAGCTGCGGCCATGGTTGGCGACGAAGTCTCGCACGCCGAGCCAGCGTGCGCCAAACTCCTCCGCCATGCCGCGAGTCCGCCTGTCTTTGATCATCCGGCGCACCTGTGCCTCCAGCACGGCGGGCTCGTGGAGGCGCGGGGCCACCGCACGCAGTTCGTCATCAGGAATCGAGTCCCAAAGCAGGAAGCTTAACCGCGTGGCCAATTCATCGCCCGACACCGGCTGCCAGCGCGGCCCGGCCGCCGGCTGCTCCACGCGGTAAAGGAACCAGGGTGACGACAGCACGCGAGCCATCGCGGCACGCAGAGCGGGATCATGCTTGATGCCCTCGGCACGATCAGCGCGATACGCAGAGACAAGGGTCTCGCGTTCATCGTCGGTGAGGGGCCGACGCCACGCCCTTGCAGCGAAAGCGAGCAGCGCATCGAGGTGCTTCGGTTCGGCGGCAACTTGTTGGGCCAGCAGCGCCGCCTCCTCCCGCTTCACACGTTCTCCAATGACCGGATTGAAGAAGAAATCCATGCGCGGTGCGCCGTTCGGATTCGCGTAAAACTTCAGCAACTCCGCATACATCAGCGCGTGGGCATGGGCGTCCTCGCGCAGGAAATGCAGCTCGCTCCACAGGCGCTCCAGCTCCTCGCGGCTCGCATCGTTGAGCATGAGACGACGCAGCGGTTCGTCCTCGCGATGGAACATGAACAGGCTGCCCTGCGCATCACGCGGGATGATCGGCTCAAAAAGCACCGAGGGTGGAAACAGAGCGCGAAACTCCGCGGCAGGGCGGGCGCGCTCAGCAGCGACACGCGGATGCACGATCTGTGCGACACGCAGTTCGGGCTCGTCCACAACGAGCGGATCGCCGGACCGAAACGCCGTCGGGTTGGTCCGCTGGGGATTGAGCCTGTTCGGGTCCTTTGCATCCCGGAAGTCCGGCTCCGCGAGCAGCAGCGCCTGAACCGTGGCCGTCTGCGGGCTGCCGACTTCAAGGCTCACATCGGCACGGAGCAATCGCGGCAGGGCGAGCAGCTTCATCAGCGGCTCTGGCAGCTTTTTCAAATCCAGGCGCACCTCGGAGCCAGCCTCCGTGACCAGCGCCGTCGGGGGCACGGGACGACCTTTCGGATGTCGGCCAAAACGGAGCCCGGATGCGGTTTCGATGGCTGATCGCAGCTCGGCGTGTTCCGCCAGCACCAGAGCGGGCGCATCGCCACCTTCCAATCGAAGTTTATCCCACACCACGAACGTGCCTGGCACCGCCGGTGCCACCTGCCGAGCGACCAACCGGAAGATCGGCTCGCGTGCCGCGCTTTGCATGCGCTCGGTGGCCACCACGCGCATCGTGTCCTCCCACGCGGGGAAGCCGTTGCCCACCGCGAGGACACTATGCTTATACTTGAAATAGCGGCTCGCGAACAACTTGTCCTGCATGGCCGTGATCGCGTCGAGAATGGGGGCGGGATCGGTCGTGGTCGTCCGCCATTTTTCTCGGATCCAGCCGAGCATATCCTTTGGCAGACCCGCACTCGGTAGGATCGCAGGCCGCTCGCCCACAACGGCCAGCGCTTGCCCCAGCTCCGGTGCGGCGAGATGCGAGAGTTCAAATGCAACACCGTCGCTCCCTGAAGGATGAGCATCGGCGACACGACCCGCGACCGCGACCTCGGCATCGATTGGGCTTGTCCAGGCGACCGTCACATGGCGCTTCGGTCCCGGATGCACGAAGACCGACCTTGCGGGCAACTTCGTCCAGACCTGCAAGGGTTCGGTGCCGGTGTTCACAAAGATCGAGGGCTCGGAGCCGAGGCTCCACGATTTCAACTCGGTGCGTTCGGCGATGCTGTTACGCTGCTCGGTGAGGAACACCGGGGCGGATGTCGTCTCCAGGAAGCTCCAACTCGCCCCGTGCTTGTCCGACCTCGGGTTGCCCTTCAAAAGATCGGGAATCACATCCGCGACGCTCCAGCTTCGCCGAGCGCCGGTCGTTTCGCGGATCGTCCATTCGATGAGCGTGCTGTCGGCTCCATAGCTTTCGTTGGGCAGCACAGTCAGGAGCAGCACTTCGCCGCGCCGAACCGACACCGCATGGTCGAAGGGCACCGAGCCCGCTTCCGGCACCTTCGACGCCACGAGCACCCGTTTCGATGTAGTCCAGCGCGACTCGATTTTCTGCCGCGCCGAGTCGAGAGCCTGCTGCCGCTGTTTTCTCTCAGCTTCCACCTGGGCTGCTTTTGCCTCCCATTGCTTCGATTGCGCATCGGGCACCGCCGCCGGCTGGGCGCTGAGTCCCGCCCAGAGCGCGGCCAGGTAAGTTGCGTTGAGTTTCTCCTCCGCGGCGACTTCTTTGATGGCTGCCGGACCACCGCGAGTGAGCCGGTCGCGATGTTTCAGCGTCGCCAGGAGATGCGCACGGAGCGGCGGCCTTCCCCAGTTGTCCGCATAGAGCGAGTGAAAACTGCGCAGAGCCTTCTCCGCCTCCGCCGTCCAGTCTGGACGGTCCGCAGAGGTTGAAAAACGGAAGCCCGTGGGCAGCAGCACCGCCCGCGCCGCGACATAGCGCGCGGCCTGATGATAGCGCTCCACCAACCCCGGCGTCATCGGCATGGCCTCACCGACATTGGCAAACCCCTCGCCGCCCACACTATCGGGCGCAAACTCACCGGCCTGCGTCGGCTGCATGTCCACGCCCGTGAGATCACGCACCGCATGGTCATACTCCGCATTCGTCAGTCGGCGCAGCGTCACCGGCCCAGGGTCCCCCGCATGTGCTGCCGCCGCCTCATCCACCGCTGCTCCGATCCAGCCAAGCAACTGATCTCGTTCAGCCAAACTCGGCTGCGGAGATTTCTTCGGTGGCATGTCGCCCTCATTCAACCTTTCGGCAATGTCCTCCAGCACCTTCGGCTGCGCGAGCAGCGCCTCAGCGGTGACAAGGCTCGTGAGGTCGAGATCGTTGTCTTTTGGCTCCTTGCCGTGGCATTTGCCGCAGGTCTTCACCATCAACGGATGAATCCGCTCCGCATACGCCTTCGCTCGTTCAGCCGGACCATCGGCAGCAGCAGCCGTGAGCGCGAAGCCCACGACTGAAGAGGTGATAAAGAATCGGATCATGAGTTGAGTGGAGAGTGGACGTTCGAGACATCGACAAAATCATTTGTTCTCAGGCAGCACCGGCAGCCATTCACGCCAGCTCAGGATGTGCTGGCGCATGAGCCGTTCGCACTCGGTGGGGGACTTGGTTTTAAATGCCTCCACCACACCTTGGTGACTGCTCACCGTCTCTGCACGCGTGCCGCGCGTCTGGAGTTGCTTTGAGCGATGCAGCCGCCCCAGCCAAAGCTCCAGTTCACTGCGCAGCGAGAACCACAGCTTGAGCAGTCGTGCATTCCCCGATGCCTCCAGAATGATCTCGTGGAAATCGAGATCCAATTGCGTGACTTGAAGCAAGGTGGTGGCTTTGCTGGTGGCCTTGATGTTTTTCTCAAGACGCGAGCAGTCTTCGCGCAGGGCTGGTGCCGCCAATCGTGCCGCCACAGGTTCCAGCGCGAGACGCAGCACATACAGCTCTTCAAAATCATGCGGCGTCAGGTCTTTGACATAGGCCCGACCCGTGCCGCTGAACTCCACCAACCCTTCGCGTTCGAGAGTGAACAACGCCTCCCGCACTGGCACGCGACTGACGCCAAGCCTTTGCGCAACGGCTGACTCGGCGAGGAGATGACCGGGATGTATTTCACCATCGAGGATTTCTTGCCGGAGACGGGAGACGGTGATGTCGGAACGGGTGGTTGTCGTCGGAGGTATGCTCATGTGGTATACCGTTTCTATACGGTATACTGTTAGAGCTCTTTCAATCCTGAACAAAAATCATCGGTCAATCTCGAGAATGATAGGGACGCTTTGCTGGGCCAAAGATGTTCCGACTCATTGATGCCAGTCCCGTTTCACAAACCACAACGATCAGCGCGTGGTGAACTGATGAATGGTCGTGGTGCGATAAGTCTCTCCGGGACGGAGGATGGTCGTGGGGAACTCGGCGTGATGAACGGAGTCGGGATGATGCTGCGTCTCCAGGCAGAGGCCGTGAAAGCGGTCATAGCCCGCGCCGTTTTTGCCCTTCAGCGGTGTGGTGTAGGTGGCGGTGTAGAGCTGGATACCAGGTTGATCGGTGAGGATTCGCATCACCCGACCGTTCTTGGGCTCATAGACTTCGGCGGCGAGGGAGGGCTTGGTCTGCGGCTTCTCGGCGAGAACGAAGGCGTGGTCGTAGCCGCCGATGGAGATTTGATCGAGGCGGCTGCCAATGACTTCGCTCTTGGTGAAATCAAACGCGGTGCCAGTGACGGGCAGCAGTTTGCCCGTGGGCAAGAGGTCGGCATCGGTTTCAAGATAGTGCTTCGACTGCAAGGTGAGCCGATGGTCGAGCACGGTGCCGCTGCCTGCTCCGGCGAGGTTGAAGTAGGTGTGGTTGGTGAGGTTGATGGGCGTGGCTTTGTCAGTCGTGGCCTCATACTCGATGACAAACGCATCCTCCTCGGTGAGCACATAGATGACGCTGGTGTTGAGATTGCCGGGGAAGCCCTGGTCGCCATCCTTGCTGAGATAGGTCAGGCGCAAAGCAGGTCCGCGTGGGTCGGTGATGATTTCCGCTTTCCAAATGACCTTGCTGAAACCCTTCAATCCACCGTGCAAGTGGAAGCTGGTCTTCGGATGCAGATCCAGCGTGTAGGACTTGCCCTCGAGGTCGAACTTGCCGCCCGCGATGCGATTGGCCACGCGCCCGGTGATGCAGCCGAAAAATACGCCGCCGTTGTGCTCTTCGTATTCGGCCAAGGTGTCGAATCCGAGTGCGATGTCGGCGGTCTTGCCCGCGCGGTCCGGCACATGCAGTTCGTTGATGATGCCGCCCAGGGTGATGACCTTTGCGACAAGGCCATGCTTGTTCTTCAAGGTGTAACGCTCGACGGATTCGCCGTCGCGCGTGGTGCCAAAGTTGTCTTTGGTGACTTCAGCCTGAGCGGACAGGAGGCCGACGGTTAGTAGGGTGAGGATGAGGTGTTTCATGGAGTGGTGGAGTGGTGATCTGGATTAACAAGCCGGGAGTCGGAGGTGTGTCGATGGGCTCCGATGTCGGCGCTTCGCCCTGGAGGACATCGAGCGAGGAGAGGATCATTGGAAAAAAATTCTTGTGGACTCAGATTGGCTGTAGCGGTTTCACTTCGGCGTGACATGGCCTGATTTCTTCAGACCACCACGGACGATTTTCACCCCTTCACTGGTTTCGCCGACGCCGGGACTGATCGCCGTTTCAAAGGTTGCGGCGTCAAGTTTGCGCAACAACCAGTCCGCGACGTAAGCGGGATCGTCTGAAAAGGCAGCCTCGATCATCTCCCTGGACGCGGGGTCGTCCACATTGCGCAAGGTCAAGCTTAACCCAGATTTTTTTCCGTTGATGGCGACGAAAGTATCCTGGGCATCTTGAATGCGCTGGTTGTCGTGCGGCGAAAAACTATTCATCAACCTCTGCCAGTTTTCATTAAAGATCGCAATCTCGGGGCTTTGCAGTAGGGCATCCTGGCTCAGGCCGCGATGGTTGCGGATGAAGGCTTCCGCTTTGATGCGTGCTGTTTCGCTAAGTTCGGGCTTCGTATCTTGGCTGATGGAAGGAGTGGACGAGTCGGCCAGGCGCGCTGTATTCACCGGCGAATCCCGCAGTGCAGGCTTCGCTGCTATCACTGGTGCGGGCTTGTGCAGCTGCTGATAAAGAAGTACGCTGAGCGCACCGATAGCGAGGAGAGCGCCCGTGAGGATGAGTTTGCTTTTCATGGATGTGGATGGTGCGAGCGCATGCTTAACTGATAGAAAAGTCCTCTCGCAAGTTTTTCTGTTAAAGTCGTCGGTCCGATTGGGATTGAGGGAGTGTAGTGGAGAGTTGGGTTATTCGTGCAGACGTTCGTCGGATTTGATGAAGACCCAGCAGATGGCGCCGAGGAAGTAGCTTAAGGCGAAGATGCCCATGTTGACGGTCCAGTTGTTGTTCGTGGCGGCGAGCACGAGCGGCACGGCCATGGGCGCGATGGCACCGCCGACTTGGCCCATCATGTTCATGCTGCCGGAGAGTGCGCCGGTGTGGCGTCCGCCAACGTCCATGCACGCGCCCCAGGCACCGGGCATGGCGAGATCGCTGCACAAGGCCGCGAGACCAATGGCCAGCACGGATGCCACGGGTGTGTGGAGTTGCATCGAGATGAGCAGCATGAGACCCGCAGCGCCCATGCCGAGCACGCCCAGCCACCGGCGTGTGCGGGCGATGCTGCCGAGCCAAACATCCAACCGCGCCGAAAGCAGACCCGCAAGGATGGAGCCGATGCCTCCGAAAAACAGCGGCACACAGGCCAGCAAGGCTCGCTGCATGTCGCCCATGCCAGTGAACTGTTCCTTCAGGTAAGTGGGGAACCAGGTGATGTAGAAATACCAGGCGTAAGACATGAAGAAATACTGCGCCCAGAGCATCCAGACTGTGCGTGAGGCCAGCAGCTTGCCCCACGGCATGGAATGATCTCCTGCGTGTTGGGTTTCGCCGATGACCGCCAGCTCGCCCGCATTCACCGCCGGATGATCCTTCGGGTGATCGCGAAACCAACGATAAAACGACAGCGCCCACACCACACCCAGCAGACCGAAGATCAGAAACACCCAGCGGTAATGCAGGCCAAGCCCGAACTTGCCCTCACCACCACTCGCCAGCATCCAGCCGACAATGAGCGGCGTGAAGGCACCACCCCAGCGGGCGCTCAGCCACAGGATGCCCTGTGCTTTGACGCGCTCGGCCGCCGGAAACCAATTGGTAAAAGCCTTCGTGATGTTCGGAAAACAACCGGCCTCGCCCATGCCAAAGAAGAACCGGCTGACCACCAGCGACCAGAGATTCCATGCCCAACCCGTCGCCACCGTGAAGAGAGACCACATGCCCACCACCCGCATCAGCACCTTGCGCGGCCCGATGCGATCCCCGAGCCAGCCACCAGGGATTTCAAACAAGGCGTAAGCCCAACCAAAAGCGGTGAAGGCATAACCCATCTGGATTTTCGTCAGCCCCAGATCCTCCTGCATCGCGGGAGCCGCCTGTGAAATGCAGACGCGATCCACATAAGTAATGATCGCCAAAGTGACGGCGAAGAAGAGCACGACGCGGCGTGCTTGAGTTGGTGGAGGTTGGGGCATGATCGTTCGTGGCTTCGTGTCATTCCACGAACGGCCCCGACGGTCACACCTTTTCATCACTGGCCCGAAGCAGGCAGGCGGCCCACGGGGCGGCGGTTTTTGCCCTTCTGGCTGGTGGCGGAGTCACCCATGTCGTCGCGCATCCTCTCCGCTAGAGCACGCAGACGTTGCGCGACTTCAGGGTGTTGTCTGATCAAGTCTTTCGTCTCGCCCACGTCCGCCGCGAGATCGTAGAGCGCCTCGGGCAGAAGTGCCTCCTTCGCGGCTCCCGGCTTCCGCTCATACGGGGTGTCATCCATTGCCGTGCGCGGGAAGACGAGCTTCCAGTTCGCGCTGCGGACCGCCTCTAGTTTCTCCCCGTTGTAGTAGAAGAACGCGTCGTGAGGACTCGGCGCACCGGGCTTGGTCATCAGCGCGAGAATGTCCTTTCCATCGATGATCCGGTCCTGCGGAGGCTGCGCTCCGGCGATACCGGCAGCGGTGGGCAGGACGTCCATCGCGGAGGCGATCTCGCGGCAGACGAGGCCGGCGGGGATTCGGCCCGGCCAACGCATCAGGCAAGGAACACGCACGCCTCCCTCCCGCGTGGTCGCCTTCGCCGCCCGCAGGGGGAAGGCCTGGCCGCGCTTGTCGTAGGGTCCGCGTGTGTCCGGCCCGTTGTCCGAAGTGAAGACCACGAGTGTCCGGCCTGCGAGCCCGGTTTCGTCCAGGGCCTTCAGGACCTCGCCCACGCCCCAGTCCATGCATTCGACGACGTCCCCATACAAGCCCCGCGCCGATTTTCCCCGGAAGCGGTCGGAGACGTGCAACGGGATGTGCGGTGCGCTGTAGGCGAGATAAAGGAAGAACGGCTGGTCGCGTTTCGCCCTCACGAACTTCACCGCCTCTTCCGTGAACTTCTCGTTGAGCGTCTTCTGGTCGGGGTGCGGCTCGATGACCGTCTCGTCGCGGTGGAGGACAAAGGGTTTCATGTCGTTGGGGAACATCATCCCGTAAAACGCGTCGAAGCCATGCTCGCGCGGGGCAAATGGGGCCAAGTGCCCGAGGTGCCACTTGCCGATGCAGGCGGTGGCGTAGCCGCGCCCCTTCAAAATCTCAGCCAGAGTGACCTCGTCGGGGTTCAGCCCCTCCACGTGCTGCTGTGCGAGGACGCCGTCGCCATTGCGTCCGAAGCTGGACATGCCCACCCGCACCGGGTAACAGCCGGTCATGAGTGCTGCGCGGGACGGGGTGCAAACGGGGGCGGGAGAATAGAAATCGGTGAACCTGGCACCCTCGTCGGCGAGCCGGTCGAGGTTCGGTGTCCGGATCTTCTCGAAGCCCGAGCGGTTGTCCGGCATCCAGTAGCACCCTACGTCGTCGTAGCCGAGGTCATCGGTGAGGATGACGAGAATGTTCGGTTTGGATGGCACAGGACTGGCCGCGTGCAGCGTGACGAGCGGCGCGAGCAGCAGAGAGAGGAGGTAGAAGCGCCGGGATTTCATGGTGAAAGTAAAACGCCCCACCATTCGGGAATACATGGCCTAGATCTGCCAAAAGTTGTCATCATCCTGCCATGTCTCCCAAGTCACTCCAAAGCGCCTTTTTCGCCAGCATGGCAGATCCACAGGCATTCCGGCTCATGTTTGATCAGTAGCCCAATGTGTTCTTCTTTGTGATGGATCGCGAGAGCCGTCTCATTGCTGCCAGCTTGCCGATGTATTCGCGAATGATGCCACTCTCACGAGCAAGGCCGTATTTGCTCAGTCCGCAGCGTTCCCGCAGCTCCTGCAATCGGCACCGCAGTCGCTCGCGGATGCGCTCGGCGTAGTCATGGGCGTCGTGGTTGTCCGGCGCTGTGGGCATGACGGTTCATGCGTGAGTGTTTTCGAGCCTCACTTCTCTGGCTGCGTTGGAAAATCCTTCGCGTATCGCGTCAGCAGCGCGGGCACGTCATTCGGCAGGATGTAGATCTTGCCCTTGATGGACTTCGTCTCGCCGGGTTTCAGGCCGCCGATGCGGAAGTCGGAGTGGAGGCAGCGGGCGACGCCTTGGAAGAGTTCCTGGTAAGGGTCGAAGGCGACGGCGAAGAGTTGTTTCTCATCGCCGCTGAAGCAGCCGATGAGGCCGTTGCTGGGCACCAGCGGACTGAGCGGGCGCGGGTTCACGTCGGTGCGTGGCACGTCCTTCGGGCACCAGACCTGGCCGGGGATGTAGCGGGCTTCTTTGATCCATGGCTTGATGTCGCTCATCCGCGTGAGCTTGCCGTCGAGGAAGAGGAAGCACTTGGGAAGGTAGTCGTCGATATCCTTGCCCTTGTTGTCATAGCCGGTGAAGTCGCCGAGGCGGATGCAGGGCTGCGCCCAGTGCGCGCCGGAGGCGGTCGCGGAGGGATTGTGCGCGTTGATGGCAAAGGTGACATCGTCGGCGCTGGCGGTGATGGTGTGATCGACGATGACGCCGTCTTTGACGGTGCAGCGCAGCTTCATTGTCTTCTTGTCCTCGCTGACTGAGAGGAGTTCTGTCGTGTGGCCGATGGTGGTGTCGTGCCAGTCGGCGGTGGTGGAGTGGGTGCGGCAATACGCTTCGAGATAGTTGATGCGAATCTCGCCCTTCGGCAGATGCGGGCCTTGGATGACGAGCCAGTTCTTGTCGCGTGCGAGCGCCAGGTCGGGTGTCTGTGCGAAGGAGAAACTGGTGGTGAGAAGAAGGAAGGCGAGGAGTGGTTTCATGATGTCGGGTGTTGCGGTAATGAGAGAATCGGCGGCGGTTCATTCACTCGGCCTTTTCAAAACGGAGCGCACCCCAGTGCTGCGGGTAGAGGCTGGCTTCGGTGGGGATGTCGGTGACGATGGTCATGCGCTTGTTGTGCCAATAGGCGCGGGCGGTGGTTTCGATGGCGTTGCCGATGATGACCCCGATGTCGCCTCGCAGTGCCTTGGTCGCATCGGGTTGGAGCCGCAGGAGTTTCAAAGGGATGGAGAACTCGTAGAAGCTGCGGTCGGCGGTGTGCGATTCTTTGAGGGCGAGATCGGGGCTGGCGTCGACGATCTCGTCGATGGCCACGGTTTGCACGGGCGAGGTGAAGGTCTCGCGGTGCAGGGTGCTGTCGGAGACGGGGCGGTAGAGCGTGGCGGTGGGCTTGCCTTGATGCTGGGTCACGAGCAAACGCAGGTCGCCGAGGACGGGCTTGGTTCGGTCGGCTGCGGCGGTTGGGTCGGTGCCGAGTTGCAGGTCGATGGCACCGCCGCCTTTGAAAAGGAGCGTCTTCGAGTCGGCGACGTTGCGGGTGAGTCGTTCGTGGCCGGGATCGGCAGACCGCACGGCGACGAAGACCTTGTCATTGCCGGTCTGCATCGCGGCTTCGGTCCTGCCGTCGATGGTGACCCACGGGGCTTTGATCCAATCGCCATCAAGACCATCCACGACGGGCACGTTGCGTCCTCGGCGCATGAGGATGGAGAGGCCTTCGTCGCGGCTTTTCGCCTGTCGCAGTTTCTCCTGTTCACTGGCGTAGTTTTGCGAGGCTTGCGCGAGTTCGGCGGTGAACTCGATGGTCTGCGCGGGGAAAGGCTGCAGCGTCTCCAATCCATCCAGCCGATTGATGGTGGAATGGCCGTGACCGGCGACGAGATACACCTTCTGGTCGGGCGTTTGCGTCCAGGTGGTCCAGAACGTTTCCTCCGTGAGGCTGAGGTGGGCGAGCGACACGCCGCGTGATCCATCGCGAGGCCCGAGGGTGTAATCTGGCCCGCTGCCGAGGCCGAGCACGCGGCGGTCATGGAACAGCTCCGCCACGAACAGGCCGTCGGTGGTCATCAGGAAGATGTCGCCGAAGTTGCCATAGATGGCCCACAGCTCGCCGATGCGTGTGTCGGATGCTTTGACTGGGTAGCCAAGCACGCGGCACGGACCGATGACATCGCCAGTGTGCCGAGGCTTGGGCGAGAAGTTCTGGCTGGCGTGCAGGCTGGGCCATTCGTTCGGATAACTCCAGCGCACCTTTCCCTCGCGATAGCCGGTGAAGGGACCACCGCTCACCACCCAGGTGCCGTCGGCGGCGAGGAGCGGTTGACCGCTGAGGCGTCCTTCAAAATGACGCTTCATCTGGGTGAGGTCGTAGCGTGGCACACCGTCTTTGCCGAACTGCGGCGGCGCGATTTCCCAGCCTGCGGAGCTGAGGATGCGAAAGTCGGGCAGCATCGTCAGCAGGCCATCGGCACCGGCGCGTTCGATCACTTGCACTTCGTCGGCATCAACTGCCCCATTGCCATTCCCATCGCTCCACGAGAGCAGGAATGCCGACTCTTCCTTGCCGCCGAACTTGGTTTTCAAATCCAGTGCTTTGAGCGGCGACCAGTTGCTCATCAGCGGCTTGGCGTGACCCACCACGGCCACGGGAATCAGGCGATCCTCGCGAATGAGCCCCATGCTGACGACCGGCCTGCCGCCGATGGGGTTGGAGTTGAAACAATCGACGAGATACGTGCGACCATCCCTATGCAGCGGCAACTCGGGAGCCCCGGGAAGTGACAGCCCGCCATGTTCGTCCGGGCGCGACAGCACGTTCTTCAACTGCCAGCCGCCCGTCTTCCAATCGAGCTTGAACTCCATCACACAACGCGCATCGAGATGTCCGCTGAAGGCATAGAAGAAGCGCGACGGATCACTCGCATCAATCGTCCCGCCGCCGCCATAGCCGGAGGGCCCGTAGAAGGCGCGGAGCAGCTTGCCGTCGGGGCTCCAGGCGCTCAGGCGCTTCGGTGCCATGTCCGCTTCCGCGATCCACAGACTGCCATCGGGGGCGATGCAGCAGCCGTTCGGATGATGAAGATGCAGCGGATCGTAGCGGCCCGCTTGAGGCTTGCCGGCTTTGCCGATGGCCGATTGAAACTCGCCCGCTTCGGAAAAGATCTTCACCTGATGACTGCCGCCCCAGTCGCTGACGAGGAGTCTTCCATCTGGATGCACCGTGATGCGCTGCGGTTCGTCGAGGCGCTCTGCCGGAATGACCGTCTCCGACTTTTCTCCCGAACGCGCCGCCGCCACGCTCGGATAGCGCAGCAGCGTGCGGCTGGAGATAATCAGCAAACGACCTCGCGCATCCACCGCCATGCCACGTGGCGCATCGAGTGTCGTTTCGCCGAGCGTTTCGCCCTTGGCGCAGGACACAAACAGCAGCCGGTTCGTCTTCGGAAAACTTAGCACCGCCACGCCATCGTGCACTGCGAGTCCGCCGATGCGCTCGTCGTCCTTGTCCCCAAACTCCTGCCGCCACACCCGTCGCGCACCGGCACCGTGTTCCCACAGTTCGCACAATTTCCCAAAGGCCACCGCGCTGTGCGCCCACACGCCAGCCCTGGCCTTGCTGTCACGCGCCAGAAACTGCGCCCCGCACCATCCACCCGCCGCACCAAAGCCGCGCGTGCCCGACACCTTGCGTCCCGTTTCATCCAGCCACACCGCGCCGTGGCCGATCTCGCCGACAAAGCTCACGACGAAGAACTGCTTCTTCTCCGGCACCCACAGGATGTCTGACGGCGGCGAATGGTCATGCAGCCAGCCGCCCGAGCCATCCTCGGTCTTCCATGGCGGACTGCCTGCGGTGTAAGGCGTGAACTCAAACTTCAAATCCAGCGCCCCACGCGACAACCCGCGCACGCGATACGATCCCGGCTGCGCGACGGCATAGCGCTGACGATTGAACCGCGCGATGCCCTGAACGTGGATCTCCTCCACTCCATCCTCGCGCATTCCATCCCACCACACCGTTTGATCACCCGCCTGAAACGACTGCGCACTGATGAGATTCCGAATCCTTTGCCCCCCTGTGTCCTCGATGACCAGTGTGACCGTGCGAGGCTCATCCAGATGAAACCGGATAGGCACCGGCGGGTGACTTGCAGGCTCGGCGGCAAGAGCAAGGTAGCCTGACGAAACGAAAAGGCCCAAGGCAAGCGCGATGGACAGAATGCTGGTTGTAATCGTTGTGAAATGAAAGCGGCGGCTCATGGTTCCATGCTAACGAAGCGTTGCTGGTCCTATCAACAGCACAAACATCCAAAATCATGGACGAAACGCCGCGCCCATGGACAATTCGCTGATTGAGCCATCGCCATGAAATCACGTCCCACCCGAACCCCGTCCTTTGCGAACCCCGTCGGCTGGCCTGTCCCGAGCGGCTGGCGCATCGTAAAAGTCGATCATTACCGCATGGCGGAGGCGCGCGGACCTTGCTGCCAGAGCTTCCTCGCCACCAGCGCCGGTCACTTTCCTCATGCCGCCGGCCATGACCGTTCGCGACCGCACGGCGCTGGCGAATTTGTTTTTGCCTGGCTTCTTCAAGGTAGCGGCTGGTGCGAGGTGAACGGCCAACGGCATGTCATTCATCCCGGCGACGTGATGGTGCTCGGACCGACCACGCCGCATGCCTACGGCTACGAAACCGAGCAAGCCTTGATTCTGCGCTGGTTCCACTGTCGGGGAGACGCCGCCGCTCAAATGGCCGCAGCGCTCGCCACCGGCGGTCACATCGTCCACGTCGGCAACGACCCTGTCCAGACAACCCTTCACGAAGAGGCCCTTTGTGCGCTGGAGCAAGTTCACAAGCCTGGCCAACTCAGCCTCGCTTCCCAACTGCTCTCCGCGCTCGTCGCGCAATGGACCTGGCACCGCCACTCCCCATCGGCGACCGAAGCGACGACGACGGAGGACAAACTCGATCAACTCCTGCGGCACATGCGCAGCCACCTCGCCGAGCCGCTTAAACCCACCGAACTCGCCGCACGCCTGCGACTTTCGCCCTCGCACTTCCGCGCCGTCTTCCAGCGGCACACCGGCCGCCCGCCCACTCAATGGCTGCTCGAAACCCGCCTCGACCGCGCCCGCACACTGCTGCGCGAAACCACCCTGAGCGTCAAAGAAGTCGCCTACGCCGTCGGCATCAGCGATCCGCTCTACTTCAGCCGTATCTTCACCCGTCACTTCAAATCGCCCCCACGCACGATCAAGCGGCTGAAAGAGCAATGAACAGTGGAGGAGGGTCGTCGCCAGCCATGCGCTCATTTGCCGAAAATAGTTTTCAGAGGGTGAAAATGACCGCCTTTCGCCACGCTCACGAGCCAAGCCGGACGGCGCTCAAACCCATCGCTTCCCGGAGTTCCTGCAAGCGCCTCGGCAGCTGCTCGGGGTTTGGGCTGTGTTTTGACTCCAAGATCATGCTGATGCCGCCAGCGGCGCGAGCAGCAAGGCGAAGAGGTGTCGAAGAAATGATTTCATGGTTGAATCAAATGGAACGGGGCTGAACGCGCGGCCTCGATCTTAGCGCAGCACGACGCGCGGGGCGACCCAGGTCGCCCAGTCGCCTGCGGGGTCGGTGAGGGGATCGACGATGAAGGCGATGCTGACTTCGCGACCACGGAAGTCGGCGAGATCGATCTCTGCCGGCACGCGCTCTGCGCCTTTGAGCTGGCGCGCGAAGACTTCGCGTCCGTCCATCTCGATGGCGAAGGCGGCACCGTTGCTCTTCGGGTTGTTCAGCAGCGCGTCAAAGGTGAGCAGGCAGCGCTTCGCATCCGTAGCGGGAATGGCGACGCGGTAGGTCAGCAGGGCGCGGCCTTTCGGCTTCGGATGCTGCTGCAGAGCATCCTCCGGCACTTCGTCCGGCGGGCCGATGCGCCGCAGCTGGACTGACTGCACATTCTCCTGCTGCGCTTTCGTTCGCTGTGCGACGAAGTCGAAGACCACGCACCCCGTCTCGCGCTTCACCGCACGCGGCGGGTCGAACTTGGTCGCCACGACATTACTCCAGTCCTTACGCCCGACAATGGGCAGAGCAAAGTCGAATGCGGCCTCTTCCTCCGGCGTGCCGGCCTTTTGCACGACGTCCCATAGCTTCCGCGCGCGGCCAACGCCGTTGACGTTCGCACTGCCATCGTGCTCGCGGATGCCGAAGAGGAGACCGCCTTCGTTCGGATGATCGACATGGCGATGATACAGGAAGGACTCGATGCCCGGCAGCGCCTGCACCTTCTTCCACGCGAGCGCGAAAGCGGCGGCTTGCGCGAGTTCACCGTCGGGACCGGGCGGGCAGTCAAAGCCTTGTTCGGTCAGCACGATCCGGCGTGGCTTGCCCTCGAACAGGAAGCGCGGCTGGCTCAGGAAGGCGGGCAGCACTTCGAGATTGTGAAATGTGATCCGCGGCGCGTCGAAGCGCAGGGGCGCGGAGCGGTCATCCCAAAAACTTGGCTTCCTGAGGTTCTCTGGATACGGATGATGCGCGAGGTTCCATGGAAAATCGCCTTCACGTCTCGCACGCTCGTGGACTCCTTCCAGAACCTCCAGGCCGGTGAAGTCGTGCGTCCGATCCGTCGTCGCGGTAAGCGTCCAGTGATGGTCGAGCGAGATAAAGATCGGGAAGTCCGCATGAACGCTGCGCGTGGCCAGATCGGCGATGCGGAGCGCGACGCTGTATTCGCGCAACAAAACTTCCGGCTCGACCGCGCCCATGTGATACCAGCCCCAGTGGTTCTGCACTTCGTTGCCGATCACGAGCCCGGCGATCTGGCCAAACTTCGCGTCCTCGCGCGTGTAGCGATCCACCAGCCAATGGAGGATCGCACGGTAGAAGAAAACGCCTTCCTCCGTCGCCGTGTTGAACGCCGCCGGGCCCTCAGGAACCGTCGCCGGATCGGTGAGGGGATGCACGAGCGGCGATGTCCGTGACATGGTCTTCGGAACGGTATTCCCGAGGATGCCGGTCACCCGCATCTTGGCCGCGTGGAGCGCCTGCAAGTCGCGATCAAGCGCCGCGACCGCAGCCGGACGAAGTCCGATCTTTCTCCCCTCAAACTCGAAGCTGAGCTTGGGCTCCACGCTCTGCCAATCGATCAGCCAGCCGATGTTGATGTTCTGGTTCGACTGCCCGAAGCCGAGCGCCTTGCCATCCTCCACGTCGAGTAGGCAGGCGATCCCTTTCTTGTTCGCGAGCGAGCCGAGGGAGTTCGTCCGCTGCGGGAGCGCGGAGAAATCCGTGACATGCTGCGGCGGTCCAAGAGCCTTCCCACCCGAGCGACGTTCAAACTTCGCGAACAGCCGGTCGCGTTTGCCATCGAAGCGAGGCACCGTTGCCTCCTCACCCTCGCCGCTCCACAAAACGCGACCTTCTCCCGCCGCCGAAGTATGCAGCATCAACTCGCGAATCTCCGTCTTACCCGCGCTGGGCTGCCACGCAAAGCGCAGCGAATCCGGCGTGATCGCCACACGTAGCGGTGGTTCGTCGGCGCGGACAAGATTGCTGAAAACGACGAGCGCAGCAAGCATGCGGAGGCAGAGTGAGTCTTTCATCGCGTGCGTTCTCACGGCTTCGGCAGCGGGACCTGCGCGGTGGTGCGCAGATAGGCGATGAGGTCGCGGACTTCGTCGTCTTTGAGGGTTTTGAGCAAGCCCTCTGGCATCATCGAGATGGGGGATTTCTCGCGGGAGAGGATCTCGGATTTGGTGACGATGCTGTCCTGACCGACGAGGCGGAGCGTGAGCTGCTGGTTGTCTTCAGCGGCGACCGTGCCGGAGAGGGTGCGGCCATCGCGAGTGGTGACGATGACGAGTTGATAGCTCTCCTGCATGACCTCGCTGGGGTTGATGATCTGGGCGAGGATGTAGTCGAGGTTGGCGCGATTGGAGCCGGTGAGATCAGGGCCGACAATGCCGCCTGCGCCGTAGAGCATGTGGCAGGCGATGCAGGTGCGCTCGAAGATGGCGCGACCATGGCCGGTGTTGGCTTTGGCAAGCACGGCATCAGTGAGCATGGCTTTGTATTTTGCCATCTCAGCCTGCTTATCACTGGCGAGCTGGGTGATGGGACCCCAGAACTCGACAAACGATGGCCCGAGGACGCGGTAGAGTTGGCGGGCGTCAAATGCGGTGACATCGGTCTTCGGTATGGTGTTCTTCTTCAACTCAGCGACCAGGGCGCTCGCAGTGCTGCGGCGTGCGGAGAGCGTTGATACGACCTCGGCTTTCTCGGCGGCGGAAAGCTTGGCGTAGCGCTGGATCAATGTCGGCGCGATCTGCGGAGCATCGAACGAAGCCAGAGCGCGGATGGCATCACGGCGCACGGCGGGTTCATCGAGCAGGGACAGCACCACGGGCAGTGCAGCGGCATAGGCATCGCGGGCAAAGGCGGCCAGGATTTGGCGGCGACGCTCAACGGGTGCTGCCTTGTCCTTGAGAACGGCGAGCTGGGCTGCGGCGGCTTTGGCATCGCCAAAGAGCTGGCCGATCTGAGCGGTGAAGTCGCTCAATTTTGCCTCCTTGGTGGCATCGAGCGCGGCAAAGGCTTCGTCCCAGTTCTTCGGCTTTGTGACCACATTGCGGCCCAGCGATTTGAGTCCATCACGCACGCCTTCGAGAAGCTGGAGACGCAGGGCGGAATCGGTGTTGCTCAGCAGTGTGGCGGCCACGGGTTCGAGCTGTTTGGCAGCGATGGCGCGGCGGGCGATGTATGGCGCGAGCAGCGGGATCTTGCTGTGCGTGGCGAGTGCCATCGCCCGCGTGGCATCGGCTTCGACCATTGGCTCAATGCCGAACCAAAGCATCTTCGGCAAGTTATGATCCGCAGCGTCCTCGGCATGAGCGACGAGGTTCTGCGCGATGGGCCAACGCTCCGCCACGTTCATGCGCTGAAGCGCCGCCGCGAGGTAAAGGCGCACGATGGGCGAGCTGTCCTTCTCCGCCATCGCGGTGAACTTTGCCAGGGCCGCCGGGCTGTAAGCGCGATCTTCGCCAAGCAACTGGATGGCCCAGCCACGAACATACGGCTCCGCATGATCGAGCAACGGCAGCAAACGATCCGCAGGGAGATTCTGCGTGATGTGCAACGCCCAGAGTGCGCGGAGTTGATGCGCGGAGGTCTTGGATTGCGCGAAGAGTTCCCACAGCTTTGCGGGCACTGCCGCATTGAGTTGACCAGCCGCAGCGCGTTGCTGAAGCAGCACACGAGCACGACGGCTATACCAGTCATTGCGATGCGTCAGCAGGCCGACGAGTTCGAGATCGGACTGCGCAGCGAGATTGATGCCTGACTTCCCTGGCAGGCCCTTCGGCGCGAGGCGGTAGATGCGGCCGGTGTCTTTGTCGTGCGTGGCATTGCCGCAAATTTCGGTGTCATGCCAGTCGAGCACATACGCCGCGCCATCGGGTCCGATCTCCATGCTGAAACCCACCCAGGCGTTGTCATTGGCGAAGAGCGGTTCATTGCCATGATGACCGATGAAGCCCGAGCCGCTGGGCTTGAGGATATCCGTGATCACATCATGCTCGTGCAGGTTCGCCATGATGATCCGGTCGCGATATTCCTTTGGGAACTCATCCGCGAGATACACACGAGCGCCGCCATGCGCGGAGCGATGACGATGATCGGCGATGGTCTTGATGTCATCGAAGACATAAGGATTGATGTGGCTGCCACCCTGGCGGTGATAGATGCCGCCGGGGATGACGTGCCAGAGATGCGGGATGACGCAGGCAGTGATAAGAATCTGGCCGTGGTCATCGAAGTCGAGGCCCCATGGATTGCTGAAGCCGTGCGCGACGACTTCAAAGCGATCCTTCGTGGGATGATAACGCCAAACACCACCGTCGATGTATTGGCCATCTTTGACCGGCATCTCGACGGGGAACGGATCACCCTTGCGCAAGATTTTGCCGCCATCGGCAGGCTTGCCCACGGTCGAGCGTGTGGCGAAACCCTGGCAGCCATAGAGCCAACCATCGGGTCCCCAACTGAAGCTGTTGAACACTTCATGACGATCTTGAATGCCCCAGCCCGTGAGCCGCACTTCCAGCGGGCCATCGGCTTTGTCGTCGTGATTCTTGTCCGGCACGAAGAGCAGATTCGGCGGCGCACCGAGCCACAGTCCATCAAAGCCCACCGCAATGGCCGATGGAAACGGAATGCCCTCGAGAAAGACGGTGCGCTTGTCGAACTTCCCATCGCCATTCGTGTCTTCGAGGATCAGGATGCGACTGTTGCCATCGGCAGAGAATCCTGCGCTGCGTGTTTCATAGTCGCGATTTTCTGCGACCCAAAGTCGCCCGCGATCATCCCAGCAAAACGCCATCGGCTGTGTGATCATCGGCTCCACGGCGGCGAGCTTCGCCTCGAAACCCTCGGGCACCGTCATCTTCGCCACCGCTTGTTCGCCGGTAAGAAAAGCCGCCTCTTTGCCCGCCGCCTTGGCGATGCCCCACATCACTGCATCCGAACCCTGGCCGGTGTAGGCCTTCCACGCATCTGTGACTACCACATCGTTGAGCTTGCCCGTATAGACGAAGAACTGATGCCGCACCGTCTCGGACTTGCCCTTGGCAATCTTCCAATCGCCCGTAATCGCGCGACAAGGCCCCACGCCCATCTGCCCATCCACACGCCAATGCTGCGGGTAACCCGCGTTCTTCGGATGATCAAAAATCGCGATGTGCGCCTGGTCCTCGCGACCATCCAGTTTCAGGCCGACATCCACCCAGATCGAGCGCTGACCTTCGGCACGCCCGTTGCCCTGACGCACGCTGTTCATCACGCTGCCTTCCATGCCAGGCTTCCACGGCATGCGCAGAAAGAGTCCGCCGTAGGGCTGCTTGGCCATGGTCAAGTCCACGAGCCCTTCACCCTTCCATTCAAGCTCCAGGAAGTAACGGCCATCGTTATCGCGCATCGTCCACACCTGCGTCTCGTTCATCACCGGCTTGCCGTCGGCACCGAGCAGTTGATAAACCGTCGTCCACTTCACCACCTCGCCTTTCGGCACGAGCACCGCGCTCGAAACCTTGCGCCAGAAGCCTGCGCCCGGATTGTGAAAATAGTCGCGCCCATTCACCTGCTTCAGCCCCCAATAGAGCCCAGTCTGATGCTTGTGATGCCCTGGGCTATACTCCGTCAGCAAGCCCTTCCCATCCGGTGCCACAATCGGATGAAGGTAAGGCCGAAAATCCGGCCGCACATTCTGCGTGAGGATTGCCTCCTTGTTATTCTCGCGATAGACCGAGATCGTGTTCGTCGCATCATCCTGACGCAGCGTGAGCACCGTGTTGTGGGCCGAGGCCACCGTGCAGGCGAGCAGGCAAAGAGTGAAGAAGGAGAAGAGACGGCAGGATTTCATGGGTGCAGTAAAACGCCCTTCCATTTGCAAATACATGGCCTAGATCTGCCAAAAGTTGTTATCATCCTGCCATGTCTCCCAAGTCCATCCAAAGCGCGTTTTTTGCCAGCATGACCGATCCACAGGCATTCAGGCTCATGTTTGATCAGCAGCCCAACGTGTTCTTCTTTGTGAAGGATCGCGAGAGCCGCCTTATCGCTGCCAGCGAGCCGATGTGGACCCGCCTGGGCCTCGAAGGTGAAGCCGATGTCATTGGCCGACTCGACGAAGACTTCTACCCCGAGCAAGCGGCCAAGGCCTACCGAGCCGATGACGCGCTCGTCTTCCGCACGGGCAAACCGTTGATCAATCGCCTCGAAGTCTGGTATGACGAGCAGCGCACGCTGACTTGGTTCCTCACCACCAAGGTGCCGCTGCGAGGCAAGAACGGCAAAATCATCGGCCTCATGGGCCTCACCCGCCGCGATGAAGGTCGCAGCCGTCATCAGCCTAGCAGCGAAGTCACCCTCATCGTCAGCCACATCCAGAAGAACACCAGCCGCATCCTCAGCACCGCCGAACTCGCCCGCGAATGCGGCCTCTCCGAGCGCACCCTGTATCGCAAGATCCACCAAGCCCTCGGCGTCACGCCCTATGAACTCATGCTCCGCATCCGCATCGAGTCCGCCGCCGAAGCCCTCATCCAAACCACCGACAAAGTCATCGAAATCGCCCAAGCCCACGCCTTCTGCGACCAAAGCGCCTTCACCCAACACTTCCGCAAACGCATCGGCCTAACGCCGAAGCAGTTTCGCATGCGGCATCAGGGGTAGCCGCGCTCGTCACCGCTCCGGTCTTCATTCCCGAATTGCTGATCTCAGTTGATCGGGCAGTAGTTGGTTGGGCTCAGAGTCCAGTGGTTCACTGATCATCGGGCAGTTGAAGCCGCCTTTGATCCTGCCGATGGATCTCCGACTGATGCCACGCTCACGAGCCAGGGTGGACGGTGCTCAAACCCATCGCATCGCGGAGTTCCTGAAAGGGCCACGGCTAACAGTCTGCCAAACTGATTTCACAGAGATGCAGGCAACGGTGAGGGCTCGTTCCTCGGCAGATCGGATCACGGTTGAAACTCGATCCAGTTCAGGCCGAGTTCGGTGTTCTTGTCGGCGCAGCGGGCGATGACGCAGACGTCGGTGAGGCCGGTGGCGTTCGTGAGGGTGGCGGGAAGGGAGAGGAACTCGCCGGAGTCGGCCTGGCCGGTGGGTTTGACTTCGACGCTGGCTAGCACGGGGCCGGTGGGTGAGCCGCTGCGGAGTTCGAGGGTGCCGCCCTTGGTGTCGAAGCAGCCGGCGCGGACGGTGAGGTGCGTGATGCCGGTGAGGTTCAGGTCGCGCCAGAGGATGTGGGTGCCGTCTTTGAAGTGGCCGACGATGGCCTTCTCCCCGTAGGCGTGCTCGACGTAGGCCATGCCGTGGTTCTCATCATAGAGGGCGGCTTTCTTGCGGCGGGAATGCAGCACGACCGTGCCTTCACCACGCAGGCGAGGCAGGGTGGCTTGCTTGCCATCATCGGTATAAGCGGCGGTGAGGATGAGCACGCCTTCGTCCACGCGTGTGCCTTTTTCGGGCTTCTTCGGCGCGGTGAAGGTGCCGCTGGCTCCGGACTGCGGCGGGCTGGCGGGATCGTCCTTGAGCGAGAGCACCCAGGCGACCATGCGGCGGAGTTGCTCGAGGCTGTGCTGCGGATGTGGCGGCATGGGCAGCTGCCCCCAAACGCCCGTGCCGCCGCTGAGGACTTTCTGCGCGAGACGTTCGACAGCAGCGGGGTCGTCCTTGTATTTCAAAGCGACGGTTTTGTAAGGCGGACCAGCGGATGGTGTGTCGGCCATGTGGCAGGCGAAGCAGGTGCTGGCGCGCATCATGGCGAGGCCGGGATCGAGCACATCCTTGTCACCCTCGCTGGCAAAACGGCGTCCGCGAAACTCGCCCTGCACGGTGGCGAGATTCGTTTGCACCGCGTCGCCATCGGTTTCGGTGACAGACACCTGGTAAGGAATCTTGGAATCCCAATCAAAGAACGAACCATGCGCTGGCGACTCGAAGCGCACGACGGGCCGGCCATTGCCGACGTGAATCATCTCCTTCGCCGTGCTCTTCGCGCCGCTGGGATCGAGCGCTGTGACGCTGACTTCATAGCTGCCGGGTTGATCAAACGTGTGCGAAAACTTCGCTCCGCCGCCGGTCTGTTCCTTGCCCGCGATGCTCCAGACGAACTTCAGCGCATCGCCATCGGGATCGGTGGAGGTGGAAGCATCAAAGGTGAGCGCGAGCGGTTGTTTGCCCGCTGTTTCACTCGCGCTGATCCGTGCAACGGGCGCACGATTGCCGCGACGATACACGACTCGCACGATGCGGCTGTCGTTGTTCTCCCACCACTGGTCGCCATACTCGATCATGTAGAGCGCCCCATCGGAACCAATCTTCATGTCGATGGGGCGGCGCAGATTCCACGTCGGCACGAAGGGCTCGATCTCAGGCCCTGGGGTGCCGATCTTCACGGTCTGAATCCAGTTGCGCATCCACTCGTAGATGAAGAGGCGACCATCGAGTGCCTCGGGAAGCTTGATAGGAGAAGGATTCGCCGCGTCATAGCGATACACCGGTCCGGCCATGATCGTTCGCCCACCGCTGCCGACGGTGGGGAAGTCCTTCGAAGGCAGGCTGGAATACCAGATGAGCGCGGGCCTGGCAGGTGGCAGTTTTTGGATGCCCGTGTTGCGCGGCGACAAATTTTCCGGCGACTGCGGGTCGTAGCGTTTGCCCTCCTTGTTCGCGGCGAAGTCATAGAGCGGCAGGGCTTCATTCGGCCCGACAAAGAGCGGCCAGCCGAAGTTCCCTGCGGTCTGCGTGGCATTGAGTTCCTCGTAGCCATCCGGCTTCACGCCGAGCACCGGCATGATATTCGGGCCGACATCGGCGAAGTAGAGCGTGCCCGTCTTGTCATCCACGGAGAGGCGGAAGGGATTGCGCACGCCCATGGCAAATACCTCCGGCCTGCCGTCCTTGCCATCGGCAAAAAGATTGCCCTCGGGGATGGAGTAGCCGCCTTCCCGCTTCGGATGAATGCGCAGCACCTTGCCGCGCAGGTCGCGCGAGTTGGCGGCGGAGCGGAAGGCGTCCCAGTTTTTGCGATCCGGCCGCGTGTCCTGGGGCAAGCCCGGATCATAGTGACAGTTGTCGCCATTGCCGATGTAGAGATCGCCCTTCGCATCCATCCACATCGCGCCGCCCATGTGGAAGACATGCTCGGTATCATAAGGCCATGAAAGCAGCTCGCTCTCCGACTCCGCCGGCATTTTACCATCCTTCACCGTGAAGCGGCTCACGCGCACGGTGTCCTGCTGCGCCACCGGGCAGAAAAGCGCATAGAGATGCCCGCTTTGCTCAAAATCCCGCGCCACCGCCATGCCGAGCAGTCCGATCTCGCCCTTCGCATAAGTCGGCACCGAGCCGAGAATGCTCACACCGCCTGACTTTGCGTCCCAACGTTTAATCGTGCCCCAGAACTCGGCAAAGATGACATCACCGCCTGGGAGGACTTCCAACTGGACCGCATCACGCGCCGCTGGCACGAGGATTTCTTTTTCATAGCGAGCTGGATCGACCAGCTCGACAGCGTGGAGGCGAAAAGCAGTGAGCAGAACTGCGGTGAGGATGAACTGTGTTTTCATGGTTGAAACGGTGAAGGAGGAAGGCGCATCGGCGGCGGTCATGCAGGTTCAGGTTTGGATCTCGGAGATCGTGCCGGTGCTGGAGACAAAGCGGTCCGCCTCGACGCTGAGATGCTGGAGCATGGTGACGAAGAGGTTGCAGAGCGGTTTGTTCTGCACGGTGTCGAAGCTGAGGTGCTGGCCGTGTTTCAGACCGCCGCCGGCGAGGAGGATGGGCAGGTTGGTGCAGTTGTGGATGTTCGCATCGCCGAGGTTGCTGCCGTAGAGGACCATCGTCTGGTCGAGCAGGCGTGCGCCATCGACGGCGGGTGTGGCGGCGAGCGCGGTGAGGAGATCGCGCAGATGACGCATCTGCTGGAGGTCCACCTTTTCGAGTTCGGCGAGCTTTTCCTTCGACTGGCCGTGGTGGCTGAGGTTGTGGTAGCCGTCACGGGTTCGCTGCTGCTCGTTGATTTCAAAAACAGGCGTGGCAAAACCGTCCACCATGAGCGTGATGATGCGCGTGGAGTCGGACTCAAAGGCAAGGCGGGCCATGTCGAGCATGAGTTGGATCTTGGGGAAGAACTTGGCCTTGTCGGCGATGTCCTTGGGCTCGGCGGCCTTGGTTTGCGGTTTGGGTTTTTGCTCCCATTCGCCGGAAATGGCGAGGCGCTGCTCCAGTTCGCGCACGGAGGTCAGATACTGATCGAGACGGCTTTTGTCTGTGCCGCCGAGGTTGCGTTGGAACCTGCTGATGTCATCGCGCACGGTGTCGAGGATGCTGCCGCGATCCTGGAGCCGCTTGAGCGAGGCAGCGGTCTGTTTGGCATCGCCTTGAAGGAACATTTTGCGGAACAAGGCGGCCGGGCTGTCTTCGGCGGGCAGCAGCACGCCATCGCGGGTCCACGAGAGACTGCGGTTGGCCTTGTCGATGTTCACGCCGAGGTTCAGCGTGGGAAAGCGCGTTTGCTGGCCTAGCTTTTCTGCCGCGAGCTGGTCGAGCGAGATGCTGTTGCGGAAGCCGCTGCGTGTGGGATCACGCGCGGCGGTGAGGAAGCAGTTTTCCGTGCTGTGGCCGCCTGTGACGGCAGGATGTGACAGACCGCTGAAGATGGTGAAGTCGTTTCGGAATGCCGCGAGTTCCTTCAAATAGGGCGAGAGCGTGTAGCCCGCGCCTTTGTCCCTTGGGAAGAAGTGCTGGGGCAACACACCGAGGTTGTTGGAGATGAGCAGCATTCGCTTTGGAGGCGTTTGCGATGCCGCACGGGCGTAGTTTTGCTCCAAGAGCGGCAGTCCAAGCGTGACGCCGATGCCACGGAGGAAACGACGACGTGGGAGAGTTTTGGAAACGTGAGGGGTGTTCATGACTTCTGTCCTCCAAGAAAGATTCGGCTTTGAATCAGCAAGTGAAGCAGATCGCCAACGCGATAGCCATCCGCTGCGCAAGCATCGAGCATCGCCTCGATCTCTGCACGATCTGCGAATCCCACGGGCGTGCCGGTGGCGTGGAGGGTGAGGTGTTCGAGGAGGTTTTTGGCGAGTTGACGCGGGTGGGCGGCGAGGAGGCGTTTGAGTTCGTGGATGTCGTGGAAGGTTTCGCCCGTGAGGAGTTTGCCGGCGGCATCGACGGGTTGGCCGACGAAGTAGGTGTAGGGATGGCCGGCGGGATCGATGCCGGTGATTTTTTCGCCACGCTCCATGCCGCGATAGCGATCCCGCCAGGCCCCCATGACATCGAAGTTCTCCAATGCGAAGCCGACGGGATCAAAGCGGGCATGACAGGAAGCGCAGGATTTGGATTCCGTGTGTTTCGCGAGCAAGGCGCGGATGGTGGTGGCACCGCGGATGTCCGGCTCCACGGCGGGCACGCTTTTGGGCGGTGGCGGCGGCGGCTGGCCGAGCAGTTTTTCCATGATCCACACACCACGCAGCACGGGCGAGGTGGTGGTGCCATTGGCGGTATGTTTCATCAGCGCGGCTTGCGTGATGAGTCCGCCAAAGGGGCTGCCTTTGGGCAAAGTCACGCGCTGCATGGCGGAGCCACTGACGCGTGGCAGATCATAGTGCGCGGCGAGGCGGTCGTTCACGAAAGTGAAGTCGGCGGCGATGACGCTGCTCGCGGGCAGGTTCTCGCGAATCATGGCGCGGAGGAAGGCGCGCGTCTCGTGCTCCATGGAGTCCACGAGGTAGTCGTCCTTGCGATACTCGGGATACAAACGCTCGTCCGGGATGTCGCGACGCAGTTTGCGCAGGTCGAGCCATTCTTCGGCAAAAGTGCGCACGAACTGCTCGAAGCGTGGATCCGCGATGAGGCGCTCCGTTTGCGCACGCAACACGGCCTTGTCATGCAAACGGCCGTTCTTCGCGAGTTGGGCCAGTTCGTCATCAGGGCGCGAGTTCCAGAGAAAATGCGAGAGACGGTTCGCGATGGCGAAATGAGCATCGGGAGCGCCATTTCGCGGTTCGGTGAGGTAAAGGCAGTGCGAGGAGCAAAGCAGCGCCTGATAGCCCGCGAGCATCGCATCGGCAAAAGTGGCTCCAGCGGTCATTTTGGCCTGAATGAGCTTCAAGAACGGTTGGTGGGCTTCCTCGCTCATCGGACGCAAAGCGGCCATCGCGGCAAAACGGCGATAAAGCCTTTCCGCATCGGCGGCGGTGGCTTTCGCGACATCCACCTCATCGAACAAAACGTGATGGGAAGGCGGCGGCCATGTTTTCTCGCGAATCGGGCCGGTGACTTCGAGCCACTGGATCGCGACGCCGCGATGGCCCTCCGGCGGCATCGGCGGATAATCATAGAAGAAGCCGCCATCGGTGCGGATGAAAGGCACCGGCAGGCCGAGCGGACTGTATTCGAAGGTTTCGCCTGCCTTGAGATGAATCGTCGTTTCAAACTCACGCGCCTCCGGTTGCAGATCCAACCAACCCCCGGTCTCACGCACATCGCCGGAGACATCCGGGCCGGAAGGCTGACGGGCACGGAAGCTCATCGCGATGGGTTCGTGCGCGGGAACGAGACGGAAGTCACGCACTTGCCGCACGGCACGGCCCGCAAAGCGCACGCGATACGCACCACTCTCCCTGGCTCGGAAACCACGCGGATAGCCGTAGTAAGGCCATGTCGCGGATCGGAAAAGCGCCATTTCGAGCGTGGGATCGCGACGCTGCTCCGGTGTCATGTCTTTGAGCTGCGCGTTGGTGATGGGCGCCAGGCGATTGTCCCTGGCGAAGAACATCGCCTCGCGCTCACCGAACGTTTCCAGCGTGGGAAAGAGGTCGGTGCCGGTGAAGCGCTGTGTCACCGGCGCTGCGGGTGGCTTTGGGCCTGCCATCGCTGTGCGCAGAGCGGTCTCGGTGGCTTCGAGATAGGCATCGAGCTGCACATGCGACATGTCGAGCAACGCGGAGACCTTGGTGAAACCGTGCGAATCGCGGTCCTCGGGTAGTTTGTCGCGGATGTCGAGATGCGGCAGCTTCAGCAGCACGCGCAGATTGTTCTCAAACTCGACCCGCGTGAGCCGGCGAACGGGGCCGCGGCCATTTTTCGCTGTCTCTTCCTTTGCGGCGGCGAGTAGGCTCGCGCTTAGTTGCGAGACGACGGCTTTGCGTTCCTCCGCACTGACCTTCGACTTCTCCGGCGGCGGCATCTCGCCTTTTTCGATGAGGTCAAACACGCGTGCCCATCGGCTGCGTGTGTCGGCATGGCTGAGGTCAAAAGGCAGCGCGGTGATGTCGAAGTCGCCCTTGGCGACGCTGTCGTCATGGCAGTCGATGCAATGCTTGTCGATGAAGCCGTGGATTGGGTTCGTTGCAGCGGATTTTGGAGTGGGTGATTCAAAGACGTGAACATTCGTGATGTGCAGTTCTTCAAGGCCGCTTTTCTTATCAATGTAGCCATCGATTTGATCCACCAACTGATCTCGCGTGAGCTTCCACACGACTTTTCCGGTCTTGTCGATCTCGGCCAGCACATCGCGGCCTTCGTCTGTTTTCTGCATGTGATAATCCCCGCAGGCCATGAGCAAGTTGCCATTGGTCAGACGTGACATCCCAAGCGTGTAGCGGCATTGCAGGCCGAGGTCTTCTTTCGTCCAGCAGCCGAGCTTTTGGCCTTTCGCATCCACATGCAGCAACTGGCATCCCGTCGATGTGGCGACCCACAACGAGCCATCCGCATCCTGCAACGTGGCAAAAGCCTTCTTCACGGTTGGCGATGGCTTCAGCAGCGGATCGAGCGGAATGGTCTGCAACACACGCCCCGTGCCTTTCTCCACCTTCAGCACCGTTTTGCGCCCGTATTGGCCGACCCAGAAGGCGTTCTCGCCGGACACCTCACGAATCATGCGATAGCGAAAGTGCAGCGGATCGTCCTTGAGATCGGGCAGTGGCGTCTCGCTCATCACCTTGCCGCTTTGATCGACGATGCAGATCTGATTCACGCCGCTGTCCATGAGCGCGAACTTCTTGCCGCCTTCAAGCACGGCCACGCTGTTCGCCTCCGCGCCTTTGGGGCCTGCGACGGCTTTGTGCTCCATGATGAGCTTCTTCGCCGCATCAAAAATCGCCAGCCCGCCCCGGTGCGCATACGCGATGCCGCCGTCTGGCAGCCGCGCCGCATCGTAGATGCCGCCATGGCCGGGATGCTTCAGCACAGAGAGGACTTTGCCACTCCGGTCGATCTCGATGACCTGATTGTCCGCCGCAAGCATGTAGCGCTCCTCAGCGTGAGCGAAGGCGGTGAGGAGAAGAAAGAGCAGAAGTCTCATGGTCGGATTTGGAAAGGCAGGTAGGCAGTAGAATGGGGGCAGGAGAATCAGGCCATTCTTTTGCCCCCATTCTTCTGCCTATTGGCTTGGGTTCATCACGCGAGGATCTCCTTCACGAGTTTGCCATGCACGTCGGTGAGGCGAAAATCACGGCCGGAGTAGCGGTAGGTGAGGCGCTCGTGGTCGATGCCGAGGAGGTGCAGGACGGTGGCGTGGATGTCGTGGATATCGACGGCTCCTTCGACGGGGAAGTAACCGAAGTCGTCGAGCTGACCGTGGCTGGTGCCGGGACGCAGACCAGCGCCGGCCATCCAGATGGTGAAGCCCCAGGGATGATGATCGCGGCCCGGTTTAGTGCCGCCGCCTTCGGTGTTGGGCGTGCGGCCAAACTCGGTGGCAAAGACGACGAGTGTGTCTTCGAGCAGGCCGCGGCCTTTCAAATCCTTCAAAAGGCCCGCGATGGGCCGATCAATGGCACGGGCGTTTTTGGCGTGCAGGTTCTGAAGATCGCCGTGCTGGTCCCAGCCGTTGCTGACGATCTCGATGAAGCGAACACCGCGCTCAAGCAGGCGCCGGGCGACGAGGCATTGCCGGCCAAACTCATCGGTTTCCTTGCGTTCGGTGCCCACGCCGTAGAGCGCGAGGGTGGCGGCGGTTTCCTTGGTGAGATCGGTGGCCTCAGGCACGGCATCCTGCATGACGTAGGCCTTTTCGTGGTTGGCGATGGCGGCCTCGATGATCTGATTCTGTGCGGAGGATTTCAGAAAATCGCGGTCGAGCTGCCCCACCGCCCGCATCTTGTTTTGCTGGAGCGATTTGATCTTCTCCGCCATCATGAGGTCAGACAAAGGCCGGGCTGGGTCCTGGAAAAAGGGCGAGCCTTGATGGACCGGCGGCAGGAATCCATTGGTGCGATACATGCGCTTCCGCGAGCCCATGACGACGAAACCGGGCAGGTTCTGATTTTCCGAACCGAGGCCGTAGTGCGCCCACGAGCCGACGCTGGGAAATCCCTGCAAAAGCGAGCCTCCGTGCAACATGCCGATGGCGCTCTCGTGATCGGGAGACGGCCCATGCACGGCATGGAGAAAGGTGAGATCGTCCACGCAGGAGCCGATGTGAGGGAAGAGATCGCTCACCATCTTTCCGCACTCGCCGTAGCGCTGAAAGGCGAAGGGACTGCCGAGGATGGCATTGGTGGTGCGTCCGGTGATGTCCTCTTTTTTGCCAGCGACCTGCAGCGGCTTGCCGTGATCTTGGTTGAGCCGCGGCTTGTGATCAAAGCTGTCGAGATGCGAGAGACCGCCATCGAGGAAGAACCACACGACGCGTTTTGCTTTCGGTGCCAGGTGAGGTGTGGTGATCTGCACGGGCGAGCCGAAGGAGCGGTCAGCCAGGAGCGACTGCAACGCGAGCCAGCCAAAGCCCGAGGCGCTGGTTTGCAGGAAGGATCGGCGGCTAGGTGGTGAAGGCTGCATGGCGAATCAGGGGATGTAGAGGAACTCTTTGGCGTTGATGAGGACGTGGCAAAGGTCCGCCCAGAGTCGCTGGTCCGTGCTACGCGCGGCGGGCGGCAGGGCGTAGGCCTCGGCCTGGTCATCGATGAACTCGACGAGCGACTGCACCTCGTCAGCGGAGGGCTGGCGACCGAGCGCCGTGGCAAAGAGATGCTCTATGCGCTGCTCGGTCGAGTAACCCTTGCGGAGCTTCATATCCTTCGCGGCCCAGGCGGTGGCTTGCTCGTGGACCAGAGCGCTGTTCAGCAGGAGCAGCGACTGCCCGGGCACGCTGCTGGTCTCGCGGTCGCCCTGCGTGCGGGATGGCTCCGGCGCATCAAACATGAGCATCATGTGATCGAGCGACTCGCGTCGGATGTATTGATAAACCCCACGCCGCAGCTTCGGATGGGCCACGGCAGCGCTCTCGCTTTGGTTCGCCGGACCGGTGTAGCCAAACATCGTTTGATCCAGCGTGCCAGAGACCGCGAGGATGGAATCGCGCACCGCCTCGGCCCGCAGGCGCTGCACCGGCATGTGCGAGAGGAGTCGGTTGGCTGGGTCCACTTGCTGCGCCTTGGCGGAGGCGATGCTTTGCGCCTGAAAAGCCCGGCTCGTGACGAGATGACGGATCAAGGCTTTCACCGACCAATCATGCTCGACGAGATAGGTGGCGAGGTAATCGAGCAGCTCGGGATGGCTCGGCGCTTCTCCCATCACGCCGAAGTTGTCCACGGTGGCCACGAGCCCCTGACCAAAGATCCAGCGCCACACACGATTCGCCATGACGCGAGCGGTAAGCGGATTCTGCGGCGAGGTGAGGTCGTGCGCTAGTTCCAGCCGCGCCTGCGATCCGGTGGTGTAACCTTCCGCGCCGTGGATGACCTCAAGGAAACGGCGCGGAGCCTTTTCACCCGGTGAATCTGGCGAGCCGCGACGATGCACGGGCGAATCAAAACCTGTGCCCTCCGCCACGATGGCCGAGGCACGCTGGAAACGCGGCACTGCGGATTCGTGCGCTCGATACTGCTCCGCGAGCTTTTGCACATCGCCGGGCAGTTGGGCCAATTGATTGCGCAGAGCGCCGTGTTCCAGCAGCCAGTTCAGCAACTCCACATCGTCGGCTTTCGCCGCGTTGCGGCCCCAGCGATCCAGCGCGGCATCACATTCCTTGCGCCAGTGCGCCGCGAGAGTTTCGGCGTTCCATGGCGCACTCGCAGGCGCGAGGCGAAGGGTCAGTCGCAGGTCATTCTCGGGCGCTCCTGGAGTCTGGTGCTCCACGATCTGATCAACACCGAACCATGAGCGACCAGTCGCGTCATTGACCACGAGTTGATAAGGTTTGTTGCCCTCATCGGAACGGCGGAAGTGGGCCGCATCGTCCTTGGTCAGGATCTCCAAATACGAGCGGCGTCCCTGCCAGCTCGCCTGATGCCCCACAGGCACCGTGACCCAGGTGGGAAAGCGTGAATCAAAGTGCCGCACTTTGTTGGCGTGAGCGATGTTCTCCATTTGCTGGAAGTTGTTTTGAATCAGCCGCACATGCGCCGACGAACCACCCGCGACCCGCAGGCTGACGAATTGCGTGCCGAGCGTAAAATCCACCGAGCGTGCGATGGCGCCATGCTTGCGGGTCAACCGGTCCGAACTGAGGCCCGGAGACACGAAGCGATCGACCAGCTCCTTGCCCTCCGGCATCAGTGTGAAATCGCTGCCACCGCTCCAGACCGTGCCCGGCTGCACACCCGAGAGGAACCAGCCAGCATCGCTCTCGCGAAAATCCGCCTTGGTCTTGAACTTGTTCCGGTTCCGCACCTCGCGGGCGACAGACTCACGCCGCTGCTCGGTGAGCCATGACGCGGCTGATGTTTCCAAATGGTCGTTCGCAGGCGTTTGGCTGATGCTTTTGAATAAATGCCCCGGATCAGCACGGTCCACTTTCTCCCGCAGCAAGACACGCCCCCAGAAGGTCGTCTTGTCTGGCTTGTTGCCTGGCCCGGCTTGCAGCCATGTTTGCAACGCTGTGCTCTGAGTTTGCACATCATCTTTCCATAGCGTGAGCAGGCGGTCCTTCATCTGCTGCTTGGCGGATTGCATCGCCGCGACTCCGTTGTCCTTCACCTCCGGGGCATCGATGATCACCTGGCTCTGCCGTGAGCTGGCGAGCGTGCCAAACAGTGCGTAGTAATCCGCCGTGGAAATCGCATCAAATTTGTGATCGTGGCATCGTGCGCAGGAGACCGTGAGGCCTTGGAAAGCCTTCGCCAGCGTGTCGATCTGGTTTTCCACGATCTGCGCCTCCTCCAACGCCACATCCGATGCGGTCGAGGAAACCTCCATCAGGCGCATGAAGCCCGTGCCGAGTGGTGACTCGTTGATCTTCATCGCAGCATTCAGCCGCGGCTGAAGCAGGTCGCCCGCCACATGCTCCTGCACGAAACGGTCATACGGCACATCCGCATTGAAGGCGCGGATCACATAGTCGCGGTAACGCCAGGCCTGCGGGATGGGATAATCACGCACATAGCCGCCAGTCTCGCCAAAACGCATCAGATCCAGCCAGTAAGCGGCCCAGTGCTCGCCAAACTGCGGGCTCTGGAGAAGGCGGTCGATGAGAGCTTCAGTCGGAGACAAGGTGACATAGACCTTCTCCCCATCTGATTGTCCCATTGCCGCAGCAAAAGACTCCATCTCCTCCTCCGTCGGCGGCAGGCCCACGAGGGCGAACTTCAGCCTGCGCAGCAGCGCGGCAGGCGCTGCCGGTGCGGCGGGTTCCAAGCCCTTTTCCTGCATCTTCGCCATGAGAAAGCTGTCCACCGGGTGCGCTGCCAGCTTCGGCACCGTTGGCTTTTGCACCGGCTGCCAGGCCCAGTGAGCACGGCGTTTCGCCAGTTTGGCCTGCCATTCTTCGGTGGCAGCGGCTTGCGCGCTCGGCGGATTCTCGGACAAACCCGGCAGGCCCATGCTCACCCAGCGTGTGAGATCAGCGATGACACCACCGGGCAGCTTGTCAGCTCCTTTCGGCATCTTCAGGTCCTTTGAATCGTGGCGGATGGCTTGAAGAAGCAGGCTCTTGTCGGGCTTGCTAGCGTCCACGAGCGCACCGCTCTCGCCGCCCTTTTCAAAACCGCCGCGGTAGTCCAGCCGCAGGCCGCCCTTCGTCTTTTCCGCGCTGTGGCATTCGTAGCATTGCATCACCAGCACAGGCCGGATGCGGGATTCAAAGAACGCCGTGCCATCGGGCTCCGCCGCCGTGGCAAGGATGGGCAGCGCCAGGAACGGCCCAGAAATCGAACGAATCAGTGATTTCATGCTTTTGCGTGGGCAGGGTTGAGTGCGGTCGAGGCCATCGCGCCCGCTTTTTTCACCACCGGAGCCAGTTTGACGAGACGCTCCTCCGAAAGCCGCTGGCTGGGTCCCGAGATCCACAGACTGGCGATGGCGTTTCCATCCGCGTCGAGAATGGGCGCGCCCAGGCAGTGATGCCCCTCCAGGTGCTCGCCTGCATCCACCGCCCAGCCTTGCTGCCGCACCTGTTCGAGGCATTTCAGGAAGTCCTTGCGGTTCGAAATCGTCCAAGGCTGAAAGCGCTCGAACTTCATGCCTGCGATGACTTCGTCCCGCTCCGCCTCCGGCATGAAGGCTAGCATCACCTTCCCCGGACCGCTCGTGTGCAGCGGAAAACGCGTGCCACGCTCCACGTAAAATTTGATCAGCGCCTTGCCGATCACCCGCTCAAGCACGATGCCCTCAAACCCGCTGATGATGCCGAGATGCGCAGCCTCCCCCGTCTGCTCGCTCAGCCAGCGCATCGCCGGCAGGGCGGCCTCCGCCAGCGGCACATCATCCACCACCGGCTGACACAGCGCCAGCATCTGCGCCCCGATGCTGAAGCGCTTCTCCGCATCCCGGACCACATAGCCATGTGCCACGAGCGATTGCGTGACCCGATAGACGAAATTTACCGACAAGCTGAGCCGCCCGGCGATCTCCGAGAGCGTCAACCCACCCGAAGCTGCGCCAAGGCAACGCAACACCGCTAGAGCACGATCGAGACTTGGCGTGCTGAAGCCTGAGTCTTGAATAGGAGAGGTCGTTTCACGGCGGGATGTGGCTTTGCGAGGCATTTTCTATATTTGTGTGTTTGTGTGTATATAGAAACGCGAGTCCTTCGTAACTTCTTTCGAGTCAGTTCGGCTCACTGGAGTTGATTAATCCGCCGTCATGCCAGGCCCGCAGACGAGCCCCACCCCCTCCATCGCCCCTGGATCACGGGCCTGAGGGATGCTGAAGTCCTCGCCGGGATCGAGGAGCTGGATGATGTGCCTCACCTCATAAGGGCGGGTGACGAGTCCGGTGGCGCCGGCGCTGTGCCACTGCATCATGCAGACGTGGTTCGATGTGCCAAGGATGACGGGTGCGCCTTCGGCTTCGTTGAGGAAGGCGGATTTGTCGGCGAGGATTTCCTGCGCGTTCTCGGGCTTCTGGATGTTGTAAACGCCACCGGAGCCGCAGCAGTCTTTGGCCTTTGGCGCGAGTTCCCAGCGGTAGCCAGTGGCATCAAGCACATTCGCGGGGATGCCTGCTGCCTTCTGTCCATGCACGAGGTGGCAGGGCAGATCCACATAAACTCGCGTGCCATCATCGCGACCACGCTGGCGGCGCACGGAGCTGAGTTCACCGAGGAAGCCAAGCACATCACGCACCTGTTTGCCGGGCTGCAATGTCTTGCCCAAAGCGTAACCGCAGCCGGACGAGTTGCTGACGATGGCATCGACATCGAGTGGGCCAAACGCTCGCCGATTCTGCTCGCGCAATGTTTCCACCCCATCGAGGCCGGTATGCTCTTGAAAGGCACCGCAGCAGCCTTGTTCGTCGGGAATGATCACCTGGCAGTTGTTTTCGATCAGCACGCGAACCGTGGCGAAGTTGATCTCGCGGAACGCGGCCTCCATCAGGCAACCCGTGAGGAGGGCGACCCGTGGCCCGGTGGGGCGATGTCGCTGCATGAGTTCATCCGCATACGCGGCGGTGCTTTTCAAGACAGCAGGCCGGCCCGGGAAGAGAAAGCGATGCAGGCTGATGCCTGCGCGACGCAGCAGTCGTGCGGGCAGCAGCGCGAGGTTGAACAGCAGCGGCCTCGTGACCGCCAGGGCGGCAAGCCGAAGTTGCAGCCTGGGTTTGAAACGATTCGTGACGACGTGCTCGTGGCGCGTATGCTCAAAAATGGAGCCGTAAGGCACCATGGCCGGGCATGCCGTCTCACAGGCGAGACAGCCGACGCACTCGGCGGTGTAAAAATCCGTCCACTCGTCCCGGGGCAGTCGTCCTGCCGCCTCCTCGCTCCACAGGCGCAAACGGCCACGTGGCGAGTTGTTTTCATCGCCCGTGAGCTTGTAGGTTGGGCACACCGCGAGGCAGAAGCCGCAGTGGGTGCAGTTTGAGAAGTAGTCTGGCGAGGAAACTGGTGTCATGAGGTGGAGGAGTCGTGGATGGCTTGCTCCAAGGTCTGAATCCATGCGGACTCGGTGATCGTGGGAGGCATGGCGGGCAGCCAACGCGAGTGCCAGTCACCGCCGATGGCGTGAAGTTCGTGGGCGACCTTCTGCACGAGCGCGTGGATGCGCTCGGCCTGATCCTCGCCCGGCTTCAGGTGGAGATGAAGCACTCCGCTGTAGCACAGCGCGATGCTTCGTTCGACTTCCTTTGAAAGCGCCGCCGCGAGTTCCGGCAGCCGGTCCGTCGTGGTCTTCAGCACCAGGTCGGGCAATCCATCGAGAGGCGGAGGCGCATGATGTTGCAGAGTGAGGTGTGCATGGCTCGAAGAAGCGATGAGTTCGAGCTGACGGGCGAAAATCTCGGCTTCCTCCGGCACGCAATGCACCAACACGCGCACCTTCGAGGCTGTGCCTTCGGTGATGAAGTCCACCGCATCCCACCAATGCATCCAGCCGCTGTGCAGGAGTTTGGAGACACAGCTTTGCAGAGCTTTGTGACAGCCTTCGAAGAGAGCGATCGCGGTAAAGCCGCAATCGGGGCGCAAACGAACCACATAGTCCACCGCCTCGCCGAAGCGGGTGCCGCTATGCAGCAGAAAGCGCAGCCAATCATAGCCGGTCGTGGTTTTGACGACACGTTCGCCGATGCGCGCGATGCGTCCGCTCGGCAGCCTCCAGTTCATGCCGAGGATGTTGTCGCAATACGGCCCAAAACGGCACGAGGCAGGCACATGAGTGGTGGCGGCGATTTGATCCTTCATTGGGAGGCTTTGATCGAGAAGCAGTGGAAAGCGGAGACGATGCGCCCGGGCTTGTGCAGTCATGTCTGCGGCCGTGGCGCTGGCGGGAAGGCAGAGGGTGCCGTCCACCTCATCCAGGAAAGGAACAAAGAGCCGCTCGCTCAGCATGGGAGGGAAGACGTTCATGCGGTGAAGCGGCGGTTGTCGAAAACCTTGAGCGGATTCATTTGATGCGCGGGGTTGAAGGCGTGTGGCACGGCAAGCTGCAACCGCATGGAGTCTGGGCCGAATACCAGCGGCATGTAGGAGGACTTGTCATTGCCGATGCCATGCTCCCCGCTCAGCGTGCCGCCGACCTCGATGACGCGCTGCATGAGGCGCTTGCTGATGAGTTCCACTTTCTCCAGTTCACCAGGCACCCTTGAGTCGAAGAGGAAATTCGGATGCAAATTGCCATCTCCTGCGTGGAAGACATTCACGGCGCGGATGCCAGCCGCATCGGCTTCGTCATACACAAGCTGGAGCACTTCAGCCAGCGCCCGTTTTGGAATCACCGCATCCTGCACGACGTAAGCAGGGCTCAACTGGCCGAGCAGACCGCCCGAGGCTTTGCGGGCCTTCCAGAGCTTCTTTCGAATATCATCTTCATCGCTAAACATCACGTCCTGCGATCCGGCTTGGCACAAAATCTCTGCCACCGGCTCCACCCGTGCGTTCACAAGCGCCGCCGGACCGTCAATCTCCACCAGCAGCATGAAGGAACCCTCTGGCAAGCCGCATGCCATCTGGCTGCTTTCCACCATCGCCACACCACGCGGATCGAGCATCTCGATGGCCGCCGGATACGAAGGATGAGCCACCAGCGCATGAATCGCCGCCTCAGTGGACTTTAAATCGGGATAGGTCGCGCGAAAGGTCCACACTTTCTCCGGCAGTGGAAGCAGCCGCAGCCAAAAACGAGTGAAGGCCGCCAGAGTGCCTTCGGAGCCTATCATGAAGCGTTTCCAATCCTCCCGCCAAGGACCGCGACCACCCGCTGGACCGCCAAAACGATGCACGCTGCCATCCAGCATCACCGCCTCGACTCCGAGCACGTAGTTGCTCGTCACGCCGTAGCGAAAGCAGTGCGCACCACCCGCGTTCGACGCCACATTGCCCCCGAGTGTGCAGACCGGACCACTCGATGGATCAGGCGGATAAAACACGCCATGCGGTTTCAGCGCAGCATCGAGATCATTGAGCCCCACACCGCATTCGACCTCACACCAGAACCCGTCCGTGTTGATCTCCCGAATCTTCTTCAATGCCGATGTGTGAACGATCACGCCACCCTGCGCCGCCACCGGCCCGCCCGAAAGCGACGTGCCCGCTCCACGCATCACCACCGGCACACTCAGCGCCCTCGCGCCTTGCATGAAGCCTGCGAGTTCCTCGGCATCCGAAGGAATCACCACGGCATCCGGCAGGTAGTTTTTGTAACCCAAGCCATCCGCGCCATAGCCCGCAAGCTGCGCAGCCGAGGTCAACACACGCCCGCGCGGCAGCAACGCTTTGAGTTGTTGTTCGAGAGAATCTTTCACAGGTGAGGTCATTGAATTATCATGCCACCCCCGCGAACGCTCGCGCCACCTGACGTGATTCACCGAGTCCGGCGATACCCAGTTCCACCACATCACCAGGTTTTAGGAAGACAGGCTCAGGTTTCAAACCAAGCCCCACGCCCGGTGGAGTGCCCGTGCTGATCACATCACCGGGCAGCAGCGTCATGAACTGGCTGATGTAGCTCACCAGCTTCGGCACACCGAAAATCATCTGCGCTGTGTTGCTGTTCTGCCGTGTCACACCATTCACCTTCAACCACAGCGGCAGGCTATGCGGGTCAGGAATCTCATCCGCTGTCGCTAGGAAAGGCCCCAGTGGCGCAAAGGTGTCGCAACTCTTGCCCTTCACCCATTGACCGCCGCGCTCAAGCTGCCACTCGCGCTCGCTATAATCGTTATGCAGCGCGTAGCCAGCCACATGCTGCATTGCATCTGCCTCGCTGACATACTGTGCCTTTTTGCCGATGATGATCGCCAGCTCCACTTCCCAGTCTGTTTTATGCGAGCCTTTCGGGATGACCACATCATCGTTTGGTCCCACGATGGACGACGTGCTCTTGAAAAACAAGATCGGCTCCGCAGGGATCGGCATTCCCGATTCCTTCGCATGATCCGTGTAGTTCAGCCCCACGCACACGATCTTGCTCGGTCGTGCAATACAAGGCCCCAGCCGCACGCTCGCATCCACCGTCGGAGCCATGGCCGCATTAGCCTTCACCCAAGCCGCCAGTCGCTCCAGCCCATCACCGCCAAAGAATTCCTCATCGTAATCCGAGCCAAACCCCGAGACATTAATGCGGCGTCCATCGTCCAGGAGGACACCGGGTTTTTCGTGGTCAGGTGAGCCGAAGCGGATGAGTTTCATAGACGGGCAAAAGGGTTAGAGGTAGGAGGTCATACCAGTTACGCTTTGAAGCAAGAACATCTGTCTGATTTTCCGCACGTGTATGGCGAAGCTCAAGGATGCCGTGTTCGGGAGGCTGCGTGGATGCTTTCTGGAGTTTCATCAGACTACAGTAGCACCGCGAGTGCGAGCATGCCGGGGACAAGCCAACGTGAGTGTTAGCAACCGGTGGAGGGCTCTAGTGCGTTTTGGCATTTCGAAGGTCCGCCACGAGACTGGGGACTCTCTTTTCGAGATCAACCGAGTCCTTGGGTCGGCCCCCCACCACGCAAATTCCATGCAAACGCAATTTTTTCGTGTCCCACTTTTTTTGATGAGTCCCTCCGCTGATGAGCGCTGGCTGCCGCAAGCTGGCGCAGAGGAATGCACGGAGACGCATGCTGCGCCGGGCGCGCGGATGCTCCAAGTGTAAAGTTGGTGCTCCAAATGTCCCACTTCCGCGCCGTGGCCGTGAGTTGACTCGGGTCCCGAGAGCATGAACGAACTCCCTGCCCAACTCGCCCACAAGCTCCTCCAGCGTGACCTCGCCAACCTCGCCCGGCGGGTGCAGCAGGGCGACCCGATCAGCCGTTCCGAGCGCTCCCTGCTCCAACGCATGACCGCCACCCCTGCGGAGGCGGAAGCGGGGCCTGCCGTGGCCGCCAGCTTCGTGGAGCTTGCGGCCATCCTCGGCGTGACCCGGCGCACCTTGCAGCGCTGGCGGGGCATTGTGGCGAGGAGGAAGCCGCGCTGCGGCTGCGGCGCTTGCAGGCGCAAACCGATGAGCGTGAGATGCGGCTGGCGGAGTTCCGCGCGGCGCATGTGTCCGTGGCCGATGTGCGGGCGGAATGGGGGCGAGTCACGGCGCGGGCGACAAGGGTGCTGCGGCAGAAGTTCGAGGAGGAACTGCCGGTGATGCTGGTCGGGCGCAGTGCTGCGGAGATTCAGGAGCTCAACATGCGGGCGATTGATCAGGCGCTGGACACGCTGCACCGCGGAGGGTGAGCCGAGGCCTTCCGGAGGCTGCGGGCATGCCTGGCAGCCATCCACACGCCCCTGCGGCCACGCGATTTGAACCCGCACAAGCGGCTTCAATCATATGGCAAACGCGGCGTTTGGGCTAAGATTGCCAATCGAATCTACTTTGCCCCATGCGCCCGAAACACTTCCTCCTCGCTTAAAAAACGAAGACCGGTGTTGATGAGCCTCAACACCGGTCTCCAACAGTCTCAGTCATGCGGCATCAATGCCCGTGAACGTCGCACTTTTCGGCTTCGGGCTCGGTTTCTTCGACGGTGGCGTTGTCCTTGAGGAACTCCATGGCTTCCTGGAGGAGCAGGTCGCCGCGCACGTTGTCGATGAGGCCGCTCTTCTGCGCCTCGGCCATGAATTTCTTCGCCGGCACCTTCTGGCGCTCGGCGAGCTGGGCGAGGGCCATGGCGATCTTCTGGCCGGGAACTTCGAGAGCTTCCTTCTTGGCGATTTGCTCGAGGATGAAGCTGACTTTGACGTTCTGGCGGGCCTGGTTGGTGGCGCTGTTGAGGATCTCGTCCTGCTGCTTCATGAGCTCTTCCTCGCCGATGCCCTGCTGCATGGCGCGCATGGCGATCTCATTCGTGCGGCGCTGGGCCTCGCGGTTCACGACTTCCTGCGGCAGCTCAAATTCCACCTTTTCAAAGAGGTGGGCGATGACCTGATTGGACTTGGCGACGTCGCGGGCCTGCTCCTTGCGGCGGCGGATGGCGTCGCGCACTTCGTCGCGCAGCGTTTCGAGGGTCATTTCCTCGCCACCGATCTTCTTGATGAATTCCTCAGTGAGTTCTGGCACGGACTTGTTCTTCACGCCGTGGCATTTGGCAGCCAGGGCGATGGTTTTGCCACGCAGGGCTTCAAAGTTGAAGTCGTCAGCCAGGGTGATGTTGAGCGTGCGCTCATCGTCCTTGGCGATGCCGACCAAACCAGCGTAGAAGCCGGGGAGGAAATCGTCCTCCTCGGCGAGGAGGAACCAGTTTTCCTTCATCTCCTTCAGGTGCGCCGGGGCTTCGGGCATGGCCTCGCCAAGCGGCTGGCCATCGAGGCTGCCTGTGACGGTGAGGACGACGACATCGCCATTTGCGGCGGCACGCTCCACGTCTTCGTAGGTGGCCTGGTTTTCGCGCAGGTGGAGGAGATCGTGGTCCACATCGGCGTCGGTGACCTCGATGCGCGGCAGCTTGACCGGGATGCCTTTGTACTCAGGCAGCTCAAACTTCGGCGCGAGGCTCATCTCGATGGTGAAGCTGAAGCTCTTGTCCGTGTCGTGATACATCTTGTCGTTCACGGCCAGGACGTTCAGCAGCTCGAGTCCTTCGCTCTTCACAGCCTGGCGCAGGCCTTCGCTGATGAGCTTCTTTTCGAGCTCGTCCTTCACTTCGCTCTCATAGCGCTTGGCGACGATGCTCTTCGGCGTTTTGCCGGGGCGATAGCCGGGGAGGCGCACCATGCTGGCGAAATAGGTGATGATCTCGTCACGCTCCTTGCCGACCTGGTCGGCGGGAACGCGGACGTGGGCGACGGCGCGGCAGTTGGGCTGGTGTTCGACGTTGATGTTCATGGGGGAAATGGGGCTGTGGGCGGGTCCAGCGGGGCTGCAAACCGGTCGCCGGGGTCGGGGGGCGGGCATGCTAGGGCAACTTCCCGGTTTGACAACCCCGGAAAACCCGGTTCTTCCCCACATGCGCTTGTTCCAACGATTTGAGGTCTGGCTGCTGCTCATCGCGGGCGGCATCGCCGTGTGGTGGTCTTTTCAGTCCGACGCCCCTGGGGACGAGGGCGGTCCCGTGGCCGAAATGAACGCCGATGCCCCATTGCAGCTCCGCCGCTGTACGCTGGAGCGTGATTTCGGCAATGCCCGGCTCGATCTTGAAATCCGCTACAAAAACACCAGTCCGCGCCCGCTCTTCATGCAGCCGCCGGATGTGCGCCTGATCAATGCCGCCGGCAAGGACGTGCCGCCCTTCATCCTGCCCCTCGAGCGCCCTGCCAGTGTCGAAGCCCAGACCACCTCCGACATCCGCCTGCGCTTCTGGCTGGAAAAAGCCGACCTCGCCGGTCCGCTGACCCTGGAAATTCGCGGTCAGAAGCTGGAGGTAAAAAACAGCACGCCGCTCGACTTGGAAAAGCTGGAGAACAAAAAGCCGAAAGTGTGGACGAGCGCGGCGTGGGGGCTGTGATCACATCACGCCTTCAAAATCACCCACGTCGCACCCCAGGAGCCGCTCGCTTCATCGGCGGGCCAGATCCATTGCTGTACTTCGGGCAAAGTCGCGAGCAGGTGATGCACACCGGTCCGCAAGGTGCCGCTGCCTTTGCCGTGGATGATGCGGACGCGGAGAAGGCCGCGTTTGCGGCATTCGGCGAAGTATTCGGGCAGGAGGCTGCTGACCTCGCCTGGACGGAAGGTGTGCAGATCAAGTTCCGGGCCGATGGGGTGCTCCACCAGCTCGGGGATCGCGTCGTCATCGGACTCAGGCATGAATGGAGTGTGTGTTTGGGCAAGGGCGTCGTCCAGTGGCAACATCCTTGCCTGTCGCCGCTCAAATTTGCCTCTCTGTGGCAAATCGGCATGTGGCAAAGCTTGTGATCCAAGCTGCCGCGTCTAGCGTGCGTGAAGCGTTTCCCAAGGAGTTTGTTTTGCTTTCCCACCTACGAGCCTGGTTCCAGCAACTGCGTGACATCGCGCTTGAGGGAAAGGCGTCGCTGCAATCCGTCGTCGTGGAGAGCGCGCTGGACCCGTTTCCGCTGCGGCGGACGCTGCTGGGCTATGGAAAGCGCAGCTTCATGGCCGATCTGCGCGCAGGGGCGAGCGTGGCGCTGCTCGACATCCCGCAGGGCATGGCCTACGCGCTGATCGCCGGGCTGCCGCTGCAATACGGCATCACCTGCTCCGCCATCGCGGCGCTGGTGGGACCGCTGCTGGCCTCCTCACGCCACACGATCTTCGGGCCGACGAATGCGACGGCGTTCATGGTCTTCTCGTATTTCGCGGCTTATCCCAACATGGACCGGATCGGCATGATGCCGCTGCTGGTGTTCATGACGGCGGCGCTGCTGATCGCGGGGGCGTTTTTGCGGGTGGCGGAACTCACCCAGTTCATCAGCCGCACGGTGGTGGTGGCGTATGTGACCGGTGCTTCGATTCTGATCGCGGTGAACCAGCTTCCGGTGCTGCTGGGCATTCCAGCGGAGGTCTTGCAGGCCAGTGGAAAGCTGGTCATCACCTTCCCCGGCCATGTTCACCGCATTCTCACGCATCTGGATCATGCAGGCTGGCTCAGCATCACGTTTTCTGTGCTCACCCTGGCCAGCTTTCTCAGCATGAAGCGCTGGCTGCCGCGCTGGCCGGCCTTTGCGGTCACGATCGTTGTCATCTCCGTGCTCGCGCTGATTCCGGCGGCTTTCGGGCTGCATGTGCCGACTTTCAGCAACGCCACCTTCACCTGGAGCGAGCTGCTGCCGCCGTTTCCTGATTTCATGTCCACCGGAGCGCTGGCCAATGCCAGCCGCTTGTTCGGACTCGCCGCGGCGCTGGCCTTCCTCGCCACGCTGGAAAACAGCGCCATGTCCAAGACTCTGGCGAGCCGCTCCAATCAACGTGTGGACCCGAACCAGGACATGCTGGCGCTGGGCGCGTCGAACCTTGCCTGCGCCTACCTCAGCGGCATGTCCGCCTCGTGCTCTCTCACGCGCTCCGCTTTGAACTATGCCTCGGGCGCGCGCACCGGCCTGGCAAGCATGTGGAACGGCCTGTGCTGCCTGATTGGAGCGCTGACCCTCGGCGGTGCCGTGGCTTACATCCCGCGGGCGGCTCTGGCCACGCTGGTCATTTGCGTGGCTGTTTCGCTCTTCAACAAGCGGCACATCCGCATCTCCATCCATGCCACGCGCTCGGACGCGCTGGTGTTTGTCATCACGCTGCTCGCCACGCTGATGCTGCCGCTGCACGTCGCCATTTTCGTCGGCATCGGTGTTTCCATCGTGCTGTATCTGCGGAAAGCCAGCCGCCCCTCGCTGGTCGAATACGAGTTCAACGAGGAAGGCCACCTCACCGAGGCGCGCGAGGGCGCGCGCCAGCATCCGGCGATCTCGATTGTGCATGTCGAGGGCGACCTGTTCTTCGCCTCCGCCGACCTGTTCCGCACGCAGATCCAACGCTCGTGTGTCGATCCCAGCCTGCGCATCATCATCCTGCGGCTCAAGAACGCCCGTCATCTCGACGCCACCTGCGCCATGGCCATTGAGGAGCTCGTGCGCACGCTGCGCATGGACGGGCGCGATCTCATCATCAGCGGCGTAGTGAAGGATCTATACCGCGTGTTGAAGGATTCCGGCCTGGTGGAGGTCGTGGGCAAGGACAACATCTTCCCCGCCAGCCCCTCGAACCCCAACCTCGCCACGCGCAATGCCCTGCGGCGCGCCCAGGAAATCCTCGGCATCAAGGACGCCGACGTGCGCATCTATTTCGATCCGTCCAAGCAGGACAAAACGTAACTCTTCCCCAATGAAATGGTCCTTCCGCATCTTCACCTTCGCCGGCACCGAGGTGCGCATCCACGTCACCTTTTTTCTGCTGCTGCTGTTTGTCGCCAGCCAGGGCCTCATGAGCGGCCAGGGCATGGCCGTGGCGCTGGAGTCGATGCTGTTCATCGTGACGATGTTCGCCTGCGTGGTGCTGCATGAGTTCGGGCATGTGCTGGCCGCGCGCGGTTACGGCATCCGCACGCCGGACATCACGCTGCTGCCCATCGGCGGCGTCGCGCGGCTGGAGCGCATGCCGCGCAAGCCCTCGCAGGAGTTTGTCGTCGCCATCTGCGGGCCGTTGGTGAATGTGATCATCGCAGCCGCGATCTTTCTCGGGCTCGGCATCAACGCAGAGTTCAATCCCGGCTACGACTTTCTCAAAACGGGACACTTCTTCCAGAAGCTCATGGTGTGGAATGTCTTCATGGTGGTCTTCAACCTAATCCCGGCGTTTCCCATGGATGGCGGCCGTGTGCTGCGCGCCTTGCTCGCATGGTTCCTCGACTACGGCAAGGCCACACGCCTGGCGGCCTCCATCGGCCAGGGCATCGCCATGCTGGTGGGCATCGCCATGCTGCTGAACAAAGTCGAATTTCATCCGATGCTGCTGCTCATCTGCTTCTTCATCTTCATGGCGGCCGGTCAGGAGGCCGCCAGTGTCACGCAGCAGGAGGCCACGCGTGATCTGCGTGTGAAGGATGCCATGCTCACCGATTTCCGCACGCTGCCGCCCCAGGCAACGCTGCGGGATGGCGTCACACTGCTGCTCGCCGGCACACAGCAGGATTTCCCGGTGCTGAACCTGCAAGGCGGCATCCAGGGCATGCTCACGAGGCATGACCTCATCTCCGCGCTGGCGGAAAAGGGACCCGCGCATCCCGTGATCGACGTCATGCGCCGCTGCCCGGATGCCACTGGACCAGCCATTGATCTCACCCAGGCTCTCGATGCGCTCGGCGCGAGCGACTGCCCCGCTCTTCCTGTCATTGATCCGCTCAGCGGCGAGCTCGTCGGCCTGCTCACCGCTGAAAATATCGGCGAGACGCTCATGGTGCGCGCGGCACTGATGAAGATGCGCACAACCTCCTGACCCCTCCGGGATCAGGCTGCCTGCTCACTTCACCATCAAATAATGCCGCGTCTTGCCGTGCCTCTGCTTGTTGGTCAGCGGCGGGAGGTCGAGGTGGAAGAAGTGGCGCAGGGTCTTGGTGTGGTGCTTTAGCACGGCCTTCGCGGCTTCCTTGAGCGCGATCCAGCGCTTCCATGGATGATCGGGCGCATGACTGATGTGACGCAGCAGGCTCAGCCACTCGACGTAGGCGCGGGAGATGTCACCCTCGGCGATACCGGCCTTCAAATCCTGGGCACCGGGTTGTTCAGGATGCAGCATGGCATCGAGCAGTTCCGCCGCGCCCTCGCCGTAGTCGATGGGCAGGCCGTTTTCGAGGTAGCCGTGATGATTAACGAAGCCGTAGGTGCCGCGACACACGGCGGCGAGTCGTTCGGAGCCGCAATCCAACGGCAGATCGAACTTCGAGCCGCTGCGCAGGTTTGCCATGTGATGCACGAGATCGTCCGCAGGATAACTTTCGTCCTCCAGCGCCGCGACGACCGCCAAACCTTCGCCGTGCTGGAAGAAGCTAAAAATTTCGCCGCGCCGCGTCGGCGCACCATCAGCGTCGATGAGTCCGAGCGTGCGCCAGGCATGAATGGGTGATCCAGGACGCGGTTCGCGGTCGGTGGTGACCGTTTCAGGCATGTGGACGCCGGTTTCGTTCCGTACCACGATGCTGCGCTCCTGCGGGGAGAAGAGCAGCTTCCCGTGACTATCCTCATACGCCATCACCTCGACCGGTGAGAGGTCGAAGCAGGCGAAAACGAGGTTCTCCTTCGTCACCGTGCCGATGAACTCGGGCGCGACGTCATGAATCACGTCCTCAACACTGGCGAGGATCGCGTTCGCCAGATCACCGGCATGCAGCACCGTGATTTCCTCCAGCGGCACCGTCTCCGCCTTGCGTGGCAGCTTCAACAGGCGACGGATCGACTTGGTGGGCTTGATGTCATCACCCACCGGCGTGCCAAGGCTGATCTCGACACCGTAGATCACATCCTTTTCACGACGAATCTTGCCCACGCGGCCGATGCCATGCGCAAACTTCGCCGCAAAGGCCGGAACACCAAGCAAGGCATGCACTCGGCTCAAGGGCACGCGTTGCAGCGCATGCTTGTGTTTGCGCTCCCATTCGCCAAAGGAGTTTAAAATCTGCTTCTCCGTCGCTTCGAGGCCGAAGAGGGCCTTTACGTTCTCCAAATGCGGATGGGCGACATTTGGCTCCAAGTCCTCCAAACCAAGCAGCGGCGGCACTTTGGCGAAAAGACGCTCGGAGAAGTGCTTCGCGGCCTCAAACGGGTTTTCCTGCTTCAAAGCCGCATGCTTCATCACTCGCAAGAAAATCGGCCAGGCGAGCAAGGCGCTGCGATGCAGCCGAGCAGGCCGCGCATCGAAGATCGACGGACTGTCGCGACTGGTGACGACGTGGCCTTTGTCATCAAGTCCCCGACGACCAGCGCGGCCATACATCTGCAAAAGTTCGTCGGGAGCCAGTTTGTGCTCGCTGCGACCGTCGTGATAGGTCGTGCCGGCCACATGGACGCTACGCACGGAGAAATTAATACCAGCAGCGAGTCCCATCGTCGCCACGATCACGCGGAGCTGCCCGGCCTTCGCCAGCGGCTCGATCACCCCGGCGCGCGCACCATACGAGAGGCCGCTGTGATGAAACGCGATGCGCTTTTCGATCAATGTCGCCAAATCTTTGCCGCACACCGCCCGCTGCTCGGGGGTGAGCTCAAGCGGATCACCCATCGGCAGGTCGGCGGCGAGTCGGCGTGCGATGGACTCAGCTTCCTTGCGTCGTGGCGCGAAAATGAGCAGCGGCGCGAGATCGGCGATCATCACGGCGGCGGCGAAGCGCGGCCAGTAGTTCTCAAACTGCCGCTGACGCTGTGGCAGCGTCTCCATGGGCACTTCTTCGAGCGGCACGGGCCGTTCCTTCGTCAACACGACCTCGGCCTGGCGATTCAACCCGCGCAACCACGCCACCACATCCTCGGGATTCGCCACGGAGCCGCTGAGCAGCAGTAAACGCGTGCCCGCAGGCGCTAGTGCGACGGCGGCTTCATAATTCGCGCCACGCGCGTGATCGGAGATCATCTGATACTCGTCGATCACCAGCAGCGACGGCCCTTCACCGCGCACGAGGCGTTCGAGCTGCGTCTCCAGCGTCGCTACCACGACCGGCGCATCGACATTTTCCGCGATGTCCCCCGTGGCGATGCCCACATTCCACTTCGCCTCCTTCCACTCCGCGTATTTGTCATTTGCGAGCGCACGAGTCGGCACCGTGTAGATGGCCTGACCGGACAAATGCCGCCCTTGATGCAGCAGCTCAAAAATGTAGGTCTTCCCCGCCCCGGTCGGCGCGCTGACGACCACATCCGTGCCCGTGCGCAACAAATTCACCGCCTGGTGCTGCCAGGGATCGGGAAGTTTGAGCTGGTTGATATTAGCGAGCATGGTTATTCACACGGCAGTGGGTGGTTACGAACAACTTCACCTCTGCGCAACCAAGGTTTGTGTGATGCCTCACTTGAATCCCCTCCGCAGCGCGGTATCGCTGGAAGCACATGGATTGCCGCCAGGATGAGATCGTCACCAGCCTCATGGCCTCGTATCACGAGGTCGGGGGGATCAACCACGTCGATTGCGGGAACCTGCCGTCGAAGCAGGCGATCGCGTCGCTGTGCGAGGATCTGCTGCACCTGCTGTTCCCTGGCTTCTTTTCCGAGGAGGCGGTGACGTCGGACGAGCTTCAGCTCATGACGCATGAGCTCGTCGCGGGCATCCGTCAGCGTTTGAATGTCGAGGTGCGCCGCACCGTGCGGTTGAACGGCGATTCAGCGCCTGCGGAGAGCGAGGGCCTCGTGTGCCGCTTCATGCTGGCGCTGCCGAAAGTGCGGGCGCTGCTGCAAACCGATGTGGAGGCCGCGTTCGAGGGCGATCCGGCGGCGCGTGGCTTTGAGGAGATCATTCTCGCGTATCCGGGGCTGGAGGCGATCGCTATCCAGCGAACAGCGCATGTCTTATATAAAGAAAACGTACCGCTCATCCCGCGCATGATGACGGAGTGGGCGCATGGCCGCACGGGGATCGATATCCATCCCGGCGCGGAGATCGGCACGCATTTCTTCATCGACCACGGCACGGGCGTGGTGATCGGCGAAACGGCGGCGCTGGGCAACCATGTGAAGCTTTACCAAGGCGTGGGCCTCGTGGCGCGTTCTCTGGCCGCCGGGCAGGCGCTGCGTGGCAAGAAGCGGCATCCCACACTCGAAGATCACGTCACGGTGTATGCGAACGCGACGATTGTGGGCGGCGACACGGTGATCGGCGCGCGGAGCACCATCGGCGCGAATGTTTTCATCCTTGAATCGGTGCCGCCGGACATGCTTTACGCGCTCGGCCAGCAAGAGCATCAGGTGAAGGCCAAGAAGCAGAAGTGACGCGCATGCTTGATCTCTCCCAGCTCTTTTTCGACTTCACGGCGTCGCCGGTGTGGACGCCGTTTCAGTCGGTGCGTGAGCTGGAGGCGGTGGAGCCCCCGGAAATGACCGAAACCGCCCTGCAGGACGGTCGCGATGAAACGCTGGAGGCGCAGGCACGCGAGTGGCTGCATGCGCTGGAGCTGCCCGGTGGCGCGAAACTGCTGACCGTGAGCTGGAACGCACGGCTGCGCAGCACGGCGGGCTATGCGCGATATCCGAAGTGGGCGGTGGAACTGAATCCGCTGCTGCGTGACTTTGAAGGGCAGGTGGAGCGCACGCTGAAGCATGAGCTGGCGCATTTGATCGCCTACCATCGCAGCGGGCGTCGGCGCATCGAACCGCATGGGCGTGAGTGGCGGCAGGCCTGCGCGGATCTGGGCATCGCGGGTGAAAAAGCACATCATCGCTTGCCGCTGCCGCGCAACGAGGTGGTGAGGAAGCTGGTCTATGCCTGCCCGGCCTGCCAGACGACGGTGCAGCGTGTGCGCAAGTTCCGTCGGCCTACCGCCTGCCTGCACTGCTGCAACAAACACGCGGGCGGCCAGTATGACGGCCGCTTTAAACTGGCGCTGCTGGCGTCATGACCGCATGGACCTGCCGGATGTCATCGCCCACTGCCTGAGCCTGCCTGGAGCGGAGGAAACGACGCCGTTTGGACCCGAGGCGCTGGTTTACAAGGTGAGCGGCAAGATGTTTGCCATCACCGTGCCGGAGGATTTTCCCGCACGCATCAACCTGAAGTGCGATCCTGAACGCGCCATCGAGCTGCGAGACGAGCACAAGGCCATCAAACCCGGCTGGCACATGAACAAGAAGCACTGGAACACGGTGATGCTGGACGGCAGCCTGCCGCCGAAGCTGATCCGAGAGCTGATCGAGCATTCGTACCAGCTCGTGGTGGACGCGCTGCCGAAGAAGGCGCGGGAAGCGCTGCGCAAGTGAGCGTGAGGCAGGAGCGCGGCTTGCATTCCCCCCGCTCCCACCTTTGGTGCGCGTCTAAACTTTGAACTGAAAGACACATCATGGGCGCACAATGGAAACAGAAATGGCGGGAGATGGCCGCGGACCAGAAAGGCAAGATCACGGGCAAGCTGGTACGAGAAATCCAGGTGGCGGCGAAGCTGGGCGGGCCGCATCCTGAGTACAATGCGCGACTGGCTGCGGCCGTCGCGGTGGCAAAGAAGCAGAGCGTGACACGCGAGACGATCGAGCGAGCGATTGCGAAGGGCTCGGGCACCGGACCGGACGCGGTGCAGTATGAAACGACAACTTACGAGGGCTTCACGCCGCACCGGGTGCCGGTGATCGTGGAATGCCTCACGGACAACAACAACCGCACCTCTTCGGACATCAAGGTGCTCTTCCGCGCTGGCAGCATGGGCAAGGTGATGTGGATGTTCGACCATGTGGGCTTGATCGAGGCGCATCACGCGGACAAGTCGCTCGACATCGAAGTCGCGGCGCTGGAGGCCGAGGCGGAGAACGTGGAGCCGCTGGAAATCGAGGACGAGGAGGCCGCAGGACACATCGGCGCACGTTTTTTCACGCAAACGACGACCCTGGATGCGGTGACGAAGGCGCTGAAGGCCGCAGGCTGGCAGGTGACGACCTCGGAGATGAGCTATGTGCCAAAGGAATACCCGGAACTGACCGACGCGCAGCGCGAGGAAGTGACCGAGTTTTTGCAAACGCTCGATGCGCATGATGACGTGCATCGCGTGTATGCGGCGCTGAAGTAATGACGAATGAGGAAATCCGAATGACGAATGAATGCCGAAGTGGGAATGCCGAACGTGGGTTCGGTCATTTGTCATTCGTCATTTGGGCTTCGTCATTGCTGCTCCTGGCCGTGCTGCTGTTCTGCGGCTGCGGGAAGAAAAAAGCCGCGCCAAAGGCTCAAGCGGAAGCGCCCGTCGTGGTGAAGCAGACGTTGATGACGGAGGCGGCGAAGCTGGGGCTGGCGGAGCGGGTGCCGGGGGATGTGGAGTTCTGTGTGAGCAGCGTTCACTTCCGCAAGCATGCGGAGGCCTTGAGAGCGACGAACTGGTGGAAGCAGACGATGGCGTTTGTGGAGGAGCAATTGCCGGCGGCGGATGGCAGCGCGGAGGCGGTGCAGGTGGACGAGGCGTTCGTGGCGTTTGGGAAGCAGAGCGCGAAGGGGATCGTGATGCTGCGGCAGTTGAACGACCTCTACAACGAGACCGCGTATCGCGGCATGATGAGCGGCGGTGCGCTGGCGGGCTTGGGAACGAGTTTTGACGCGGGAAAGATGATGGAAGCGGCGTTGCGTGACGCGCAGGTGCTGGAGGCGTTGATTTTGTGGCTGGAGCGCTTTGAAATGCCACCGGTGATGATCGGCGTGGCCTCGCCGGAGCCGGAAAAGGTGCTGCAAAAGATGAGCGGCCTGCTGCGGATCTCGGACTGGCTTGGCGACGCGCCGCAATCGCGCATCGTGACGACGCAGGGCGAGCAGATCACGGTCAACGAGATCGCGATGAACGAGATTTTGACGCTGGAGCGGCGGCGTGTCTGGCTGGAGGCGCTGGTGAAGTCGATGCCGCAGATCACCCCCGAGATCCGGGATCGCGTGGCGCGTGGCCTGGAGGTGCTGGCACGGAAGAAGTGGGTGTTGGCGCTCGGCTTGGGCAAAGGCCGCGCCTATGTGGCGGTGGGGCGCACGACGGAGCAGGTGCGGCTGGCGAATTCGGTCGAGGACTCGATGCTGGCGCGGAGCGAGATGCGTTTCGCGGACGACGCGCATGCGAAACGTGAGCTGGGCCTGGTCGCCTGCTGGGACGGGGCGTTTTTGAACGCGCTGCAATCCGATGAGCCCTTTCAGCCGATGCTGCGCGGTTTGCTGGCGGGATTGGAGCAGGAGCGGATGTTTGCTGGTGTGGCGAGGTCATTGGCACCGCTGGTTGTGGAGCTGGGAGCGGCTGAGCAGGCGTATTACCGCGCTGATTTCATGAATGGCGCCGCCGTGGCCTGGTGGGACGCGGGTTTGCACCTGGACTGGGCCGGCAGTGTCAACCCGGCGAACGCGGCGGTGCTGGCGCAGGGATCGCAGTTCACACCGCTGCTCGATGATGAATCCGTGGTGCTGGGTGTGAGCGGCCAAAGCGCGGCATCGGGCGCTGGACGCGCTTATTTTGAGGCGTGGATGAAGCTGGCCCATGCGGCGACGAAGGAGGTCATCGGCGCGGGCGTGGGCGGTAAGCAGGCGGCAGAGATTTTCAAGCTGGTGGATCAAACGGTGCTGCCAGGCGTGCTCGACGTTTATGACGGCACGAAAACAATCTGGCAGAAGGCGCTGGGAAATGATGGCGCGTTCATCCTGGATGTCGGCGGCAAGATGCCCCTGCTGCCAGGTCTGCCACCCGGCGGGCAGGATGTGCCGCTGCCGCGCCTGACGGTGCTGCATGAGATGAAAAATCGCGCGTTGATCGGGGTCTCGTGGCAGAACATCGAGACCGCGCTGCAAAAGCTGGCGCAACAGGCTCCGTTGCCGCAACCACTGGAACTGCCGCAGGCGATCATGAGGCAGAAAGGACCGGTGACGAGTTACGCCTACACGCTGCCGTTTGAATCCGAGGATCTGCTGCCTTGCGTGTCGCTGACGGACAAGTTCTTCATGCTTGGCACCTCGCGGGCATTACAGCGTCAGTTTGCCGACAATCTCGCCCAGGCAGGCAAAGCCGTGACGGCGGGAACGCGCGTGAAGCTGAGCTTCACCAAGCTGCGGGAGTTTTTGAAGGCCTTTGCCGTGGTGCGTGGTCAAGGAGGCAATGACGTGTCAGGCTTCAAGCAAGCGGCCAAGTGGCTGGAACCGCTGGAGGTGCTCGAACTTCGCAAGTGGAGCGAAGGCGGACTGGGACGCGGGGTGCTGTCGTGGAAAATCCACGATGTGCTGAGTTACGACTGAGCGTTTGGCTGTTTCCTACCCTACAACAGTGCTGAACCTTGAACCTTGAACCTTGAATCAAGCTCCGCATCATGAGCGGCCTATGGCGAGCAACTTCGGCACTCTTTTCCGCATCAGCACCTGGGGCGAATCACACGGCCCCGGCGTCGGGGTCGTCGTGGACGGCTGCCCGCCGAAGATCCCGCTCAGCGTTGAGGACATCCAGCACGAGCTGAACCGTCGTCGCCCGGGCCAGAGCAAGATCGTCACGCCGCGTAAAGAGGACGACACCGCCGAAATTCTTTCCGGTGTGATTGATGGGCAGACTTTGGGCACGCCCATCGGCATTTTTGTTCGCAATACCGACCAGCGTCCTTCGGCTTACACCGAGATGCAGCAGGCGTATCGCCCCAGTCACGCTGATTACACCTACGATGCCAAATACGGCATCCGCGCCGTCTCCGGCGGCGGTAGATCGAGCGCCCGCGAGACCATTGGTCGCGTCGCCGCTGGTGCCATCGCGCGGAAAGTGCTTCAGCACTCTCTTTCCGGCTATGAAGCGCTCGCCTACGTTAAAACGGTGCAAAACATCCACGCGGAGGTGCCCGCCGGCTCCGCGCTGAACTCCGAGGTCATCGAATCGAACATCGTCCGCACCTGCGATCCGGTGGCGGCGGAGAAAATGATCGCGCTTATCGAAAACATCCGCAGCGAGGGCAACAGCGTCGGTGGCATCATCGAGTGCGTCGTGCGCGGCGTGCCTGCGGGCCTCGGCGAGCCAGTTTTCGACCGTCTGGAGGCCGATCTGGCCAAGGCGATGCTCAGCCTGCCTGCCACGAAGGGTTTTGAAATTGGGAGCGGCTTCGGCGGCACCACGATGACCGGACTGGAGCACAACGACGAGTTCTACATGGACGGTCAAAACGTCCGCACGCGCACGAACCGCAGCGGCGGCGTGCAGGGCGGCATCAGCAACGGCGAGGAGATCGTCTTTCGCGTGGCCTTCAAACCCACCGCCACCGTTTTGCGCGAGCAAAAAACCGTCACCAACACCGGCGAGGACACGACGCTGTCCGCCCGTGGTCGCCACGACCCCTGCGTGCTGCCAAGAGCCGTGCCCATGGTCGAGGCGATGGTGCATCTCGTGCTGGCGGATCATTTCCTGCGCCAGCGGGCGATGCGCGGGTGACGGAAAAAGAACTCGTATCCGCAGACGTGTCCGCTAGAGTCCGCGTCCGTGATGCGAAAAATACTGAGCTTGGGAGTTCTCGCGGCCGCCTGCACGGCGGTTTCGGCATTGGCGGCGGACACAGTGAAGATCGTGCTCAAAAACGGCGCGGAGCTGCGTGGAGAGGTGCTGAAAGAGCGGGAGGATTTCGTGGTGCTCGATCTCGGCCACACGGTGCTGACACTGCCACGCGCGGAGATTTCCGTGCTGGAAAAAGCCACTGCCTCGACCAAGGCGGCGGCGGTGCAGGGCGAGGACATCTATTTCGTGGAACCGGGGCGTGAGGCGGTGACGGTGGAAAAGAACGTCCAGCGCGTGGCGGAGTCGGTGGTGCAGATCCAGACCGCTTCCGGCCTCGGCTCCGGCTTCATCATCAACAAACTCGGCTACGTCATCACCAACCAGCACGTCATCGCGGGCGAGCGTGAGATCACCGTCGTGGTGTATCGCAAAAAGCCGGGCGGATTGGAGAAACAGCCATTCACCCAGGTGAAAATCATCGCGATGAACGGTTTTCTCGACCTCGCCATCCTGCAAATCGACGATCCGGCTGCCGCGTCGCTGCCCTTCGTGCCGATGGGAGATTCGGAAACGCTCACGCAGGGCCAGGAGGTCTTCGCCATCGGCAGCCCGCTGGGTTTGGAGCGCAGCGTGTCGAAGGGCATCGTCAGCATTCGGGCGCGTGAGAACGGCGGGCGCTGGTACATTCAAAGCACGACACAGATCAACCCCGGCAACTCCGGCGGGCCGCTGTTCAACGCGCGTGGCGAGGTCGTGGGCGTGAACAACATGAAGGCCGCTGGCGTCGGCGTGGAAGGCCTCGGCTTCTCGATCCCCTCGAACGTGCTGAAGCTGTTTTTGAAGAACCGCGAGGCCTTTGCCTTTGATCCGCGCAATCCGAACAGCGGCTTCCGCTATCTGCCGCCACCGGCTCCGCCGACGGAAAAATCAAAGCCGGAATCTGTAACCACCGGCGGCTGATTCGCCGGTAGTGATCACGCCCTTCATTCAACTTCATCTCATGAAACCCCAACGCGCCCTCATTTTAATCGCCCTGGCCTTCGCCAGCGTCCTGCCCGCCTCCGCCGCAGACCGTCTGGAACAATGGTACAACCTCATGCCGAAAGGCACCACCGTTGTCGTCGCGGTGAAAAACACGCAAGAACTGCTCGCCGACTGGGACAAGAGCACCTTCTCGAAATTCATGCAGGACGAGGCCGTGCAGCGTTGGACCGCGCCGATGCGCCAGGAGGGCGTCGCTCCCTGGGACAAGTTCTTCAAAGAGCACTACGGCACCGGCATGCATGACACGCTAAAGGACTATCCTGGTGCCCTGCTGAACTTTCTGGTGATCAACGACCCTGAGGACTTCAAAAAAAACCCGCCAAGCGTGGCTCTTTGCGAGATCGCGGGCAAGGAGAAGGAGATCGAGGCGCACAAGCTCTCCGAGGTCGAGGCGGAAAAAAAGAAGAACGCGGCTTTGAAGATCGAGAACGCCAGCATCGCCGGTGTGAGTGTGCAGATCGCCACGGATGATCCTGAGGATGACGCCTGCTTCACCGCCTGGGCTGTCGTCGGGGATGTGATGATCGAGTCCACCTCCCGCAAGCTGCTGGAGCAGATGATCACCGCAGTTCAAAGCGGCTCGGCAGACGCGGCGGCGGACGCCCGCGAGCATCTGACGCGCATCGGCCAGCTCACCAACGGCGGCGGAGACATGCTGATCTACTTCAACGGCGTGAAGTTTTTGGAACTCGGCCAGAAAGCCCTGGCCGAGGCTGAAAAGGCGAAAAAGGGCGGAGAGAAAGACGCCATGGCCGCCATGGGCATCACCCCGCAGATCATCATGAACATGCTCGGCGTGCAGGAACTGCAGGCTGTCGCGATCACGATGGAACTGCAGGACGGGCAGATGCGCTCGGACTTCACCATCCTGCATCCTGAAAAGCCGGCGGGGCTCGTTTCCCTCATGCGCACCACGGCCAATGAAGTGGCCCTGCCGGTTTTCATTCCCGGCGATGTGCTCCAGGGTGGCGTCACGCGCTATGACTTCGGCAAGTTCTACGACGGCATCATGGGCATGATCATGAAGCTCGGCCCCATGGCTATGATGGTGACGATGCAGATCCCGCAGTTCGAGCAGCAGCTCGGCTTCAAGATTCGCGATGACTTCTTCGGCAGCCTCGAAGATGAGATTTCCACCGTTCAGGACGGCGCGCTGGACAAACAAAGCCAGGTGCTGGCTTTCAAAATCAAAAGCGCGGACAAGATCGGCGGCGCGCTTGAAAGCCTGAAGCGCTACGTCGGTGCGGGCTTCGGCGCCTTCGAGGAGAGCGACTACCTGGGCTATAGTGTGAACACACTCAAGCTCTCCCAGACCTCCAGCGCGGCCTCCGAGATGGCATACTGCAACACCGGCAAGCACCTCCTCATCTCCATCGGCGCCCCGAGCACGCTGAACAAGGTGCTCTCCCGCATGAAGGACCCCTCCGGCCCCAGCATCTGGGAAAACGCGCAGGTACAAAAGCTCCTCGCCGCCGTGCCGCCGAACTACGGCAGCGCCACCGTGGCCGATGTGGGCAGCATGATCAGCATGATCGCCACCGCCGCCAGCACCCTGGAGGCGCAGAATGCCGGCAAAAAGAAGGCGGCGGCCCAAAAGAAAGGCCCCGGCAAAAAAGCCGCCGCAGACGACACCGCCGCCGCCAGCGGCTCGATGCTCGATTCCAGCGCGATCCCGCCAAAAGAAGTCTTCCAGCGCTACTTCGGCCGCATGCTCGGCACGCAGTACTCGCACCCGGACGCCGTGCAGATCCACTATCTCGTCATCCCGCCGGAAGAGTAGTCGCGGACACCAGCATCCCGCACCATGCGTCCCCTTCTTCTCAGCCTTCTCGCCTCCAGCGCCTTCGCGGAAGTCCCCGCGCTCTACTTTGACGGCCCGGAGGTCGTCAAACTCGACTGGAACACCACCAGCCCGCGCTCGGGCGACTTCAATGGCGACGGACTCACCGATCTGGCCGTCATCAACGCCGCCCGCGCCCGCATCGAGTTCCTACTGCAGCGCAAAGAAGGCGTGCAGCCCGGCGATCCTGAAAAATCCGCCCGCACCGACCGCTGGAACCCGATCCTGGAAGTCTCGCGCTTCGAGAAACAACCGCTCGTCATCGGCCGCGCCGCGCTGGCACTGGTCACGGGCGATTGGAACGGCGACAAGAAAACCGACATCGCATTCATCACTGATGAGGACAAGCTTGTGCTCCGCATGCAGGGCGAGAAAGCGACGTGGACGCAGAAACGCGAGTTCACGCTCGATTCGACCAACGACGACACCGAAACCCTCGTCGCCCGCGATTTGAACGGCGATGGGCGCGACGACATCGCGCTGCTCACCAACACGCGTTTAATGATCCTGCTGCAAAAAGCCGTTGGCGAATGGGCGGAGCCGCAAAATCACGCGCTGGGCGAAAGCGGCTGCGGTGGTCTCAGCGCAAATGATCTCGATGGCGATGGCCGCGCCGACCTTTTCTACACCGCGCCGGAGGGCGACGCGTTGCTTGTGCGCCTCCAGCGCGATGGCGTGACCTTCGGCGAAGAGTGGCGGCTCGAAATCCCTACCACGCGCCACTGGCTGCATCCCATCCGCCTTGGCGGCAAGCAAACCGGCCTCGCCTGGATTCAGGAGGAGACGAACATGGTGGAGATCGCCAAACTCACGCGTGGTTTGGCCGAACCCAACGCGGATCGTGCCGCCACCATCCGCCACGCCATGCCGCCGACTGACTCGAAGACCGGCGCCGTGGCCTATGGCGACCTCACCGGCGACGGCCACGCCGATGTCGTCATGTCCGAGCCAAAAGCCGCGCGTGCGTGGTTGTTTGAAGGCAGTGCCAGCGGCTCCTTCAGCGCCGGTCGTGAGTTTCCGATCCTCAGCGGCGTCGAGTCGCTCGCCATTGCCGACGTGGATGTCGATAAGAAGCCCGATCTCGTGCTGCTCAGCCCCGGCGAACAGTCCATTGGAGTCGCACATTGGAAGGACAACCGCCTCGTTTATCCCGAGATCGTTTACCAGGCCAAGGAAGGCGAGACATTGCTCGCGCTGACCACCGGCTCGCTCCTGGCGCTGACAGACGCGGGCATTCTTTGCGTGAGCGAGATCAAATCGAAGCCGCAGCTCGTCACACTGTGCCTATCCGGTTCCGGCAAAGGCTTCCTGGCTACCACACAGGAGCTCACGATCAAAACCGGCCGCATCAACGGCCTGCGTGTGGTGGATGCGAATCAAGATGGACGTGGCGACCTCGCCCTGTTCTCCAATCTCGGTCCCATGCAGCTTCTGCTCAGCACGAGCGACGCGAAAGCACCCTTCAAGCGCGTCGAGGGCATCCCGGACTCGTTTGTGAGCAAAATCGCCCCCGCCGCGCTCACCACCGGCGATCTCGATGGCGATGGCAAGGAAGAGTTCATCATCGCGCATCAGCAGCTCGCCCGCGCCTTCAAGGTCGATGCCGAGGGCAAAGCCAGCATCGTCGAGCAGTTCAACGCGCCTGATCCCGCCGCCGAGCTGCACAGCGCGCTCATCTCACGCAAGGACGGCAAAATTTCTGTGCTGCTCATCGACGCCACACACAGCAAGCTCCACGAGCTCGTCGCGGACAAGGACCGCGTCTATCGCGCCGATCACACGCACGCGCTGCCCGTCATGACGCCGGACCGCTGTGTGCTCATGACGGCGGACAAGGCCGTGCAACTGCTCCTGCTCGCCAAAAACAGCTTCCAAATCTCCCCGCTCGACGGCTCCACGCTCAAGCTCGACACCGTGACCACCTTTGACAGCGAGTTGAAAGACTCCACCTACTCCGACCTCATCACCGCCTCATTTTCCGGCGAGGACACAGACGACATCGCCCTGCTCGACACCGCGAAAAGTCGCGTGATCGAGTTCTTCCAGCCCGCCGCCGGCTCGAAATGGCAGAGCGCCATGCACTTCCGCGTCTTCGAGACCGACCCGCACTTCCGTGGCAAGACCGGCCTCGCCAGCGAACCGCACGACTACGCCGCCCTCGACCTCGACGCCGACGGCCGCCTCGACCTCTGCCTGCTGACGCACGACCGCGTGCTGCTTTATGTGCGGAAGAAGTGATTCACGATCCCGGAGGGATCAAAGAAGATAGCCAGGGATCGAATGACTCCTGGAACGCAGACGATCCTTACCTTTTCTCAAGGGCGCATCCTGGAGGGATGCAAGAAGCCCGCTTGCCTCGCCAGACCTGCGTGACATCATGCCGCAAACGATGAAACGCCTCTACCGCCACGCCCAGATCGCCAGCGAAGACTCTCCAAAGCTCCAGACCGCCGACGTGCTCGTCGAGGGCGACAAAATCATCGGTGTGGCCCCCAGCATCGAAAAAGTCGAGGGCGCGGAGATCATCGACTGCACCGGCCGCATCTTGCTTCCCGGCCTGTTTGACATCCACGTCCATGCTCGTGAACCCGGCCAGGATGACAAGGAAAACATCGCCACCTGCGCCGAGGCGGCCATCAACGGAGGCGTCACCGGCTTCGTCATGATGCCGAACACCTCTCCGGCCATCGATAACGCGGGTGTCGTGCGCAGCGTGCTCGAAAGCGCCCGCCGCACCCGCATCGGCCCCGGCATTTACACGACAGGAGCGATCACGAAAGGCCGCAAAGGCGAGGAACTGGCCGGTATCGCGGGCATGAAGGCCGCTGGGGCCGTGATGCTCACGGACGACGGTTTCCCGGTCGATAATCCCCAGGTTCTCCGCCGCGCGATGGAATACGCTCGCGAGTTCGACATCCCCCTCGCCAGCCATTGCGAGGTGAAGGAACTCAGCGGCAAAGGCTGCATGCACGAGGGCAAAATCAGCTACGCGCTCGGCCTGCCCGGCATCCCCGCCATCAGCGAGGAGATCTGCATCGCGCGCGACATCCGCCTCGCCGAATTCACCGGCGTGCATCTCCACATCCAGCACGTCAGCACCGAGCGCGGCATGGGCACCATCAAACGCGCCAAGGACCGTGGCATCCGCGTCACCTGCGAGATCGCGCCACATCATTTGATGTTCAACCACGAGCACATCGGCGACTATAACACGCACTACAAGATGAACCCGCCGCTGCGCACGCCGGAGGACAACGCCGCGCTGCTCCAGGGCCTCAAAGACGGCTGGTTCGACGTCATCGCCACCGACCACGCGCCGCACACGCCGTTTGAGAAGAACCAGGACTTCGCCAGCGCGCCCTTCGGCATCACCGGCCTCGAAACTGCGCTCGTTTCGCTCTACGACTACTACATCCGCAAAGACATCCTCGACTGGGGCCTCATCGTGAAGCGTTACAGCGCCGAACCGCGCCGCCTCATGAAACTCCCGCCCGTGCCGATCCAAGAAGGCGGCATCGCCGAGTTCATCCTTTTCAATCCCGCCCGCACCACGACCTTCAACCGCGCCTTCATGAAGTCGAAGAGCATCAACACGCCCTTCCTCGACCAAACGCTGCAAGGCATGGTCGAACGCGTGGTGTATCGCGGTGAGGAACTGCTGGTTAGATAGAGAGCCAAGCGGTCGGCAGCTCAATTGACGAAAGCATTGGCGAGGATTTGTGTGGATCGAGCGTCTTGAAGGTGTCCGCGTGCAAAACACCGACGCAACATGATGCCCCAGCCGAACCCCACTCGCATTCGCTTCATCGTCCTCGCTGGCATCTGCGTGGGCGCGGCGCTGGCGTATTTCACGCGGAATGGCGTGGGTCCGGCGGAGAGCACGATTCGTGCGGAACTGGGCATTTCCAAAGAGCAGTCGGGCATGCTCATGAGCGCGTTTTTCTGGCCGTATGCGTTGTGCCAGATCCCGGCGGCGATGCTGGCGCAGCGGATGGGCTCGCGCTGGGCGCTGTCGTTGTATGGCGTGTTGTGGTCGCTGGCGACAGCGGGGCTGGCGCTGGGCCATCTCGCGGTGATGATCGGGTCGCGGGCCTTCATGGGCGTGGCGCAGGCAGGACTGGTGCCGGTGGGCACGACAGTCATGTCACGCTGGTTTCCCAAAACAGCGCAGGCCTCGGCCTCGGGGGCGTTCAGCGGTTTTATGTCGATGGGCAGCATCGTCGCCGCTCCGCTGACGGCCTGGCTCGTCGTGAGCGTCGGCTGGCGCTGGATGTTTGTGTGGTATGCGGTTCCCGGTGTGTTGTGGGCCATTTGGTTTGCGGTGTGGTATCGAAACCGCCCCTCGGAGCATTCATCGGTGAATGAAGCGGAGAGTGAACTGATTGGAGAGGATCAAACGAATGGGACGAATGAGCCTGGAGCGGTGCCGTGGCGGCTGCTCATCAAGAGTCCGGCGATGTGGTTTCTGTGTGCGCAGCAGTTCTGCCGGGCTGCGGGCTACATCTTCTTTGCGAGCTGGTTTGCCACCTACCTGCAAGAAGCACGCGGCGTGACGATCCTCGGCTCCGGCTGGCTGACAACGCTGCCACTGCTGGCAGATGTGACGGGCTGCATGTTTGGCGGCGTGCTTTCGGATGCGGTGCTGCGCTGGACCGGCAGGCCGCGTCTCGCGCGTCAGGGCTTGAGTGCCACGGCCTTGCTGCTCTGCGCGGGCCTGATCTTCAGCGCGTGGTTCGTCGCGCATCCGGTGATGGCGGTGCTGGTCATCAGCGCGGGCATGTTCTGCGCGGCGACGGCGAATCCCTGCCTGGGGGCGACGGTGATGAGCCTTGGCGGCCCGCATGTCGCCACCGTGAGCGCCACCGCCAACATGTGCGGCAATCTCGGCGCCGCTGCGTTCCCGATTGCCGTGCCATGGCTGCTGGCCCATGCCGGGGGCTGGAATGCGGTGCTCGGCGGCTTTGGCGCTCTCTACATCATCGCGGCGGTGTTTTGGCTCATGATTCGAACCAACAGCAGCCTCTTTGATCACTCGCCGAAGGCGTAAAGATGCTTGTCGGTGCGCAGGTAGATCACACCATCGACGATGGCGGGTGAAGCGAAGACGGAAGCCTTGAGATCGTTGCGTGCCAGTACCTTCAGCGTGTCGCTCGCGGCATCCAACACGACGACGGTGCCGCGTTGCGACGTGATGTAGATACGGCCATCGGCGCTGACAGCGGAGGCGTAGTAGTCGCCGGAGGCATCGACGCGCTCGGCCTGGAAAATGGGGCTGCCGCTTTTCGCGTCGTAGGCACTGGCGAGGCCGCCGCTCTTCATGGTGAAGACGCGTCCGTTCGCCACGATGGGCGAGGAAACATACGGCAGGTGCTTGTTCACCTGCCAGATGACGTGCGTGTCGGTGATGTCGCCGCTGCCACCGGGCTTGATGGCGAAAAGCTGGTTCACGGCATCGGCAAACATGCCGCGCATGGTTTCATACTCGGCCTTCGTCACCTTGCCGTCTTTGTCGGCGTCGATCTGCGAGAAGCGGTCTTTGATTTTGCCCTTCGGAAACTCCGCCAGCGTCAGCAGGCCGTCTTTGTCAGCGTCGTTCGCGGCGGCAAAAGTCTCGTGCGGCTCCATGAGCACGCGGTCGTCTTCATCGCCACCGACGTTCCAGCTTGAGACGAGCAACACACCGTCGGCGGCCACAGGACTTGCATTCGACACACGCGCCATGCCACGCGCAGACCAGCGCTGTTTGCCATCTTTAAGATCATAACTCCGCACCCACAGCGATCCGCACACGACGAGTTCCTCAATGCCGTCGTGTTTCCACACCAACGGCGACGAAAAGCCGCGCCGGAACTCGCTGCGGTCCACGCGCCAGGCTTCCGCGCCGGTTTTCACATCCAGCGCGATCATGTAGCTGCCCACATCCTGATCCGCGACGATGATGACCTTTCCGTCCGCGATGATCGGCGAGGCGCTGGTGCCAAACTCGACCACCGGCGCAGGCAACGGCTTCTTCCACAGCTCCTTGCCGCTCCAATCATAGGCCAGCACGCCGTAGCTGCCGAAATACGCGATCAAACGCTCGCCATCCGTGCAGCAGGTCGGCGTGGCCGGGCTGCCGATGCGATGCGCACCCTCGATTTTCTCAGCCGGAGCCGCCACACGCCAGAGTTCGCGTCCATCAGCACGATTGAGGCAAAACGTGACCAACTTGCCGCCATCGAGACCCGTGAGCGCGATCTTGTCTCCCCAGACGCAGGGCGAAGAATGCCCATGCGGCACCTCGACCTGCCAGCGCATGTTTTTCTCCGCGTTGAACTCCACCGGCGGCTTTCCTGTGCCGATGCCGAGCCCGCCTTCACCGCGAAACTGCGGCCAGTGGGACTCGGCAAGCCCGCCGATGGGCAGGCAGAGCAACAGCAGGGCCAGGCGTGAAGTCATGCGACTGGAGATGAGCAAAAGTTACTTCACCACCGGGCGCAGCACCATGTTGCGGTAGTCCACGTTCGTGTGGTCGCCTTGCAGGTAAAGTGGGCCGGGTTTGAACTCATCGCTCGTCATCGCGCCGCCGGTGCAGCCGAGCACGGGCTGGTTGTCGATGATGGTGGTGCCGTTGAGGATCACCGTGAGGTGGCGATCCACCAGCGTGATGTCCAGCGTCTGCCATTCGCCGATCGGCTTCTCCGCGTTCACGCTTGGCGTGATGCGGCTGTAAAGCGCGCCCATGTGGTGCGAATCGAGCGGCTTGCCAAAGCTCTCCATGATCTGCACCTCATAAATGCCGCGCAGATAGATGCCGCTGTTGCTGCCTTCCTGCGTGCGCACCTCGGTCTTCAGATTAAAGTCCTCAAACTCCGCGTCGGTGCGCAAATTGCCGAAATGCTTGTCCTTGGCCTTCACCACGCGGTTTTGCAGCACGCCATCGACCACGCTCCAGCCGTTGTCGGCTTCTTTGAGCAAACGCCAGCCGGTGAGATCCTTGCCATTCAAGAGCTGGATCGGATCGCCAAACTTCACCTTCGCGAGATCAGGCTTGGCCGGGATGTCGGCGATGCGCTTGCCGGCAAACTCAGCAGGCTTGCCAATCTCTTTGCCCTCAGCGTTCTTTTTCGCCGTGGTGAGCTTCAACGCGTCGCCTTCGATCTTCGCCGTGATGGTTTCGATGGCCGACAGCTTGCCTTCCTTGTTCTTCTGCTCACGCGTCACGATCAACGTGTCGCCATCGACCTTCGTGCCCGCCGTCGGCACCACGCTGCCGCCGCCCCAGAGCACGCTGGAGCTGAGGGCACCGTCTTTGGATTCAACGCCCAGCCAGCCAGCGCCACCGCCGGGGATCGTCAGCGCCCAGCGTCCTACGAAAGGATTGTCAGCGGCATTCAAAACAGCGCCGAGACTGAAAACAGCAGCGACAGAGAGGGAGCGAATCGAGAAGAACATAGGAGGCAGGTCGTGGGGTTGATGGAGGCGTGGAGAAACGGGATTACTTGCGCTGATCCTTCACACAGTCGGGATCCGCAGGTGTTGGCGAGCCGGTTTGATCGACCGGATGCGTGTAAAGATACTTCCAGACCGCCTCGTGGATGAGTTTGCCGTCCTTGTCCTTCACAGCAGACCCGCCGGGCGTCACGGAACCGTGCGCACGACCGGCATCGCCCTTCACATCGGCGTCCGTGATGAGACGACGCGAGTTCTCAAACGGCGGGGAGACCATGTCCACATTCACGATTGGGCCGAACTGGTTCAGGCCCATCATCTCCCACGAGCGGCAGTAGTGATCGCCCGTCCAGCCGCCGTCCAGCACATGGCTGAAGCCGAAGATGCGGTTTGCCGGTGTCGCGGAGGGCAGGGACTGCCAGCTTTCCAAGTTGTCACGTGGCCCGCACAGGCACACCACGCGGTCCACCTTCTGGTGCTTGGCAAAACGCGCCGAGGTCGTCGCACCATGAGAAGCACCGGAGAGGATCACCTTATCCCAGTCCAGGCCTTTGCCATCCTTGCTCAGGAACTGCTTCCACTTGCCTTCGGGATGCTCCTTGGAGAGCCATTTCACAAACTGAAACGAGCGCTCCATGATGCTATCCGGCTGCGGGATGCTCACCAGATCGCTCCGATCTTCGCCGATGGACGCTTCGAGCCGGATGTCGCCCAAAGTCTTGCCATCATCGCGTCGTGCCGCCGGGATGATGCCGAACCACTTGTTCGCATAATGCACCTGGATCGCATGCAACCCGTAGCTGTTCAGCCGCTCAAACAAGCCTGCGTTGTGCCCCATAAGCCAGATCACCAGCTTGCCCTGAGGCTTCACTTTCGTGTCCACGCTCGCGTTCTGCATGTCCTGCGGCTTGCCTTTCTTGTCCGTGAACACGAAGTCGATTTCAGGATGCTCCTTGGCACGCGGATCGATCTCGCTCGCACGTTTGGAGATGGTTTCGGCGGCAAAGGAACTGGCCGACAACAGTAACAAGCAGGTGATGATGTTCTTCATGGATGGTTAGGGTTCAGAATTTCAACGCGAATGCTGCGGAATGTTCGCGAATGATCGCGAATCCAGAAACGCGCTCATAGCAGGATCGCCATTCGTGAAAATTCGCGTTTCATGCAGTGATTCACGACTCAAACCGCCGCCCGGCAGAATAAGACCCCACGCTGCGGATCGTCGCACCCTCCGCCCGCGTTTGATCCAGTGCCTGCTGCACCTGCGGATCAGCCATGGAGCCTTCGATCTCGATGTAGAAGCGATACTTGTTCGGCTGGCCGCGGATCGGGCGTGACTCGATGCGTTTCATGTTGATGCCGTCATCGCTCAGCGGTGTCAGGAACCGGCACAGGCTGCCCGGACGATCCGGCAGCTCCACCACAAGCGCCGTGCGGTCATGCACCGGCAATGCCGCGCTCACCCCATGCCCCACCAGGAAAAACTGAGTGATGTTCGGCGTCTCTCCCGCGATGGGAAAATGCAGCACCTGCAGGCCGTGGCGCTCGGCATTCTGCCTGGGGCCGATGGCGGCGGCACCGGGTGTGGCGGCGGCTTTGGCCGCCGCCTTGGCCGTACTCGGTTCCGGCACACGTTTCGCCTGCGGATAGTTCGTGCGCAGCCACTCATCGCAGTGGAAAAACGGAATGGCATGAGAATGAATCGAGGTGATTTTTTCGTCCGCACGTCCCAGCAACGCCAGCTTCACATCCAGCGTCAGTTCTTCAAAAATGGTCAGTCCTGAACGTGCGTCCACCAGGCAGTCCACGGTGTCGATGATGAAGCCGCCCGACGAATTCTCGATCGGCACGATGCCCTGCACCGCAGGATTCGCAGCAATGTAGGCAAACACATCGCCCACGTTGTCCCGCAAACTCACCTCAGCGCCTGGAAAGCGCATCTGCGTGATCAGATGCGAAAAACTGCCCTCGGGGCCGAGGCAGGCGATGGTTGGCGGCGGATTCATGCGAGCCGCGCATGCTGGGGTGGTGACTGCATGCGGTCAAGTTGTGTCGCCAATGACGTTTTTGAATTCCCCCTCACCCAGCCTCTCCCCGGAGTAAAACGCACGACCATGCCGCGTTCTCGACGGGGAGAGGAGGACGCCCTGCACTTCGACCTATCTCCAAGGCACACAAAGCGAATCTCCCTCTCCCCGCCCCAGTCTGAATTCGCTCCAAGATCATCTTCGGGGAGAGGGCTGGGGTGAGGGGTCAAAATCGAACCCACGCTGGCATTCTCCTCACAGCACATGTTTCTTTCTCGATGCGTCGCCGCTGGAAAGCCATCCTCATCACCCTGCTCGTATTCGCAGCAGTCGGCTGGTGGGGCATTCCATGGCTGGTGCCATTGCCAGAAGCTCTGCTACAACCACCGCCCGCTTCCACGCTTTACCTCGCCCGCGACGGCACACCGCTGCGGCATCTTCTCAATGAAGATGGCACACGCTCCGCACCACCGGTGCAATACGCGGAGATTCCGACGACGCTGGTTCACACGGTGCTCGCCGCTGAGGACAAACGTTTCTTTTCCCATGGCGGCGTTGATCCTTTGGCCATCGCGCGCGCCGCCTGGGACAATGCGCAGGCGAAACGTGTCGTTTCCGGTGCCTCGACAATTCACCAGCAGCTCATCAAATACACCACGCCGCGCTCCGGCAAACGCACGCTGGGGATCAAGATCGTCGAGGCGCTGCAAGCACGTCGTCTCGCGATGTCCTGGAGCCGCGAGGACGTGCTTACGGCTTACCTGAACCGCATTTCCTTCGGCAACCTCATGACCGGAGCCGCCACCGCTGCGTCCGGCTACTTCCACAAGCCGCTCAACGATCTCACACCAGCCGAATGCGCGCTGCTCGCCGCGCTGCCGCAGTCGCCGAGCCGTTTGAACCCGTTTCGCAGCCTGGAGGCTGTTTTACCGCGCCAACGTCGCATTCTTGATCACATGCGCACGCTCGGCTGGCTCGATGACGAGTCGCATCGTGTCGCCTTGAGCCAAAACATCGTGCTGCAACGCTTCAGCGGCGGATTTGAGGCTCCGCATGCCATTGAAATGCTGCGCGGCGCTTCCGATGCCACGACGATCCGCACCACGCTCGATGCCACGCTTCAGCAGCAAGTGGAGACGATCATTGCGCAGCGCCTGGAGTCGCTCAAAGGCCGTCATGTCTCGCATGGGGCCGTGGTGGTGATCGAGAACTCCACCGGAGCCGTGCTCGCGCTCGCTGGATCGCGCGATTTCTTCGCGAATGAAGGCGGTCAGATCAATGGAGCCTGGGCACCGCATTCCCCCGGCTCGGCGATGAAGCCGTTCACTTATCTGATCGCTTTCGAGCGTGGTGCGACACCCGCGAGCATCGTCGCCGATCTGCCCATCGAGTTCGCCACCACCAGCGGCACCTACAAGCCGGAAAATTTCTCCCTGCGCAGCTTTGGGCCGATGACGTATCGAAATGCGCTCGGCAATTCGCTCAACATCTCCGCCGTGCGCGTGCTCGATTCCATCGGCGGAGCTGAAACGCTGCTGCCGAAGCTACGCGAACTTGGTTTGAGCACACTCA